>NZ_JBDTTP010000053.1:0-31165 GCF_039930565.1 Flavobacterium sp. | reverse complement strand
TTGATTCAAAAAATTGAAGGTGATAATAAAGATGTAACTTTTGTTCGTGTAGATTCTGATCATGTTGATAATTTGATAAAAAAAGACGAAAACACGATTTCTAAACTATCTGATGAAGAAAAAGAAAGTTTAAAAACCTCTTTGGAAGCTTATATTCCGAAAGCATATTCAGTTCAGCTGGAAGCTTTGGACAGTCAGGCAGCTCCGTTCATTATTACTCAGCCAGAGTTTATGCGCAGAATGAAAGAAATGAGCCAATCTGGCGGTGGCGGAATGTTTGGAATGGGTAATATGCCGGAAATGTACAATCTGGTTGTCAATACCAACTCTGACCTGGCTGCCAATATTTTAAATACGGAAGATAAATCAACTCAGGAAAGTTTGGTGAAACAAGCTTTGGATTTGGCAAAATTATCTCAGAACTTATTAAAAGGAGAAGAACTTACTGCTTTTGTAAAGAGAAGTTTTGATTTAATCAAATAGACATTTTTGTCACATGCTTTAAGAACCTGCAAATGCAAATTTGCAGGTTTTTTGTTTTTTATTTTTCTTATATCAAAAAATAAATTTATGTATATGCTACTGGATTTAAAGTATTTGTGTAATTTTATTCTGTATAAAAATTATGTAAAATTTTATTTCAATATCATGGAAACTTTTGAAACCAAAGAAGCAGAGAAATCAAAATTATTTTTAGAAGTTAATTTTGATTATAAATATTTATCGCGAACCTGGGTAGAAAAAGAAGAAGTTGGTACCTGGAAAAAGACCACCATAAATGATTCTAATCCCGGCGACGGCAATATCAGTTTTTTTGAAGTTGGAAAAACAATTGACTTTAAAGATAGATACAGGATCATTATTATCACCTATTTTGATTTGCAAAAAGTAAAAGATATTGATGATTTTATAGAAAAATTAAAAATTCATTATCATCTGGTTGAAGATGATGACGAACCCGGAAGTTTTTATGTCAGTAAAATATACAAATGTGTCAAAGAGGAAATCATTGTTTCAGAGGATAAAACCATTCTGTTATTAACTAAAATAATTGAAATCAAATGAAAACGAAATCAATACTGTTCTTGTTTTTAATCAGCTTGAAATTATTTTCACAAGAATCAAATACTATTAAAATAACTGATTTGGAATTACCCAACGCTCCGGCTTTTACCATACTGGATTACTCACCTACTATCATCAGTACTCCTTCTACGACCCAGGCTTTTACACTGAGCTTAATTAACAGCATAAGTTCAGGCAACAGCGGTTTCCCTACTGATTATGCTTTGGAATTTACACCTTACTGGGTATTTGCCAACAAAGGAAGAAATTTAACTGATTATGTGATTAAGGAAAATCAAAAAAGCTATTCTAAGCCTTATAAGAATCTTTCGTTTTCATTAGCTTCAGTAAAAAAAGATACAATTCAGAATGTATCCGTTGGAATCCGAACCAACCTTTTGACAGTTAACAGAAAAGAGAGACAGGAATCTATCGATAAGCTGCTTTTAAAATTGGGAAGATTTAAGGTCATTACAGATCAACAGCTAACTCTTGACCAAAATCCATATGAATCCGGAACAGCTGAGTACAATCAATGGAATTTAGATCAGGTTAATAAATTATCAAAACTGGAGGAATATAAGAAACTCACTGCTGATATTTATGCTGCAGTTGATACTTTAGAAGCTTCAAAACCAATATTTACTGCCGATATTGCCACGGCTTACAATCATTTTTTTGATGAAAATGAATTTAAATCCGGACGATTTGGAAGATATGGAGCATGGTTGACATTAAACGCAAATTTTAAATTAAGCAAAACCAATAACAATTATCTTAACATTTATCAATACTCCCGATATTTAATTGATGAAATGACATATAACACCACTCTGTTATCTTATAAAAAAGAAAAAAATCTTGATTTAGGAGCCAAAATCGAATTACAATTGAATGATTTTGCCATTGGTTATGAATATATCAACAGAACCAATCAAAAAGACAATTACAGATCTGTAGGCAATCTAAAATATAAAATCAACGAAAGATTTACCATTACAGGAGGCTTTGGTAAAAATTTCGAAAAGACAGATAATTTGGTTTCGTTTCTGGGAATCAGCTGGGGAATTGCAACAAATAATGACCTGGATATTGAATAATAAATCAAATTACTTTTTTATTAAAGTCACATCATCAACCTGGCAAGAAGCATTTGCAGCTCCTTCCGCCATAAAACCAATTTCTATTTTTCCATCCCGAACTGCAACATTAGAAATCTGGATTGTTATCCATAATGCATTTTCATCTTTGATAGTGTATTTTACTTTCTTGCCATTACTAAGGGCATACATTTCCAGATTCTTAAAACCTTTGGTATTCTTAACTTTAGCCTTCAATACATATACACCGTTTTCAAGTTTTACATAAGGCGAAGATTCTATTCTTTGCCCTATTTTTCTTTTAAAATTAATCTTATCGCTAATATTTAAACTTTTCTCTCCTGTTACAATTTTCCTGTCGGCTTCGGTATTGAAATAATTCATTACTGGAGAATTTACACTATCAAGTCCAATCTTATTTCCTTCAGTAACCTCATCAGACCAACCTGTTAATTTTATTTGAACTGGCTTAACGTGACTGGGAATATATCTTCTGTCTGCTTCAAAACTTCCATTCATGACATAATTATTGTCTTTGGCTACTTTCCAAATACCAGTTTGAGCATTAATATTCCAGGAGTTAAGAGAATTAAAATAAGGTGTATTTCCATTAAATGACATCGGACACCATTGATTATATCCTAATCCATTGCCTGCAAAATTTGCCCATCGATCCCCGCAGTACAAAATTGTCTCCTGCTTATTCCCTTTTACCGAAACAAAAAAACCTGTTTGTGATACATGTGCAAAATCTTCGGAAGCACCATTTGTGATCAGCATTTCATTAGCAGGAAAATAAGGCCCTCTTATATTATCTGCCACAAGATAATAAGCAAAAGAAGCATCCCAGCCGTATATATTAGATGCGTACATATAAAATTTGTTATTGTATTTGAACATGCAATTTCCTTCACGGCTTTCTCCTTTAAAAATCTGTGTGCAATCCAATAGATTCACTTTACCATCCTTAACCCCAATCTCCGAAACATAGATTTTATTTCTTCCTTTTCCATAAGAATAAATTAGATACGATTTACCGGTATCTTTATCTGTAAATACGGTTTGATCACCAGTATTGCTGGTTCCAATCATTTTTTCCATATTTATTTTCTGATGCCAGGTAAACTTTTCAGTTGGTGAATTAGATACTGTAATAAGAACTTCACTGCCATGCTGAACAAACAAGGCATATTTATTCAATTCTTTTATATAAGCTACACCCAAACGGCCTAACCAGGTTTTTCCTGATTTATTGACTTCATCTTTGGTAATTACATCTCCTTCAAAAGTCCAATTGACTAAATCTATTGAGCTGTAGCAGTTTACCGAATTAAAAGTAGCATTTGGATACGTAATAAATGGCGTATTTCTATAACTATCGGCTTCTTCATAATGAACACCATACCAATAATATTTGATTACACCGGTAATGGGATCAGGAAATTTAAAAATCCCGCCACCCTGACTGTTCAATGGATTCCCATTTTTATCATTCCAGAATACATCATTTTTTATATTTTGATTTTGTCCATTGACACTGCTGATTATTATTAATGATAAAATAAAAACTAACATTAGGAAAAAGGTATTTGACGAATATTGTTTTCTAATTTTCATATTTATTCGATTAGGTTGTTATAATTATTAGACTTGAATTTATCATCAATTCAAGCATTATAATGATAATTTATATTAATAAAGATTATGATGCTATCAAGAATTTTGGCCTAAACTAAATCAAAAAAGTATAAAAACTATCCTCCTATAGTTAAATAATGACAATCAGAATTTTAAAACCAATTCATAAAAAAGCCACTCAGATAAGTGGCTTCAATGTAAAAATCTTGTTTAATTATGCTGTAAATTATCTTAAGTATCTTATCAAAAGAGTAATATATGTTTTTGTTAATAGAGAAATAATTTAAAAAATACCCATATTTTCAGGTTTTATTACAAATCCCAAACGTAGCATACTTTTATGTTCCTGGTAATCAATCAAACTTTCAGTGTAACCCACAAACCATTGAAGTGTTAGATAGTAATTTTCATTCCTGTACGGCTTCCAGTTTATTTGTGTCTGCAAAGATCCGTAATTGATAAGTCCACTTCCCTTTCTGAAAAGAACATCTGCGCTCCATCGTCCCGGTTGTATTTGATATGTTGCACTCGCTTCGCCGTAGCCGACATATTTAGTAAGTTCAGGATTATCTTCTTTATCAACAATTGGAAACCATCCTCTAATCCCTACCGTCCACCGTGGAGAAATCTGTGACCTTAGTGAAAAGGCAAGCATGTTCCATGTTCTGGAATAAATAGAATCTCTCCCATTAGATTCATGCTCTAAGGAAATTGTTCCATAAGTCAGCCTTCCACCTTTTAAATAAAATGGCCGAACAAGGGCAGCTCCAGGATTAAAATTAATCTCTGAAAAAGGTTTTGAACTGGCATAAATATCCCAAAAAGCTTTTTGAGTGTACATTAAATAAGGATAAAAACCACCCCATAAAGGTTTTGATTTTAGCCGAAGCTTAAAACTTACCTGATATTTAACATCGGAATTGTTACGAGTAATAGCAGTATTTATTGGTACACCAGTTAAAAAGTAATTGTCTTTATGGACGGAAAAACTTGGTTCTTTTAAAAGTGAATCTGCTGCGCGGAAATTTTTCTTTTCTTCAAGTATTTGAGAATTTGCTTTAATTGAAAATAAAATCAATAAAATCAACAGGTATTTGAAATGCATTTATATAAATTAATGTAAAGTATTTTAATTCTGCAAAAGTATATAATTATATTTGATTAAATTGACTCAATAAAAAGCAGAGTTAACTCAAAAAAGCAGAATCATATTACCTCCAAATACTATGTATACGAAAGAGGCTGTCAAAAAACAGCCTCTTTCTATCATAAAACTAAAAAATGCAAATAAACTCTTATTTTGAAAATTCAACAGTTTTTAGCTTTTTCCAGCCTCCTCTTGTAAAATCGGGAATTTCAACAGGAGCTGAATTATGATCCAAAGAAATTTCTGTTAACGGACTCAAACAAGACCATTCTGCCAAATCATAAACATCCATATCTAAAGGAAGTCCTTTTTGTATGCAATAAAACATACGATAATCCATAATAAAATCCATTCCGCCATGGCCACCCACTTTTTTGGCCATTTCTTCGATATCTTTTACAATTGGATTTTTATATTTTTCCATTAATATTTTTTTTACATCTTCAGATACAAACTCTTCAGCATTAAGGTTCTGGTAATTTTTTGAAATTTCTCCACCTGCTTCTTTTGCATCGATAGCATAACCTTCAACAGGATATTTATTCGCAAAGCCTTTTGTACCTGAAACCTGATACATCCTGCTGTAAGGTCTTGGACTTGTTACATCATGCTGGATCTGGATTGTTTTTCCCATTTCGGTACGAATCATTGTCATCGTGTGATCTCCATTTTTGAAATCTTTTACAATTTCTCCGGTTTTTTCCTTAATAAAAGCAGGATTTCCGACCGCTTTGGTATCCATAGAAACTAAGAAATTCATTTTATCACCTCTGTGAATATTTAACGCTAAACATGCCGGTCCCATTCCGTGTGTAGGATAAACGTCACCTCTGTGTTTGCGGTTATAATCCATACGCCAGTTGTTCCAGTATCCTTGCCAATACGGTTGTAGTCCGTGTATGTACGAACCTTCGGCATGGAGAATTTCACCAAACAGACCTTGCTGTGCCATATTTAATGTAGTCAGTTCAAAGAAATCATACACACAATTCTCCAGCATCATACAGTGTTTACGGGTCTTTTCAGACGTGTCTATAATATCCCAAATTTCCTTCATCGTTAAAGCTCCGGGAACTTCTACGGCAACGTGTTTTCCGCCCTTCATGGCTTGCACGGCAATATTGGCATGGTGTTTCCAGTCGGTTACTATATAAACCAAGTCTACATTTTTAAGTGCGGTTACTTTTTTCCAGGAGTCTTCTCCAAAAAACACTTCTGCTTTTACTTTTCCATGTTTTACCAAAGTATCATTGGCTGCTGTTGTTCTTTCTTCGACCATATCACAAAGCGCAACGATTTCTACACCCGGAATGTGAGTAATACGTTCAACTGCTCCGGTTCCGCGCATTCCCAAACCAATAATTCCGATTCTTACTAAAGGAATTGCTGGTGTTGCCAAGCGCAAAACATCAGTTTGGCCTTTATCTCTTTTTGGTGCTTTGGTTTTTATGAGCTGCGCAGATATGTCGCAAATTCGTAATAGCAAAAAAGCTATCAGTAAAAATTTTAAACTTGAACTTTTCATTTTTTTTTGTTTAGTGATATTATGTATTGAAGTCGTTATTCGTAATTATTTGTTTGTTTATACTTTAATATAGGTTTTGTTTTTATGCATGTACCAAAGTAGGAAATAAAGGATTCCAAAACCGGCCAAATCACAAAATGCATCGTAATAAGCTCCCGTAAATTGCTCAAAACCAAAGAAAATTTGTTTGGCAATCAAGGAGAAATTAAAAACATGTGATCCAACATAGGCTGCGATGGCATTCAGTCCAATTACTCTAAATGGATTTGCCCATTTGGTATAGCCTTTTACATCAACAATCCAATAAAATAAAGCTAATAAAACAAAACTAATTCCTGATGAGAATAGTACGAATGAACTCGTCCATATTTTTTTAATAATGGGGTGCCACAAACCTATTATTAATGATATAACAATTCCGCTTACACCAATAATGAATAGATAGTTGGCAATTTTTTGTCTGGATAAAGAGGACAAGAGCAGTTCTCCTGCAAATAATCCTGACATGGTGGTGGCAGTAAATCCTAAACCTGTTAACAGCCATGAATATTGTGTCTGGTCGTAAAAACGTCCAAAAATCTGCTGATCAATATAAATGGGAAGGTTTTTATTGGGTAATAATTCAAAACTGTGTCCGAAGTAATTCGGAACAGCTAACAAAACGGCATATAAAATTAGGCATGATGCAAAAAAGATATACCTTCCTTTTTTGGATAAATTGATGTAAGCAATACAAGAAAATAAATAACCTACCGCAATCGCCTGAAGTGTATTACTGAATATGTGAAATTTTGAAAGATCCAGAAACAATAAGTTGCCCTGAACAATCCACCCCAAAATAAAAAGAATTACAAATCGTCTAAAAATATGTTTATACAATTTGTAATCTGATTCTTCATCGGTGCTTCTTTTCCCTAAAGAAAACGGAATAACAACACCCACTACAAACAGAAACAAAGGCATAATAACATCATATAAATGAAAGCCAATCCATTCCGGATGCTCAAACTGATCCGTCAGAGTCTTTGTGAAATTGGTTTTGGCAGCCGTGTTTAAATTATAGAAAAAGCGATCTGCCACAATTATCATGAGTAAATCAAATCCTCGCAGAACATCTACAGACATTAATCGGTTATTGGCTATGCTTTTATTCATTCCTGGTTTATTTCTTTATTTGAATTCTTATAAAGTAATCCTTACTATCTCTAAAATACCAAGGATTACTTTTAAAATTATATTAACTCGATAGCTCATGCCATTAGATTTAAAATGACCTCTTCAAAAAGCTAAAATCTAATGGCAATTTTGACAGGCTATCGATGACAAACTACAATTGTAATGTAGAAAACTTAGGTCCTTCAGGGAAATTAGCAACAGCAGCCCATCCTGAAGTCATTTCGGTAATGGCTATACCAATTGAACTGCCTAAAGTTCCTAATTGTGTTTTCGGAATACTGAATTCAATTGCATTTGTGGTATCATTAAGGCTTACAACAGCTGATGCTTTCAAATTAGCTCCGGAACCAGCAATCTGACCCCAGCCCCATCCGCCATTTGGATCGGTATGGTTATAAAAATCTCCCCATCCGGCGCTTACCAATGGACCTTCGAATAAAAATTCTGCTCCGGAACCTCCAGGCCAGGTGCCATGTAAAAATCCGGTTTGTGTATTACCATCGGTATTGATGTACATGTCTACCAGTTCCATGAGCATTTTTTTGTTTCCTTCTAAATATACATTAACATTTGGGCCACCTGCCCAAATTTTAATTTTTTGAATAGAACCATTTCCGGATGTATTTTGATCTGTTACGGCTACATCCTCCCAATCGGTAAACTTGCCGTCGATTTTAATATCTATGATGATAATTTTAGGAGCTGTAATCACTTTAGTAATAAAGGCTTCTTCACCTGCTTCGTTAGTAACCGTTAGCGAAACCCTGATTTCACCTCCAATTTTATACGTATAAACTGGGTCTTTTTCTTCTGAAGGATAATAAAGATCTCCAAAATCCCATCTGTACTTTGTTCCATTCGTAGAAAGATTGGTAAAAGTAAATGTACTTCCGTCGTTGGTAAATGAAAAATCTGCCACAGGCATTGTTGCTGAATCCGAAGAAGCACTATCACTTGAACAAGCTGTTAGCAATAACAACGCCATCAGCATTGTTACATATTTGGTTAATTGTATTTTTTTCATGGTTTTTTGGTTTAAATATTTTTATAACTATTTAATGATAACCGTTTGTGATAATTTGTTGAAACCTGTTGTAGCTTCCCACAATCCTGTATTGGCAAGGCGGATAGAATAGTCTGGTCTCTCACTCAATTTTGAGGAACTGTCCTCCATTTTTAGAAGTAATTCGTAAGTACCGGCAGGAATTTCAGATAAGCTTACTGATTCTTTTAAATCATAAGTTACTCTCGGTACCACTTTTCTAACATCAAAACTTAATTTCTTTTTGTAAACCGTTCCATTTGCTGTTGATCTAAAAATCAGATAAGCATTTTTTGGATTATAAATAGGTGCAAAACCTGAGTTATTTATTAATACATTAAATGCTAATGTTCCATTTAAGGCAGCCTCTTTTTTGATACTTGAAGAAGCCAATGCCAATCGATAACCTAACTTTCTTTCAAAATCGGTAAAGCAATTATTATTTCTCCATTCCTGTAAAACCGGCCCATAATAGTCAAGATTTAGATAGGTCCATTTTAGAAGTGTCATTTCTTTTTCGGCAATGCTGCAGCTTGCAATCGGCACATCTACCGGTGGACATGTTTCCCCTCCTGTTGGGACAAAAAGAGCTTCATTGCTTACATATGTTTTTTCGGCAGTTACATTCTGATAGGTTCCATAGTCATCAACGCTGGCCATAAAACAATCATTATGAAATCCTAAACGGGCGGTATTGGTAGTTCCATAACCAACTGTAGCATCCATAGCAGTTGTAGTGGCCACAAAATCCTGCTTAATTTTTGGAGTCCTTACCTGAATTTTAACTTCTTTTGGAAAAGATTCCAAAAGTTTATCCAGAATCAGTTTTTTATTCGCTGGAGTAGTCAACTGATTTGTAGTGTAATACCACTCGCCCCAAGCTCCAACAAAACCAGCCTGAACAAAAGCAATTACATCTTTATTCTCTTCAAAAATTGGTTTTAACTGATCTAAATGCCCTGAAATCACTGCCACAGAAGCATCTGTTCCGTCCTGAGCATCAGTGTAGGCAAAACGTAAAACACATTTTAAACCTGACTCTCTCAGACGCGTAAAATCAGTTTTAATCAAATCTAACTGAATCTGACTTAAAGCAGTTGTTTTGAATTTCTCCAAATAATACAAACGTAAAATAAGGCTTACATTTTCTTTCTTTAGATTATTCAGAGATGCAGCTGTCATGGCAGTCCCTTCAGAATTTACCTGCCAGGTGTGCATAAATCCACGTTCCGGATTGGTAAAAACTTCATTAGAAACTGCATACGTCACTTTTTCCTCTCCTTTAACTTCTCCACCATTGTCACCTCTACCATCACTTTGGCAGCTGGAGGCAAAATTTAGGAAAAGACAAAATAGTACTGGTAAATATTTCATTTTTTGTATAATTAAATTATCTGGTCAATTTTATTCCTTCACATCAAGTGATATCCGTCTTTCAATTAAAAATACTTATCATTCTGAATAAACTTTCCTTTACCTTCACTTACTCTGTCTAATGAAAAAGGAAACAATGCTTTATAAGGCTCACTTTGGCTTGCTGCTCCATTCAAGGAAAGCGCATGCTCAGTAAATTTACCATGTCTGATTAAATCGGAACGGTATTGTCCGTTTTCACACCAGTATTCATGAGATCTTTCTAATAAAATCATATCATTAAAACTTGCCAGTGTATTGTAATCTGCTAAATTAATCAGGCTGATTTTAGCTCTTCCTCTAACAACATTTACCAAGTCGATGGCCTCTTGTGTTGGCGTACCCGTCTTGTTTACCAATGCTTCTGCTTTTGATAACAATACATCGGCATAACGATAGATGATAATATCAACTGTTGTTAAAGCAGTAGTTCTGGCTGCATCAGGATGAATTTTTAAAGGAATTGGTCCTAATTGCATGTAGTTAGCAGGATTTGCTCTGTTGTAAGTAATACCATCTGTACCTGTAAACTCTGCAATAAGTGCTGTTTTACGAATATCAGTTGACTCAAAAGAGTCGTAAAATTTCCACGAACTCTGAATAGTACCGTAACCTCCGCGTCCCGGGAAATTAGCAGGCAATACCATCAACTGCCATTGATTTTCACTTGTTCCGGCATAATCAGCAGGAACTGCCCAAATTACTTCTTTACTCGTTACAGGAGCTGTAATATCCCATAAACCGGCATAATTATCTTCTAATTTATAATGATTCATTCCTATAATAGCAGTTGCCTGTTCTTCTACCTCTGACCATCTTTTTTCATGCAGATATAATCGAATCAAAACCATTCTAGCCATTCCGTTACTAAATCTTCCGTAAGGTGTTTCTGCCGGAGATTGCAAATCTGTAGCTGCAGCCTTAAGGTCATTTTCGATAAAACTAACCATTTCAGCATTTGAAAGTCGTGCCAATGGCTCTTCATACAATGGATTTAGAAGTATTTCCAGTGGTGCTACTACCAAAGGTCCATACATATCGTATAATTCATAAGCTAATAATCCTCTTGCACATCTGATTTCGGCAATAGCTTTCTTTTTTACAAGTTCGTTTACACCTGACTTTTCGATTCTGTAAATACTCAATGTCATACTGCTTATTTTGTTATAGAAAACATCATAAAACCGTGTAAAAGCTGTTGAACTTACCCTGAAACTATGTAATGAGGCTTCTTGCTGAACACCATAAGGTCCCTGAAGGATTTCGGTTGTGGCATCCAGAATAAACATTAATCCGTTTTCTGATGTTGAATGAATCCCGTTTCCGTATGATCCTCTAAGCGGATAATATGCTGAAGCTACTATTGCCTGAATATCGGCCTCAGATTGCGGAAAAATACTTGGGTTAATCTCATCGTAATTAATAGATTCTAAATCTTCATTACATCCTGAGAAAACTAGTAATAGCAATACTATTGTATAATTTTTTAAATTTTTCATATCTTTTTTATTAAAACTTAAGGTCAACTCCTACTGTGTATGTTTTTACATTTGGATATGCTGCTGCATAACCGTCTGTTTCAGGATCTATACCATCATATTTTGTAATGGTAAAAAGGTTTTGCCCGTCAAATCTGATGGCTGCTCCCTGCATGTATTTTCCAAACCATTTTTTTGGAAGATTATAACTTAGGGATGCACTTTGCAAACGAACAAAGGATGCATCCTGCATAAAGAAATCTCCCGAACCATACCTGTTGAAATCCCCAAAATGAGAAGCCGGACGTGTATTGGTAGGATTATCAGGAGTCCATCTGTTATTTACATTTCTTAATGCATTTCTTCCATTTTGTGCTACACCTGTAGCTGTTACCCCATAAGTAAAATCTGTCTGATCTACAATATCTCTTCCAAACATTCCATTGAAAACAAAATTAAGCTGAAAATTTTTCCAGGTAATTGTATTGCTTAAACCTGCTACAAAATCAGGATCTGCCGATCCAAGTAAAACCGTATCTGCATCGTCAATTCTTCCATCCGGAGCACCAGTCCTTAAAAATACTCCATTGGCATCCGTTACAGGATTTCCTGCTCCGTCTCTTTGAAAACCGTTAAGATCTTTTATCTTTATTTGTCCTGGAAATAAATCCGGCTGCGCAGGAACTACTTCTCCAATTTGCATCACTCCATCAGCTATTTGGCTATATTGCGCTCGTAATGGATCGTTGTAACTCATATAAACTTTAGGTTTCCAGTCCGGAGCTCTCTCTCTCCAATTGGTTTCAAATTTTGAATAGGTAAAAGTAGTATTCCATTTAAAATCAGGATTATTGATATTTACAGTACTTACTGTAACCTCTACACCTTTACTTTTTGTACTACCTATGTTAGCCCAAGAAGTATTCACTTCATGATAACTATTGATTGGTTTTATCTGTAATAAATCTGAGATTACTCTTTCGTATATCTCGACTGACCCGGAAATCCTTCTTTTTAATATTTCGAAATCAACACCAAAATTCTTTTCTGTTGTCGTTTCCCATTTTAAATCAGGATTTTCTAAACGGCTTGCAAATACTCCAGTCCAAATTGATTCATCTGAATTTAAATAGGCTGGCTGTGCATAAAATGCACCTTTAGAAAGTCCTGTAGAATTACCTACTGAACCATAACCAAATCGAACCTTAAACTGTGATACATAATCTGCAATATCCTTCATAAATGATTCCTGCGAAATATCCCAGCCTGCAGAAATGGATGGAAACACAGCATACTTTTTATTTGCAGCAAAGTAACTTACACCATCCCTACGTATCGTTGATGTTAATAAATATTTGTCTTTGTAAGAATAATTTATTCTTGAAAAATAAGAACGAAAAGAATCCTCATTCTTTGATGACGTAGTTAATTTAATTCCCGCTCCCGCATTCATATTGTTCCATAAAAAAGAATCGGTAATAAAATTACTGTTTCCTAATGATGCTCTTTCATTTCTAAAAGTGGATTGGGAATAACCTGCCATAAAAGTAAAAGAGTTATCATCTCCAATTTTTGTATTATAGGTTAAAATAATATCCAGTAAATCATCATTCTTTTTTTGTGAATTGATAGAGGCTTTACCATTTTCCAATGCACCATACAATGTAGTTCTTGGCAAATAAGTATTTCTGCTTGTATTTCCCTGATCAAAACCTGCCTGAAATCTTGCTGTTAGACCTTTTATTGGTTTTATTTCTGCGTAAAAGTTAGTCAGTGTACGATCTACAATTCCTTCATCTGAAATTGTTAACAATGAATATGGATTTGGCTCTAAGGCATTATCTGGATTTATTGGATAATTACCAAATTCGTCAATCGCTAAAATATTAGGACTTTGCTGAATAGCAGATCTGATGATTCCTGAATTCTCAAACTGATCACCACCTAATTGTGAGTTTCTATTTTTAATACGGCTTTTCGTCATATTCATACCAAAATTCACATAATCGGTTAATTTTTGATCTATGCTGAAATGAAGCGTACTTCTTTTTAAGCCTGAATTTTTAATAATTCCTTCCTGATCAAATAAATTTCCGGATAAAAAATATTTGGTAGATTGTGTTCCTCCGCGTAGTGACAAATTGTTTTGCTTAACCATACCATCTCTGGTTACCAATGATAACCAATCTGTTCCCTGTCCGGCGTTTCTGATCTGCTCATCAGAATAAAATCTTTTAAATGGAATTCCATTAACCGGAGCTGCATTTGCTTCTGCTTCAGTTTTGGAAGAATATGGATAGACTCTGTTTAAAAAATCCCAATTTTCCTTTGCTGCATCATTTCGTAACTGCATCCATTCCTGGAGATTCAAAACTTCATAACTGTCATTGTATTTTTGGTACGAATAAGAACCGGAATAATCAACTCTTACATCACCTTCTTTTCCTTTTTTAGTCGTAATCATAATAACACCATTTGCTGCTCTGGCACCATAAATTGCTGTAGCACTGGCATCTTTTAAAACATCTATCGATTCGATGTCATTTGGGTTAAAAGAGTTTAAAATACTCTGCGTTCCACCATTGTAGCGGTTTCCAGTTCCAGGTTGATCTAAATTTGTAACAGGAAATCCGTCAATCACAACTAAAGGATCATTAGGTGCATAAAGAGAACCTGCGCCACGAATTTTAATATTAAATCCACCTCCCGGCTGAGCACTATCCTGAGTAATTTGCAAACCTGCCACTTTACCCTGCAAAGCTGTTAAGACCGACGGAGCAGAAGATAAGTTCAGAGTCTCGCCTTTAATAGAAGACATTGCTCCCAGTACTGCTTTCTTCTTCTGAGTACCGTATCCAACAATAACAACCTCATTAAGCGTTTTTGATGATGGTGCCATGGAAACCGAAATATTAGTTTTGCCTGCTATTGCCACTTCTTTTGTTTCATATCCTACATAAGACACCACTAAAGCTTCTATATTGGATGAAACTGTAATTGTAAATGTTCCGTCAAAATCTGTTGTTGTTCCTCTTGGTGAACCTTTTGCGGCAACATTAACTCCTATCATTGGCTGACCCAATTCGTCTAAAATAATTCCCTTTATGGTGATATCAGCTTCTGATTTATTATTTACAATCACCGACTTTTTGCTGCCCTCCTCAGAAGTAGCCGCGTTTACTTTAAAAACAGATACTATCAAAAATGAGATTGTAATTATTGCCTTTAAATTAAACTTTAATTCCTGATAGCTACCTTGCAGTAACTTGTTACTTTTTTTCATATTATTCTGGTTAGTTTAATGGTTAATTTGAAAAATATACTTTGTGTGAGTAAAAAATAATTAAGCTTTTTCAAACACAAAATGAATGACGGATTTATGTTTCTTTTGGTTTCATAATTTTTGAATTTTGTTTTTGGTTGTTTTTTGTTTGGTTATTTTTTTTTATTGGTATTCTGTAACCGTAGCTTTTTTTATTCTCCCTCAAAATCAACTACGTAATCATTATTTATTCCTTGGCATTACTTTTTTTTTCTGTTTTTTAAAATCAAAAACTCATTATTCTCTTTTAAAAAACGAATAAAAAAAAGCTTCACTTTGTACTTACTTTTGGCTAAACTAAATAATATTTTTTAATAAACAATGATAAAACCAATAAAATGTGTTCGTGCACATTAAAAAAGTGTTTTCGAACACATTTTTTAGAAAAAGTATTATTAAATTCTTACTTATTTTCTCTTTTTACTAATTAGGATTCTAAATAATTACTAAAAAACATTCATATAATTTAAAAACATTCCACTTTTGTTTTTATATTCATTTAATTGTAAAATGCAATAAAAATTAAATTTTTGATATCAAAAAAGGCCGTTTGCTCTTGTTTTGAAATGGTATTCACAATTATAAATTCAATTTACGGCTGTAATAATCACAGTAAGAACTTAATTTCATCAATGAATTTCTCAGCCAGTAAATCAGCTTTTTCCTGAGAAATACTTTCGGTATAAATCCTGATAATTGGCTCTGTATTTGATTTTCTTAAATGCACCCATTCATGCTCAAAATCAATTTTGATTCCATCGATACAATTCGGTTTTTCATTACTGAATTTTTGAGCTATTTTTTCTAAAATTCCATCCACATTAATTTGTGGAGTCAGTTCAATTTTACTTTTACTCATGTAATAATCCGGGTACCTTTTCCTAAGTGTTTTACAGGAAATTTTAGCATTTGCCAGATGTGACAAAAACAAAACAACACCTACCAGGGAATCCCTTCCATAATGTGATTCAGGGTAAATAATCCCACCGTTCCCTTCTCCACCAATAATGGCATTTGAGGTTTTCATCAATTCCACCACATTTACTTCTCCAACAGCGCTTGCCTGATAACTTCCAGCGTGTTTTAAAGTAATATCCCGTAAAGCCCTTGAAGAAGATAAATTAGAAACCGTATTTCCTTTTGTTCTTCCTAAAACATAATCAGCGCAGGCTACCAATGTATACTCTTCGCCAAACATGGAACCATCTTCACAAATAATTGCCAGTCGGTCAACATCCGGATCAACTACGATTCCAAAATCAGCTTTTTCTTTTACTACCAATTCTGAAATATCCTTAAGATGTTCTTTTAACGGTTCCGGATTATGTGGGAAATGACCATTGGGTTCGCAATACAATTTGATGCATTCAACACCCAGTTTTTCAAGCAAAGCCGGAATAGCAATTCCTCCCGTTGAATTTACTGCATCAACCACGACTTTAAAATTGGCGCTTTTAATGGCTTCGATATCAACTAAATTCAATTTTAAAACTTCTTCAATATGTCGGTTGATATACCCTTCTTTCTTTTCATATTTTCCTAAATCATCTACTTCGGCAAATACAAAAGTTTCTTCTTCTGCTATTTTCAGGATTTTTTCTCCTTCAACAGCATATAGAAATTCACCTTTTCCATTCAATAATTTTAAGGCATTCCATTCTTTAGGATTATGACTAGCAGTAATTATAATTCCGCCATCAGCATTATCTAATGTTACCGCAACTTCTACAGTTGGTGTTGTTGACAAACCAATATCAATCACATTAATTCCTAAACCGGTAAGCGTATTGGCAACAAGGTTACTGATCATTTCTCCTGAAATTCGCGCATCTCTTCCTAAAATAATGCTCAATGATCCTTTTGAATTTTGTCCTTTAAGCCACATACCATAAGCAGCGGCAAATTTTACGGCATTGACGGGAGTTAAATTTTCATTTACAGCTCCTCCGATTGTGCCTCTTATTCCTGAAATTGATTTTATTAAAGTCATATTGTTTTTTTATTAATACTCCCATTTTACGAAAGCTTCCATCGCAGCATAACTTGCTAAGCCCATTTGTTGGTACAAAGCAGCCGTTTCCCTGTTTCTGTCTTCGGCTCTCTGCCAAAATTCCCTTGCATCTGTTCCCTGAAAAACAACGCCATCTTTTTGAGATTGGTGTTTAAAGATTCCGTGGCGTTTTTCCAAAACCTGATCCGGACTCATGGGCACAGCCATTTCAACCTCATCAATTCCCCATTCCTGCCAGGCACCACGGTACAGCCAAAGCCAGCAATCGTTCATAAATGGATTTGGTTTCAAAGCTTTTACAGCTTCAAAAATCGCATCCAGGCAAACTTTGTGCGTTCCGTGCGGATCTGCTAAATCTCCTGCCGCATAGATTTGGTGTGGTTTTATTTTTTCAATTAAATCCATCGTCAACTGAATATCTTCTTTTCCGATTGGTTTTTTTTCGATTGTTCCGGTTTCGTAAAACGGCAATTCCATAAAGTGAATCTGATCATCAGATAATCCAACAAAATGACTTGTAGCTCTCGCCTCGCCTTTTCGGATCAATCCTTTGATGTAACGCACTTCGGGAATATCAATTTCACTGTTCTTTTTATTGGTTAAAAAAGTTACCGCCTTCTGATAGATATTTTCTGCTTCCGGACTTTTGATTCCGAATTTATCGTTGTAGTCAATTACGAATCTTGCAAAACGCAGCGCTTCATCATCAGCAACAGCAATGTTTCCGGAGGTTTGATAAGCTACGTGCACTTCATGTCCCTGCTCCTGCAAACGCATGAAAGTTCCTCCCATACTGATAATATCATCATCCGGATGCGGACTAAAAATCAATACTTTTTTTCTTGCCGGCTCAGCTCTTTCGGGACGATTCGAATCGTCTGCATTTGGTTTTCCACCTGGCCAGCCTGTTATCGTATTTTGTAGTTTGTTGAATATTTTGATGTTAATGTCGTATGCAGGGCCTGAATCTGCCAATAAATCACTCATTCCGTTTTCGATATAATCAGCGTCGGTAAGCATCAGGATTGGTTTTTTAAGATCCAGTGCCAATCCTAAAACAGCTTTTCTGGTTAGTTTTTCAGTCCAGATTACTTTTTCAACCAGCCACGGTCTGTTGATTCTGGTTAGTTTTGAAGAAGCTTCCTTATCCAAAACAAAAACCGCATTGTTGTGTTCCTGTAAAAATGAAGCAGGAATCTGATTCGTTACTTCATCTTCCACCGATTTTTTAATGATGTTCGCCTTTCCTTCTCCCCATGCCATCAAAATAACCTGTTTGGCTTCCATGATTTTTTTTACCCCAAGGGTGATTGCTGTTCTTGGTGTATTGCTTAATCCTGAAAAATCTTTGCTTGCCGCAACCCTTGTAATATGATCCAAGGCGACCAAACGTGTTTTTGAATTTTGAAGCGAACCTGATTCATTAAAACCAATATGTCCGTTTCCCCCGATTCCCAAAATCTGCAAATCTATTCCGCCTAACGCTTCAATTTTAGTTTCGTAATCATGGCAATAATCAGCGATTTGTTCCTTGGTTAAAAGTCCGTCCGGAACATGTGCATTTTCAGGTAAAATATCAACATGATCAAACAGCAGTTCTTTCATAAACCGAACGTAACTGTTGATCGAGTTCGGTTCCATAGGATAATATTCATCCAGATTAAAACTGATTACATTTTTAAAGCTCAAACCTTCTTCTTTGTGCAAACGAACTAATTCCGCATACAATCCTTTTGGAGAAGAACCAGTTGCCAAACCTAAAATACAGGGTTTGTTTTCTTTTTGTTTGGATTGAATCAAAGCGCCAATTTCCTGAGCAACTGCTTTTGAAGCATCGTTTGAATTTTCAAAAACAACGGTATTGATGTTTTCGAATCGTTTTTCGAATCCTGTTGCTTTATCTATATTACTTTTTATCATTTTGAAGTCTATTTTATTATGTTTTCTTTTCTTTTTATGAGGCCTTTAGTGATAAAAAAAGGCATAAGTTGGGTGGAAGCACATTCAAATACGAATATTTGAGTGCTTATTTTATGATGACTAAAATGTTGTACTTATTTAAATTGTATGAATTTTTCAGACAATTTTGTCATTCCGAGGAACGAGGAATCTTCGTTAGCAGCTCTACAAAGATTGTAGATTTTGTTTGCGGAATTACTTGCGGAGATTGCTTCGCCAGTTCGCTATCGCTTGTGTCCTCGTTCCTCGGAATGACAAACTTTGATGTGAAACACTTTAGCAAAGTTCTATACTTGAGGAAACTTAAAACTTGAAACCATTACCAATTCCTGTATTTATGCCCTTTATAAGCAAAAAAGATAATCATCAGATATGCAGGCAACAATATCACATAAGCCAGTTGATTGCCGCTTTTTGCTGTTCCTACAATTCCTGCCGCTTCATTTGATGTGTTGATACTATCAGCCAAAAGACCATAGAATAGCGGAAAAATAGCTCCGCCAATAATTCCCATAATCAGGATGGCACCGCCAATTTTTGTAAGTCCTCCCAAATCCTGAAGTGCCATTGGCCAGATTGCAGGCCAGCAAAGTGCATTGGCTAATCCTAAAAGCGCGACCAGAATAATAACCAAAGGTAATTGTGGAATTCCAGGCAACTGAACCATTATTTTTGGAGAAATTATAACGATTAAGGCTACCAAGGCAATACCTAAAAATCCCGATACTTTTAAGGCAAAAACCTGTGAAACATATTTTGGAATCAATGTAATTCCTAAAATATATCCGACCACCATGGCTGTCATCGTAAACGAAGTCAGTTTGAGATAAAATGAACCATCATTGCCATAAACACCTAATTGTTTCCCGAACCCTCCAATGGAATCTCCGGCTAATACCTCAGCAGCGATATACACCATTAAAGTAATCACGCCAAAAACCAATTGCGGATGTTTGAAAGCTTCTTTTATTTGTTTGAAAATACTTAGATGTGCGACTTGTCCTTCGTCGTCTAAATTGATTTCAGGAAGGGGAGAAAATTTTACCAAAACCGCCAATACAAGCATAATTCCTGCCATGTATATATAAGGGGTCTGCAATTGTAAAGCCAATAAATCTAAAGCACTTTCTTTTTGAATGGAAGTCATTACAGCAATTTTATCGGCAGAATAATCTCCAATATTTGACAATACTAATGCCGTTAATAATAACGGAGCCAGAAATCCTGCCAGTTTATTGGCGATCCCTAAAACGCTGATTCGCGCTGCTGCACTCTCCCTTGGACCAATTACGACAACATACGGATTTGCAGCAGTTTGCAAAACGGCCAAACCTGTTCCCATTACAAATAAAGCGATCAGGAAAAAACTAAAAGTTCGTGTTGCAGCTGCGGGATAAAACAATAAGGCACCAACTGCAATGACCAGTAAGCCTAACGAAATTCCGTTTTTGTAACCTACTTTTTCAATTAAAAATGAAGACGGAATTGCCATTACAAAATAAGCGATGTAAAAAGCAAATGTCACAAAATACGACTGTGATTCAGTTAGTTCACAAGCTAATTTAAAAAACGGAATCAGCGGTCCGTTCAGCCAGGTTACAAATCCAAAAATAAAAAATAATGAAGTTAAAATAACCATTGGAATCAAAGTACTGCTTTGTTCTTTTTTTAAAGTAATATCGATTTCTGACATATTTTTTGGGTTTGGGTTAGGTTAATCTGTTGTATATTAATTTTAAACACATAGAAACATAGCTCTTAGAAACTTTTAAAAAAAAATGCGTTTCACTTGCATTAACACACATAGCTATGTGTGATAAACTAGTTTCTTTTTATATTCTTTTTTCAACATATAAAATCTATGTTTCTATGTGTTTATATCTTTTTCTGTGATTTAAGCTTTGTCAAAGTTTTAAACTTTGACAAAGTTGTAGCAATGTTATGTGATGATTATTTACTAACTAATTCCTGATGATAAAAAAGAATGGTTTCTTCTAAAGCTTTATCAATCGTATATTCTGGTTTAAATCCCAATTGATTGAATTTTTCCGGATTGGCTTTGGAATGTTTGATATCGCCAGGTCTTTCATCCAAAAATTTTATCTGCGATTTTGAATTGGTAATTTTTATGATTTTTTCGGCTAATTCCAACACAGAAGTGCTGTAACCAAGTGCTACATTATACGTTTCATCTCCTTTTTGAGAAGCCAGGATATTCGCTTTCACCACATCTTTTACATAAATAAAATCACGTGTCTGCGATCCGTCACCGTAAATAGTAATCGGTTCGTTTTGCAATGCCTTATTGATAAAAATAGGCACCGCTGCCGCGTAAGCTGATTCCGGATTCTGACGTGGACCAAATACATTAAAATAACGCAAAGATGCCGTTGGAACCTGATATTGGTCCAGATACATTTTTAAATAATATTCACCGTCTAATTTGGTAATGGCATATGGGGTCATTGGCTCAGGAGACATCGTTTCTACTTTTGGCGAAACAGGATTGTTACCGTAATTAGCTGCTGAAGTTGAAAGGACAACTTTACAATCTAAATTGTTTTTTGCCGCTTCCAGAATATTGATAGTTCCAATAGTGTTAATTTCGATGCATTCTCTAATTTTTAATAACGATTCAGGAACGCTGACCAAAGCTGCCAAATGGAAAACACCAGATGCTCCGCTCACTAATTCATTTACTAAATTCTCGTCGCGAATATCTCCTTTTACAAAGTCAACATTGAGTCCGTTTAGGTTATTTTCAAACCCCGTTCTAAGGCTATCAAGTATCGTAACCTGATGACCTTCTTGAGATAAATGTTCGGCAATATGGCTTCCTATAAAACCGGCACCGCCGGTAATTACATATTTTTTCATTTTTATTATTTTAATGATCCAACGAAATTCAAATTATAGTCTTCCATTTCCTTAAATTGTGTTGAAAGGCTTTCAATCAGTTTAAATTGATTTTTAGAACGATCCAGATTATGTTCAGGATATTCTGTTTTGTAATACACATCATCATTCAGGAAATCCGTCAAAAAACGCAGTGCCATAATAAATACCATTGTTTTGGCACCAAGCGGCAAATATTTTATTTCTAATAAAGAAAGTGACGAATTCGTTTTTTCGAGAAAACCCTTAACATACGCTCTGTAATATTGCAAATTAAAATTAACAAGCTCCAGATTTTTTTCATCCTCGGCAGCCGTGTTGCAAATGGTTCTTATGGCATCTCCAAAATCATAGTGCACGATTCCGGGCATAACGGTGTCTGTATCAATCACACAAAGGCCTTTTTTATTTAAATCAAAAAGCGCATTCGAAATCTTGGTATCGTTATGGGTAACCCTTAATTTTATTTTTCCGGAATCCTTTAAGTTTTGCAAAACATGCATTTCTTCCTTAAGCTCCTGAACCAGATTGATGCAAGTTCTTGCCTGTGCAATACGTTGTTGCGAAGCTTCTTTCAAAGCCGTATCAAATTGCGAATAGCGAAACGCCATATTATGGAAATTCGGAATTACCTCTGTTAGTTTTCTGGCATCAAAATCACTGGTAAGATTTAGAAATTCACCAAATAACTTACCGCCTTCATAAGCTATCTCTTCATTATTAACGGTTTCAAACGTCAGGCTTTCTTTAATATAAACCATCATGTTCCAAAAATTGCCTTCCTGATCCTGATAGTAAAAAATACCTTTTTTGGTAGCTATAAAAGTCAGAACACGTCGTTTGAGCTCGTCTTCAGATAAATGTTTTAGTTTCTTTTGCAAATGTTTGCTTACGCTGACCTTATTGGCAATAAGACCGGGCACATCTTTAAAAACACCATCATTAATTCGCTGTAAAATAAATTGCTTTTGACTTTCAGTTGTTACAAAATAGGTGTCGTTGATATGACCGGAGGCCAATTCCTCAAATTCTTTAAAAACTTCTATATGGTCGAACTGGTCGAATATAAATTTTAAATGTTCTGTTGCCATATTACCAGAGATTAGTTGGATACACTTTTTGGTCCCTTAATTTTTCGATTTCTTTTTTGACAATTTCCTTGTCTTCCTTATAGGTAACTCCAAACCATTTTGCATTCGACTGTAGCACTTCCAAGGATGCGTTATCTGATTTTAAAATTTCGTTTACAACTGATGTAATAAAGAATTCTGCTTTTAAATCGTGTTCGTTTTCTTTCAGGAATTCCTCAAAAAGAGCGCCGCCAAACTCGAAACATTTTGGCGTAAAGCCCCAGAAATTCATGGAGACAATTGTATTTTCATCAATCGGAATAAATTCACCTTTATCATCTTTACGCATTAATTTGCCGTTTATTTTTTCGATGTGAGTGCGTTCCGTAACATCCGTCAAATAGTTATTTCCATCAACCTGACATTCTCCTCTTGAAACAAAACCATGGTCTGAAACGGTATTTTTTAAAAGATAGGCCATCATATTAAAATGATAAGATTCTTTATTCATTTCGGTTAAAGCTTTTGCCATAATTTCGAAAGCTTCTTTTCCGTAAAAATCATCGGCATTTATAATGGCAAAATTTTCGGTTACTTCCTCTTTTGCCATCAACAAGGCATGTCCTGTTCCCCATGGTTTTTTTCTTTCCGGATTCTGATATTTTGCAGGAACGTTATCAATTTCCTGAAATACATAACCTACTTCGGCTTTTCCTTCTAACTTTTTATTAAAAATTTCCTTGCACTCTTCTTCAATATTTTTACTGATTATAAATACAAATTTTCCAAAGCCAGCCTGTAATGCATCATATATCGAAAAATCCATTATGGTATCTCCTTCGGGAGTAAATGTATCCAGCTGTTTTAATCCTCCATATCGACTTCCAATACCTGCTGCTAAAATCACGAGAGTAGGTTTACTATTGCTCATTTAATTGTATATTAATTGGTTTAATTATTTAAATTGCTTTTGGTTCTTTTTTTTCTTTTTGAATGGTTGCAAAAAAAGTAGAATATCATACCTACATAATTTTAATAACTTCTCTTATAAATTGAAAAATAAATATTAATCTGACAATATTTACGTTAATTACATAAATTATATCATTAATATTCGGCTAAAATATATATTAATATTCTATAAAAAAAGAAAAAAGTGTTAAAATGTGCTCGAACACAATTAAAATGTTTTCGAACACATAAAATTAAATATTTTATAATATTCGATTTTTATATATATTTGTTTTTATATGGATAAGATTTACACTATTAAGGATATTGCAGAACTTGCAGGCGTTTCAAAAGGAACAGTAGACCGTGTTTTGCACAAAAGAGGAAAAGTCTCTCAGGATGCTCTGGAAAGAGTAAATGAGGTTTTGGATAAAATTGATTATCAGCCAAACTTAATGGCAAGGAGTTTAAAGAAAACACAAATTTATTCCATATGTGTTCTGCTTCCGGATTCTGAAAATGATCCGTATTGGCAGCCTTGTATCGATGGTATCAATGAAGCCAAAAAAGAATTTAAATCTTTTAATGTCAAAGTCGAAATTTTCTTATTTGACGCTACAAGTACTGACTCGTTTGTAGCAACCAATAAGGCTGTTCTAAATGCTTCTCCGGATGCGGTCCTTCTGGTTCCTTTATTTCATAAAGAAGCCTTAGATGCTATTGAATCCTATAATTCTAAAGGTATTATTGCCAGCATCTTCAATAACCAACTTAAATCTAATTCCATAAAAAGTTTTGTTGGCCAGGATTTATTTCAAAGCGGAAGAATTGCAGCCCGATTACTGGATTTACTAATTCAAAAAGGAACTGTTGCCATCGTACATATTGATGAGGATTATGAGAATGCGATTCACATGCAGGAAAAGGAAAAAGGTTTCAGGAATTATTTTGATGGTTTGGAAAAAGGAAAATTTGATGTAAAAACATTCAAGGTAAAACACCCACAGTTTAAAACTACCCTTAAAGAATATCTGGAAGCAAACCCTACTATCAAAGGGCTTTTTGTTACGACATCGAAAGCCTATCAGGTGGCAAAAATTATTGCTAAAAATCCTGAAAGAAAAATTGCTCTTGTGGGGTATGATTTATTAGAAAACAATCTGGAATATTTAAACAATAAAACCATTGATTTCTTAATACATCAAAATCCGAAAAGACAGGCTTATTTAGGAACCACCAGTTTAATCGAACATTTTATTTTCGAAAAAGAAATCAGCACGGAAAAACTGCTTCCAATTGATATTATTAATACTGAAAATGTAAAAGATTATATTTTATAGTCAAACCAAAATCAAATTACCAAATGAATCCGGTGTATGAAAATTGGGCGTTTCCGTATTTGGATTAACCCAGGAAATCCAGGTTGGTTCGAACAGGTTATTTTCCTGTTTTGTATATTTTGCCCTGTAAAGTCCGGCTTCTATACTATTGTTTTTAATCAAATCGAAGTTTTTTAAAGATTGAATAGTAATGGCTATTTCTATAATGAAATGGTCTTCTTTTATCTTCGATTTTACAATCAGATCATTTTTAGGCCAGTTCCAGTCAAAATCAAATTTTTTCTTAGGAGATGCCCTAAAATCCATGATTCTTGGTGTTGGATCAATTTCCAGACAATAATAAGGATCAAGTGCTTCATCTGTCCTTAAAAAAATCTCGACCCTATCTGATTCACCAATGCTGTCAACGGAGTCATCCTGCCTGTCAACATGTACATTGTTATCATAAACTGTATAACAAAAAAAGATATATTCGGTATCCCATAAGGCTCGAAATTCCATCTTTTCAGACTGCAAATCATTCCAGGGTGAGCTAAAATCAGTTAGAATTTCAGCTTTACTCCAAAAAGGATTATCTCCTAAACCATTTATTTGCAAAATATTTTTTTCGATTCTGTTAACGTTGTAATTTTTCATACTTAAAAGTTACGGAATTTTAAAGCAAAAAAAAGGGAACAAAAAAGAAAATCTTTTTTGTTCCCTAAAGTAGTAGTATTTATTTCAGATATATTTTGTTGCTGCTGATTTCATTATCAGCATTAATTTGAAGAATAACCAATTGTGATTTTTCTAAATCAGAAACATTTATAGTTATTGAATTTACAGCACTGTATTGTTGTTTTAAAAGTATATGGCCATTTAAATCTAACAAAACAGCAGTTGCTGACTGAATGTTTTTACCAAAATTAATATTGATTTCATTAGATGCCGGATTAGGAAAAACAGAAAAACTTGTTGTAATTTCCTCGGTTGCATCAGCAGTAACAGCCTTTTTAGCAGTAGATCCAGTTTGTAGTTCAGAACAGCCAATATCTACACGGCCGTTTCTTTTGCGGATATCATCATCAAAATCTAATGTTCCGGAATACGTTGTATTGTATGTCGGATCACCTTTATCAGTTGCAAAAGCGCCTGTAGCTAAGGTAAAATTAAAAGAAGCAGCGTTTACAAATCCGGGTAATCCTACTACGGAGTTTATATCGTGCCCCGTCGCTCCAGCAAATGTGGCCTGATTATAAGATCCTTTCGTTGAACTTCCGTTGAAACTAACTCCGGTTAAATCGATAATAAAATCAGTATTTCCTTCTCTGTAATATAAATTATAGTTGGATACAAAACCGGAAATTGTATAACCTGCAGAAGCTAAAAATGCTTTTTTGCCAGTTGTAGCATACATGATATTATTCTTGTAAGTAATTACTGAACTATTTTGAAAATGTACTTCTCCTCCAAAATTATCAGCAATGGTGCCCACTGCAACACCACCAATTGTGGTTACGCCATTAATAACTGCTCCGGTTCTGTTTTTGTAAAAAGTGTTGTTAAAAATTTTTGTGTTTCCAACACTTGTTGTATATCCGCTTCCGATAACGCCGCCAAAAATGGCTCCGGTTACTACGTTGTTGTAAACGGAATTATTATTTACAATATGTCCGGTAGACTGACCTCCGTTTCCGGTTGCTGTATTTTGTTCCGAACCAACTGCAAGTCCAACACCACAATTATAAACTTCATTTCTTTGCACCGTAACATTTAAAGCGCCATCTACATAAATACCGGCACTATTGGCAACGGCACTCATACAATTAAAAACTTCATTGGATGCTATGATTCCGTTACGAGCCTGATTATTACTTGTCGCTCCTGTAGAAGTATAATTTCCTGCAGCCACGATTCCGATATTGGCAATATCATACACTGTATTTCCTGAGACCGAAAAACCATTTACGTTTCCGGTCAGCGTTACGGCTTCTCCCCATCCTGTTGCACAATTATTTACTTCGTTATTTTCTATTTTAACATTGGTAATAGCATAGGTACCATTTCCTCCGTCGACTTTTATGGCATTAGCTACAATTCCACTATTGGCAGGAATTGAAGAAAGGTTGTTACTAATCCAGCCAATATTCCTGACAATGCAATTTTTGATGATAACGTTGTTAAGATTGGCTGTTGCACCAGAATTGGCCAGTATCCATATTCCTTTACTGCCATTACCAATTTTATTGGAAATAGTCAGTCCATCAACGGTTACATTACTCGTATTTACAATTCCTAATACATAAGGATCAGTACTTGTCCAGCCAGAAGCATTGACAATTACAGCTGCTGAACCGCTTTTTTGTATGGTTAGCGGTTTTCCAACAAATATTGGTCCCGTTACAGGGTAAGTCCCTGAAAGTATTAATACTGTTCCGCCTGATGGGGCTGCCTGCACTCCTTTTACAATAGTCTTAAAAGGTAATACAGCTGTTCCAGTGCCTGTCACATCATTTCCTGTTGTAGACACATATGTCTGGGAAAAACCCTGGACAAAGCAAAATAAAATAATAAATGTAATTTTCCTGATTCTCATAATTTTAAAATTTGGGTTTAACAATTAAAAAAAACTCTATGATTAAATATTGCAATATTTCGACGTAAAAAATAGGCTCTGGCAATTTAAATTACTTATAATCAATACATTTTGATTGACTTTAGAACAATTATTTCATAAATTAAAAACCAGAAGTAGCTTATTTCATACGAATGTAAATAATGTAATTTAATTAGCAATACAAAAACAAGAAAATATGTGTTCGAACACATATTTTCTTGTTTTTGAAGTCTTTTTATTGTTAATTTTTTATAATTACAATGGAAAATGAAATGTGTTTGAACACAAATAAGAAAATAACTATATTTATATGTTCACTTTAAGCAATATCATAAAGCCATTATTAAAAATCATAAACTTATAAAATAACCTTGAATCTAAATAAGCTAATTTATTTAACTTTGCATGCTGAAATGCTCTAATAGTGATCAAACCAATATGGTGGAAACAGAAAAAGTGGAAAATGAAACATCAGGCTGGACGATGTGTCTGGAATGTCAGGGAAGTGGTAAAAAAAGCCGAAGGATAAGCAAAAAAACACGACTTCAGTACAAGTTAGCATTAGAGGAATTTGAAAAAACAAATGGGGAAGGTACTGCTCCGGTTCTGCCAAAGGCAAATCTTTACACCTGCCTGAAATGTTCCGGAACAGGGTTACTTCCTGCAAAAAATCCTCCAGCACCAGATAATGAAAACTACCCTAAAGTTGCTATCATTGGCGGAGGTATTGGCGGAATGGCTTTGGCTGTGGCCTGTTTACATCGTGGAATTCCATTCACCCTTTATGAACGCGATAAAGACTTCAATGCCAGATCTCAGGGCTATGGATTAACTTTGCAACAAGCCAGTAAAGCAATTAGAGGATTGGGCATTTTAACCTTAGAAAAAGGTGTGATTTCGACAAGACATCTGGTCCATACTCCTGAAGGAAAAGTAATCGGCGAATGGGGAACCAGAAAGTGGCTTCAGTCATATGAAACATCTCCGAAACGAACCAATATACATATCGCAAGACAATCTTTACGATTCGCTCTATTGGAGCAGCTGGGCGGAAGTGAGATGGTACAATGGGGGCACCAGATAATCGATTTTAAGCAAAGTGATAAGGAAGGCGTTCATCTCAACTTTCAGGTTGATGGGAAAATAATAAGCACCCAGGCAGATCTAGTGGTGGGCGCCGATGGTATTCGCAGTTCGGTTCGAAGATTATTGATTGGAGAGAATAGCACTCCTCTATCTTACCTGGGGTGCATTGTAATACTAGGCATTTGTCCTTTGAGTGTTCTTCAAAATCTTAATAGTCCTCTACTGGATTCGGCTACTGTATTTCAAACCGCCAATGGCAACGAACGACTATACATCATGCCTTACGACTCAGATTCGGTAATGTGGCAGCTAAGTTTTCCAATCTCTGAAAAAGAAGCCATTGAATTAAGTGCAAAAGGACCTCAGGCACTCAAGCAAGAAGCATGTCGCAGAACCCAGTGGCATGACCCAATTCCTCAAATTTTATCGGCAACCCAAGAAGCTCATATTACTGGTTATCCAGTTTATGACCGTGAATTGCTCAAGCCGGAGTTATTGAAAAAATCAGGTCAGGTAACTTTACTAGGAGATGCGGCTCACCCAATGAGTCCATTTAAAGGTCAAGGTGCCAATCAGGCATTGCTTGATGCACTTAAGCTCGCCAGAGGAATTTCTAAAGGATGCAAATCTTTATCACACTGGAAGAAAGCCGGAGTGAGAGAAAGCGTATTAACGGAATTTGAATCCGAAATGCTAAAGCGTAGTGCTGTAAAAGTACAGGATTCAGCCGAAGCCGCTCAGTTTTTACATTCAGAAAGTGTACTTCATGAAAGTGATGCGCCGAGAAGAAAAATCGAAAAGAAAAAAAATACTTAAGTGTAAAGCTTGAAAGTAACTAATAATATCAACTACAAAAGCAACTCAATTGACTGGCTTTGTATTGACTTTTTCAGTCCGTCATCAACTGCTGTTCACTTTTTTTGTCAACATAACAGTCAGATTACCTATTTTAATGAAGCAGTGAAAGCAGGAGTAAAATCTGTTCCTGCATTAGTTACTCCAAAAGGAAATGTACTACACCTCAATTTCGGTGCCTCAATGGAGGAAGTTATTGATTAATTAATGTTAGAGGCACCCAGTTGGGATAACCAACTGGGTTTTTAAAATTCTAAAATTCAAAATAAATGAAAAATAAAATAGTATTAATAGTAGTACGGCTTTGTTGGCGCAACTCCACAGCTATTATATTTTTTCGGCAATAAGACTACAGGAAAACCGGAAGTAGAATATTTGGCAAAAGTCAGATGTCGTTTTGGAGCCTGGATTTTACTGACAGCAGATGCTAATTACAATCAGGGCTGGTTAAATTATCAATATGAAATTGGTTTACGCCATTACACTACCAAGAAAAACAAAACAGATAACGCTAATCTGTTCCCGCTATCAATTACAGATATATTCCGGCATTAACGATACCAGTTACCACAACTTTGAATAATAGTTTTATAGCGACAATTTGACCTGTTTCGAATGATTCCATTAGTAATTCATAGTTTCGGCATAATCTTCTATCGCTATCCAACCAATCAAATGTTCTTTCCACAACCCATCTTCTATCAGTGGGCTTAAAGACTGATTTCTTATCATCAGAGCGCATCGCGACTTGAATAATGTAGCCAAATTTGAATCGGTTTCTTTAATGTTTTTATTTTACATTTTTAAAAAGGATCTAACAATTAATTGCAGTTACCTTTTTCAGTTTAAGACCTAATTTTACTCGATTTCAAAAGTAATAGCTGTAGCAAATGGCATATTCTTAGGGCAAATTATCAATAAACCATCAGCTGTTTCTTTCCATTTTAACTTTCCTTTGTAACCTAACAACTTAACTGTTTTAACTTTCTTACCATAATGCTTTGCATCTGTACCAAGAGACTTAATTTTTATTTGTGTATTCGGAGCTGGTACATTCATACAAAAGCCATACAGTTTATTGTTCTTTCCAACTGTAAATCGTATATCCTGAGCATCAAACTTAAATTCAGCTTGATTACGACTCAATTTTCCTCCAGGAAGCATTTTCAAGTTACCATTAACCATTTCTCCTTCGGCTGGAATTACCCAAGCATGACTTCCATATACACCTTCTCCATTAAGTCGCATCCAATTTCCTACTTCTTTTAACATTTTTTGACTTTCATCATTAATTGAACCGTCAGGCAATAAAGAAATACATATTGCAGCATTTCCATCACGTGCTATAGCTTCAATTATATAACGAATCATCATACCTGAATCATAGGTGAAATCAGGGGCATAAAACCAATCTCCTACTGGAGCTTCGGCAATCCAAGGCTGGTCTTTTTTAATATCAGCAGGAATACCATGTTCTTCAGTATTTACTGTACCAT
>NZ_JBDTTP010000052.1:0-31874 GCF_039930565.1 Flavobacterium sp. | reverse complement strand
GATTTCTTTTGTCAGACTGGCCATCAAGATCACGTGTATTGGCTAACATATCTTCAATATTTCGGCCGCTTAAAATTCCGTAATTGTTGGTTTCATTATATTTTACGACATCAAAATAAACAGATCCGTTGGCTTCGTAACCAATTCCGGTATCAATAATTTTTTTGATGATTTCTATTTGTTCAATAATGTGTCCGGTAGCCGTAGGTTCAATGCTTGGCGGCAGAAAGTTGAAAGCTTTTAGTATTTCATGAAAATCTACTGTATAGCGTTGCACAACTTCCATAGGTTCCAATTGTTCCAAACGTGCTTTTTTGGCAATTTTATCTTCGCCTTCATCAACATCATCTACGATATGTCCAACATCAGTAATATTTCTAACATAACGTACTTTATAGTCAAGATGTAAAAAATACCTGAAAATAACATCAAAGGACATAAATGTTCTCACATTTCCTAAGTGTACATTACTGTAAACGGTAGGCCCGCAAACATACATTCCAACATTTCCTTCGTGAATTGGATTGAAATTTTCTTTTTCACCTGAAAGTGAATTGTATATTTTTAAATGTTGACTTGTATATAAAGGCATATTTAATTAGATTTTTAGAAGCCAAATCCTGCTGTACGCTGTATCTTTTATGGTGAACACCACCATAAAAGGATGTCGCTTCCATCAGGGCTAGACTATAAATATAATAGAATTATCGTAAAAAATTAGAATTGTGTTTCTAATTTGATATAGTCTAAAAATTCTCTTTTTGTTTGAGGGTCCTTAAATTTTCCACCAAATTCAGAAGTTACGGTACTGCTTTCGATATCTTTAATACCTCTTGAGTTAACGCAAAGGTGTTTAGCATCAATAACGCAGGCAACATCTTCAGTTCCTAAAGCTTTTTGTAATTCCTGAACAATCTGCATAGTAAGACGTTCCTGGACCTGGGGTCTTTTGGCATAATATTCTACAATGCGGTTCATTTTAGATAAACCAATAACTCTTCCATTTGAAATATAAGCCACGTGAGCACGTCCGATAATTGGTAATAAGTGATGTTCGCAGGTAGAATAAACGGTAATGTTTTTTTCAACTAACATTTCCCCATATTTGTAATTATTGTCAAAAGTAGATGCTTTTGGTTGCTTTGAAGGGTTCAAACCACCAAAAATTTCCTTGACAAACATTTTAGCAACCCGGTTTGGAGTACCTTTTATGCTGTCATCAGTTAAATCCATTCCCAATGTTTGCAGAATGTTTTCAACATCTTTTTTTATTCTTTCTATTTTTTCATCATCGCTTAAGTCAAAAGCATCCTGTCTTACAGGGTTTTGAGCATTGCTGCTAAAATGATTGTCTCCTGTTTCGTCTTGAAAATCCTCGTTGTTTATCATTAAAAACTACTATTATTATGGGTGTATCTTTTTAAGGAGGTAAAGATAATTAATAAATAGGAAACCTTTTCTATCGTTTTTACTATTTAATTGTTCCTTTTTAGATATAATTTAAATTAAAAAGAAATCATTGTTTATTAAAAACACAAAAGACAATAACTGAAGTAGTTACTGTCTTTTGCAATTAAAATTTTTAAACTGGTTTATCTTTTATTGTAAACCAAAAGGGCTTCTTTTAATATGTTTACAGCAGTAACTAAATCTTTTTTGTTTAGCACATACGCAATCCTTACCTGATTCAATCCCATTCCTGGAGTTGAATAAAAACCCGCAGCAGGAGCAACCATAACGGTTTCACCATTTAAATCATAGCTTTCCAGAAGCCATTGAGCAAAATCTTCAGAATTTTCTATTGGCAGTTGTGCAATGCAATAAAAAGCTCCTTTTGGTTTGGTTACGATTACACCTTCAATTTTGTTTAGTTCGGTTATCAAGGTGTCACGACGACTTTTATATTCTGCAATTACTTCATCAAAATAACTTTGAGGAGTATCGATAGCAGCCTCACACGCAATTTGTTCAATAGTTGGAGGACTTAAACGCGCCTGGGCAAATTTCATTACTGTCGCCAGCACTTGTTTGTTTTTAGTTACCAGACAGCCAATTCGGGCACCGCACATACTGTAACGTTTGGAAACAGAATCAACCATGATTACATTTTCTTTTACATCTTCCAGATTCATTACTGAAAAATGTACATCATTTCCATCGTACAAAAATTCACGATATACTTCATCAGCAATTAAATATAAATCATGTTTTTTGATTAAATATGCTAATTGTTTGATCTCTGATTCAGAATATAGATAACCAGTGGGATTTCCCGGATTGCAAATTAAAATGGCTTTGGTTCTTGATGTAATCAATTTTTCGACATCTTCAATACTTGGTAAAGCAAAACCACTTTCTATTGTAGAAATTACCGGAATAACGGTTGCGCTGGTCGATGATGCAAATGCATGATAATTAGCATAAAAAGGTTCCGGAATGATAATTTCATCTCCAGGATCTGTAATAGTAGCCAGTGCAAACAATAAGGCTTCAGAACCACCAGTAGTGATAATGATATCTTCTGAATTAACATTTACATTTTGGCGTTGGTAAAATTGAGCTAACTTTTTTCTATAACTTTCGTATCCGGCAGAAGGACTGTATTCTATAATGCTTAAATCAATATTTTTTACCGCATCGATGGCCACTTCGGGTGTATTGATATCCGGTTGACCAATGTTTAAATGATACACTTTTTTTCCTTTTTGTTTAGCAAGATCTGCATAAGGAGCTAATTTGCGTATCGGTGATTCGGGCATGTTTCTGCCTTTGTTTGAAATTGTTGGCATGTGTTTTATTATTGAAGTGCAAATTTGCATTTTTTTTTTCAATTTAACGTAAACAATGATGGTACTTATGAAATTGTAACAATAATCAATTTTTTTAGTAATTTTATAATAAAAAACCATCAATGAAAAAAAATATCATCTTGTTTTTTGGACTTTTGACATCTTTTGTACTAATAGCACAAGATGATTTTTTGATTGAAAAGAATAAAAATAAAGTTGTAATACCTTTTAAACTGATTAATAACTTAGTTTTTATTCCAATAGAAGTGAACGGTATTGAACTTAATTTTTTACTTGATTCCGGTGTGGATGAAACAATTTTGTTCAGCATGGAAGAAAAAAAAGAAGTGAGTTTTAATAATGTACAAAAAATTAAGCTGAGGGGTTTAGGTAGTGATGAGGAAATAGAAGGCTTAAAATCAACCAATAATATTTTACAAACCCATGGTCTTAAATCAACAAATCACTTGGTTTATATAATATTAGACCAGGGTTTTAATTTGTCTTCTCATATAGGGATTCCCGTAAACGGTATTATAGGATATAAATTTTTTAAAAATAATATTGTCGAAATTAATTACCAGAAAAAAAAGGTTGTTGTACATAGCAATAATGAGAAAATACGTGATGAATTGGGAAAAAAGTATAAGGCTATTCCAATCACTATTGAAAAATCCAAACCTTATCTCAATGCTACAGCAGTAGTTAATGGCACAGAAATTTTGGCTAAACTATTAATTGACATTGGTAATAGTGATTCTTTTTGGATTTTTGAAAATGACAAAATAGAATTGCCTAAAAAGAATTTTCCTGATTTTTTAGGAAAGGGATTTAGTGGTGATATTGAAGGGCATCGGGCAAAAATTTCTAAATTCTATTTAGCGGATTTTGGATTTAAAAACCCTATTGTAGCTTTTCCTGATTCCAGTTCTATTAAAAATGTAAAAATGGTAAGAGGACGAATAGGTTCTGTGGGAGGTGAAATCTTAAAAAGATTCAGGCTTGTTTTAGATTATGAAGATAAAAAAATATACTTAAAGCCAAACAATAAATATAATGAGGCTTTTACCTACAATAAAAGCGGTATCACAATTCAGCATAACGGTCTGCAATGGGTACAGGAGACGGTACATTTCGAAATGGTCAGTGTAATAAATAGTAGTGATGAACTAAATGCAAAAAACAGGGAACAGGATTTTAAGTATAAATTTCAATTGAAGCCAATTTATGAAATTGTGAATGTCCGTAAAAACTCTGCTGCACAAAAATGTGGACTAAAGAGTGGTGATGTGATCATCAGCATTAATAAAAATAGGCCATACAAATATACTTTGGAACAAATTAATCAACTATTAAAGTCAGAAGAAGATGTCTGGATTAATTTAGAAATTGAACGAAATAGTGTGTTACTAAAGTTTCGTTTTCGTTTAGAAGATGAATTGTAATTATTAAAATTTATTAATATGATGCTGGATAGAATGAGGTAATTAATTTGTGTTTATTGCTTAAATCGAACAAATAAGAGTATATGGGTGATTTAATTAATAATTAATTATTTTTAACAAGTTTTAATGTTAATTTATGATCAAAAAATATTTTTGTCTAATTAATTTAGTTCTTTTCTTTTTTCTTTTTTTCCCGACTGCAAACGTTTTATATAATGAAAAATTTGAATCATGGGCTGCTCATATAATCAATGATGCGGTAAGTGCTTTAATGATATTAATATTTCGCCTTCTCTGAGAATTGGTTATGGTTATGACCATACATTTTGATTATAATATGTGTTACATCCGTAAACCATTTAAAGTAGTTTTAGGCAGGGTTATCGCCTTGATGAAGAAATATCCTGAAATGGTTATCGAAATAGGATCTCATACGGATTCCAGGGGGAATGCTAAATTTAATGAAGATTTATCTCAAAAAAGAGCTTCTTCAAGTAAGGATTTTTTAATTGAGTCCGGCATTGACAGGAAAAGAATTATTGCAAAAGGATATGGGGAATCCGTTCCAATCATAAAATGCAAAAGTGATGATTCCTACTCTGAAGAACAACACGAATTGAACAGAAGAAGTGAATTTGTAATTAAGAATTTGTAGATTTATACTTTAGTTTAATTAACTTAAATTTCGAATTATGAAAAGTCAAATTTTATCTTGTTTGCTTGTTGTTTGCATCGGATTCCAAAGCTGTAAAAAAAACAAAAGTTCTGATGGCGTTGAAGCACCTAAAACCGAAGCGGAAAAGTTCGTAAAGGAGGATTGTTATAAAGCAATTTACGAAAGTGATACTCTTGAACTAAAATTGAATACTTTGAAAGACGGCAAAATTACAGGAGATTTTGTCATGAAAATTGAGTTTGCATCAGAAAAGATTGGGGAAATCAAAGGAGAATTTCGCGGAGACACTTTGTTTGCTGATTATACCTTTAGACAAGGAACAAATAAAGACAGGGTTTTCAAAAATCCAATGGCATTTTTAAAACGAGGAAATGAGCTTGTTTTAGGAAATGGCTCTATCGTGACATCACTTGGAGTTTCTTATTTTGAAAAGGGTAAGCCTATAGATTTTGATAAGGTAAAATACAAGTTTAAAAATATTGACTGTAAATAAATAAAACAAAACAGCCTGGTTTTATGACCAATAAAAAAGCCGTTTCTCATTTTAAGGAAACGGCTTTTTCTATTTTAGTATTTTATTATAAAACTTCGCCCTTAATTTTTAAGGCGATCCGACCATCTGGTTGATTAACAGCATTGGTTTCGACAGTTATTGTTTTACGAATTGGACCAGCAGACATATTATATTTTACATCAATTTTGCCTTTTTTACCCGGCATAATAGCCGAAGCTGGTTTAGTAACTACAACAGAACTTACTGTAGATTCTGCAGATGTTATTAGCAAAGGCGCATCTCCGGTATTTGTAAACTCAAAAGATCGGACTGCATTATCAGTTTTCGATACTTTACCATAATCGATAGTATTATCCTGAGCAGCAAATTCAATTTTTGGTCCTTTTTGCGAGTAACCAATTGTGCTAAATAATACTATTGCAATAAAAGTGGCAACATTTTTCATTTTGAAATTGTTTAAAGTTGTAAGTAAATATACTTTGTTTTAATTAATACACAAATTAATATTTCGTTATTATTTCGCTTTTTATAGTGTACTTAATTATTTACTTTTGTTGCGAGTTACAATTACAAAAACTGAACCAAAGTTTAGCTTTTATTTGTTTAGCTATTTAATTGTTTATAATAATGATTAGAAAACAGTAAAAAAATTAAGTGATTAATAATTAACGATACAAATAATACCCATATAAAATGACAATTCCAGCACAATTTGACGCTAAAACGATCGAGAATAAATGGTATGACTACTGGATGAAAAACAACTATTTTCATTCGGAGCCAGATCATAGAACACCTTATACGATTGTAATTCCGCCTCCAAACGTAACAGGAGTCCTTCATATGGGGCACATGCTGAACAATACCATTCAGGATGTTTTGATTCGTAGAGCGCGCCTTAAAGGTTTCAATGCCTGCTGGGTTCCGGGAACGGATCACGCATCTATTGCTACTGAAGCCAAAGTTGTAGCAAAATTAAAAGCGGAAGGAATCAATAAAAATGATCTAACCCGCGAAGAATTTTTGGCTCACGCCTGGGAATGGACAGATAAATACGGTGGTGTAATCTTAGATCAACTTAAAAAGTTAGGTGCATCTTGCGATTGGGAACGTACCAAGTTTACTATGGATCCGGATATGTCAGCATCTGTAATCAAATCTTTTGTTGATTTGTACAATAAAGGATTGATCTACAGAGGTTACCGAATGGTAAACTGGGATCCGGAAGCGAAAACAACGTTATCTGACGAAGAAGTTATTTATGAAGAGCAACAAGGAAAATTATTTTTCTTAAAATATAAAATCGAAGGTTCTGAAGATTTCCTGACGATTGCTACAACACGTCCGGAGACTATTTTTGGAGATACTGCTATTTGTATTAATCCGAATGATGAACGTTTTACACACTTAAAAGGCAAAAGCGCCATCGTTCCTATTTGTGGAAGAGTTATTCCAATTATTGAAGATGAATATGTAGATGTAGAATTCGGAACAGGATGTTTAAAAGTAACTCCGGCTCACGATATGAACGACAAAACGCTGGGAGAAAAGCACAATCTTGAAATCATTGATATTTTTAATGAAGATGCAACTTTAAATAGTTTCGGATTGCATTATCAGGGTAAAGACCGTTTTGTGGTTCGTGCTGAAATTGCAAAAGAATTAGAAGAAATTGGAGCTTTGGCGAAGACCGAAATCCATTTGAATAAGGTGGGAACATCTGAGAGAACAAAAGCGGTAATCGAACCAAGATTATCAGATCAATGGTTCCTGAAAATGGAAGATTTAGTAAAACCGGCAATTCGATCAGTTTTGGTTGACGGCGATATTAAATTGCATCCTAAACGTTTCGAAAACACTTATGCGCACTGGTTGAATAATATCCGCGATTGGAATATCTCTCGCCAATTGTGGTGGGGACAACAAATCCCGGCGTATTATTATGGAGACGGAAAAGAAGATTTCGTAGTTGCTGAAAATATTGAAGATGCTTTAGTATTAGCAAAAGAAAGAACCAACAACCAACAACTAACAACCGACAACCTTAGACAGGATGTTGATGCGTTAGATACCTGGTTCTCTTCCTGGCTTTGGCCAATGTCTGTTTTTGGCGGAATCTTGGATCCTGAAAGTGCAGATTACAAATATTACTATCCAACAAACGACTTGGTTACAGGTCCGGATATTTTGTTTTTCTGGGTTGCCAGAATGATTATTGCGGGTTACGAATATGCTGGTAAAAAACCATTTACAAATGTATATTTGACTGGTTTGGTTCGTGATAAACAACGTCGTAAAATGTCTAAATCATTAGGAAATTCGCCCGATCCTTTAGACTTGATCGAAAAGTTTGGTGCTGATGGCGTTCGCGTAGGATTGCTTTTAAGCGCTTCTGCAGGAAACGATATTATGTTTGATGAAGAATTATGTAACCAGGGAAAAGCTTTTTCTAATAAAATCTGGAATGCTTTTAAATTGATTAAAGGCTGGGAAGTTTCTGAAACTATTCCTCAACCTGAATCATCCAAAGTAGCGATCGAATGGTATGAAGCAAAGCTGCAGCAAACTTTAGTTGATATTGAAGATAATTTTGAGAAATACAGAATTTCAGATTCGTTAATGGCGATTTATAAATTGGTTTGGGATGATTTCTGTGCATTATTTCTTGAGATGATTAAACCGGCTTATCAACAACCAATTGATAAAGCAACGTTTGATAAAGCAATCGAAATGTTAGAAACCAACTTGAAGTTACTTCATCCTTTTATGCCTTTCTTAACTGAGGAAATTTGGCATTTAATTGCTGACAGAACCCCTGAGAAGGCTTTGATCGTTTCAACATGGCCGGAATTAAAGCCGTTCAATGCAAGTTTAATTGCTGATTTTGAAAATACAATTGAAGTAATTTCAGGAATCAGAACCATCAGAAAAGATAAAAATATTCCGTTTAAAGATGCTATCGAATTAAAAGCGATAAACAGCGAAAATATCTCGACTTATTTTGACTCTGTTGTAACGAAGCTCGGAAATGTTTCAGCTTTCGAATATGTTTCATCTAAAGTGGATGGAGCGTTATCTTTCCGTGTAAAATCAAATGAATATTTCATTCCGATTTCAGGCGGAAATATTGATGTTGAATCTGAAATCGCAAAACTAACTGCAGAGTTGGTTTACACGCAAGGTTTCTTAAAATCAGTTCAGGCTAAATTATCAAACGAAAAATTTGTTGGCGGAGCACCGGGAAAAGTTCTAGCGAATGAAAAACAAAAAGAAGCAGATGCTTTAGCAAAAATTGTTACAATTGAGCAGAGTATTGCTGGGTTGAAATAAGAATTAGATTTTCTTTTCTGAATATATTATAAACCCGATAGTTTTCAAAAACGGTCGGGTTTTCTTTTGATTTTTGAGTTCAATTTAATTCAAAAAATATATTGTATTTTCAGATTTTGTATGTTAAAAAAATATAATTTTAATACGGTTTTAAGCTAAATTAAAAATCATTCTGCAATGAAAAAAATCATTTTGTTTGTGTTCATTTCTTGTTTGTTTTTTGGGTGTTCCAATAAAGAAAACAAAGTCAAAAATGTTGAAAGAGCTTTCTATTATTGGAAGAATGGATCTTCTTTTGGCGGTGAAATGACTCAGGAACTTAACAAATTGCAAGTCAGGAAAATCTACTATAAATTTTTTGAGATAGATTATAATGAAGCGATGGGAAACTTTCCTTATCAAAAAAATAGTCCTGATCAATATACGTTCCGAGATATGGATTCTGTAAGCATCGTTCCGACTATTTTTATCAAGAATGAAATCTTTCAATATAATAATGAAAAGTCATTGGATAAATTGGCAGATAATATTGTTTTTCTAATCAACAAATACCGTAAAGGCCGTTATCAATACAATTATAATGATAAAGATAATTTCGATTATTCTGAAATTCAAATTGATTGTGACTGGACAAAATCAACCAAAGACAAATATTTCTATTTATTAAAAAAGATAAAACAATGGTCAAAAAAAGAAATCAGTTGCACGCTTCGTCTTTATCCGTACAAATATCCAGAAATTATGGGTGTTCCACCTGTGGATAAAGTAATGTTGATGTGTTATAATTTGGTTAAGCCATTATCACAAAAAAATAAAAACTCCATTTTAGACCTTGATGAATTAAAATCCTATTTAAATAAAAAAAGAAGTTATCCGGTACATTTGGATGTAGCATTGCCCGTTTTTTATTGGACATTATGGTATCATAATAATCGTTTTGCCGGACTGGTTAATTTTAATTCTGCAGACATAAGTGGAATTGCCAAGCAGACTAAACCAATGTGGTATGAAATGACGAAAGATTATACGTTTGAATATGAATATTATTTAAAAAAAGGAGATCAGTTAAAGATTGAAGAGGTAGATTCAAAAACACTAAAAGAAGCTATTTCGATTATAAAAAAAAATGTCGAATTAGATGATACAACAACAATTTCATTGTTCCATTTAGATGACAGCACTTTTAAAAAATACAATCATGAAGAAGTTTCTGGTTTTTACAGTTCTTTTAGCAAGTAGTTTTTACCAAAGTTTTGCTTGTGGATATTCTCCGTATGGCGAAGATGTAAGGTATTGTATCTTTAGACCTAATTATTTTAATTATGCTCAATACAAATCATTTTATTACAATGCAGATTTATGGGGTTTTGATTATGGTAGAAATCCCGAAGATTATAAGTTAAATATAGATTCTAATATAGCGGACTGGTACAATTACACAAATAAAAAAGTTGCTATTGATGATATTGAGGACTTCAATTTTAATTTGTCTTATACAGATATTCATCCCCAAACCAATAATAAGTTTATAAAATATCTTTATCAAAATAATAGAATAGCGGCTATCAATTATTTAAAAACAGCAAAGAATTGTGAATTGGCAAATGACTCTGATGATGTGTGGGAAAGAAATGAAGGTGTCAATACAGAGAGAAGAATTGAGTTATTGAATAAAATTTCTAAGATAATAGATAAAGAACAGGATCAGTATTTTAAAAGAAAATATGCTTTTTTAGCCATTCGGCTTGCTTATTATTCAGGAGAAAAAGATGTTCTTAAAACTATTTTTGAAGCTAATTTCAATAAAAATAAAAAAGATTATTTGTACTACTGGAGTTTGTTCTTTTACACTTTTACAAAATCAAATCCCGGATATATGGTTGATACTGCCAATTTAATGGCAAACTCTCCTGAAAAAAGTTATGCAAGTTATTACTATTTCCATCAGAATTTTAAAATTGAAGAAGCTTTAAAATATACTCGGAATAAAGAAGAAATAGCAAATATATATGCTTACGCATCTGTTCAAAAAGTAGATAAAAATTTGGACTATTTGAGAGAGATTTATAAAAATAATCCAAAGTCTCAAATATTGGGATTCTTGCTTTTGCGGGAAATTAATAAAATTGAAGATTGGGTCTATACGCCGTATTATTCAAACTATAATCCGTCAACAGATTTTGCTGATTTTTGGAATGATAAAATAAAAGTTACGACTCAAACATTACGTAATCGTTCTGAAAATGATAGATTGTATGCACAGGAAGTTTTAGATTTCATCAATTCTATAGAAATCAAACACACACATTATACTGTTGTTTGGGAAGCTTCAAAGATTAATTTACAATTTATTACAAGAAATTATACTGACTGTTTAAAAAATATTTCTCAGTTTGAAAAAACGCATCAATTTGAAAAAGTAGCTGAGGAAATAGAGAAAATAAAAGCAATGTGTATTACTGCCAATCAGGAAATTGGTAAGGCTATTATTAAACCGGAAATTGAACGTATTATTTTAAAATATAAAGAAGATGAGCGTTTTATTTTTGCTTTAGGAAGAGAATTAGAATTTAGAGGAAATATTACAGATGGTATGGCTTTGATGTCTTTAATAGAAGGAATAACTGATGGTGGATATGATATTGATGATGTAGAATGGCGTGACAATAGAATCAAAACATCAGGTAACCTACAAGAGTTTTATCGCTATTTTGATTATCTGGATTTTGTTTATTCTGCTAAAGATTTGCAAACAATTGTGAATAGGATAGGCAAAGGTTTTGATACAAAATTTCAAAAAGCAATATATTTTAAACTTTCGAAAGACAAAGATTATCTTAAAGATTTACTTGGAACAAAATACCTTAGAGAAAATCAATTAAGGAATGCTTTGGTTACTTTTAAATCATTAAATAAAAAATATTGGGACGATAATTACAATGCCTGGGAAAGGGGAGAATATGGTGAGTATTATGTTTTTGATCAAAATCCATTTTATGATTTTAAATATACCAGGCATTTTATTGAGCATAAAGAAAAATATTTGGTTACCAAACTATCCGTTACGCAACATTTGGTAAAGTATACCAATTTAGCAAACAACCCCAAAACTAAGGATCGTGATTATTACTATTTTTTGATTGCAAATTGTTACTACAATATGTCTGATTATGGCAATTCGTGGATGATGCGTCGCTATTCCAGTTATGAATATGGAAGTAATTTTCAAAACGAATCTTATATAGATGAGATTGAATACAGGAACAAAATAAAGGCATTGGCAAATTACAAATTAGCTTTTGCAAATGCCAAAACGGATAGATTTAAAGCATTGTGTTTGCGAATGATTGATTATACAGAAAAGAATGAATATGAGCTTTCAGAAAGAGTTTATAAACAATTTCCTAAGTTTACATTAGATTTATCGGCTTGTGAAAATTTAGAACAATATTTTAAGGCAAGAAGATAAAAAAATCCCAATATTGAAAAATTACAGTATTGGGATTTTTTTTGCAATGTATCATTTTATCATTTTCTTTTCCTATTCAAAAGTAAAAAGAAAGGGTAAGAAATTATTGTAATCAGCACGATAATTATAAAACTTTTTGAATCACTGTAAATAAATCCGGCCAATAATGCAATCGAAGTTATTATAGCAATAATTGCTGTCCACGGATACCAAACGGAACGATATGGTCTTGGTAAATCAGGTTCTGTAACTCTTAATTTTAAAAGGGAAAAATAAGCCAATCCCCAAACTATGATGGATGTAAAGGCTGCGAAGGAAAATAATACTTCAAACGAACCAATACAAATCAGGAACAAACTAAATAATGATGAAACCAAAAGCGCAATAATTGGGGTTCCTCCTTTATTAACCATTGTACCTTTTTCTATAAAAAAACCATCCCGGCTTAATCCGTATAAAATTCTTGGTGGAATCATCATAAAGGCATTTAGAATACTAATCAATGAAAAAATTGAAATAACGGTAACTATAATGCCTCCGTTTTTCCCAAAAATAATATTGGCAACATCGGCGGCAGGAAGACTGGATTTTGAAATAGATTCAACTGATAAAACATAAAAAAAAGCAACGTTCAATAAAACGTAAATTGCAATGACAAGCAATACGCCGCTAAACAATGATTTCGGGATATTTTTACCAGGATCATCATTTTCTTCGGCAAAAAAGCAAACGCTGTTCCAGCCATTATAAGTCCCGATAATAAGTTGAAGCGATTTAAAAAATCCAAACAATAACCCAATCTGAAAAACAGAATTGTCTTTTTCAACAGAAGGTAATTGTAAATCCGAATATATAAAGCAGGCAGCAACTAACGCGACAAAACAAATAACTTTCAGTAAACTCGTAATTTGCTGAATAGCACTTCCGTTTTTTACTCCGCTCAGATGAAGAACAACAAATGCAAGTAATAATGAAATAGCAATTATCGTTGCATAATTTGACAGAGCCGGAAACAAAATAATAATATACTCGCTAATTACTATGCAATAAAAAGCAGGTGGAATTGCATTTGTAATATAATCAAACCATCCCGATAAAAAACCGGCATAATTACCAAAGGCCCTTTTTATATAATTGTAAGATCCTCCGGCTTTAGGCAGCATTGTTGCAAGTTCTGCATATGAGTTGGCACCAATTAAAATAAATAACCCGCCAAAGATCCATGAAAAAATTATAAGCCAATAATTGTTTAACATTTCAGCGATAGTTCCCGGTGTTCTTAAAATTCCAACTCCAATCGTTCCTCCAATTAATACTGCTATATTAAAACTCAGACCTAAGCTCTTTTTTAATTGGTTGTTTTTTGAATTGACCATTTTGTGTTTGTTTGTCCTCTTGGGCATTATCGAATAAAAGTAACTATATTAAATTTTCTTTTAAAATGATAAAGCCTCATTTACGAGGCTTTATTATTTTATATAAATTACTTTTTATTAAGTGTTTTCGCCAGTTCTTCCCAGTGGCTGGCAAGGTCTTCATAATTAACAGGTTGTGAAGGTTTTTGATTGTATAATCTGCCAGATTCAAAAGCCCTGACCAGAATGGTTTCAATTAGATAATCTTCATTTACATCATAAGGTTTGTACTCTTTTTTCAAACTAATATCAAACATATTGGCAGTAGTATTTGAAACAAATGCCTTAAAACCACTTTTTAAAGTTTTTACTAATTCGTATGCCGTTATTCCGGTTTGCCTATGAATAAGTTTGACAAGAATTTGTCCTTGTTTTCGGGAAAGTTTTTTCAGTCTGGCTTCAAATTCATTGTTAAGATAGTCTTCAACAATTTTAAAATACTTTTTCTTTTCACGACTTGTTTTTAAGCGGGCCATTCCATTGTTTAATGCAGTAAGTCTTTCAGCAGCAAGCCTTGCATAGGGATATACTCTATAAACCCGGTTTTGAAGAATCATGAATTGCTTTTGAGTTTCAGGATCTAATTTTTCTTTAGAGATAATAATTTCCGGCAATTCAATTGTGTCATTAAGTATTGAATCATTTTCGGTAAGGGTATAGCCCATTTCAGAATTATCTTTCGGAGTTATCTGTGCTTTCCCGGCAATCGAAATTAAAAGAAATAATAAAATGCAAATTGTAAATCTCATGGAATAATTAATTTAATTGTAAAACTATACATTATATACACAATTGTTAAGATAAATTTATAAATTACCCATCGAACGTTGGCTCATTTTTAATAATCTATATATTAAAAATTTTAAAAGGTTATTCACTTTTACTACTTACTATCATTATTGTTTTCATTCAATAAGTATAAACAGACACGCAAATATAATATGTATTGCAATAAATAATACGTTATAAATTTAAGTTATCTTTATAATATTGATCTTTTTCAAAATCATAACAAAAATGTTGCCATTTAAAAATTACAGCATTTTAGTAAAGGATTTGTAATTTAGTAAAAATGACTTACCTTCACATTATATACAAACTAAAGTAATTCGGGTGTTAGCAGAAGATTCAGAATCAAATTATCCATTTTTAAGAAATGGCGGAGCATTAGCAAAAAGTATAAAAGAATTTGACTGGTCAGTCACCTCAATAGGTGTTTTAAGGTCCTGGCCGCAGAATCTTACCACTACTCTTGGAATTATGCTGAACTCTAAAACGCCAATGTTTTTAGTTTGGGGATATGATGAAATTATTTTCACTAATGATTCTTTTGGTTCAATGCTCACTACAACCGAAACAAATTTAGAAACGTTAGGTAAGTCGATAGATCAGGTTTTTAATGAAGACTGGGCTATTGTTGTTAAATCAATAGAAGATATAATTGAGAATGACAAAACATTTTCAGAAGAGCTAATTATTCTGAATCAAAATAAAGATTTTCAAAGTGTTTCCCTAAATATTGTCTACTGTCCAATACTTGGATTACAGGGTACTACAGAAGGAGTGTTAGTTACATGTACTGTTATTGCCCCAGACAATGTAATTCAGCAGCAAAAAGCCGAGCAAAATCAAATAGTAATTAGTGCTATGTTTGAACAGTCATCTGTTGGTATAGCCACAATTAGCGGAGAAGATTTAATTTTCCAAAGTGCGAATACTTTTTATGGTGAGCTTGTTGGACGTACTCCTGCCGAGATCATAGGAAAACCATTATTGGAGGCGGTACCAGAAATAAAAGGTCAGGGGTTTGATGAATTGTTAAAAGATGTTATTAATACCGGAAAACCTTTTATTGCCAAAGAGGTTGAGGTGCAGCTCTTGCGAGATGATAAACTTCAGGATGTTTATGTTGATCTTACCTATCAAATCAACCGTAGCGCAAGCGAAAATGAAACTTCCGTATTGGTCATAGCTACCGATGTAACACAACAAGTTCTTAGCAGGCGTAAAGTCGAAGAAAGCGAAAGGAGATTACAGGACCTAATTGCAGCAGCACCAGCAGGTATCGGATTATTTGTGGGACGAAATCTTATTATTGAGCATCCCAATCAAACTTTTATCGATATTGTGGGTAAAGGGCCTGATATTACAGGCCTTCCTTTGAGAGAAGCAATGCCAGAGCTTATAACAGAAGGGCAGGAATATCTTAAAATCCTTGACAATATATTTACAACCGGTGTACCTTTTATTTCCCCGGCTTCACTTGTGAAAATTGTTCAAAATGGTGTTCTGAATGATAATTATTATAATATATCGTATACACCTTTACGAAATCAAAAAGGTGAAATTTATGCCATTTTGGATATTGCCATTGACGTGACAGCACAAGTATTAGCCCAACAAGCCCTTGAGCGAAGTGAAGCTCATCTGCAATTGTTAAGTGATACTGTTCCTGCGATGATTTTTTATCTGGATGAAAATCAGAAATACCGTTCCTATAACACTGTTTTTATGGATTGGTTTTCGGTTGGAAAAGAAGATGCGATAGGTAAATCTGTGTTTGAATTTCTTGGAGAAGCTGCATACGAGAAAACATTACCTCACCTTGAAATTGCTTATGGCGGTGAACAGGAAAAATATGAAATGTATGCTCCTTCCAGAATGGGAGTTGACAGATGGCTAAGCATCGTATATACACCACATAAAAATAATGAAGGAAAAGTTATTGGAATTATAGTGCATGCTACTGATATAACGAAAGGAAAAAAAGATGAAAAGGCTTTACTGGATTCCATAAAAAAATTAGAATTGGCAGAAAAGTCACTTTTAAATGCAGTAGAAATGGCAAAGCTGGGTACCTGGACAATGGATTTTGCCACAGGCATTACAAATATGTCTCAGCGTCATGTTGAAATGTTCGGTATGAGTGGTACTAATATTACATCAGATGAAGCTATTTCTGTTATTGAACAATCAGACAGAGATCGTGTAACAGTTGCTCTTACTCAGGCGCAACAATCTGGATCAGATGGAAAATTTGATTCTGAATATAAAATAATTAACCAAAAAACCCAGAGACAACAAATAATTCATGCTGTTGGACAAACTTATTTTGACAGTAAAGGAAAAGCAGTTTCAATTTCAGGAACTGCACAGGATATTACCATACAGCGAGAGCTGCAACTGGAACTTGAAAACCAGGTAGAACTCAGAACAAAAGAGCTGGCGCAGGCTTTGGAAAAATTACAAATGTTCAATAACGAACTTAATCAAACCAATGAAGCACTCCTGCATTCTAATCAGGAACTTGCACAGTTTGCTTATGTAGCCAGTCACGACCTGCAGGAACCATTAAGAAAAATACGCATTTTTACAGGAATGCTTGCAGAGGGAATGCCTCAATTAAAGCAGGAGGAAATCATAAAAAAAATAAATAAATCTGCAGAGCGAATGAGTCAGTTAATAGATGATTTGCTTGCTTTTTCACGTCTTACAAAACCGGAAAAGGCTACTGATTTTGTAGATATAGCATCCGTGCTGCAAAATGTATGGGTTGATTTTGAATTGGCGGTACAGGAAAAAAAGGCGAAAATAGTTATTGATAAACTTCCCATTGTCAAAGCTGTTGGACTTCAGATGAATCAGCTCTTTTATAACCTTGTGAGTAATTCTTTAAAATTCACAAATCCCGAAACAGAGCCTAAGATAGCGGTAAACTCCACGATCGTATCTCATGAATATCTTGCAGGATATACTACGTCACCATTATTAAAAGTAAATTATCATCATATTATTTTTAGTGATAATGGTATAGGCTTTGAAAAAGATTATGAGAATCGCATTTTTGAAATTTTCAAACGTCTTCATACACAAAATATTTATCCAGGTTCAGGAATTGGACTAGCACTATGCAAAAGGATAATAGTAAATCATCATGGAGTATTATTTGCAGAGTCGGAACCTGGCAAAGGCAGTACATTTCATATCTTTCTTCCGGATATTCCTTTGGAAATTTAAATCGTGTCGAAGTAAAGTTGTTTTTCAACAAAATATTAAATTAAAAGAAGTTGTATGATACTTTGATATTACTTCATCAGTTGAAGAAGTATGAAATCTACTTTTGTATATTTGATTTTTTAAGTTTTACACAAAGAATTTTGATGTGAAGCAATGAATTTCATTTTTACAGAAAAACAAAACATTACTAAAGTTATAAATTAGCAAAAAAATATTTTATGAGTACACAATATATCTTAAATGATACCTCAATCGCTTTTCTTGAAAGCTATCTTAACAATGCTTCACCAACTGGTTATGAAAGTGAAGGACAAAAACTTTGGATGGATTATCTGAAACCTTATGTAGATACTTTTATTACTGATACTTATGGAACTGCGGTTGGTGTCATCAATTCTGAGGCACCTTTTAAAGTTGTAATTGAAGGACATGCTGATGAAATTTCCTGGTATGTTAACTATATTACAGATGATGGTTTGCTGTATGTAATTAGAAATGGAGGTTCCGATCACCTGATTGCACCATCAAAAAGAGTAAATATTCATACCAAAAAAGGAATAGTAAAAGGTGTTTTTGGCTGGCCGGCAATTCATACCCGTTTACGGGATAAAGAGGAAATGCCAAAATTAAGCAACATTTTTATTGATTTAGGTTGTGAAACAAAAGAGCAGGTTCTGGAGATGGGCGTTCATGTAGGATGTGTGATAACTTATCCTGATGAGTTTATGATTTTGAACGAAAACAAATTTGTCTGTCGTGCAATTGATAACAGAATGGGCGGTTTTATGATTGCTGAGGTAGCCCGTTTACTGAAAGAAAACAATAAAACACTTCCGTTTGGATTGTACGTAGTAAACTCGGTTCAGGAGGAAATAGGTCTTCGTGGTGCCGAAATGATTGCGCAAACCATTAAACCCAATATAGCAATCATTACTGATGTTTGTCATGACACCACTACGCCAATGATTGACAAAAAAGTAGAAGGTGATCTTAAAATGGGTAAAGGTCCAGTAATTGCTTATGCACCAGCAGTTCAAAATAAATTACGCGATTTAATCGTCGATACAGCCAAAGAGAATAATATTCCGTTTCAGCGTCACGCCACTTCAAGAGCTACAGGAACAGACACTGATGCTTTTGCATATAGCAATGGTGGCGTTGCTTCGGCCTTAATTTCACTGCCTTTACGATATATGCATACTACCGTAGAAATGGTACATAAAGAAGATGTTGAAAATGTGATTCAGCTTATTTATGAATCATTATTGAAAATTGAAAATAATGAAACTTTTTCTTATTTCAAATAATTTTAAGGAGCTGATCCCGCTGTCCCTTTTATCTTTTATGGCGAACCCCGCCATAAAAGGATGCCAGTCCCATCGGGGCTATGAGGTCAAAAGTAAGAAAGACCTTCAGTTTACTGAAGGTCTTTATATTTTTGTATACTAATTCAAAAATATTTTGTCAAGCTATTATTTTATATCTTTTAATATAGCAACTGCTTCTGTTGCATGAGATAATTCTGCATATTTCAAAGCTGTAAAACCTTTTTCATTTTTATCACCAGGACGTGCTCCTTGCGCTAATAATATTTTGATAATTTCAACTTTGTTGTAACGTGCAGCAGTCATTAAAGGCGTCATATCCTCCGTTCTTTCATTAACATCTGCTCCATATTCAATAAATTTCAGAACAATTTGTATATCTCCTTTTGAGATTGCAACATTTAATGGAGTTGCATCAAAAATTTGTTCTGTAATAATGTTTTTGTCTCCTCTAAAAGAAGTGTTCGAAGCTATAGAAACATTTGTAAAAGCTACTAAAGCCATTCCTAAATAAACGATTGAATTTTTCATAATGATTGTTTGTTAATTGATTGATTAAATGATGATTTTTAAAACTGATGTAAATGTATATTAAAAAATGATATTATGCATTGCAAGGTACTATGTTTTAACTATTTCTTAACATTTTATTAATTTACTCTTTTACTGAGCTTTTAATATAGACGACAACAAATCAATTATGTTACAGTAATTGATAATAAAAAATAAAATTGGTGGAAATTGTTATATTTTTATAGCAATTAAATTTCAAGCAATAGATTAAAAAAAAAGATATTAAAGAATGATATTGTTTGGATAGAACAATTTCTAATTATTATTAATTTGCAAATAAATAAGCCCTGCTTATTCAGTGAATTAGCAGGGCTTATTTAATAGTGAAATTAGAAAATTACTCTTTAGCAGTAAGGTAAGCTAATACATTTTTATCAATACGTTGATCAATATTAGCAATGTCAGCTTTAACGAATTTTTCGCCTAGAATTTTTTCGTATAATTCTATATATCTTTCAGAAACGGATTCGATATAAGATTCTGTCATATCGGGAATTTGTTGTCCTTCCAGTCCCTGAAAACCATTTTCAATCAGCCAGCGGCGTACAAACTCTTTTGATAATTGTTTTTGTTCTTCTCCTTTATCCTGTCTTTCCTGATATCCGTCTGCATAAAAATAACGGGATGAATCCGGTGTGTGGATTTCATCAATTAACACAATAACCCCTTCTTTTGTTTTTCCGAATTCGTATTTAGTATCAACCAAAATCAAACCACGATCAGCAGCAATTTCAGTCCCTCTTTGAAATAAATCACGTGTAAATTTCTCCAAAACCAAATAATCTTCTTCAGAAACAATTCCTTTAGCCAGAATGTCTTCACGCGAAATATCTTCGTCATGAGAACCATTATCTGCTTTTGTTGTAGGTGTAATAATTGGCTCAGGAAACTTATCATTTTCTTTTAAACCTTCCGGCATTGTTACACCGCAGATTTGTCTTCTTCCGGCAGCATACTCACGAGCAGCATGGCCTGAAAGATAACCACGGATTACCATTTCTACTTTAAAAGGATCACATAAATGGCCAACAGCTACGTTTGGATCCGGTGTTGCAATCAACCAGTTCGGAACAATATCTTCCGTCAATTCCATGAATTTTGTAGCAATCTGATTCAGGATCTGACCTTTATACGGAATTCCCTTTGGCAAAACCACATCAAAAGCCGAAAGCCTGTCGGTGGCCACCATCACTAAAAGTTCGTCATTAATGTTATAAACTTCCCTAACTTTTCCTCGGTAAACTGATTTTTGGTTTGGGAAATTAAAATTCGTAGTGGTGATGGTATTGCTCATTATGTATGTCGTGTTTTTTGTTTTGTAAATGCAAATTTAAAACTATTTAAAAGAGCAAGCAAAGAAAAAATTATGGTTTGAGAAGAGTAGTGTTAAACAAGTTTAAAATTCGGCTATATTCATCAATCCACGAATAGGTTTCATTAAACCCATGTGCTTCTACAGGAAATGAGGCCAATGTCCAGTTTTTTTTCTCTAATTCAATAAGTCGTTGTGACAAACGTACAATATCTTTATATTCAACATTGTCATCTACCATTCCGTGAAGCATTAGTAAATTACCTTTTAAATTGCCAGCATAATAAATAGGAGAACTTTTTTTGTAAGCATCAGGATCTGTTTCCGGGAAATTTAAAATGTTTCCGGTATAGCCATGATTGTAATGTGCCCAGTCTGTAACAGAACGCAAAGCCGCACCTGAAGCAAATTCACCAGGAGTTGTGAGCATTCCCATAAGAGTAATAAAACCACCATAAGAACCCCCATAAATTCCGACTCTGTCAGCATCAATACCGTATTTTTCTACTAAATATTTTTTACCATCCAAATGATCTGATAAATCTTTTCCTCCCATAAAGCGATATATACCGGTTCTGAAATCTCTTCCATAACCATCACTTCCACGATAATCAATATCTAAAACAGTATACCCTAAATCAGTTAATAAATTGTGAAACATATATTCTCTGTAGTAATTACTCCAATAATTGTGGGCATTTTGCAAATATCCGGCACCATGCACAAATATAATGGCAGCTTTGTTATTGGTTTCTAATTTGGGAGTATAAATTCTCGCGTTTACAGCAGTTCCGTCCTGCGCTTTAAAAGTAATAACTTCTGGTTCTCTCCATGGGTATTTTTTGAAATTATCTGTAACAGAAGATGTAATTTGTACTAAATGTGTATTCTTTTCATTATCGGCAATATAAAAATCCCATGGTACGTTTTTATATGAATAGCGTACTAAAAGTGATTTTTCATCTGGAGAAATTACAACTTCATGTGCGCCATCTTTAGTTAAAATAGGTTGTAATGCACCATTAGCAACTTCCAGTTTATAAAAGTTTCTATTTCCGGGGTGGGTTGTATTTGTGGTCACGTAAAATGTTTTTTTGTCTTTTGATAAAATTACATCCCGAACCTCCCAATTTCCTTTTGTTAGTTGTGTTTTCTTTTTGGTCTTTAAATTATAAGTATACAAATGAGAATAACCGGTAGCTTCAGATTGAAAATAAATGGTTTCATTATCTGCTAAAAAATCTAAATTTCCGGAAGAAAATGAATAAGATGGAATGCCTGGGCCAGCAATCCAGGCTTCGTCATGCTGATATTCTATCTCTTCAAAAGTTCCTTTATCCAGGTTTAAACTCACTAACCATCGGTCTTTATTATCCTGGCTTCTGATTTCAACAATCGCAACTGAGCCATCTTGATTATAGACTGGAGCCTGCGCAACAATTAATTTGTCTTCTTTGGCTTTCTTTTTTAAATTGTCATATAATTCATAATATTTTGCAGTATCCTGAATATGACTTAAAGTGGAAAAATTCACATAATAAACGGAATCTTTTGAAACTGAATAAATAGCAAATCTGTTTTTTACAAAATTACTCGTTGAAACTTTTTCCTTTGTTTCCGGCGTTTGATTATAACCATCATCAGTTATAAAAACTTCCATTTTTTCTTGTTTTGTCTCTGAATTTTCAATTAAGATGAAAGTCGCAAAATTTCCATTTGGATTCATTTTTAGGCTATATAAATTATCTTTACCGTAAAAATATTCTTTTGCAAAATCAGATTTATAAGTTTTGTTTTTTTCAAGATTCCATTTCTTTTTAGCCTCTTTATCTCTTATAAATTGAAACAATTCTTTTTGTTGTGCAGTTAAAAAAGATTCTTTTTCAGGTTTTGTTTCTCTTTTATTTCCTTTATTCAGATTGGTAATCTGTAAAACGGTTCCTTCCTTGGTAGTATATTTAAAAATATTTTCATTTTGCTCAAAAAATAATACTCCCCCCTGCGATCCTATTTGTAAATTTGATATTGGGGCGGATTGCTGAATTAGTTTTGTAATAGATTTTGATTTGACAGAATACGAATATAAACTTCCTTTTTCAATATAATAAACAATATCTGATGCAGGTTTGCTTTTAAAATCAAGTTGAGAAAAAGTAGCTTCATTAAGAGTTGCAACTTCTGGTTTTTTCATGCCTTTTTGCCAAAAATAAGTACTGGTTCCTAGTTCATCTTTAGGATTCCATTCAAAATAAACCTTTTTACCATCCAAAGACCACCTTCCGTTTGTGGGTTGGTTTCCAATAAAAGATTGCCCTTTCATTATTTCTTCTAATTTCAATTCCTGGCTTTTTCCAGTAATGGCAAGAAATAAAAAGGTAACGATAAAAATGTTTTTTGTCATTGTAGGCATATTTTAAAGAAACAAAAATACACTTTGAAAAGTATTAAAAAAATTGTTTTGAATATTTACTTGCGAAATTCTTTGTAAAACTACTCAGAATACAAAAAAAATCCCTGAAGAGTTGATTCCGGGATTTAATTTTTATAGAAAGCTCAAAAAACTAGATTTTATAAATCAACTTGTAGCAAATTCCTTGTTTAAAATTTCTGAAGCAATATATTTTGCAACGCCATCTTCTCCATTGGTTGTAATAACTTCCAGATCTGGTAATGTTTCTTTTAACAGAGCTGGGGCATTTCCCATAATCAGGCCTTTACCCGATGCAGACAACATTTGAACATCATTAAAACCATCGCCAAAAGCCACTGCTTCAGATAACGTAAAACCTTCTTTTTCCAATACTCTTTCAATCGCAACAGCTTTATCTATCGATTTGTCCATAAATTCCAGACAAGTGGGCAAACTAAAAGCATGATGAAGATGTTCTGACGAATTGGCCAGAATGTCATCTTTCAATTTGACTAATTTTTCATGATTATCACAGGAGAAGAATATTTTAATGGCACCAAAATCTTCCAGGGTTTTATAATCTACCAATTCTGGATGATATTTTAATTCCGCCTGAAAAGCATTTAATTTTTCACTCACTTTATTGGTCTGCCAAACATTTTCTTTGAATAAAACTACCGTGATTTCAGGATCAATTTCTACATTCAAAGCTGCTTTTACAACATCACTGTCTAAATTGAAAGAAAACAATTCTTCTTTTTCAGGTGAATGTATTCTGGCTCCGTTTGAACTCACCAAATAAACCGGAACTTCAAGTGTCTCGATAATCGCCATGGCATCAAGGTGATGACGGCCTGTAGCAACAACGATAAGATAATTTTGATTGTGAAGTTCCTGGAAAATAGATTTTGTGTAAGCTGATATTCTGTGTTGGGGGCTGAGCAAGGTTCCGTCTAAGTCACTTACAACAACTTTTATGTTTTTAAGTTTTGCAGTCATATTAAAATCAAGTATTTATGATGTGCAAATTTACGCCTTTAAGCTCAGCTTGGCAACGTTTGAAGTGTTTGAAAGTCTAAATTACGTCAAGTTTATTATTTATTTAACTATTTCATCAAATCAGGATTTGGAATAATTTAAACTTTTATAAGTCCTGATTTATATAAATCCAGTGCTTTGCGAATTACATTTTCAATTCTTTCCAAAGGTAAATCTTGATCAGAATTCAGTAGCATGATTTTCATTCGGGAACGGGATTCCTGAATTAAAAAAGATTCATCAAAATGAATTCCTTCTACAATTCCTAGTATACGGTTTTTTCAGTTTTTTATGAATCCATAAATAGCAGAACATTTTTCCTTTGTAACAGAAGAAAGGCATTCCGTATTTGAGAACGTTAGTAATATTGTTATCTTGTTTTAGGATAATTTCTTTTAATGCCAATAGTGTTCCTTTCAAAGGTTCTTGTTGCTTGAGGTAGAAATCATCTAATTGTTTCATTTTCATTTTTCTTAAACAGATTCAAAAAAAAATATTCGTTTTCCACATTTCTCTAAAAGAGTGTGTAGAAAACGAATATCATTAAACATCAAAACACATTTCACGATTTACATTTGACATTTTATAAAAAATTAATCGTGATTTTCTATTTGTTTATAAGCATCAATTACCTTTTTTACCAATCTGTGACGCACGATATCTTTATCATCCAGATAAATAATTCCAATTCCGTCAACATCTTTCAAAACCAAAATGGCTTCTTTAAGACCAGAAATAGTTCTTCTTGGTAAATCGACCTGTCCGGGATCGCCAGTAATCATGAATTTGGCGTTTTTCCCCATACGGGTCAAAAACATTTTCATCTGCGAATGGGTGGTATTCTGTGCTTCATCGAGAATTACAAAAGCATTGTCAAGTGTACGTCCACGCATAAATGCCAGCGGCGCAATCTGGATAATTCCTTTTAAAATGTAATCTTCGAGTTTTTCGTTAGGAAGCATATCACGCAAAGCATCATAAAGCGGCTGCATGTAAGGATCGAGTTTTTCTTTCATATCACCGGGTAAAAAACCAAGATTTTCTCCTGCTTCAACCGCTGGTCGTGTTAAGATGATTCTTTTTACTTCTTTTTCTTTAAGTGCTTTTACTGCCATGGCAACCCCGGTATAAGTTTTACCGGTTCCGGCTGGCCCAACTGCAAATACCATGTCATTTTTTTTGATGGTATCAACCAGTAATTGCTGATTAGGTGTCATGGCTTTGATGATCTTTCCGCCAACTCCGTGAACCAATATTTTATCGTGGTCTAATGATTTTCTTTCATCCTGGCCATCACTCATGATTACACGTTCAATTACATTATCATCGATATTGTTGTATCTGGTAAAATGGAGCATCAGTCTTTGAAATCTCTTTTCGAATTCATCTAAAACTTCTTTTTCGCCAAATGCTTTCAAAGTCGTCCCTCTTGCTACTATTTTAAGCTTTGGGTAGTACTTTTTAATTATTTCAAGATGAGTGTCTTGAGCGCCCCAAAAGTCTTTTGGAGCGATGTCTATGAGCTCGATTATTCTTTCGTTCAAATGAGGTAGTTTTAAATTAAAATTAAATCTTTTTATAAATCAATTGGCTGTCGGGTATGTTTATATCTTTAAATGCAATTTGTCTTTTGTTTCTTTCAATTTGGATTTAGTATTATTAGCTTTGCATTTCTCAAATTTAATGAAAATTAGATTTAAATACTACCAATAGTTATAAACAAAATTATGTCAATAATTACCCTTACTACCGATTACGGCTTAAAAGACCACTTTGTTGGTGCACTGAAGGGTAAAATTCTTTCTGAGTTTTCAGAAGCAAAAATTATTGATATTTCGCATGATATAGATCCATTTAACACAGCCGAAGCAAGCTATGTTATCGGAGCCTCTTATTTAAGTTTTCCGAAAGGTACCGTTCATCTGATTGGTGTTGATATTGAGCTGAATAAAGAAAATCAGCATATCGCCATGCAATGGAACGATCACTACTTTATTTGTGCAGACAATGGTATTTTAAGTATGCTGACGCAGAAAATTTTACCGCAGAAAATTGTCGAAATCAATATTCATGATCGTTTCCCCAGTGAATTCAGCGATTTGGATATTTTTATACAAGTGGCCTGTCACATCGCAAAAGGCGGATTGTTGAATGTAATTGGAAAAGAAATTCAGGAAATAAAACAAATCACGGAGTTACAGCCTGTAGTAGCCAACGACGCAAATTCTATAAAAGGCTATGTGATTTATATTGACCATTTAGGAAACGTAGTGACCAATATTTCGAAAAGACAATTTATTGAAGTAGCCAAAGGCCGACCGTACGAAATTGTAATGAAGCCAAAAAGCATCAAGACTATTTTGCCTAATTATTCAGCAATCGCAACTTCTGAAAAATATCCCATCAAAACGTATGAAGGCGAAAAATTGGCGATTTTTAATGAAGCAGGTTTTCTGGAAATCGCTATTTTTAGAAGTAATCCTTCAAATGTAGGTTCTGCCAGCAGTTTATTAGGGCTGAATTATCGGGATGTGATTACTGTGCAATTTTTGAGTTAATAATTTCATCAAAATAAAATACATTTGCATCCAAATTGAATCAAAGAAATATATGTTCGTTCGAATAGTAAAAATGAGTTTTCACGAAGAAAAAATCCCTGATTTTCTGAAGAATTTCGAAACGGTAAAAGACAAAATACGAAAAGCGGAAGGAAATCGGTTTTTAGAATTGTATCAGGATAAAAACGATAAATGCATATTTTTCACATACAGTTATTGGGAAAGTGAAGCTGATTTAGAAAACTATCGACAATCTGAACTTTTTAATTCTGTTTGGAATTTCACAAAAAAGCTTTTCAATGCAAAACCAGAAGCCTGGAGTGTAGATAAAATTGTTAGCTTAGATTAATACAAAACAAATAAACGAATAAACGTTTTACATGAAATCAATTATATTACGGGAAATAAAATCCTTTTTTGGCTCTCCAATTGGTTATTTGGTCATTGCGATTTTCCTAATCAGCAACGGACTTTTCTTATGGGTTTTTGAAGGAGATTACAATATCTTAAACACAGGTTATGCAGATTTGACTCCTTTTTTTACCTTAACTCCATGGATTCTGATTTTTCTTATTCCGGCCGTTACGATGAGAAGTTTCTCTGATGAAAGAAAACAAGGAACACTCGAATTGCTTTTAACCAAACCATTATCCATCTGGGAAATTGTAAACGGTAAGTTTTTAGGTTCTCTATTTTTGATAATTCTGGCAATCATTCCAACCTTTATTTATGTAAAAGTAATTTCCAATTTAGGTTTGCCTGAAGGAAATATCGATATGGGAAGCACAATTGGTTCTTACTTCGGATTATTGTTTTTGATTGCTTCTTATTCCGCGATCGGAATTTTCACGTCTACACTTTCTGAAAATCAAATTGTAGCTTTTATCCTTTCCGTATTTTTATGTTTTTTCTTTTATTTCGGTTTTGAAGGTCTGGCATCACTAATTCCGGGTTTTTCAGGTTTTATACCGGTATTGGGTATGCAGGAACATTTTAAAAGTATGAGTAGGGGAGTAATTGACACTCGCGATGTAATTTACTTTTTAAGTATTACAGTTTTGTTTTTGTCTTTTACAGTGTATCAATTAAAATCTTTTAAAGCCTAATGAAAGTATCTACTCAAATGAATATCAAAACGTTGTGGATAACAATTTTTGTTTTGGTTGTTTTAAATGTTCTCGGAAGTTTGTTTTCTCATCGATTTGATTTAACCAAAGACAAACGTTATACTTTATCTGAAACTTCTTTGCAGATTGTAAAACAAGTAAAAAATCCTTTGTCCATTAAAATTTACATGCAAGGCGATTTGCCTGCTGATTTCAGGCGCCTGCAACAGGAAACAAAACAATTGTTAGAAGAATTTCAGGCTTATAATTCCAATATTGTTTTTGAATTTGTTAATCCATTGGAAAACGAAGACGAAAGCATGGATTTGGTAAAATCATTATACCAAAAAGGACTTACACCAGTAAATATTACCGTTGACGACAAAGGAAAACAATCTCAGGCAATGGTTTTCCCCTGGGCAATTGCGGTTTACAATAATAAAGAAGTCAATATCCCTTTGTTGAAAAACAGAATGGGTGCTTCGACTACGCAAAAAGTAATTGGTTCCATTCAGCATTTAGAATATTCAATTGCAGATGCCATCAATAAGATTACTAAAGACAAGCAAAAGAAAGTTGCAATCATAAAAGGAAATGGTGAAATAAATGAAATTTACATTGCCAAAATGCTGATGCAAATTCGTGAAAGTTACTATATTGGGCCTTTTACCTTAGATTCGGTTGCTAAAAATCCAACAGCAAGCTTAGACGCATTGAAAAAATATGATTTAGCAATTATCGCCAAACCATCTGAAACATTCTCTGACGAAGAAAAACAAGTTTTAGATCAGTTTATCATGAACGGAGGAAAAACATTGTGGCTAATTGATCAGGTAGCAGCAGATATGGATAGTCTGTACAATCAGTCAGGCGCAACTTTGGCATACCCAAGAGATTTGAATCTAAATGATATGTTCTTTAAATACGGCTTCCGAATTAATCCTGATTTGGTAAAAGATGAACAAGGAAGTCCAATAAAATTGGCGACAGGAGAACAAGGAAGCGCCACACAATATCAGGATTTTGTTTGGAAGTTTGCACCGCTTGTTGCTCCGCAAGGAACACATCCAATCGTGAAAAATTTAGGCGGAATAAAATTCGATTTCGCAAGTCCGATCGATACCTTGAAAAACGGAATTAAAAAAACAGTTTTACTGCAATCGTCTCCTTATTCAAAAACAATAGGAACTCCGGCAGAAATTAATCTGAGTAGTGTTGCAGAAGAAACTTCTCCTAAAGACTATATTGAAAAAGGTAATTTGCCTCTTGCTGTTTTGTTAGAAGGAAATTTTCATTCTGCTTTCGAGAATCGTGTTTTGTCTTTCAAGGAAAATTCATTTCAGTCAAAAGGAAAGCCAACAAAAATGATTGTCATTGCCGATGGCGATTTAGCCAGAAACCAATTGGATAAGAACATGATGCCGGTAGAATTAGGTTATGATCAGCGCTCAGGAAATTTATATGACAATAAGGATTTTATGATGAACTGTATTAATTATTTATTGGATGACACGGGACTTATCAACATTAGGAGTAAGGATTTAGATTTGCCATTATTGGATAAAGAAAAGGTTTACGAAAATTACAGTCAGACACAATTCATAACTATCGGGCTTCCAATCTTAATTTTGTTGGTTTTTGGACTTGTATTTACTTATATCCGAAAAAGAAAATACAGCAGATAGATGTTAATAAAAAATTTGCGAAACTAAGATTGTTTACGATATATTTGTAATCCGTATATTTTTAGGTCAAAAAGACCAAAATAGACACAAAAATTAAAACCAGACAGATGAAATTTATAGTATCGAGTTCGTATTTATTAAAGCAATTACAAGTTTTAGGTAGTGTAATTAACAGCAACAATACGTTGCCAATTTTAGACAACTTTTTATTTGAACTAAATAATAATGAGCTGACTGTTTCTGCTTCAGATCTTGAAACTACAATGTCAGCAACATTATCAATTGATTCCACAAGTACAGGAAGTGTAGCTGTACCGGCAAAACTTTTGCTTGAAATATTAAAAACATTCCCGGAACAGCCTTTAACTTTTACAGTTGAAGAAAACAATACAGTCGAAATTAGTTCTAATTCAGGAAAATATGCATTGGCATATGCTGCCGGAGAAGAATTTCCTAAATCAGTAAATCTTGAAGATCCATCGGTGACTTTGGTTCCTGCGGATGTTTTGGCAACAGCAGTAAGTAAAACTATTTTTGCTGCTGGGAACGATGATTTACGACCGGTAATGTCGGGAGTTTTCTTTCAGTTTTCACCAGAAGGATTAACTTTTGTGGCAACTGATGCTCATAAATTAGTGAAGTACGCCCGTACAGATGTGAAAGCATCTCAGGTAGCCGATTTTATTATGCCAAAAAAGCCTTTGAATATCCTGAAAAGTATTTTAGGAACTTCTGATGCTGAGGTAAAAATTGAATACAATGATTCAAATGCAACTTTCTCATTTGATAATTATATTTTAATGTGTCGTTTGATTGATGGAAAATACCCAAATTATGAAGCGGTTATTCCAAAAGAAAATCCAAACAAATTAATGATTGACCGTTCTTTATTTTTAAGTTCAGTTCGTCGTGTTGCGATTTTCTCTAACAAAACAACTCACCAAATTCGTCTAAAAATTGCTGGTGCCGAATTAAATGTATCGGCAGAAGATATCGATTACTCAAACAAAGCTGAGGAAAGATTGACTTGTGATTATCAGGGAGATGATATGCAAATTGGTTTCAACTCACGTTTCTTAACAGAAATGCTGACTAATTTACAATCAGATATGATTATGTTAGAAATGTCATTACCTAACAGAGCAGGAATTCTTACTCCTGTTGATGGTTTAGAAGAAGGTGAAACTGTTACAATGTTGGTAATGCCTGTAATGTTAAATAGTTAACATCAAAACTTGTTTTTGTTACAGGGATTTTTTTTATTTTCAAATTAATAACATATCATTGTAAAAAAAAATATCGCTATTAACCAACCATTTTTTATACCTGAAAACCGCAATTCTTTTAAAGAATTGCGGTTTTTTATTTTACCAGAAATAAAAACTAAAGGGATTCTAATACTATACTCTTATTCTTTTCTTAACGAAAAAAGACTTCTTTAAATATTTAATTATTTTTGTAATATGAAAATAGAAATTTGGTCGGATATCATGTGTCCGTTTTGCTATATCGGAAAAAGACAATTGGAAGCAGCTTTGGCCGGGTTTCCAAATGATGAATTTGAAATTGAATGGAAAAGTTTTCAGCTTGATCCATCAATCACGCCGCAGGCAGATAAAGATGTTTATACATTTTTGGCTGAGCGAAAAGGCATTTCTGTCGAGCAATCTGTAGAAATGCATAAAGGTGTGGTTGAAAGGGCAAAAAGTGTAGGGCTGGAGTATCACTTCGATAAAGCTATTATTTCAAATTCTTTAAAAGCCCATAGAATTATCCAATTAGCTAAAACTAAAAACTTAGGAGATCAAATGGAAGAAATTTTCTTCAAAGCCTATTTTACAGATGGTCGTGATTTAAATGATCATACAACTTTGATAGAATTGGCGTCACAAGCTGGTTTATCTATCCAAGAAGTTCAACAAGTTCTTCAAAACGAGGATTTGTATTTGAAAGAGGTAAAAGCTGATATTGATGAAGCTCAGGAAATAGGAGTACAAGGTGTACCATTTTTTGTATTTGATAGAAAATTTGCTATATCTGGAGCTCAGTCAATTGAAACCTTTGTTCAAACAATTACAGAGGTTCGAAATAAACCTTAATTTAATGTATATAAGAGTTTGTTTTTTATACACACACTGGTAAATAATCTTAGTATAATTTTGTAACAGAATTATCAGGAGCTTATTCCCGCTATCCGTTGCAATCTTTTGCT
>NZ_JBDTTP010000051.1:0-32245 GCF_039930565.1 Flavobacterium sp. | reverse complement strand
AAGGTTTTGGCGGAATGCGTGTTAAAAATGACCAGCTTCATTTTTCTCCAAAAATTCCAAAAGAATGGAAAGGGTATTCGTTTAAAATAAACTTTAGAAATCAAATTATAACAGTAGCTGTAAATCATGAGGAAACGACTTTTACTGTAGATGGTGATGAGGATTTAACGATTATAGTAAATGAAAAACCGATAATAGCCGCAAAATTGGCAACAGCTTAAATCATAAACATTAATTTTCACTGATTATCAATAAATTATGAATTTAAACACATAGAAACATAGTTTATTTTTCTAAAAAAGAGTAAAATAAATGACAAATAATTTTCACATAGCTATGTGTTTTGTAGAAAGTGAAACGCCTTTTTGAGCTATCCCAATCTATGTTTCTATGTGTTAAAAAAAACAGCATTAATTTTAGTGCTAATTAGTAAAATCAGTGTTCCACTTTTAAAAACTTATTACAATGAAAAAATTATTTTTTACAAGCTTAATTTTGTTTGCCTTTAGCACTTTAGCGGAAGCACAACAATTAAAATCACCCGAAGGAAAGTTCGCAATGGAATTTTCGCTTCAAAACGACGGAACTCCAACTTACACTTTAAAATACAAAAACAAAGAAGTTGTAAAAACCAGTAAATTAGGTTTGGAACTTAAAGATGACAAAAAATCTTTATTGAATGATTTTACGGTTGTTGACAGCAAAACATCAACTTTTGACGAAACCTGGAAGCCGGTTTGGGGAGAAGTAGACAACATTAGAAATCATTATAATGAATTGGCTGTAACATTAAATCAAAAAGGAACCGACAGACAAATCATAATTCGTTTCCGTTTATTCGATGACGGACTTGGATTTAGATATGAATTCCCGGCTCAAAAGAACCTGACTTATTTTATTATAAAAGAAGAAAGAACACAATTTGCTATGGCGGGCGACCACACGGCTTTTTGGATTCCGGGCGATTATGATACGCAGGAATACGATTACACCAAATCGAAATTATCTGAAATAAGAGGTTTATCTGAAAAAGCATATACTGCAAACGTTTCACAAAAGAACTTTTCTCCAACAGGAGTTCAGACTTCATTGATGTTAAAAACGAATGACGGAATCTACATCAACATACACGAAGCTGCTTTGATCAACTATTCTTGTATGCACTTGAATTTAGATGACAAAAACATGACGTTTACCTCTTGGTTAACACCGGATGCAAAAGGCGATAAAGGTTATATGCAGGCGCCAAGTCACTCGCCATGGAGAACCATTATGGTAAGTGATGACGCAAGAGAAATCTTAGCTTCAAAAATGACTTATAACTTAAACGACCCATCGAAAATTGATGATACTTCGTGGATCAAACCAGTAAAATACATTGGTGTTTGGTGGGAAATGATAACAGGAAAAAGTTCCTGGTCGTACACAAACGATTTCCCAACAGTACAATTGGGTGTTTCTGATTTCTCCAAAGCAAAGCCAAACGGAACTCACGGAGCCAACAATGCAAACATAAAAAAATATATCGATTTTGCTGCTGCAAATGGTTTCGACGCAGTTTTGGTTGAAGGCTGGAACGAAGGCTGGGAGGACTGGTTTGGACATTCAAAAGATTATGTTTTTGATTTCGTAACGCCTTATCCGGATTTTGATGTAAAAGGTTTGCACGAATACGCAAAATCTAAGCGAATCAAAATTATCATGCACCACGAAACTTCTGGTTCTGTTCGTAACTACGAACGCCATATGGACAAAGCATACCAATTCATGAAAGACAACGGATACGATGCTGTAAAAAGCGGATATGTTGGCGATATTTTGCCTCGAGGCGAAAACCATTACGATCAATGGATTGTAAACCACTATCAACATGCAATTGAAAAAGCAGCTGATTATAAAATTATGGTAAACGCTCACGAAGCAGTCCGACCAACCGGAATTGCAAGAACGTATCCTAACTTAATTGGAAACGAAGCGGCAAGAGGAACAGAATACCAGGCTTTTGGAGGTTCTAAACCAAATCACGTAACGGTTTTACCTTTTACACGTTTAATAGGTGGCCCAATGGATTACACGCCTGGAATCTTCGAAATGGATATCAGCAAATTGAATCCTGGAAACACTTCGCATGTAAACAGTACAATCTGTAATCAATTGGCTCTGTACGTTACGATGTACAGTCCGTTGCAAATGGCGGCTGATACTCCGGAGAATTATAACCGTTTTCCGGATGCATTTCAGTTTATTAAAGATGTGGCCGTAGATTGGTCAGAAAGTAAATACATCGAAGCTGAGCCAGGCGATTTTATTACCGTTGCGCGTAAAGCAAAAGGAACAAATAATTGGTTTGTTGGAAATGTAAACGGAGACAATTCCCGTACATCAAACATCGATTTTAGTTTCCTTGAAAAAGGCAAAAAATACACAGCTACTATTTATGCTGATGCAAAAGACGCGCATTACAAAACAAATCCGCAAGCGTATACCATCAGAAAAATTGCTGTAACCAATAAATCAAAATTATCACAGTTATCTGCTCCGGGCGGAGGTTATGCGATTAGCATTATCGAAACTAAGTAATTTTTTCAAAGACAAGTAATTTTCCCCAGAATTGCTTGTCTTTTTTTTTTACTTGATTATATTTTGATTGTAATTTAAAATTCTATAAATATGAAATGCTGTTCAACAATCGTCTTTTTAAGTGTATTACTTTTAAGTTGCACTAAAAAAGAGAAAGCTTTCGATTCATTTGATTATTCATACAGTGATACATTTAGTGAATCATATTCTATAAAATTTAATCACTCTGATACTGCTTATATTCATTATCATTGGATTGGAAGAAATATCGATGATACTATTTCTGTTCCAAAAGAAAAAATAACTTATTATGCGATTTTAAATTCTGAAGAAAGATTAAAACTCTTTGACTATGTAGAAAAAGTAAATCTTTTTAAATATAAATCTGAATATTTTGAAAATTATTTAGATGGAAGTTCTTATGGAATAAGCATCCAGAAAAATTCTAAAAGCAAAACAATATTGGTTCATAGTCATCAAGAACCAAAAGAACTCGATTCACTTTCAAATTGGATAAACAATCTTAAACAAAAACTGAAACTGAAAGAAATTCAAAAAAATATAAATTTTGAAAGCAGAAAAGGAGTTTTACCACCGCCTCCTCCGCCTCCAATCAAAAAATATTAAAAATTAATTCTTTAAGAATTTAAAATACAAACTATGAAAAACCACAAAACACATATTATAAACTATTCTATATATAAATCAATCCTAATGCTCTTGTTGTTTTCCGCTTCCGCGAAAGCGCAAATCCAAAAAACAGAACCTCCATTTTGGTACGCGGGAATGAAAAATCCGGAGTTGCAGATCATGTTCTACGGAAAAAATATTGCAGAATATGAAGCATCTGTATCAAATAATGTGGTAATAAAAAATATAGAAAAAACAGAAAACCCAAATTATCTTTTCATTACAATTGATACACAAAATCTAAAAGCTTCTGAATTGGTTTTCTCTTTTAAAACCAAAAACAAAGTCGCTTTTACGCAGAAATATTCCCTTAAAGAAAGAAGAGCCAATTCGCCAGACCGAAAAAGTTATGATGCATCGGATATGATATACTTAATCATGCCGGATCGTTTTGCTAACGGAAATACTAAAAACGATAGTGATGCCATTTTAACAGAAAAAGGAAACCGAGCAGAACCAGATGGACGTCACGGCGGTGATATTGAAGGAATTATAAAAAAATTAGATTATATTTCGTCTCTTGGTGCAACTACAATCTGGAGTACGCCTCTATGCCAGGACAATGACGCGCGACATTCGTATCACGGTTACGGGCAATCTGATGTTTACAAAATAGATGCCCGTTACGGAACTAATGAAGATTACGTTCGGCTGTCTTCAGAATTGCATAAAAAAAACATGAAACTGGTGATGGATTATGTAACCAATCACTGGGGAATCACACATTGGATGATTCAGGATTTACCAACAAAATCATGGATCAATCAATTCGAAAATTACACACAAACGCATCACCGACGTGAAGTTATAACTGATATTCACGCTTCCAAATTAGATCAGGAAGTTTGTGTTGACGGATGGTTTGTACCTTCAATGCCGGATTTGAATTTACAAAATCCGTTAGTTGCAAAATACTTAACTCAAAATGCTATTTGGTGGATCGAATATGCTAATCTGGACGGTTTCAGAGTCGATACTTACAATTATTCTGATGCAACTGCAATGGCCAATTGGGCAAAAGCAATTACAACTGAATATCCTAATTTTAATATCGTTGGAGAAATCTGGATGCACAATCAGGCGAATTTAGCATATTGGCAAAAGGACAGTAAAATTGGCGCAATCGAAAACTACAATTCGAATTTACCAAGCGTAATGGATTTCACTTTGCACAATCAAATTGGTTCAGCATTTAATGACGACGAAGCGAATTGGGATAACGGAATGATTAAATTCTACAACAATTTTGCTATGGATTATTTATATCCAAACACCAATAATATTTTGATTTTTGCCGAAAATCACGATACAGATCGTATCAACGATAAGTACAAATATGATTTCACGAAATACAAAATGGTTATGACTTTACTGGCCACAGTTCGCGGGATTCCACAATTGTATTACGGTTCAGAAATTGGAATGGGTGGTGACAAAAGTAAAAACGGCGATGCGGGTATTCGTCAGGATTTTCCGGGAGGATGGATCGGCGACAAAAATAATGCTTTTATTAGCGCAGGAAGAACGGCTGAACAGACGAAATATTTTGATTTTACTTCTAAATTATTCACTTGGAGAAAATCTAATGAAGCCGTTCATTCAGGTAAAATGACACATTATATTCCAGAGAACAATACGTATGTTTATTTCAGATATACCGATGCTAAAACCGTAATGGTAGTTTTCAATAATAATGCAAAAGTGCAAATAGTTAAAACCAATCGTTTTAAAGAAAACATCAAAAACTTTACATCAGGAAAAGAGGTTCTGACCGGAAAATCTTTTGATCTTTCTTCTGAAATAACTGTAGAACCAAAATCGGCTTTGGTTTTAGAGTTGGAATAATTTTATTTAACCGCAGAGGACACAAAGTTTTACCCGAGGCTGACAAAGATTTTAGCCACAGATTATAATAGATTAACAGAATTTTTAATTTGTGTTAATTTGTGTAATTTGTGGCTAACTTTTTTAATAATCGAGTAGCGCACTTTGCGTAAAACTTTGCGACCTTTGCGGTAAAACTCACAAAGATGCTGAAAATAGCACATCGCGGCGCCAAAGGTTACGAACCCGAAAATACGCTTCAGGCTTTTCAAAAAGCATTAGACTTAAATGCTGATGGAATTGAACTTGACGTTCACCTAAGCGCCGATGGTCATGTTATTGTTATTCACGATGAAACCATTGACAAAATGACCAACGGAAAAGGGTTTGTAAATACCTTATCTTTGCTTGAATTAAAATCCTTTTTGATTGATGGAAAGCATGAAATTCCAACTTTAAACGAAGTTTTTGATTTGGTAGACAAAAAATGTTTTATCAATATCGAATTGAAAAATGCACCAACTTTGGGAATGGTCATTCTTTTAATTGAAGAATATGTGACGAAAAAAAAGTGGAGCTACGATCATTTTATTGTTTCGAGTTTCGACTGGATTGCTCTGCAGGAAGTTCACAATTTAAATTCCCATATTCCAATTGGCATTTTGACGGAAACTGATCTTAATCTGGCTTTGGCTTTCGCCGAAACTATAAAAGCAAAAGCAATTCATCCCTATTATCATTTATTAAATTCGGAAAATACCAAGGTAATGCAGGAAAAAGGATTTTTGGTTTTACCCTGGACAGTAAATATTGAAGAAGATATTCAAAAAATAAAAAGCTATAACGTAAACGGAATCATTACTGATTTTCCAGATAAAATATGAGTCAAAATTTCGATATAATTATTGTGGGCGGAGGCGCTGCAGGATTTTTTACAGCGATAAATATCGCAGAGAAAAATTCGAAACTTAAAATTGCCATTTTAGAAAGAGGAAAAGAAGTCCTTTCTAAAGTCCGCGTTTCCGGTGGCGGAAGATGCAACGTAACCCATGCCTGTTTTGAACCCAATGAACTAATAAAATTTTATCCGCGTGGCGAAAAAGAGCTTCGTGGTCCTTTTCATCAGTTTTGTTCCGGAGATACGATTGAATGGTTCGAAAAACATGGCGTCGAATTAAAAATTGAAGATGATGGCAGAATGTTTCCGGTTTCTAATTCATCTCAAACGATTATCGATTGTTTTTTAGAAGCAACGGGAAAATTAGGCGTAAAAGTTTTGACCGGACAAAGTGTACAATCAATTTACAAAGCCGAAAATCATTGGAAAATTGATACACAAGACGAAAAATATACTACAGAAAAATTAGTTTTGGCAACAGGAAGCAATCCTAAAATCTGGGAAATGCTTCAATCGCAAGGTCACGCCATTGTGAGTCCTGTTCCTTCGCTATTTACTTTTAATATTAAGGATCCCAGAATCAAAGAATTACCCGGAGTTGCAGCTCAGGTTACCGTTAACGTAAAAGACACCAAACTCGAATCGACCGGGCCTTTGTTGATCACGCATTGGGGAATGAGCGGTCCCGCCATTTTAAAAATTTCTGCCTGGGGAGCGAGAACTTTATTCGACAAAAATTATCAGTTTACCATTTTTGTCAACTGGCTGAATGACGTTGATACCGAAGATGCCGAAAAAATACTGAAAGATTTAAAACAGGAACATGCCAAAAAAGCGGTTTCTAAAAAATCACCTTTTGACTTTCCGAATCGTTTGTGGGAAAGTTTAGTTTTGGCTTCAAATATTGAATCTGAAACAAAATGGGCCGATTTATCTAAAATCCAGTTACAGAATCTAACTTCACAACTCACAAAAGCAAGCTTTCAGGTAAACGGAAAAAGCACTTTTAAAGAAGAATTCGTAACTGCAGGCGGAATCGATTTAAAAGAAATCAATTTCAAAACCATGGAAAGTAAACTACATCAAAATCTTTATTTTGCCGGTGAAATTGTCAATATTGATGCCATTACGGGAGGTTTTAACTTTCAGAATGCCTGGACCAGTGGGTTTATTGTTGCGAATGCTTTGTAAATATTTTTAGAAATAAAGCTTTATAACAAAAGGGATACTTCTGCTGTTTTGTACAGAGGTATCCCTTTTGTATAATAAAATATTCGTTTACCAGATTCTAACTCTTTTTTCGGGAGCCAGATATAAAGAATCTGTCGGTTTTACATTGAAGGCTTTATAAAACTCCGGAATATTTCTTACGACGCCATTAACTCTAAATTTTGGTGGCGAATGTGGATCACTTGCTATTTGATTCCTTAAACTCTCTTCCCGAATTTTATCCAGCCAGCCTTGAGCCCAACCAATAAACAAGCGTTGTTCACCTGTAAAACCATCTAATACTGGAGAAGGTTTCCCATTAAGACTTGTTTTATACGCTTTTAACGCAATAGATAATCCTCCTAAATCACCAATATTTTCACCTTGAGTAAATTCTCCGTTAACATTTAGGTCAGGAAAAACTTTGAATTCATTATACTGTGCAACTAAAGCTTTTGTACGTAGTTTAAAAGCAACTAAATCTTTTGGTGTCCACCAATTTCGCATCAAACCATCGCCATCAAAAGTACTACCCTGATCATCAAAACCATGTCCTATTTCATGTCCTATTACAGCTCCAATTCCTCCATAATTAACAGCATCTTCGACATTTGAATCAAAGAAAGGGGCTTGTAAAATTGCTGCTGGAAAAACAATTTCATTTTGAGCAGGATTGTAGTATGCATTTACCGTCTGTGGCGTCATTCCCCATTCTTTTCTGTCAACAGGTTTCCCTAGTTTGTTAATTTGCCTGTTGTATTCAAATTCGGTTGCTCTTTTTATATTACCGTAAAGATCTCCTTTAATAACTTTTAATTTTGAATAATCCCTCCATTGGTCAGGATATCCAACTTTTATAGTAAACTTGGAAACTTTTTCCAACGCTTGTTTTTTAGTCGCAGGACTCATCCACTCAAGCTTTTTAATACTTTCTTCATATGCTTTAAGCAAATTTTTAACTAAAATAGTTACGTGTTCTTTTGATTCTGGTGAAAAATGTTTTTCGACATATACTTTCCCTACTATTTCGCCAAGGTTATCGTTAACTGCCTGAACACCTTTCCTCCATAAGGGCTTTTGTTTTTGAATACCATACATAACTTTACCATAAAACTCAAAATCTTCATCGAGTATAGCAGTACTTAATGATTGGGCATCTCCATGAATGGCACTCCATTTTAAATAGGCTTTCCATGTTTCTAAAGGCGTTGTTTTTATGATAGTATTCAGTGATTTAATGTATTCAACCTGAGTAATGGTAATGTTTTTTTGATTTATAATTCCAGCACTTTCAAACATAGAATTCCAATCAAAATCAGGCATAAGTTTTTTTAAATCTTTTATGGAATACTTGTTATACAGTTTTGAATAGTCACGAGTTAACTCTTTTTTCATGTGATTTGAAGCCATCAGAGTTTCCAAAGCCATAATTTGTGTGGCAAGTTGAGTTGAGTTTTCAACATTACCCAGTTCGAGCATTTTAGCTATATGAACTACATATTTCGAACGAATTTCTTTTGACTTGGGATCCTCAAGAAAATAATATTCCCTTTCAGGCAGACCAAGTCCGCCCTGCCATGTGTAAAGCATATACTGAGTAGGATCTTTAAAGTCTTCTACAACTCCCATTTGAAAAGGGATAATCTTTCCTGATTTATTAGCATTCCCAAAATATTTAGCTAAATCAGAATAATTGGCAATTGCATCTATTTTTTTGAATTCGGGAAGCAGAGGATTAATTCCTTTTTCATCTCTGGTTTTAATATTCATAAAAGCTTCATAAAAATCTCCTATTTTTTGTTCATCAGAACCATTAGCAAAACTCCCTTTCGAAGAGTTTTCGATAATTGCTTTTACATCTTCCTGCGCTTTGTCATTTATAATCTGACCAATTCCAATACCTGCCTTATCTGCTGGAATTTTATTGTTTTTCATCCAATTTCCATTGACATAAGCATCAAAATTATCTCCAGGTTTAACTAATGTATCCATGTTTTTTAAGATAACACCAGAAGTTAAGGTTTCCTTTTTATCACATGAGACTATCATTAACATGAAGGTCAGCAAAAATGAGCATTTAAATTGAACTGATTTGATTTTCATAATTTTAGAGTTTTTTACTGCATAAATTTAACAAAAAATACACATTATTTTAAAAATCACACAAACAATAATTATTTATGACCTGTTTAAGTACTGTTTTAATAAGTCCATTTCTGTAAAGTAATCATAAAATATTTTTTCAGAAGCCAAAATTAAACGTAATTGCATTGAGTTTATAATTGCTAACATCAGTTTTGAAAAACTTAGAACAAAATTAAAGGATAGTTTTAGAAAGTATAAATATCTATTATTAAAAAAATTTAAACAGGTTAGATGAAATATAAAGGAATTATTTTTGATTTAGACGGAACATTAGTAAACTCGTTAGAAGATATTGCAGATTCCATGAACAAGGTGCTTCAGGATCTTAATTACCCTACTCATTCGTATGATGTATTCCAATATTTTATCGGTAGCGGCTTACGAAATACTGTCGCCAAAGCATTGCCAGCATACAACAATACTGATGAGCAAATTGAAATCTGTTTCGAAAGTATGGTAAAAGGATATAGTGAATCCTGCACGCTAAAAACAAAACCATATGAAGGGATTATTGAATTATTAGACAATTTGGTTTCCCGAAATATCAAATTAGCAGTTTTCTCCAATAAAGCCGATGAATTGACCAAGAAAATAACGGCAGAAATATTTCCTGATTATTTTGATGCTTCTGTTGGTTTGACTGTTGAATCGCTTAAGAAACCAAATCCTTTTAAAGCATTAGCTTTAAGTGAAAGCTGGAATTTAAAACCCGAAGAAATTATTTTCATAGGAGATTCTGAAATTGATATGCAAACGGCAGTTAATGCCAATATGTTTCCGGTTGGAGTTACATGGGGTTATAGAACAGAGGGAGAATTGAACGCCAGCGGTGCAAAATTGGTGATACATAATCCTTTGCAGTTAATTCAGGCATTATAACTATTCAATTAAAAACTCTATTATTAACATCACTTTACACATTCCATAAGTTTTCATTAAGACATTTCTAATAATTTTACTCTCAACAAATTAATCGTTTATGAGAGTAAAATTACTTACTACAATTTCTTTTTTTACCTGTCAGTTAAGCATTTCTCAATCAGAAAAACTGCTTCATGGAAAAGTTTTTTCTCAAAACTCTGTTCTTAAAGGTGTAGAAGTCATAAATAAAACTGCCAAAACCAGTACGAGAACAAATGATTTGGGAGAATTTTCGATCCAGGTTAGTGTAAAAGACAGTTTGTTGTTTTTTTCTAAGGGTTATTTTTTTAGCAGATTAAAAATTACCAAAGAAAATATCGAAACAAATAATCTGGTTGTCAATATGATTCTCAAACCCGAAGAATTAGACGAAGTTGTTATTACCAAAATCAAATTTGAAAAAGTTAAATATGATCCGGAAGCTGTTGCAAAAATCAACATTGGAAAACAGGCAAACGATTTAACACAATTTATACCTGGCTACAAGGATGGTACAATTAGAAATCCAATATCAATTGTAATTCCTCTTGGTGGCAGCAGAAAAAAAGACAAAAATGAATATGTATCCGATTTTAAAAAGTTTATAGTGCCAACATGTCCTCCTGAATTTTTTACAAAAGACTTAAAATTAAAACCTGATCAAAAAGAGCTTTTTATTGAATTTTGCGATACCGATCCAAAATCTAAAATGCTTCTTGAATATCCTAACATTTTAGCTACAATGGATTTTTTGTATGGAAAAAATGAAGAGTTTAAGAAGTTGAAATAGATTTTTTCAACTTTCTCCATTTTATGAAAAACACAGTTACAGCAATTAATAAAATTACTATTATTCCAGATAGAACAATTAAACTTGTTTCAATTTGATATACATAAAATGAATTCACATTTTTTTTATTTTCTCTTAAAGCTCTCAGCTGAGAGCCAAAAATCTGAGATCTTTCCCGATAATAATCAACTTCGTGTTGAGCGCTATTGATCATTCTTCCTACAATCAAATCATCGTCGTAACCATAAGCTCGGGCAGTTCTGTAAGTTGCGAGCGCACTATTATTTTCTCCTTTTAACTCTGCAAGATTTCCAAGTTCAAAAAGTAGAACGGAAATGACCTTGTCTTTTGGCTCTATAAATGACATTCGTTCATTTACCTGAAAGTAAACAGATTGAGTCAACTCATCAATTTCTTTTTTAGACAATCGTGTTTTAGGTTCATTGGAAGTTCCAAAATCTGTATCAATTAAAAACTGACCGGGAATATTTTTTAAATTTTTGATTTTGGCTTCTAATATTCTTAAATGAAGCCATTCAGATCCTTTATGAGATTCTGGGTTAATTGCAATAGATTTTTTAATCCAAGTATACGCTTTTTGATTTTCGCCCATCAATTCATAAAGCGTTCCAAGATTTGAAGCAGTCGAATATCTGTTAGGTTCAATTTTCTCAATATGCAGATATAAATTTAAAGCTTCAGTATATTTTCTTTGAATAATTAGAAGATATCCTTTATCAGATAAATAGTCCAGATCATTTGTTTTTTTGTATAAACTATCAAGTTCAATTATTAATCTTGGAAAATCACCCGTAAAAAAGTTATGACCTTGAGGATTTATTCCATCATGATCGATATATGCATGACTTCCATTTTTTAGAATCTTAGTCTCACCATTCAAACAAGCGAAAGTCTTAAATGAAATTAAAACTAAAACAACTAAAAAAGCCTTGAATTTATTCATAAAGTGAACGCATTAATTAAACTTGAAACAAAAATTTACTTATTCAACCACCAAATGCTAGCATTCAAAATCGCTGCAAATCCAACCCAAACCATATATGGAATCAAAAGATATCCGGCAGTTTTATTGATTTTAATGAATTTTAAATACGTCTCATAAATCATCAGCCATAAAATAGCAATTTCGATTAAGGCCAGCATCGGATTGTTTAGTCCGAAGAATAAATACGACCAGATTGCATTTAACGCTAACTGAATCAAAAAGAAACCCAATGCTTTTTTAACTTCTGCATTTTGTTCTTTTATATTGTTCCAAACCAATCCTGCAGCAATTCCCATTAATATAAAAAGCAAGGTCCAAACCGGCATAAAAACCCAATTGGGCGGATTAAAAACTGGCTTTGCAATAGTGGGGTACCAGGTTTCTACACCGGATTTGGTAACGGCTGACGAGGAATATCCAACTGTTAGGCAAACTATTATGGCTATAGCGATTCGGGTTATTTTGTTCATTTTATTTTTTTTTAAGTCATAAAGATAAACATTTTTATAGCCTTCAAAAGTGTAAAAGGTATAAACCAAAAAAAAGTATCTTTGCCAAAATTTTATATTTCATGTTTACAGTAACTGACTTTATTCCTAAAAAATATACTTCGATTATCGAAACCGGAAATTTTGAGTGGAGCGCTCCCAGCAATATTGCCTTAGTTAAATATTGGGGAAAAAAAGACAATCAAATTCCGGCCAATCCTTCGGTAAGTTTTACGCTTAATAATTGCAAAACGATTACTAAATTGGGTTTTGAAAAAAAAGAAAATTCAGGTTCTTTTTCTTTCGATTTACTTTTTGAAGGAAAGCCAAAAGAAGATTTCAAGCCGAAAATTCAGAAGTTCTTCGAACGAATAGAAGTTTATATGCCTTTTTTGAAAGAGTATCATTTTACAATTGATACTCAGAATACATTTCCGCATAGTTCAGGAATTGCTTCTTCGGCTTCGGGAATGGCAGCTTTGGCAATGAATTTCATGAGTCTGGAAAAAGTGTTAAACCCTGAAATGACAGACGATTATTTTTACCAAAAAGCATCCTTTTTAGCGCGTTTAGGTTCAGGAAGTGCCTGCAGAAGCGTGAAAGGAAATGTTGTAGTCTGGGGAAAACAGAATAATATAAAAGGAAGCACGGATTTATTTGGAGTTGAATTTCCATATACCATTCATGAAAATTTCGAGAATTATCAGGATACCATTTTATTAGTAGATAAAGGAGAAAAACAGGTTTCAAGTACCATTGGACACGATTTGATGCACAATCATCCGTATGCCGAAAGACGTTTTTCTCAGGCACACGAAAATCTGGACCATTTAATTGCCATTTTTGAAAGTGGAAATATAGAAGAATTTATCAAAGTTGTCGAGAGTGAAGCCTTGACTTTGCATGCGATGATGATGACTTCGATGCCGTATTTTATTTTGATGAAACCCAATACATTGCAAATCATCAATACCATTTGGAAATTCAGAAACGAAACCAAAATTCCCGTTTGTTTTACACTGGATGCAGGAGCTAATGTACACGTTTTGTATCCAAATAATGTAACAGACAAAGTATTACAATTTATTAAGAACGAATTAGTTGGCTATTGTCAAAATGGTCAGTACATTTGTGACGAAATTGGGGCAGGAAGCCAATTGATAATTGATAATTGATAATTGTCAATTAATTACTAACTTTATGGAGAGGAAAAACATTATTAAAGAAAAATCTTTTGCTTTTGCAATTGACATTGTGAATCTTTATAAAGTTTTAATCGAGAAAAAAGAGTTTGTTTTATCCAGGCAAGTTTTGCGGTCAGGAACCTCTATTGGTGCCAACATAAGAGAATCTGAACATGCTCAAAGTAAAGCTGATTTTATTCATAAATTATCTATTTCATTAAAAGAAGCAAACGAAACAGAATATTGGTTAGATTTGTTATACGAAACAAAATATTTATCTGATGTAGAGTTTCAAAATATAAAACCAAAAATAATAGAATTATTACGATTGCTTACCAGCATCATAAAGACTTCTAAAAAGATATAATTATCAATTGACAATTATCAACTATGAAAGGACCATTATTTTACTCAAAAATATTACTCTTTGGAGAATACGGAATTATTCGTGATTCTAAAGGACTTTCTATTCCTTATAATTTTTATAATGGTGCCTTGAAGCGAAACGAAAATCCTTCGGCTGAGGCTATAGCATCTAATGCAAGTCTGAAGCGTTTTGCAGATTATCTTAAAATTTTACAAACAGAACAGCCTGAGTTGGTAACTTTTGATTTAGAAGCTTTAAAAAATGATGTTGATACCGGAATGTATTTTGACTCCAGTATTCCGCAAGGATATGGCGTAGGCAGCAGTGGTGCTTTGGTTGCTGCTATTTATGATAAATATGCTACACAGAAAATAACGGTTTTAGAGAATCTGACCCGTGAAAAACTGTTGCAGTTAAAAAATATATTTTCTCAAATGGAAAGTTTTTTCCACGGAAAAAGTTCTGGATTGGATCCTTTAAACAGTTATTTGAGTATTCCGATTTTAATCAATTCCAAAGATAATATTGAAGCAACGGGCATTCCAACTCAAAGTTTTGACGGAAAAGGTGCTGTCTTTTTATTGGATTCTGGAATTGTAGGAGAAACGGCTCCGATGGTAAACATTTTCATGGAAAACCTGAAAGACAAAGGTTTCCGTGCGATGCTTAAGAATCAATTTGTAAAATATACCGATGCCTGCGTAGAAAACTTTTTACATGGAGACATGAAATCACTTTTTACCAATACTAAAAAACTTTCTAAGGTTGTTTTGAATAACTTCAAGCCCATGATTCCTGAGCAATTCCACGGAATTTGGCAACATGGAATTGATACTAACGATTATTATTTAAAACTTTGCGGTTCTGGCGGAGGTGGTTATATTCTTGGCTTTACTGAAGATTTAGAGCGTGCCAAAGCATCTTTGAAAGACTATAAGTTAGAAGTTGTATATCAATTTTAATCAAAATCTCCAGAAAAAAACTTTACCGAAAGATTTTTCGGATTTACTCTTTTCAATCAATTTAAATTTTTAGAATGTTAAGCAGGCAACACAAACTTTTAGTGATGAAAATTGTCAGTCTGTTCTCTGTGGTAAGGGGTTATAACATTCCGATAATCGTATTGGCGCAATATTTATCGGCCATTTTTATACTGGCTCCGGACAAAAGAGCTTTAGATATTATTCTTGATCCGAATTTGTTTTTGATTGTTTTTGCCTCTGCAGTTACAATTGCATCCGGTTATATTATCAATAATTTTTACGACAGTCAGAAAGATTTAATCAACAGGCCCAACAAGTCCATGCTGGATCGATTGGTCAGCCAGAAAACTAAGCTTTCGGTTTATTTTTGTTTGAATTTTTTAGCGGTTCTAACTGCTCTGATTGTTTCCTGGCGTGCTTTTTTATTTTTTTCCTTGTACATTTTCCTGATTTGGCTTTACTCACACAAAATCAAAAAATACGCTATTATTGGCAATCTTACTTCAGCTTTATTAGCCGTTGTTCCCTTTTTTGCTATCTTACTTTATTTCTACAACAAAACTTTATTCGAGGAAATAGAAAATCACATGAGTCACTTTGGTGTAATTTCTGCACATGCCATGTTCTTGTTTTTATTATTGCTGATTCGTGAAATGATCAAGGATTTAGAGAATCTAAAAGGTGATTTAGCCAATAATTACCAAACCATTCCAATACTTTATAATGAAACAGTCTCTAAACAAATTATTACTGTTTTAACTGTTTTGACTATACTTCCGGTCTATATCCTTATTGATGTTTACGACGTGGGTTACATGGATATTTATTTCTACTTATGTTTTGTTGTTTTGCTTTTTTTCCTGATTTATCTTTGGAAATCCAACTCGAAAGAACAATATCTTATACTTCATAATGTTTTGAAATTCCTGATTGTTTCGGGTGTTTTTTGCATTGTTCTGATTAATCCGAGTGTGTTGTGGCATGGCAAGCAATTGATTTCTAATTATTAAGATTTATTCCACGGAGTCTCACAGAGCGTTTCGCCAAGATTCACAGAGATTTATCAACTTTGTGTAACTCTGTGTTAGTTTTGCGAAACTTAATGTAATAACTAATGTATAAAAAGTACCGAAATACTGCCCCTTAGCCCCGATAAAAGTGGAAATCCTTTTGTGGCAGGGTTTGCCACAAAAGATTAGAACGGATAGCGGGACCAAATGCCTGAAAGAAAGCCAAATGTACTGCTTCTTAAAAACTAAAAAAATATAGCTATTAATCTAAGAACAATGAACTTAGGATTATTTAGAAGGAATAAACTATCTTTGCACAAATTACAGAATTTATGAATAAGAAGGAAGGCAATAATAGCAGAGGTGGTTCTAAGCCAAACAGCTCAAGATCAAACTCTAACAAGCCAAAACCTGCCATGCAAAAGCGTGCCCAAGGGCCAAAAAAAGTGAAGCCAGCTGTGAAAGCAGCCGAAGAAGAAGCGGCGCAAAAACTTAAAAAACAGAATCAGGCTCCAAAAAGACAAAAAGCAGCTGACGAAATTCGTTTGAACAAATTCATTTCGAATTCTGGTGCGTGTTCACGTCGTGATGCGGACATATACATTCAGTCGGGTAACGTTAAAGTAAACGGTGTTCCGGTAACTGAAATGGGTTATTTAGTAAAACTTACGGATGTTATTAATTTTGATGGTGCAATTTTAACTCCGGAGAAAAAAGAATACATCTTACTGAACAAACCTAAAAATTTTACCACTGCTCTTGACGAAGGACAGGAGTTCCGTAATGTTTTAGAATTGGTTCGTGGTTCTACAACAGCTAAAATTGCTCCGATTGGAAGAATGGACAAGAATACAACCGGATTATTGTTGTTTACCAACGATACGGATATGATTCGTAAATTTACTTTACCGAGTCAGAAATCTTCTAAAATCTATCAGGTTTCTTTGGATAAAAACTTAAAATTTGAGGATTTGGAAAAAATCAGCAAAGGTTTGGTTTTAGACGGACACCGCGTTTTTGTTGAAGAAGTGAGTTATATTGATGGAGAAGCAAAAAGTGAAGTAGGTCTTAAATTGCGATCATCAAATGTAAAAGTAGTTCGTGCTATTTTCGAAAACTTTGATTATGATGTTTTACGTATCGACCGTGTATCTTTTGCTGGTTTGACTAAAAAGAATTTACCAAGAGGTAATTGGAGGATGCTGACTGAACAGGAAATAATAAATTTGAAAAACGTTTAAAAAACGAGTCAAAATAATAAAAAACCCTATTTTACAAAAGTAAAATAGGGTTTTTTTATTTGTAAATTTTAAAGCTTATAAAGTTGCCTTTTGTTTTTCGACAAAATTATGCGATTGCAATTCTAATAATTGGGTTGCATTTTTACGCTGAAGATCATACAGCCTTTTATCTTCGGAAATATCTGCATAAACTTTGTCATGCATTTCTGCACTCGTTTTAATCAGCAATTCCCGTTTGTATTTATTTTGAGTCAAAGTAGCTTTCATTGCAGTTTCAGATTCTTCCTGCTTAAAATCGAATTCGCCTTTTGGAGCCAATAATTTGGCAATAATAGGAGACGTTTCGATTGCCAAAAACAACAGCATAATAAAGAACGATGGTAGCCATGGCAATTTATTCAACGCATTAATTCGTGCCATCAATCCGTCAAAACCTTCTATAATGGGCTGTGTCTGTGAAACTTTTTTATCTAAATCGGATTGTAATTGTTTGCCTGCTTTTTCTTTCTCAACAATTTTGGCTTCATTGGCTTTTTTTAAAGTGGCAAATTCGTGTAAAGAAGCGTCATGTTTTTCACGCTTTTCTTTATAAACTGGTCCTTTTCCTAATTTCTTGGTTCCGCTGGTTCCTTCTGCTTCTGTGATATAAGTCGAATATAAAGCATTAACTTCTTTCTCTTTCTTTAAGATATCAGCTTTTAAAACGGCAATTTCAGCCTTGTTTTTATCTAAATCCGATTGGAAATAAGTGCCAATTTGTTTTTTGTTCGCCAGTTCCATTTCATTTTTTTCTTTCAGCAAAACAGTATTGATTTCTTTTTCGAAAATTTTAATTTCCAGTGGTTTCGAAATAACGATTGCAATAATTATCGCCAACATGATTCGTGGAGTAGCCTGGAGAAATTCGTCCATAAAGCGATCTCTCTTTTTAATTGTCGAAACAATAAACCGGTCTAGATTGAAGATAAGTAAACTCCATACAAATCCAAAAATTAACGCTGGATAAATGGAGTCAAAAACAGTAAAAAGCGCATAAGCACTGGCAAGGAAAGCCATAACTGCTGTAAAAAAAACGGTGGCTCCAATACCAACATATTTGGTTTGTTCGCCTTCTGAACAGCCTTCGAGCAGATCGCGATCGGCTCCGGAGCATAAAATAAAAAATTGTTTTAACATGATTGATGATTTTTGATTGATGATACGGCAAATTTAACGCCAAAAATTTAATTATGATGTAAATAGTTGATTTGTTTTTAGTTGTGCTTAAATTAAGCATTTAAATACTACTATTTTATTTAAATTCGAATTTCATATAGTATTAATTTTACGTTATAATTCTTAACCGTAAACAAAAAAGCTGTTCATAACGAACAGCTTTTTTTAGTTTGAATTAAATAATCTTCCTTATTCTGTAACCGGTGCGCCAGCCAAAATTTCGGCATTGGCAAATTCTTCAAATTTGGCAAAATTGGCTTTAAATTTCTTAGCCAGTTCAATTGCTTTTACATCATATAACGCAGGATCTTCCCAGGTATTTCTTGGATTTAAAATTTCACCTGGAACATTAGGGCAGGATTGCGGTTTTGCAATTCCAAATACAGTATGATTTTTATATTCTACATTGTCCAGTTCTCCGTTTAATGCTGCGGTAATCATGGAACGTGTATATTTTAATTTCATACGTGTTCCTGTTCCGTAAGCTCCGCCAGTCCATCCGGTATTGATCAGCCAAACTTTTACATCGGCATCTTTCATTTTTTTCGTCAGCATTTCGGCATAACGTGTTGGATGCAATGGCATGAATGGTGCACCAAAACAGGCTGAAAAATTAGGTTGTGGTTCTGTAACTCCGGCTTCTGTTCCGGCAACTTTTGCTGTATATCCTGAGATAAAATGGTAGGCTGCCTGACCTGGGGTCAGTTTTGAGATTGGAGGCAAAATTCCGAAAGAATCTGCCGTAAGAAAAAATATATTTTTAGGATTATGACCAATAGACCCTGGCTGAATATTATCAATATGTGTTATTGGATAACTTACACGTGTATTTTGCGTGATTGAAACATCTTCATAATCTACTTCATTTGTTCCTTCTTTGAAAACTACATTTTCTAAAAGAGCTCCTTTTTTGATGGCTCTGAAAATGTCCGGCTCATTTTCTTCTGATAAATTAATTACTTTTGCATAACAGCCGCCTTCAAAATTGAAAACCGTATTTTCAGCAGTCCATCCGTGTTCGTCGTCACCGATTAATTTTCGGGCAGGATCTGCAGATAAAGTAGTTTTTCCTGTTCCTGATAACCCAAAGAAAATAGCTGTATCGCCCGCTTCGCCAACATTAGCACTGCAATGCATTGGTAACGTATTTTCGAAAACCGGTAAAATGAAATTTAGAGCCGAGAAAATTCCTTTTTTAATTTCTCCTGTATAGCCAGTCCCTCCAATAAGGACTACTTTTTTAGTAAAATCCAAAACCGCAAAATTAGACTGGCGTGTTCCGTCTACACCAGGATCTGCCATAAAACCTGGTGCACAAACTACTGTCCATTCAGGCGTAAAGTTGGCTAATTCACTTTCTTCCGGTCTTAAAAACATATTATAGCAAAACAAGTTAGACCAGGCGGTTTCAGTAATAACACGAATATTTAATCTGTAATTCGCATCAGCACAAACATATGAATCGCGAACAAAAACTTCTTTATTAGACAGAAATTCGGTTACCTTATTGTATAGTTTTTCAAAAGCTTCTGATGAAAATGGAATATTTACATTCCCCCACCACACCTTATCTTCTGTAACAGCATCTTTTACAATAAAACGATCCTGAGGGGAACGCCCTGTAAACTCTCCTGTATTGATAGCCAATGCCCCGGTTGAGTTTTCAATTCCCTGCCCTGACTCAACTGTTATAGTATGTAATTCCTCCGCAGATAACTGATAGTGAACCTGAGCATTTTTAATTCCTAAATTATCTAGCGAAATCGATTGCGAGGAAATTGTATTCGTCTCCATAAAATTTAATGTTGTAGTTATATTGTTTCCTTAAAATATCTCTTTTGAAATATAAACCAATTTACTAATGTGTTATATTATTTGAATTTAAACTCAAATAGTATTTAAAATTCACACCAATAAAGTTACTTGTTATATATGAAACAAAATTAGTTATTAAATTTCAGATAGAATTTTTTTAAATCAATTTTATGATTTTTTCTTAAAAAAAGTTGCAAAAAGAACCAACCAGGCGAAGATTAATAGGAGTCCGCCTATTGGAGTTACGAATCCTATAATTTTAAAGTCAATATGGGTTACATTTTTTGTAGTCAGTAAATAAATGGAACCAGAAAAGAAAATCACACCTGCCAATACTAAATTATAGATAACATTTAATACTTTTAAGGACAACTCTTTTCTTGTGGCAACAAAAAACAGAAAGAAAGCATGATACATTTGGTAGCGAACGCCGGTCTCAAAACTCGTTAATTGTTCAGATGACAATATTTCTTTTAAAGCATGGGCACCAAAGGCTCCTAGAATAATTGCTAAAGTTCCAAAAACAGCAGCGGTCAAAATTATTTTTCTTTCCATGATTTCTTTTTATATCACAAAAATACTCTTAAATCCATCAAACAAAAAACATTTTTAAATACACTTTTCCGAAAATGTGATTTACTTTGTTTAGTTTGTTTTTAAGAAATTCTATCATTAAACAACATTCTAATTGTTATTTTTATAACAATTTACTATGTTTGTGTTATATATTTAAATTTATGAGGCGTATACTAATAATTGGAGCCGGAAGATCCGCATCATCTTTGATTCGGTATCTGCTTTCAAAATCGGAAAGCGAAAGACTGCACATTATTGTAGCCGATTTATCTTTGGCTTTGGCCGAAAGAAAAACAGAAAGCCACCCAAATGCTACTCCGCTTGCCCTTAATATTTTTGAAATTGAAGAAAGAAAAGCAGCTATTGAAAATTCCTCCATTGTAATTTCGATGCTTCCTGCTTATCTACATATGGAAATCGCAAAAGATTGTTTAGAATTTAAAAAACATCTTGTCACGGCTTCCTATATAAGTGATGCAATGCAGGCACTTGATGAAGAAGCCAAAAAGAACAATTTGATTTTTATGAATGAAATTGGTCTTGATCCCGGAATCGACCATATGAGCGCCATGAAAGTCATAGATGAAATTAGAGAGAAAGGCGGAAAAATGCTGTTATTTGAATCTTTCTGCGGCGGATTGGTTGCACCGGAATCCGACAATAACTTATGGAATTACAAATTTACCTGGGCACCCAGAAATGTAGTTTTGGCCGGACAGGGCGGAGCCGCTAAGTTTATTCAGGAAGGTACTTATAAATATATTCCATATTGCACTTTATTCAGAAGAACTGAATTCCTTGAAGTTGAAGGTTACGGAAAATTTGAAGCCTACTCGAATAGGGATTCCTTAAAATATCGCTCTGTTTATGGTTTGGATGATATTTTGACCTTATACAGAGGAACAATTAGAAGAGTAGGTTTCTCGAAAGCATGGAATATGTTTGTACAATTAGGTATGACAGACGACAGCTATAGTATGGAAGATTCTGATGAGATGAGTTACCGCCAGTTTACCAACTCATTTTTACCCTATCATCCAACAGATTCTGTAGAAATAAAAATGCGTTTGATTTTAAAAATCGATCAGGATGATATTATGTGGGATAAACTTTTGGAGCTGGATTTATTTAACCCGGACAAAAAAGTGAATTTACCCAATGCAACCCCGGCACAAATTTTAGAAAAAATACTTTCTGACAGCTGGACTTTGGAACCTGATGACAAAGATATGATTGTCATGTACCATAAATTTGGTTATGAATTAAATGGTGATAAAAGACAAATTGATTCGAAAATGGTCTGTATAGGCGAGGATCAGACTTATACTGCAATGGCAAAAACTGTTGGTCTGCCTGTTGCCATTGCAACATTATTGATTTTGAATGGCAAAATTACTACTCCGGGTGTGCAACTTCCTATCAAAAAAGAAGTGTATTTGCCTATTTTAGAAGAATTAGAAAGCTATGGTGTAGTTTTTTACGAACAGAATATGCCCTATTTTGGATACAATCCGGATTTGTTTTAGCGGATTAATTTTTAGTTTTATTTTATTTTTTTAGTTTAATCATCCGCTTCCAGACTTAGAAGCGGATTTTTTATTTTGAGGGACAAAGGTTCAAAAGATTTCTTTTATTTGCTTTGCACCTTCGAGACTTAGCCCCTTTGAACCTTTTTTAAAAACTTATTTAGCCGACTGAATCGTAATTGGTAAACTATACATTACCCGAACAGGATTTTCCTTGTAACTACCAGGAGTCCATTTTGGACTTAATTTTAATACCCGAATTGCCTCATCGCCTATTCCATAACCGGCATCTTTTACTGTTGTAATATCAGACAAACTTCCATCTTTTTCAATGATGAATTGCATGTATACTTTTCCTTCTATTTTATTCTTTTCAGCTTCTGCAGGCATTTTAAAAGTAGCACCAACAAATTTGTAAAAAGCTAATGTTCCGCCCGGAAATTCAGGCTGTTTGTCAATTGCATCACTTTCATAAATATCTTTTTCCTTAACCTGAGCTGTATTTTTAACTGTTTGAGCCATAGTTTTTGTGCTGAAAACAAACAATAATAAAGCATAAACTACACCTACACTAGATACTTTTAATACAATTTTAATGGGAGATTCTTTTTTGGTCATCATAAATAAACGTTTTTTAGTTATTAGATAATTAATTGTACTGGCAAGCGAAACTGTGTTTTTATTAGAAGCAAAATCAAGCAACAGATTCTGATAACTTCTTACTGAATCAAATTGCTTATTTACTGCTTCATCGGCTAGAAATTCGTGATTGAGTTTAATCGCTTTCTTATAAAAAATAAACAACGGGTTAAACCAAAACACAATCTGCAAAACTTCCACAAAAAGAATGTCCAAAGTATGTTTTTGTTCTAAATGTGCTTTTTCATGTGCAATTAATTCTGATGGAATTTCGCCATTTTCAAATTTATCCTTATTGATAAAAATAGATTTCCAGAACGAATGCGGCAAAATAGGTTCTTCTATTAAAACCACTTTTTCTCCTTGTATAAAGTGAACTTCATTTCTTTTTATTCTTTTATAAAACGAAAATAAATTCAAAACAAATCGAAGTAGTAACAATAGAACCACAACGCCGTAAGAAACTGTCACCAAAACAATTAAAAAATCATCTAGGGAGATGGAAGTAAGATTTTCAGTGCTTTTTTGAATAACCATTTCATCGAGCTGAATCATCCCGATTCTGTTAGAAAAACCAGATTCGAATGAAATAATCTGCAGCGGGATGATCAGGCTAAAAATTAAACTTGCTAATAAATATGCGCGGTTGAAACGAAACATTTTTTCGTTTTCTAAAAGAAGTTTATATACTACGTAAAAAACCAAAAGCAGCACGCCGGATTTTAAAAGATAGCTTATCATTTTTTCTTTTTTTGAATTTGACTGTCAATTATTTTCTTAAGTTCTTCTAATTCTGAAGCCGATAAATTGGTTTCGGTAGTAAAAAAAGAAGCAAACTGGGATGCCGAATTATTAAAAAAACTGCTTATCAAACCGTTTACATGTTTGGAGAAATAAGCTGTTTTTTTAACCAACGGATAATATTCGCGTGAATTCCCGAATTCGTTATATGCTACGAATTTTTTGTCGATCATTCTTTTCAAAAGCGTTGAAACGGTTGTTGTTGCCGGTTTTGGTTCCGGATACGCTTCGAGCAAATCTTTCATGAAGGCTTTTTCAAGCGTCCAAAGATGCTCCATTAATTGTTCTTCTGAGTTGGATAATTGCATGTATCTTTAGTTGTTAAGATTCTGAGTTTTTTAATACTTTATTCGATGTAAGTTTCTTGTATTGGTGTACCTTTTTCGTAAATTTTAGTCCCGAGTAGAACTCCTTCTGAATCATAGAATTTCCATTCTCCAGAAAGAAACCAATGTATTGTATTACCGTCTACTATCATTTTTGAAACTCCAATTGCTCTAATTTTTCCATTATTATGATAGTCTTTTGTAAAGCAAATACTGTCTTTGTATTTTTTCTTAGATATTAATCGATTACCAATATATTCTTTCCAGGTTCCTGTTTCAAAATCATTTTTATATCTTCCTTTAGATTTCATTGAAACATCCAATAGTTTATCATCATAAACCCATTTACCTGTTTTTAATCCATTTTTCCGTTGGTTTACTTTACAGCTTGCAAAACTTATACAAATCGCAATAAATAAAATTTTGATAAAAATACACCTCTTCATTCTCTACACTTGTGTTTGTTATTCTACAAATGTAGATATAAAAATTTAATATGCAAGAAAAACCGCAAATTTTATCGTTAATCGATTGTGCGTTAGGGATAAAGGCGGTATCCTTTTATGAAGTGATAACGGAATAAAAGATATAGCCGAAAGCCCGACCGTAGGGAACGCCCGAAGCAATATCAATGAAAATATCAATTTCAAAACTCAAAAAAAAAAATCCGTTCATTGCTGAACGGACTTGAATTATATTGATAGTTGAACTACTTCGAAAGTTCTACAAAATATTTGTAAAACAAAGGAATAGTTTCGATTCCTTTTAAGTAATTGAAGATTCCAAAATGTTCGTTTGGCGAGTGGATTGCATCGCTGTCCAGCCCGAAGCCCATCAAAATCGTTTTACTTTTCAGTTCTTTTTCGAACAAAGCCACAATTGGGATACTTCCTCCGGAACGAACCGGAATGGCCGCAACTCCAAACGTTTCCGTGTACGCTTTGTTGGCTGCCTGATAACCGATACTGTCGATTGGCGTTACATAACCCTGGCCTCCGTGATGCGGCGTGACTTTTACCGTAACTCCTGACGGTGCAATACTGGTGAAATGTTTCGTAAATAATTCTGTGATTTCATGCCAGTCCTGGTTTGGAACCAAACGCATCGAGATTTTAGCAAAAGCTTTGCTAGCAATGACTGTTTTGGCACCTTCGCCCTGATATCCGCCCCAGATTCCGTTTACGTCTAATGTTGGACGGATGGAGTTGCGTTCATTGGTTACATATCCTTTTTCTCCGTAAACATCGTTTAGGTTTAGAGCATTTTTATATTTCTCTAAACTGAAAGGCGCTTTGGCCATTTCGGCTCTTTCTTCAGTAGATAATTCCTGCACCTTATCGTAGAATCCCGGAATTGTAATATGATTGTTTTCATCATGCATCGAAGCAATCATTTTTGCCAGAACATTTATTGGGTTTGCTACTGCTCCTCCATACAACCCTGAATGTAAGTCGCGATTTGGCCCCGTAACTTCAACTTCAACATAACTCAAACCTCTTAAACCTGTCGTGATTGATGGCTGTTGGTTCGAAATCATTCCGGTATCTGAAATTAAGATCACATCGTTTTTTAGTTTTTCCTGATTGCGTTCTACAAACCAGGCTAAACTTGCCGAACCTACTTCTTCTTCGCCTTCGATCATGAATTTTACATTGCAGGGAAGCGTATTGCTTTGCACCATATATTCTAATGCTTTTACGTGCATGTACATTTGACCTTTGTCATCACAGGCACCACGGGCAAAAATGGCTCCATCGGGATGTATGTCTGTTGTTTTGATAACGGGTTCGAATGGTGGTGATGTCCATAATTCCATTGGATCTGGCGGCTGCACATCATAATGTCCGTACACTAAAACCGTTGGCAAATTAGGGTCGATTATTTTTTCCCCATAGATAATTGGGTAACCTGGAGTATCACAAATTTCAACTAAATCGCAGCCTGCTTTTTCTAAACTTACTTTTACAGCATCTGCCGTGTCAATAACATCTTGAGAGTATGCAGTGTCGGCACTTACCGACGGAATTTTTAATAATTCGATCAATTCATTGATAAACCGGTCTTTATGTTGTTGAACGTATGCTTTTATATCTTCCATTTAAAATATTTTTGTAGAATTTCAAATATACAAAAAAAGAGAATAAATATTTTTTTAGAAATTGCTTTGAAAATTAGAAGTTATGCTTATCTTTGCACCCACAAACACCAGTTCAATGAACTCCGATTTAAATAAGAGTTTATTGAATTAATTACGCGGATATGGTGAAATTGGTAGACATGCCAGACTTAGGATCTGGTGCCGCAAGGCGTGTAGGTTCGAGTCCTATTATCCGCACCTCTTGGGACAAGTCATCAAATGATTGACTTGTCCTTTTTTTTGAAAATAACTTCTTGTTTATCAATATCATAAGAACCAAAGCTTCATTGACACGGATGGTTCGAAAGTTAAATCCGTCATATATCAATTTTTCAGGGAACATCGAACCAATTATTTTTCTTTGCTGTATAACAGTACCATTTTCGTATAAATCATCAAGGTGAGAAATTTGAACTTGCCAGCTCTACAAGCGGTTCTACATTGACAGCTGGGACTAACTTAACGGTTAATTCAGCTTCACTTCTAAGGATTTTTTTATCTATATCAGCTTTTATTGTGCGATAGTCATCAGCTTCGATATCTCCGGAAAGTAGCAAATCACGCGCTTTGGATAATCGATTATTTGCATCTTCCAACTGTGCTTTTAATTCTAGAACTCGTGAGCTTTGTCCTTGCATTCTACTTTTAAAGACTGATGAAATTGTATCTTTATACAATCTCAATGCTGGTAAGAGTCTGACATATCTTTTAATTTCATCAACAATATTTTCGTTTACTACTTCAGCTTAAAACCTCACTCCGCATGATGATGCACAATGATAATAACGGTAATATTGGTTACGGCCTTTTGAGGGACTTCCTGTCAATAATTTTCCACACTCAGGACAAAGTAAGTACCCTCTTAGAGGTAGGTGGCATCCACAAATATATCCTAATGGCGCCAATCCCATATATCGGCCTACCTTCTTAGTCCTGCACATTCCATAGAAAACATTTAATACTCTTCTGTCGTTTTCCACTTCCGTAGCAGCGAGGTAAAACGCGAGCATCATTTTGTTTTCAGGTATGGAAAGGTCTAAAGGCTGTTCGACAGCTGTGGTTCAACGCCCAGCCTGCGTAAAGTACTTATCATTTGGTAAGCGTCGCCCGCATTTCTGATAAATCTGTCCCATTTCGTAAATAGTATTCGAACAATATTGTTAAAATTTTGTTAATTATTGTAATTCGCACTTAAATAAAGACTTTTTAGTCTTTATTTGCATCAGTAAAAAAGACTTTAAGGTCTAAATTTGAATGCGATATGAACGTAAAAGGGAAAGCAGAAAGAACCAAGCAGTATATCATTGAACAAGCGGCGCCAATATTCAACTCAAAAGGAATAGCCGGAACGACGATAGATGATATATTGGCGGCTACAAAGATGGCCAAAGGAGGCATATACGGGAATTTTGAAAACAAAGAGGCGATTTCTGTCGCTACTGTAGATTTTATTTTCAGTAAAGTGTCGGCTAAAACATATTCCGTTATATCACAAGAAAAAACAGCGGTAAAAAAACTGTTTGCGTTCTTAGATCTTCGTAAAGACCCTTTGGTTCCCTTTATTGAAGGCGGGTGCCCTATTTTGAATTTCGGTGTAGATTCGGATAACACAAATCCAACCGTCAAAAAAAAAGTAAAGGCAATGATTGAATCATCTATGGCACTTTTTATTGATATTTTAAAGCAGGGTATTGCAAACGGAGAATTATCAGATGAACTGAACCCTGAGGAGTATTGCTTAAAAGTGTTGGTAATGCTGGAAGGGGCAACTTTAATTTCGAGAGTACTCGACAGTGTTAAGCCGATGCAAACAGTGATAAAAATGCTTAAATCGGAGTTAAAATCTTTTGAGGTAAAGCAGGCATAAATAAACTATATGATTTAAATGATTCTATCATGAAAACCATTTTTTTAGAAACAAAATAAGACTAAAAAGTCTTTTTTTATATTAATCAACTAAATAATAATCAGTCATGAAACGCAGAAACTTTGTAAAAACTACAGCACTTACAGCTTTGGGTGCGCTTTTAATTAACCCACTGGAGGTAGCAGCAGCAAAAAAAACAGACCCTATGGAAACAAAAGAAGAATTAAACGACATGGAACTACCGGAAGGCATACGCGAACAGTATGTTACCGGAGTAAATGGCCTTACAGTGCATGTACTGGAGGCAGGATTTGAGACACCAAAACGCCCTGCTATACTGCTACTGCACGGATTTCCGGAACTTGCCTACAGCTGGCGGAAAGTAATGCTGCCATTGGCCGCTGCGGGTTACCATGTAATCGCCCCTGATTCGCGTGGCTACGGCCGTACAACGGGAGCAGACACTACTTATGATGGAAATTTTGCCTCGTTCAGGACGCATGAACTTTCCCGCGATGCACTCGGTTTAATGATGGCTATGGGGCATGATTCTGTTCACACTGTCATCGGACACGACGTGGGTGCGATCGTAGCAGCCTATTGCGCCCTTGTCAGGCCAGATTTTTTCCGGTCGGTTGTCCTTTTAAGCTGTCCCTTCGGTGGTGTACCACCGTTACCTTTTGGCACCGGGGTACAAGCTGCACCGAATCTGCTATCGAAAGCAGCTATACAAGATCCCCTTGCAGCGTTATCAAGGCCCCGTAAAGACAGCACCACCTATTTCTCATCACGCAACGCCAATAATGACCTGCTGAACTGCGAGCAGGGACTGCACGATTTTCAGAGGGCATACTTTCATGTAAAGAGTGCCGACTGGAGCCAGAATAAACCATTTCCACTTACCTCTGGCACGGCGGAAGAATTCGCCAAACAACCCTCTTACTATGTTTTAGATCTTGATAAAACAATGCCGGAGTCAGTCGCTCCCAACATGCCATCTCAGAAAGAAATTGCATCGTGTAAATGGCTACCGGATAACGAACTTGATATCTATACGCAGGAATTTAAACGCACCGGTTTCCAGGGCGGATTAAACTGGTACCGCTGTACCACAAGCGGTTTAAACAGGGCTGACCTCGAACTTTTTTCGGGCCGCACTATAGATGTGCCTTCCTGTTTTATTTCAGGTATCGCCGATTGGGCAAGATTTCGCCCTGTAGGCGCATTAGAGCAGATGCAGCACAAGGCTTGTACAAAAATGCAAAGTTTTCACATTATTGAAGATGCCGGTCACTGGGTGCAACAGGAACAACCTGAACAGCTTACCGGATTGATCGTTGATTTTTTGAAACACTAAGCAGCCGGAAAAAAGATGGACTGGTGTGCTATGCCGAACGTTTGTTTACAGTAATTTGGAAACCATTAAGAGACTAGAAATAATGAAAAGGGCTGCTAAAGGAAATTCCGGATCGTGATACATATTTACGGATTATGACTAAGTAGCCAAATGTTAAAAGCCAGTGGCCGGATTCGATCAGATAGCGGGAGATGACATTAATACATATATTTTTATTACTGCTGACATACAGTTGTCACAGAGAAGACTAATTTTACCTAATAATCTATTAATTAGAACAGTATGAAAAACAACAATGATCACAAAATCAAAATTATCCCAAATGGTTATACAGCTGTAACACCATGGATAATTTCTCCGTCTTCAGCAGATTTAATCGAATTTTTAAAAATTGTATTTGAAGCGGAGGAAGTTCCTAATAGCAGAATTACAAATGAGGATGGGATTATCATCCACGCCGTAGTTAAAATCGGAGAAGCGTTCATTATGCTATTCGACTCAAGGGACGGATGGGCTCCTACACCTAGTTTTTTAAATCTATATGTGAAAGATGTAGAGCAGACTTTTAAAAATGCTATAGGAGTCGGTGCTAAGGCAGTAACAGACATTACAGAGTTGTGGTTTGGGGAGAGAGTATGCAGAATCCTTGATCCATTTGGAAATCTTTGGTGGATAAACCAGCGCGTTGCTGAGGTTGATTTTACGGATCCTGAAAGTCTAAAAATGGCCGCTACTCAGGAAGCTGCTGACGGGATAGCGTACATTCAAAAATCCTTGGATGAGGCTATGAAGGAACAGAAAAAAAATTTCAAATACTGAAGCGAGTGACAGTATGAGCGCAAGCCTACTGAGTAATTTTTTTCTCGGAAAATATTACAAGCACTAAAATAAGAAAGGATATTTTTGTTCCTGAGGATATGAAATCATCTATCCAGATCTTCATCCAGACCGTTTTTTTGACGATACTTACATCTTTGAGGCGATTTGTGCGGGTGCTTCGGGTTACCTTCTTATGTTAACTACTCCCGAAGCATATCCATAAAAGAAGTACATCTTGATGGTCTCCAATGTCTCCGGGTATTGCAATGTACATCGTATGAAGAATATACTACAGTTAGTAAACATTTCCGTCATCCATGAACTACGTAACCGATATTAATAAAACCAGTCTTAAACATGATAAAACAGATACTGAAACTGATAATTTTAAATACTTAATTTATATGCTACAATTAAAGATTTCAATATTTTTTTAAAAAGCCATATAACCAGCGCAACCAATTTGAAATTTTGACATCTAATTAAAAAAAAGAATTATGAAAAAAATGATTTGTTTTTTTATCCTGGCTTTGGGAATAGTTTGCTGTAGTTCTGACGACAATGATGTTAAAGGAGAATTTAAATTTGTTACTCAATATTCAGCTACCGTTACAGTTGGAGGTTTTGTTGGCACACGGGAGCGGGTTTTTAAGTTAGGAGAAGTCTATAAAGGAACTGATAAAGGTAAAGAAACGATAAGAGTAAGAATAGCGGAACATTCACAATTAAATGATGATTGTCCAAATAGCTGGTGTTATCAGGAATTTTTAGAAGTTCCACGAGAGTTTTTAAAATTTACGGAATAGATCTAAAAGCTAATCAATAGAAATCCTTTAAACGTGTAATGCAAACGTTTAAAGGATTTCTATTTTTCGGTTTTCGGAGAAGTCAAAAGTAACACCAAAATTTGTTCCTCGGAATGAAAAACGTTGTGTAAAACGTGATTTAATTGTTCAACAACTCTAAAATCTTATCCACATTCACCTCACTATAATCATTAATATAAAAATCACACGGAGGCAATTGTTCTTTTGTGTGCGTACTTAAAACACCAACTACTTTCATTCCAGCATTTAACCCCGCTGTAACTCCCGAAAATGAATCTTCGAAAACAATACAATCCGATGGAGCAACGCCTACACGTTTGGCAGATTCTAAATAAACTTCCGGATTTGGTTTATGGGCATTGACGTCTTCGCTTGACATCATAGAATCCATTTTGTCCTCAATTTGTAATGATTTTATAATCAGATCCAGATTGGCTCTCGGAGCAGAAGTGGCAACAGCCGTTTTAAAGTTTCCGGATTTCAGTTCCGCTAAAAACTTCAAATAATGCGGAATTGTTTCAACTTTATTTTTATAAACCTCACGAAACATTCCTTCTTTTTCATCTTCAAGTTTTGTAAGCTCTTCTCCGATAATGGGACGCTTAAAGAAGTGCGTCATGATATATCCGTTATGTTTTCCGTACATATGCTCTTCAAACTCTTGTTCTGAATGGGGAATTTGATATTTATCGAAAAATGCCTCAAAAGCTTTTGCATGATGTGGATTGGTGTGACAAATCACGCCATCCATATCAAAAATAACACATTGCTGTTTCATTATATTTGTTTTTAACGGACGCAAGATAAGGTAATAAAGGGTTATTCTACAGAGATCAACAAAGGTTTTTCACTGAGATTCGCTAAGATTTTTTTGAATACTGCAAGTAGCAAGTTTTTATTTATATGAAATATATCCAAAGAAAAATTAAGGTAAATCATAAAAACAAAAAAGCCTTTCCGTTAAGAAAGACTTCTCCCAATATTGCGGTCTGGACGGGACTCGAACCCGCGACCCCATGCGTGAC
>NZ_JBDTTP010000050.1:0-32770 GCF_039930565.1 Flavobacterium sp. | reverse complement strand
CAAAAGTACAGGCAGAAAAATTACAATTATTAAAAATACAACATTCAAAATCCTTAAAATTTGCCCCATCACTATCGTAAATAATATTATTATATTCCTTATCAAGGAAATATTCACTCTTCATTAAAGATCAATTGTTATTAAATTTAAAATAAATCATTATGGGCTTGAATTCCATATTTAGTTTTAGCAGACTAAAAGGATGCCCTACTTATTATTAACCACAAATTACTCAAATTAGTGCCAATTAATTTGTGGAAATTTGTGCAATTTGTGGTTAAAATATTTTTAGAAGCTTACAAATCATTTTTAGGCACTCTTCTTAAAAGGAAAATAGCAATCACAAAAAAGATTCCTAAAAACACAATCGCCAAACGAGGACTTCCGGTAATTTGATCTATAATTCCGTAAAGGCACATTCCAATAACGATCCCTATTTTTTCGGCAACATCATAAAAACTGAAAAAAGAAGCTGTGTCTTCAGTTTCAGGCAATAATTTCGAATAAGTCGATCTCGATAAAGCCTGAATTCCGCCCATCACAAATCCGGCGATTGTTGCCATTACATAAAAATGTATGGGTAAAGTAATAAAAAAGGCTAATGCACAAAAGACTGCCCAAATAGTATTGATTACGATTAAAGTTGGAATATTACCAAATTTTGCAGAAGCTCTTGACGTTAAAACAGCTCCAACTACAGCAACCAACTGTATTATTAAAATACAGATAATCAAACCAGTAGTACTTTCTTCTTTAGATGCCCACGCAATTTCCTGAGCGCCAAAATAAGTAGCTACTAACATTACAGTCTGAACTGCCATACTTGATACGAAAAATCCACCTAAATATCTTTTTAAAGGAATATTATCTTTTAATATAGCCCAAACCTTTTTTAATTCCTTAAAACCATTAAAGACAACTTGTTTCGATAATTTTTGATTGGTTTCCTTACTTCCTTTTGGTAAAAAATAGTAACTGTACTGACTGAATAAGATCCACCACACACCTACCATTACAAATGAATATCTCATTGCTTTCATAGCTGCTTCTCCATCTGTTCCTGTGATTCCAAAAACTTTTGGCTTCATAATCATCGCCAGATTGATAATCAGCAAAATAACACTTCCAATATATCCCAACGAATATCCTTTGGCACTGATTTTATCTTGCTGCTCAGGAAAAGCGATATCCGGCAAATACGAATTATAGAATACCAAACTTCCCCAATATCCAATAAGGCCAAGAAAGTAAAACAATAATCCGATGTAAATGTTTTCAAGATTAAACCAATATAATCCCATGCAGGATAAAGCCCCAACATAACAGAAAAACTTCATGAACGATTTTTTATTCCCAACATAATCCGCAATACCGGATAGAAGAGGCGAAAAAAAAGCTACAAATACAAAGGCAAATGCGGTAACGAAACTAATAAGGGCCGAATTTTTAAGTTCTATTCCTAAAATGGAAATATAATGGCTTCGTTCAGAAAATAAGGCTTCATAAAATATAGGAAATACGGCAGAAGCAATTGTCAGGGTGTAAACTGAATTCGCCCAATCATAAAAAGCCCAGGCATTCAATAATTTTTTACTTCCTTTTGGTAGGTTTGTCATGGTTTTGGTTTTGACGGCTAATTTATTTATTTTTTCTTATAATAGTAAGAATCTTTCATTAATAAATAATCAATGATTTGGTTTGCATTTAAATTCTCTTATTGATGATGATAAGGCTCATTCCTCAAAATAGTAAAGCCACGATATAATTGCTCTATAAAAAATAAACGAACCATCTGATGGGAAAATGTCATCAACGAAAGAGATATTTTACCTTGCGCCTTGCTGTAGACTGTTTCTGAAAATCCATAAGGCCCGCCAATGACAAAAACAAGTGTTTTGATTCCGGAGTTCATCTTTTTCTGCAATTCTTCAGAAAAGCCAACGCTTGAAAAGTTCTTTCCATTTTCATCTAATAAAATCAACTGATCGGCTGGCGTTATTTTTGAAAGAATCAACTCCCCTTCTTTTTCTTTTTGCTGGCTTTCAGATAAGTTTTTGACGTTTTTAATATCCGGAATTATTTCCAAATCAAATTTGACATAAAATGACAAGCGTTTGGTGTAATCGTCAATTAAGGTTTGGAGTGATTTATTGTCGGTTTTACCTAATGCAATAAGTTTAATATTCATGTAAATAAATTATATCTTGTTTTCAAAAACAGTTTCAAAATGTTCGACAATGGGAAATGGCTCATAATAATTGTGCAACATCTTTTTCCATTCGAAATAGGCTTCAGAAGTTCTAAAACCTACTGTATGATCTTCAAGAGTGTTCCAATCGACCAACAAAAGATATTTGTTTTCTATTTCAACACATTTCTCTAAACGATGTCCTAAATAGCCATTAATAGAGGAAATGTATTGGCTTGCAAGTACAAAATCATTTTCAAATTGAATTTTCAGATGTGGTTTTATATAAAGAAATACAGCTTCAAGAATCATACTTTTAATTTTTAGAAAATTGATTCTCAAAAGTTTTAAATCTGGCATCCAAATCTTTCAATAATTGCTTTTTTACAGCTGTATCCTGAATAAAACTGTAATTTATGCTGTTGTAAACATATTGTTTTATTGTTGAATACGAAACATCAGGATATCTTTTGGCCAGTAAAACATATTGCTCTGTCATATTGGTTCTTAAAATTCCTGCATCATCAGTACTGATTACGATTGGTACATTAAATTCTTTGTAAAGTGTAAAAGGATGTCTGCCTTCTTTTACTTTCAAAATGAATTCGTTACTGGCTAAATTAATCTCAATCGGAATATTGTTCTTTGCCATATAACGCAGTAACTCATAAGAGTTCTCTTCATAAGCAATATCAACTCCGTGCCCTATCCTATTGGCTCCTGCTGTGTATATTGCTGAATTGATATGCCACGTTAAATCTTCAGGCTGGACCAATCCTAAAGTCAATTCGCCTGCATGAAGCGTGTATTTTACATCTGCGTATTTTGAATGGCAGTATTTGAACATGACCATGTGCAGCCAATAATCCTTCATTGAATTTTCGCCATGTTCCGGGGAAACAATGTTTACACCTGCAACCAATTTACTTTCGTTGGCAGAAATAAAAGCAATAACCAGATTTTTAAACAAATCAACAGGTTCCATAAAACGCAGTACAAAATTCTGATATCGCATTGTAAAACGCCCGTCATCCATTTTTAAGTCTTTATGCAATTTGGCTATGAAATTGGTATTAAAATCTGCTGCATATTTTTTAGCGTCTTTCTGTTGAATCGATTGATAGAGATTATCTAAAAGTTTTAAAACGGCCTTCTCGTCTTTTTGACTGGCTGCCTGACGAAGTTTCGAATTAAAATCAGACAAATCATCCAATTTCATATCACACGGAATTATCGAAAATTGTGTTTCGATATAACTCACATTTTCTGAAAGTGCCCGTTTTTTTAATTCTATGAGACCTTCTGCAAAATGCCCATCAATTACAGGAAAAAATTTATCGAAGGAATCAAAAAATAAATCATCAGAAGGAACTGAAACTCCGTTGTAATCTTTAGCAGACCAGGTTTGCATGACTTGCTGCTCATAGAATGCAAGCTGTCCTTTATTTTTAAGAGAAGAAAAAGTTTCCCAATTGCCATTTGAAGGTTTGTTTTTTGATACTTGCATGGTTACCAAATTCAGATAAAAATCTTCTGCAATGGCTCTTTCCAAAAGAGGTTCTGTATAAATAGATCCGGAAAAATGATGGTGTAAATCGCCTCCTTTTGGCATCTGCTGAAAAAAAGCGGTTAAGAGCGCTTCGTTATTTCTGTTTTTTTCTAAATAACTTTCAGCAGATTGAGAAAAGCTGATTTGCGCTATAAAAATACAGAAAAATGTAATTATCCTCGTCATAGTCTAAGTTTAAATTACATGCAAATGTAGTTATTTTAGATGACTTTTGAAATTCCTCTAAAAATTGACTATTATAATCGTTAAACTATCATATAATCTTCTGAAAGGAATTTTAGCGTTTATTATTTGTACTAAAAAAACCAAATTAATAGTTTTTATTATTCCCGATTTTAAGGAATTATTAAAAAATTAAAAATCCATTTGAAACTATTACGATTTCATTTTTTGATTATTTAAAAAGATTGCCATTTTTGGGAATAAAATAATGGCTTTTCCGAATTTTACTATTCTGCATTTTTGTTTCAATTTGTTTGTTTAACTTTGTTCAAAAGATATAAAAATGAAACAATTAATCATATTACTTATTGCTTTTGCTACATTTTCGTGTACAAAAGCTCAAAAAAGCAATTTTTCGGAAGAAGCTTTAGCGCAGACATTATTATCAGTAGATGGAAGTCAGGTTACATTTAAAGATATTTTAGAAAAACACAAGGGAAAGACTCTGGTAATTGAAGTTTGGGCATCCTGGTGTGGTGATTGTGTCAAAGCAATGCCAAAATTGAAAGAATTGCAGGTAAAAAATCCTGATGTTACTTATATGTTCATCTCAGCTGATAAAACGGCGGACAAATGGAAAACAGGAATCGAAAAACACCAATTAAAAGGTGACCACTTCATGATGAATGACGGAATGAAAGGTGTTTTCGGAAAAGCAATTGATTTAGACTGGATTCCAAGATACATCATTGTTGACAAAACCGGAAAAATAGTTTTGTACCGTGCTATTGAAACCGACTTTGACAAAATCAATAAAACTTTGAGTAACCTGAAATAGATCTGGTTCTGATTTCTTAAATAAAAATTACAAAAACCAAAAAAATAATAACTATCAAAAATGAGAAAACAAATTGTTGCAGGAAATTGGAAAATGCATAAAAATGCTGAACAAACCGAAGAATTATTAAATGAATTAATTACAAAAATACCTGCAAAAACTAATGCTCAGGTAATTGTAGCACCAACATTTATCAATTTAGCTGCTGCTGTTGCCAAATTAAAAAATACGCCAATTAGTGTTTCGGCACAAAATGTCCATCAGGCAGAAGGTGGCGCTTTTACAGGAGAAATTTCTGCAGATATGCTGAAAAGTGTTGGCGTAAATACGGTAATTTTAGGGCATTCAGAACGAAGAGCTATTTTTAACGAAACTGATGCTTTAATTGCTAATAAAGTGGATACAGCCTTAAAACATGAAATGACAGTAATTTTTTGTTTTGGTGAAGAATTAAAAGACCGTCAATCTGATAATCATTTTAATATTGTTGAAAATCAATTGCGTGACGGATTGTTTCATATTTCAAAAGAATCATGGGCAAATGTAGTTTTGGCTTATGAGCCGGTTTGGGCAATTGGAACTGGTGAAACAGCTTCTCCGGAGCAAGCTCAGGAAATGCATGAATTCATCAGGGAAACTGTTCGTAAAGCTTTTGGAAATGATATTGCTGATGAAGTTTCAATTTTATATGGTGGTTCTGTAAAACCTGATAATGCTAAAGAAATTTTCTCTAAACCAGATGTAGATGGAGGTTTAATTGGAGGAGCTGCCTTAAAAGCAGATGATTTTCTTGCGATTGTTACGGCTATCTAATTTAAATCAGATATAAAAAATTAAACCCGACATGAAAATAACATGTCGGGTTTTTTATTGTAATAATCTCAAATTACTGTGATATATTGTAAGTTGCTACATAAAAATCTTTATCGACTTCTAATATCGGATTCACCGTAGTTATTTTTTGCTTTTTCCATTCCTGGGTTGGCTTCAATACTGTATCTACATCGTTTAACTTCACTTTTAAGGGCATATCAAAATTAGCTACACAATTTGCCCAGCGATATTCAAAACGTCCGTCTTTAAAAAAATATTCAAGCGTTGGAATCTGGGTTGTTCGTAAATATTGATTAAAAACTTTACTCAAATCAATACCTGTTTCAGTACTCATATAGTCCTCAATTTGTTTTGTAGTTACAGTTTGATGATAAAAAGTTTTGTTTAAACCTCTCAAAACCGACTTCCATTTTGCATCATCATTCAAAATCTGACGGATGGTGTGCAGCATATTGGCTCCTTTTGGGTACATATCACCCGAACCTTCAATATTTACATCATAATATCCAATAATTGTTTTGTCATTATCAATTTGCTTACGGCAGCCTCTTACATATTCTGCTCCTGCTTCTTTTCCATAATAATATTCAACAAAAAGGCTTTCCGAGTAATTGGTAAAACTTTCGTGAATCCACATATCGGCTATATCCTTGTAAGTAATATTATTGGCAAACCACTCGTGACCAGATTCGTGAACAATAATAAAATCAAATTTTAAACCCCAGCCTGTTCCACTTAAATCCTTGCCTAAATATCCATTTTTATACTGATTTCCGTAAGTTACACTGCTTTGATGTTCCATTCCTAAATAAGGAGCTTCAACCAATTTATAACTATCTTCGTAAAATGGATAAGGTCCAAACCAGTTTTCAAATGCTTTAAGCATTTTGGGTACTTCTTTAAAATGTTCTTTAGCAACTGCAAGATTATCTCTCAGAACATAATAACTGCAATCTAAATCACCTTTTTCGCCCTTGTATTTCTCCGAAAAATTAACATAATCACCAACATTAATATTCACACCATAATTGTTGATTGGATTGGCCACATACCAATTAAAGGTTTTGGTTCCGTCCTTTTCTTTTTTAATACTCTGCAATCTTCCATTTGAAACATCAGTCAAATGTCCGGGAACATTTACGCTGATTAGCATATTTTCGACTTCATCATACATATGATCTTTACATGGCCACCAGACACTTGCTCCTAAACCTTGACAGGTTGAAGCTATGAAATCGTTTCCGTTTTTATCTTTTTTCCAGGTTATTCCACCATCCCATGGCGGTCTGAGTGCTTCTTTAGGTTTACCTCCAAACGAAATCACAATCTCTTTTGTTTCCCCAATTTTCTGAGCTGCTTCCAAATCAATAAAAAATACATTTCCGTTTCTTTTAAATTTCAGGTTTTCCCCCTCCTGTGTTACTTTATATATCTGCATAGGTTCCTGCAGGTCAATTTGCATTATATTGTATTGATTAAGAACAGTATAACGGATTTTATTAGTACCAGTAATGGTTTTGTCAGAAGGATTTACTTTTACATCCAAATGATAATATTTTAAATCCCACCAAATTCTTTCCTTCGTAATACTACCACGTAATGTGTCCTGAAGTGTAAAAACTGTTGCAGATTTATTAAGAAGTCCTTGTGCATTAGCTATAACACAAATTAAAAAGAGTGTAAAAGCGATAAGATGTTTTTTCATTAATTTACTAATTATATATAACAGTCTTTTAAAACAAGACCAATCTCCAACAAAAGTAAACAATCGTATCAATTTTTTAAAAATTTTACAATTCTGTTTTGAAACTAACCTGCAAAATCCATTATTCACTATTTTTGCATTTCAATCCATAAACGTTATGAAAGCTAATTTAATTATCTATTTTTCTATGTTTGATCTGTTCTATGTAATGCAGTGACAAACAATTCCAGTTTATAAAATAAGCGAAAAAATAGTTATTAATGGTGACTTATCAGATTGGAACAATTAACCTGATTAAAATTTTAATGAAATAGGTTTTAATAAAAAAACAAAAGCCTGCTCCCGGGAAGAAGCAGACACTTTGTAAAAAAACAAACACAAAAACTTAATTGTATCCTAAATTTTGTTTGAAAACTTTTTGGTCTATAACGGTTTGTGGAATTGGAAAAAATCTTCTGGTAGGTTCAGACGCTGATTTTGCTGTTCCAGGCAAATCAAATTTACCAAAACGGATACTTTGGGGTCTTCTTTGTAATTCCCAGTACAATTCGAAACCTAATTCTTTGTATAATTGCTGTGAATCTAAAGTTAGAATCACTTTTCCGGGAGCGTTTCCGTATAAAGATTCTCTTTTTCTGCTCGTACGCAATTTGTTCAAATCATCCATAGCTGCACCTGTACTTCCTTTTCTAAAATAGGCCTCAGCTCTCATAGCATAAACTCCACCTAAACGGAATAAAGGAATATCAACATTACTAGAACCATTTCCTTCTTCTGCATCAAATTCATATTTAAAAACACGAGCTCCCTGATTGATTTCATTTTGAGCAAAAACAGCCTGAGCAGGATTTTTAAAAGTTAAGGATGGTGTAAAATCCATTCTTGTTGTTGTGCTTTTTTCCATATACAAAGGAGAAACCTTAATACGTCCTCCTATCATTTCTAAAGATCCTGAAGGCAATAATATCGGTCCATACTGAAGCCCGGCCTGAATTCCTCTGTTAAAATGAAACCATGGTAAATTATCACTTTTAGGAATGATGTTTGTTGCCGGAACGCTTACATCTGTACCATCATTCATAAACCAGGTACCATCAGCATATTGGTAATGTTGCTGAAATCTAGGGTCATCATGATTACCATCCCAGGTTGCATAGAACTCCGGAGTTGTACATGATGCGTTTGTTCCCCTGTTTGCTGCAGATGTTCTTTGATTACGCTCCATGGATACATAAGCGAAACTGTTAGAACCATTACGGATATAGTCGATTTTTTGGGATATCGCAAAAATAAGTTCTTTTCCATTAGTATTATCCCTAGCAAAATTTTTGAAATAATCGCTTTCAAGACTATACTTTCCTGAATCAATTAATAAAGAGGTATAATAAATGACACGATCCATATCTGTTCCTGTACTTCCGGCTACAGCAGCTTCAGTAAAATTGAAATTGGAAGCCGCATTATAACGATCTTTAAATACCGCACGATTCAGATACATCGTACTTAAAAAAGCGTACGCAGCTTGTTTTGTGAATCTCCCATGGTGTGTTCTTTGTGCACCAATGTCAGCCAAATCAGGTACTAAAGCTTCTACATCTTTAATCAACTGATCAATTTGAGTATCAGCTTTCAATATTTGCAAAGGAGCTTTCGTGTTCATTGGATCTCTGTATGGTGCTTGTCCGTACAGATCTAATGTGGTATATGTGTAATACGCCAAAAGGGCTTTTGCTTCTGCCAAAAACAATGTCTTTTCCGGAATAGTGCTATTTTCTACAGACTGAATTGCTGTTAGAGAACGCGTAATTCCGTTTGTCAATAAATCCCAGTTGCTGACAATAACAGGATTGTCAGATCTCCAGGTAAATTCATGCATATCTCTCCATTTTCCACCATCTCCCCAATCACTTCCGCGAGTTGGTAAAATAGCCTCATCTGTACTGTATTCCTGCATGGCAAAAACAGCTCCGTGATCTGTAAAAGTTCCGTCTCCAAGCCTGTCATAAGCTGCAGCAAGTGAACCTGCAGGATCTGAAGTCGCGTTTCCCAGATTTTCATCCAAAACAACTTCGTCTAAATCCGTACAGCTGTTTAATAGAAAAATAAAAGAAAATAATGTTATGATTTTTATGCTAAAAAATGTCTTTGTCTTCATAATTATAATTTTAAAGTTGCACCAAAACTGAACGTTCTGGAAGTTGGATAACTAGCGTAATCAATACCTATGGATTGGTTTCCTCCGTTTGATTTCGGACTGTTAATTAACGGATCGTATCCTGAATAATTTGTTATTGTAATTAGGTTCTGACCTGTTACATACAATGTTAAACCGTTTAGCCAGCTTACGTTTTTTAATTCAAAATTATATCCGATACGAGCTGTGTTCAATCTGATAAAATCTGATTTCTCTAAAAACAAAGTAGATAAAACCGGTGCATTTGAAGCATTAGCACCAGATTCGTAGTAACCTGAGGCAACATTTCTGTCAGAAGCCAGATTGTTGATGTTTAAGGCGTTTAATCCTGTATTGTTTAACAAATAACCACCTGTCTGTCCAATGATTGAGAATGAAAAACTAAAGTTTTTATATTTCATATCACTATTAAATCCGTAGTAAAAAGTAGGCAGCGCTCCTTCAATAATAATTCTGTCGCTATTGTCAATTACGCCATCTCCGTTTTGATCTTTAAAAACATTTGCTCCATTAGCATCAAAACCAATATGCTCTCTCAAATAGAATGAACCTGCTGCGTAACCACTTTTGTATATATTGGCATTCACTCCTGATTGCCCGGGTCCTGATATAGTTCCTGTCAAGATTTCCGAAACCGGTAAATCTTTAATTTTATTGCTTAATGTTGCTCCGTTAACATCAACATTCCAAGAAAAATCTTTAGTTTCAATCATTTTTGTACCCAACATAAACTCAAAACCCTTATTAATGATTTTACCCTGGTTAATATTTGTCCAAATAAACGCTGTTGGACTTAATGTAGGCGAAGGAATACTTAAAATCGCATCAGCAGTTGTTTTGTTGAAATAATCAAAAGTTCCGTACAATTTGTCATTCCATAAACTAAAGTCCAAACCAAGATTGTATTGTGTAACAACCTCCCATTTTAATTCAGGATTTGGTGTTCTGACTACAGAAACTCCATTTACCAAATTCAAATCATCATACAAATAATATCCGTCAGCACCTGATAAAGAATAACTTGCTTTTGTAATTTTATTATCAACTTCCTGATTTCCTGTCTGTCCCCAACTTGCTCTTAATTTTAAATTATTTACAGCCGTAACATTTTCAAGGAAACTTTCTTTAGAAATATTCCAGCCTAAAGCAAATGAAGGAAAGTAACCGTATTTGTTATTATCACCAAAACGAGTCGAACCGTCTGCTCTCATCGAGGCTGTTAAAAGGTATTTTTCGTTGAAAGTATAATTCAGTCTTCCAAAATAAGATTGCAGTTCATTTTCCTGCGCATAACCGGAAAGTACAGGCAATATTCCTTTAAAACCAGGGTTGATTTCCGGTTTTACACCGACCCCTTGTTCAGTAATACCTTCAATACTAAAACTTGTACCCGATCTTTCAAACTTTTGATAAGAGAAACCTCCCAAAACTTCGAATTTATGTTTATCCAATAATAGGTTGTATGTCAAATAATGCTCAACTAATGAGTTCTTTGAATCAAGATTATTCTGAACATATCTTCCTATTTTACTTAAATCAGTCAAGTTTGGATAAATAGTTGTATTTCTCTCTGCCGTAGAACGATCCAAACCAATATTTAGCTTATACTCTAATCCGTCAATGATTCTGAAAGAAGCTTCTAAGTTTCCCAAAACTCTTAATGTACGCGTTTGATCCTCATAAATACTCAATAAGTAAGCAGGATTATAATGCGCATTCATGTTAAAGTTGGTATACTTTCCGTTAGCATCAAAAACAGATCTTGTTGGGTTTGCCATCAAGGTATGCACGATCAATTGTCCGTTAGAGCCACCGTCATCACTTGTAGGAACTCCGTCATCTGTGGTTTGACTTGCTGTAAGATTGACTTTTAATTTTAAACGTTTGTTATCCAAAAATGATTCAGCGGCATTAATTCTACCCGAAAGACGCTTGAAATTACTGTTACGAATAATTCCTTCCTGATCCATTTGAGCTACAGACGCATAATAATTACCTGATTCTGTCTGTTTTGCAAAAGATAAAGAATGGTTTGTAGTAATAGCTGATCTGTAAATAACATCCTGCCAGTCTGTGTTTCCACCATGGTCAAAAGCAGGATCTGTAATCGCCTTTCTATATTCACCAGCACTTAAAACATCAAGTTTATTAGCTACTGTTGCAATTCCTAAATATGAATCAAAAGTCAATGTTCCCTCTCCTTTTGATCCTTTTTTGGTAGTTACCAATACAACTCCATTAGATCCTCTCGCTCCGTAAATAGCCGCAGCAGATGCATCTTTTAAAATAGTAATTGACTCGATGTCACTTGTATTTAAAAAGTTTAACGGGTTTTTAGCTGTTGAAGCTCCAAAACCAACATTAGTTCCGCTTGGGCTTACATCATCATTAGACAAAGGCAAACCGTCAACCACAAACAAAGGCGTACTACCGCTTCTGATCGATCCAACTCCGCGAATTGTAACGTTTACTCCTGCTCCGGGTTCTCCGCTTGTACTAACCACTCGAACACCAGCCACTTTTCCCTGAAGTAAATTATCTACAGAAACATTTACTCCTTGTTTAAAATTCGAAGCTTCTAATTGTGTTACAGCTCCGGTTACGTCTTTTTTGGACTGTTTACCGTAACCTACAACCAAAACTTCACTTAATTCAGAAGTATTTGGCTCCAATTGAATAGTCATGAAATTCTTTTGTGCAGCAACTGTTTTCTTGTTATATCCTAAATAAGAAACCTCAAGACTGCTTCCTTCAGTAACCGAAAGTTCAAATTCACCATCAAAATTAGTTACGGCAGCATTTTTAGTCGTAGCTTCTAAAATTGTTACACCCGGCATTGGCACGCCATTTTCATCAACAATTTTTCCTTTTACTTTAATTTTATCTACTAGTTCATTAGTATTTACAGTAACTACCTTCTGAATCAAAACCAATTTACCGTTAATATTGTAATTGAAATTTGCCTTTTTAGAAAGATCGCTTAAAATTAAATTTACAGATTCATTTGCATTATTTATGGTATATACTTTATTATCAGCAATAATAGCCTGACCATAACTGAATTTATAATCTGTCTGCTGGCTTAATTTTGAAAAAATAGAAACCAGTGTTGCTTTTTCTATTTTATTGTTTGCATTTAATTTTTTGTAATTGATTCTACTATAACCACTTTGAAAGGTCAGTAATAGTAAGGCTAAAAAGAAAATTCCCTTTAGAAGATTTAGATTGATTCGTTTAAAATACATGATTTAAGTTATTGGTTTTCGATACTTAATTATTATTCGCAGTTGTTCTCAGCAACTGCTTTTTTTAGACATTAGTTCACTTTTACTATCTCGTCATATACATCAAAATTTAGGTTGGTGATATAATTTATTTGTTTCAAAACACTCTCAAGCGAAGCCTTTTTTTCAATGAATACTGTTACCGGAGTAGTTAAAACAGATTTATTTTCAAACCTGAATGTTACTCCGTATTTGTATTGCAAAATGGTTATTACTTGTTGTAAAGTAGCTTCATTCAAAGTAATATCAGAAGCATACCAATTAATCAGCAAGGAGTTATCGACAGGAAGTTTTGTTAGTTTTTTGCCTGAAAACAGGGCTTCTTCATTCGGAACCAAATCGACACTTTGCTCTTTGACAGTAACATTTACTTTTCCGGTTACGACAATTACTTCGCATTTTGATTTCGATAACTGAATGTGGAATGAGGTTCCCAAAACCCTCGTTTTGATTTCTCCTGACTGAATAACAAAAGGATGTTTTTTGTCTTTGGAAACTTCAAAAAATGCATTTCCTTTTAACAGTGAAACTTTTCTTTCTTCTCCAATAAATTTTTCAGGATATTGAAATAATGAATTTGCTGCCAGATAAATTTCCGAGCCATCACTTAATTGGATAGATTTGGGGACATCTGATGTTTTAAATGTGAGTTGCTTTTCGTTTGCAACACCTGGTTGAAATAAAAATCCTAAACCAACAAGAAAAAGAATACTGGCAGCTGCTATATATTTTAAGTACGGTTTGAAGATGTTCTTTTTCTCCATTCGAAGTTGAATTCCTTCATATATATTTTTAGAAACTTCATTTGAGTTTCCCATTGAAACATTGTCCCAATTTGATTTCTTATATTCACTTAAAGCAAAATCATTCAAAAGATTTTCCTCTGCTTCTGATGTTTTATTGCGGGAACTTTTATAAAGAAGATGTTCCAGGCTATGTTTGATTCTTTTTATCATGCTACTTATTATTACAAGTAAGTACCAGAAAATTGAAATCGTACTATCCGGAAATATTATGAAAACGTGAACAGAAAGTTATGTTAAAAATTTTGATGTAAAATTACAAATGGAGCCATCCAGGCCAGTTCTTTCAAGCCTTCACGCAATTGTTTTAATCCGGAAGAAATTTGATTTTTAACCGTTTGCTTCGAAATTCCGAGTTCATCCGCAATCTGATCAATCGTCATATCCTGCATTTTGTACATCAGTAAAACTTCTTTTCTTTTTTCCGGAAGTTTATCTAATAAGGAATAAAGTAAATCCATTACTTCAGGGTCGATTGTCGCAAAATGATCGATTACGTAATCTTCAAATTTATCTTCGAGAATCGTCTTGTCAAATCGGTTATTTTGGTAATGTTTGAAAACCTGATTTTTTACTGCCCTAAACAAATAAGGTTCAATTGCGCTTATATTGATCTGTTCTTTTCTTTCCCACAAATCAATAAAAACGTCCTGAACAATGTTCTGAGCCAAATCATTATCCTGAGTCATCGTATACGAAAAAGCTGTTAACTTTTTCCAGTATTGCGTATAAGTTTCCTCAAAAATTTCAGGATTATTCATAGGTTTTTTACAGAAGTATTTAATGATGTAAAATAATGAAATGTAATACCATTGTTTTTTTTCTGAAGGTTATATTTAAATTAAGGAATCAGTCTTTTTGGTGTTTTTCTACTACTATTTAAACAAAAATTGACCATTGTTTTGCGATTTCTTTTTCTTGATCTAACATAAATATCAGATTCAGTTTTTAATTTAGTTAACTCGCAAAAGACTAAAGTTCACTTGTCTCGTCTCCTTCCAATTTTATTAATTCCTATTACAAAAATCTATGAAACGAATTCTGTTTACATTTTTAATTACTACAGCGTTAACAAACATTTCGAATGCACAAAGTGATGATTTAAAAATAAATCAATTGCAGGTTATTGGATCGCACAACAGTTACCGTCACGCAATTGAAACCGATTTATATAATGTCATTCAGGCAAAAGATACTTCTCGTTCTTTAAAAGGTTTACAATACACGCACATCAGCATTACAGAACAATTAAATAAAGGTTTGCGAAATCTTGAAATTGATGTTCAGGGCGATGTTAAAGGTGGAAAATATGCGCATCCAAAAGGTTTGGATCTTGCAAAATCTAATGAAGCTTACGATACAAATGGTGAAATGAAAAAACCGGGTTTTAAAGTTTTTCATATGATTGATATCGATTTCAGGACTTCGTGTTACACGCTTCAGGGTTGTCTTGCCGAACTAAAAAAATGGTCAGACGCCAATCCTGATCACGTTCCGGTTTTTATTACTCTTGAACCAAAAGATGATGATAGTTTCTTAGGTACAAAAGGAGAGAAATTCACGCCTGAATTGTTCGATGCTTTAGATAAAGAACTTCGTAAAGGTTTAGGAAATAAAATCATCACGCCTGATATGGTGAGGGGAAAATATAAAACGCTTGAAGAAGCTGTTTTAAACAATAATTGGCCAACAGTTGAAAAAGCAAAAGGTAAATTTTTATTTATTTTGGATAACAACGGAGCTAAAAGAGATTTGTATGCTTTGAATCATCCGTCACTAAAAGGCCGTGCCGTTTTCATTAATGCTGAACCTGGAAAACCGGAAGCGGCAACTTTATTCAGAAACAATGCTGAAGATCCTGAAATTGCTGGTTTAGTTAAAAAAGGATATATCATAAGAACCAGAGCTGATTCTGATACGAAAGAAGCCCGCAAAAATGATTACTCTCATTTTGAAGCTGCCAAAAAATCAGGCGCACAAATCATTACAACCGATTATTATTTACCAAGTACGTTTTTTAATTCTCCATATCAGATTAAATATGATGATGGAACTTATGTTCGTTCAAATCCTGTAAATGGAGGAAAATAGTTTTTTTTTTATTTATTTCAGGTTTCAAAAAATGAAACCTGAAATAAATAAGCTTATTTTAAACTCTTTATTTCTCCTGTTTTTAAGTCAACAGTAAAATGATATGCAGGAACTTCGTGCATGAATTTATTGAAGATGATTAGAAAAAGACGAAATTGGTTCTTCAAAGGTTTTTCTTTTAGATCTTCTTTATCATTTTCGAAGAATATTTGGGACAACACTTTATATTGTCTGGCTCTTATTTCTCCAACATCAGCCATAGCTAATTCATCGGCACTTCTGAAACGATAAAAATCAACCAGGAAATCATAACCTGTCCAATTAAAATCTTCCAGTTTAATATGCTGGGTTGCTAAAAACTTTTCAGTTTTGATTCTGGATTCAGTCCACTCCCTGCTCGCTCTGTTTTTCAATAGAACATCAAAATTCTTATCTGAATTTATATTGGCCAACACCAGTAAATCTTCACCCGAAATATTCAGAAAAAAATCTTTGAAACTGGAAGGCCAGTCATCAGATAAAAATCGCAAACGAACTAGCTCCTTTAAATGAAAATCGGTAAAATCATGATAATTTTTGGTTTTCAAAATAGCAATTTTCCAAATATCTTTGCTTTTCTGTTTTTCCAAAAATTGATATTCCATTTTATATAAATCAAAAAGTTCGTCGTATCGCGGAACATTGTCGATAGTTATGGTTTGAATATCAACCAAATTATCTTTTTTAATCGTCAGTAATTTATAAGCCGGAATGTAAGCCGCCAAAGATGGTGTCTGAATATTGACCAAGGTATTTCCTTTTTCCGTCGTGCGGATTCCGGTATCATTAATGTGCATGTGACCGCCAAAATGAATCTTCAACCCCGCATCGGCAAAAACCTGCGCAACTTCTTCGACAGGAACACGATTCAACTGCCATTTGTTGTCTCCAAGTAACTCTTTTATTTCTGCGGAAGCGTCATCATTAAAATCAATCATCGGAAAATGACTGAAAGCTACCAACGTTTTTCCTTGATTTTTAGCTTGTGCCGAAATATCTTCGACCCATTTTATGAGATGCTTTTTATTCGAAAGCACATTATTGTAACCTGTACTGGCTTCCGAATAATTTTTAGAATCTTTAGTATCTGTACTCGCATTTTTCTTCGGAATATAAACATTTCCATCAATCGCCATCAACCATAAACCTTCAATTGGTTCTACAACATAACTTACGTCTGGTACTTCATATCCCGGAGCAACTTCATAAATTCTGTTTGTCAGTAAAGCAGCTTGTGAAGCTTTTTCAAAACTATAATTGTGACTTGTATAATTTGAAAAAGGTGTTGCCCAGAATTTGTGTTTTTTATTCGGATAAAAGCCAAAATTCTTTAAGTTATCTGTGATTCCCAAATATCCCATTTTGGCAATATCAGAAGTTACAACAACCGGATTTTCGATAGCTAAATTGGGTTTATACAAGTCAGTCTCACTGTAAATTGGCTGACTTTTACCTCCTGTACCAAGAAAATCTTCTTTTCCTGATTCTTGTGCAAAAGGGCCAACCGGATCATGATTTCCTGTGGTTATAAAAAATTCTATATTGTATTTTTTTCGGTAATGATCCAGGATTTTTTCTAATCCATTAACGTGAATTGGCTGGCCGTCATCTGTATAATCTCCCGGAAGTGCTACATATTTTATTTTTCGCTTTGCTATATCCTCCAAAGCGGCAATAAAAGCAAAATAGTTTTCATTAAAAATTCGCGTCGAATGTAGTTGGGAAGCCATTGTTCTCAATAAAGTATATTTTCCTGTTTTGGGATTTTTAATGCCACGATAATCATTGTCTGAAAATTTTCCAAATAAATCCTGAAAATGCACATCAGATAAAAAAGCAACCTGCACATTTTCGAGATTAGTTTTGTTTTGAGCAATTACTATTCCGGTATTAAAAAATAAGAATGATAAAATAAAGGAATAAATGAAACAAGTTTTTTTATATCGGAAAGAATTATGTGAAATCATACTGTCAGTTATCTGTTTTGTAAATAACTGCAATTTTAGATATTAAAAAACAAAGTTGTTTTACGCTATTGTTATGGAACAATCATATTTGAGAACTCATTTTTTTGTTGAAACAGCTTTTTTTATTGGTATAATAACCAAATTCTTATTATCGAATTATTTTTATATATGCGCTATAGGCGTCATCCTTAATAGAGGTTCGCAGATACATTTCGGTTTCGTCATTTGTTTTAAATTCAAATTGAATTAAAGCAGCATCAGAATAATAAAAAAGGAAATCATCATCAGCAAATTCAATATTTGAAATAGGCTTGGTTATTAGTTTTATTTCGAATGCTATTTCACCATTGTTCATATCTAATTGAAAAAGTTTTCCTTTACGGGTATATCCCCAAACATTATTACTTTCCTCAATGATGTATTCTATATTATCATCTTTAAAGTCAGTTTTCCAAATCTGAATTCCTGTTTTTGAATCAACAGCATATATAGAAGAAACTTCCGGTCCTTGTGCTGCAAAATATACTTTATTCTCTTTGCAAAATATACGTTCTCTAATGCTATGTTGATTTTCATCTAATTTAAATTGCCATAAAATATCCAGTTTATCTCGACTTAAGGCAAATAGTACATCTTTTTCATTTGCTATAAATACATTTTCACCATCGGTTACAGGTTTTCCGGATATACCTTGCTCAAAACTTTTTTGGCTAAGAAGTTTCCCTGTATTGGCTTCAAAACTATAGACATTAGAAGCACTTTGGGTAAAAATTTTATTATCAAAATTCAGAACCGGAATATCGTTATTTGTAGCATCTAACTGGTATTTCCATATTAAACTCCCATCTTTTGTATCAAGAGCATAGATGTTATTGTTTGGACTTTGGGTATTGATAAACAGTTTGCCATCATTTATAATTGGAATTTGATTTTTTAGTACAATTTGATCTTTAATATTTCCTAATCTTGATTTCCAGAAAATATCGCCTGTTTGATTATCTATCGCAAAAATTTCTCCGTTGATAAAAGGAACGTACACAACTCCATCATGCAGCATAACTGCATTTGCGCACATTTCAGTAAATGAATCTGTAGCTTTTACACTCCAGGCAATTGTTTCAGATTCTAAATCAAATGCGAAAAGTGTACCGTCATAATCATAAATCAGGATTAAAGCTTTATCTAATGGAACGCTTGTAACTGGTTTTATCAGTTTATTAGAGACCACATCAGGAAGTGATAAATCTGTATTTTTAATATTAGGCTTTGATGAAGCTGGCGTTTGCCCAAACATATTTACAACAGTAAATACAAATAAAAGAGTTATTAGTTTTTTTTTCATTTTTAAAATTTGGGTTTTAAAATTTTGGTTTTTAAGCAATAAAGCCTTCCATCAAAACAATATTTAATCAAATGTAGTAAAAATATAATTCCTCTAATGAAATTGATAAAATGCTTGGCTCTGCCATAATAGTTAGGTGTTTAATAGAAAGCGAATCTTTGATTCCTTAAGTAATGCCTTGCTTCAATCAAAATAAATACATTTATATTTTCTTTTAAGACAACTGTAAAATGTACACAATGTATAGAGCAGATTATTAATGATATAACTCTGTTTACGGAAATTGGCTCAGGAAAAGTTTTAGATAACTAATGTAAAGATTGATAATGAACTAAAAATTGCTTCTTTAATTAATAATTCTGATGCTCAATAGGTCATTTAAACATTCAACACGCAGATATATTTAATTATAATAAATTAAGAGTCGTTTTTAAGATTACATTCGACTGGTCAAATATTTTTACATAAAACAACCCTTCCTCTAAATTTGTAACTGCCAGCTCCTCTTCAATTTTTATTGTTTTATTTTTATATTTTACTATTGATGCTAAACTGTACGTTAATGATTTATTTCCAAAATTTTTGGTTCTTCTTTCGCCTATAACTTGATTTTTACTGTCTATAATTTGAATAAAAAGTGTATTATCAGTGGCTTTAACAAGAGGATTTTCTGCAATTGAAAAACTTACCTTTAAAATATCGGTTTTATTTGACCGTTCTGTTTCCACTTTTTTTCCTGAACTTTTACGCTTATAAGCTTTGACATCCAAGTCATAATAATATAATTTTGATGCTTCTGTTACTTTCTTTGATAAAGATTTATTATAGTTTTTTAGTGTGTCATTTATACTCTTTTGCTTATCTAAAATAGTTTTTTGCTTATCTAAAATAACAATTGTGCTATCCGCTTTTTTTTTGTAATAATTTAGCTCCTTAATTAATACATTAATCCTTTCGTTAACATTGCTGGCATCTTTTTTTAATTCAACAATTTGACTTAAGGTTAAATTGTTATTCTTAATTTCTATCATTAATTTCTTTACTTTTAACTGCTCTGAAACTAATTTGCTATTTAAAGCTGTCTTATCATCTATAGCCTCACTCAAAACAAAATTAGATTTTTCTAAATCTCTTAATATCAATGACTTTTCTTCTCTAAGCGATATGATTAAATGTTTAGTCCGGTCAGACATTTTATAAATATAAAACAGACAGCCCAGCACTACAAAACTTAACAAAATAATTAAAATTTTAAAACTTAAGGTATTTTTATTTTTAACTCTTTTTTTAGACATGATCTATTTTAGATATTGATATTTGTATTAAAAAAATATTGAAATTTAAACATTTGCATTCTTTATATCTTTTGGAATAGATTCAAATTTAATGTTTTTATCCAGTTTATAGTAAAGAGATATTCCGACCAATCCTATTCCTCCCATTAATAACCAATTTGAGAAATAGCTAAAACTTTCTATTATACTAAAACTTATTTTGGGACTTAGTATTTGTGCTGCACTAAAACTCATTGCGTACATTGCCATATATCTTCCTTCATGTCCTTTGATAGCGCGGTTAAAAGCGAAAGTATTGGAGAATGAAAATAACAGCACCTGTCCAATGGTAATTAAAATGATACTAGTTACTAAACCGACTATTGATTTGGTGAATATCAGACAAAAAAATCCTGATGCCATGAATACAGATCCCAGCAATATAATTTTGGTAGCGAGAGATCCTTTTCTTTCTAAATATCCTATTAAAGGCATTTCAAAAAGAAATATCACCAGACCGTTTAATGCTAATAACAACCCTATTTCAAACTGGTCAAGATTCAATTTCTCTGTATTATATAGTGGTATTGTGGTAAATAATTGGAAAAATAAAAATGCTGTCAAAAAGCTGGCTAGTAAAAAAATAATGAAATTTTTGTCGTTTCCGACAGATTTATAATTCGTCGCAATTGTTTTATTTTTCATTTGAATTCGCTTTCTGGCTTTATAGAATTTGCTCTCGTCAATAAGTAACATAAAAATAGAAATTGAGAGAACACACGTAAGTCCATCGATCCAAAAGAGGTAATCATAATTATTTCTTGTAATTAGCAATCCTGCTATAACAGGTCCGGAAACAATTCCTAAATTTACTGCCAATCTTACTAATGTTAGCGCTCTGGTTCTGTTGTGTTTTGTTGAGAAATTTGAAACCGCGACATACATTGCAGGTTTATACATGTCCGCGAATGTGGTAATTAAAAATAGTCCGATACAAATTTCAGCAAAATCGTATAAAAATAAGATAGCTATCAGCCCAAAGCCAGTTAGAAAAAGACTTACTAGCATAATGGTATAAAATCCGATTTTATCAGTAAATTTTCCGCCAATCCAGGAACCAAATAAAGATCCAAAACCAATGCAGGCCATCATCCAGCCAATTTCTGTAAGACTAAAATCAAAACTTTCATGTAAATATTTTGTCATGAATGGCATTACCATTGCACCGGCTCGATTTATATAGGTAATAAATGTTAAAACCCATATTTCTCGGGAAAATCCTTTGAAGTTATTGATGTAGGTAGTAAAATAACTTTTCATTATGTCTGTTTTTTTAATCAATAAAGGATGATTTGGGATTATCCTTTATTGAAATGGGGGGCTAAATAAAAAACATTTTAGTAAATTTTCTTTACATTTTTAGACCTGTCAGCAATGTATGACACTAGCCAGGCTATTTGACCTTCTTTCGCAAAGTAGAGTTTTTTATCGTTAATACCTGGAATTGCTTCAAGACATACGAGTAAAATATTACTTGCAGAAATTAGATATTTTTGTGAATACGTTTTCAAAACTTTCTCTGCTTCTTTGTCTGTTTTGGCTAAATCTTCATATTTTTTAAAATTATTTTTTAAAACAGCATCATAATAAATAACATCTTCTAAATTAAATTTATTAAAATTCTCCATTGCAGCACCGTTATACAAAGTATAGAAAGCCCAAACTGCACCACCAGACATAAAAACCTTTTCTTTTTCTAATGCTTCAGGACTCATCCCATACATTTTATTAACCTGACCTCTCAAAATGGGTAAGAATCCAAAAGATTTCTCATTATATTCTGATATTCCCTTATCTTTAGTTTCTTTTATTACGGCTTCAGTAAGTGTGATAGTTCCGTAACTTAGACTTAATGGGAAAAAGACGAAATTTTCACTATTTCTTACATCCACATAACCACCTTTTGTATTTCCTCCACCAATATCCAAAACCATTGAGTTTTTATAATCAACTGGTGGTATACATCCTTTCAACAACATTTTGCCTTCACTTTGAACATCGATAAATTCCATGTCTTTATTCGTAGCAACTTTAATTTTATCAATTAATTCTTTTGTATTCTTTGCCATAGCCACGCCTGATGATCCTACTATAAAAATATTCTCGTCAGGCACAGTAAAATCTTTTTTAATTTTACTTAAATTATTAGTAACAACCATCGTTGCTTTATTCATATCTTCTTGTGAAAGATTACCATCAATTGAAATACTTTTTGCTATTCCAACATTTTCAGACCAATAGGATAAAATTGTATAATTTCCTTTTTTAATATTGGTAACATTCAGAACAGACATTTTTATTCCTTTGCTTCCAATTTCTATACCTGCATATAGATTGGCAACTTGTGACATAGAAATTAAGGGGTACAGGAACATTAGACTCACAAGGATAGTAAGTACCAGATTAAATTTTAGTTTCAATGATTAAAAATTTAAATTAATAGTAGGTTCGATAGTAGTAATAGTAATATTGGGGGCAATATTTTTTTGTAAAAATTATTATAGTGAGGAAAATGATTAGACAATAATACTATAATTTAATAAACATTTTAAAATCATATTAAATAACACTACTAATATGATTAAAATTAAATTATAACATCATCTATTTCAGATATAACAACACCATTTCAATATTTACTTACCAAAAGTATCGATTAAAAACTAAAAATCCAAGCATAAATTAACTTTAATTTAACGCGAAAAATAATGTTTAACATATATTTTGAAATTTCGCATTTTTATAATAATTTATTTTTAGCTGAATTCATAATATTTAACAGTTCTCATTCTAATGTTGTGAAAATTCTCAGAATTCCATTTTAAACAATGTTTATTCCAATTATAAACCAAGTTTTATTTTTTGAAAAAAAAAGGAATGAAGAAAAAATGAAAATAGTCAGAAACCAACTGAATGAATGTTTTGGAAAAAAACAGATTCTTTATTCCAATTTCTTGACTGTATCTTTTTTAATTAATCTCAACTCTGCCAAAAATAATAAGCAGGCTCTTACTATTTATAATCTTTTTAAGTTAAAAAGGGTTTATATTTTATAACGCTTCAAATGTATTTTTAAAACTATATGTAAATTAGGCAAGTCTTAGTAATAAAAAAACTCCTTAATTTCTTAAGGAGTTTTTTTGTGGGCGATGAGGGGTTCGAACCCCCGACCCCCTCGGTGTAAACGAGGTGCTCTGAACCAGCTGAGCTAATCGCCCTTTTATTAAAGGTGTGCAAATATACAGCTAGAATTTATATTTGCAAACAGATTTAGAAAAAATGTCAAATATTTTTAGCAATTTTTATTATTAATCTATATTTCAGCTTCTTGAATCAATAATACTAATGTTACCCGTTGGGTGCAATTGTATTTTTAAAATGCAGCGTGTATAATTTAGAACACTGATGACACCGATTTGCTACCGCAAAAACGCAGATTTATACTGATTTTAAATTTAGGATCTAAAAAAATCCGTTTTTGTCCGCGTCTTGGTGATAACGAATCAGTCAAATCCGCGTCAAAATATAGTATTTTTTAATTACCCCCAACGGGTTAATGTTTGTATTTAGTTTAAAAGAATCTTAAAGGTAATTTTGATTATACTTTGTATTCTTTTCCTATAGTTATACATTTGTAAACCTTAATTATATATTCAAATGGCAAGATTTCAGGAAAATGATTTACCAAAAGCTAAATTAGACTCTAATTCTCTTCAAAAAGCACTACGGATTTTTAAATATGCTAAAAACCATAAATGGAAATTTTTCTTAGGTTTGATTTTCTTACTCTTAACCAGTGCTACTGCCCTTGCCTTTCCTAAATTAATGGGAATGTTAGTAGATTGTGTTACCAATAAAGACCTGGATAAAGCCAATGAAATTGCAATCGCTCTTATGGGAATTCTTGTTTTACAGGCAGTATTCTCTTTTTTCAGAATTTCGCTTTTTGTAAATTTCACTGAAAATTCCTTATCCAATATTCGTTTTGCATTATATGAGAATCTGGTAAAACTTCCCATGTCATTTTACGCTCAAAAGCGTGTTGGGGAATTAAATAGCAGAATCAGCGCTGATATATCTCAATTGCAAGATACTTTTACCACTACAATTGCCGAGTTTTTACGCCAGTTTATATTAATTATCGGAGGTTTTATAATCTTAGGAAGCATTAGTCCAAAACTAACTTTGATGATGCTGGCAATAGTTCCTATTGTGGCTGTTGCTGCAGTGATTTTTGGACGATTTATTCGTAAATACGGAAAAAAAACACAAGACAAAGTAGCCGAAAGTCAGGTAATTGTCGAAGAAACGCTGCAAGGAATAAGTAATGTAAAAGCTTTTGCCAATGAATGGTATGAAATCAATCGTTATAAAAACAAAATCAGGGAAATTGTCAAAATCGCTATTAAAGGGGGGCAATATAGAGGTTATTTTGCTTCATTTATAATTTTATGCCTTTTTGGATGTGTTGTTGCTGTTGTATGGTACGGAATTACCTTAACCATAAAAGGCGAAGTTCAAGGTGTTGGTGATTTGATTTCGTTTGTACTTTACACCACTTTTATAGGCGCTTCTTTTGGAGGAATAGCTGAAATGTATGCACAGATTCAAAAAGCGGTTGGAGCAACTGAACGTGTTTTTGAATTATTAGAGGAAACTCCCGAAGAAATCAATGCAAATCCAAAAACAACTCCTTTAGAAAAGATCAGAGGAAATGTGGCTTTCAATAATGTGGCTTTTAGTTACCCTTCCCGTAAGGAAATTGAAGTCCTGAAAAATGTGACCTTTAGGGCCGAATTTGGTCAGAAAATTGCAATTGTTGGTCCAAGTGGTGCCGGAAAATCGACTATTTCTTCACTACTATTGCGTTTCTATGATATTACATCTGGTGAAATTTTGGTTGACGGAAAAAATATTTATGATTACGATTTAGAAAATCTTCGTGGCAATATGAGTATCGTTCCGCAGGATGTTATATTATTTGGGGGAACTATCAGAGAAAATATTGCTTATGGAAAACCGGATGCTTCTGATGAAGAAATAATGCTCGCAGCAAAACAGGCAAATGCATTGAATTTTGTTGAAAGTTTTCCTGAAAAATTCGAAACTTTGGTTGGGGAACGCGGAGTTAAATTATCAGGAGGCCAGCGTCAGAGAATTGCCATTGCAAGAGCATTACTTAAAAATCCAAGTATTTTAATTTTAGACGAAGCTACATCTTCATTGGACAGTGAAAGTGAAAAACTGGTTCAGGAAGCCTTAGAAGTTTTAATGGAAGGAAGAACAAGTATTATTATTGCACACCGCCTTTCGACAATCAGGAACGCTGACAAAATTTTAGTTCTGGATAATGGCGAAATTACTGAAGAAGGAACGCATCAGGAATTAATAAATCTTGAAAACGGAATTTATAAAAACCTAAGCAATCTTCAGTTTAGCAACTCATAAGTAAACATAAAACAAATCATTTTTTAAAGCAATAGACAATAAATGTTTATTGCTTTTTTGTTATAGTTATTTGTCTAATTAATATTAAAAAAGCTTTTGAATTAAACCTTTTAGCAAAAGCAATGTCTAACAAGATTAATCTTAAAAACATGTTTAATAATACTTGTACATACAAATGTTAAATAATAGCCAACATCTTAAGTTTTCGATTCAAAAAGCTAAATTTGTACACCTACTAAACAAGATATTATAAAACACAATTACCTCTATTTATGAAAGTAAAAAATCTCATCTACGCCTTACTAATAATCGGAATTGTTGGCTTCATTGCTTACAGGATTTCATCCAACAAAGCCAAAAATGATGAATCTAAAAAGTTTGGCGGTAAAGATACTCCGACTACTGTGAAAGGAATTGTTGTAAAAACAGCCACGTTTGATAATAATTTATCGCTGTCAGGTTCTGTTGAAGCCAATGAACAAATAGAAATTAGAAGCGAAGTGTCCGGTATTGTAGAAGGAATTTACTTTTCTGAAGGTACTAATGTAAAAAAGGGCCAAATCCTTTTTAAGGTTAATGATATTGAATTACGTGCTCAGCTAAGACAGGCACAGACCAAAGAAGGCCTTGCTGCTGAAAACCAGAGAAGAGCCAAATTGCTTTTACAAAAAGAAGCTATAAGTCAGGAAGAATCTGATGTTGCCAATGCAGATTATGCTTCCATGCAGGCTCAGACACAATTAATAAGGGCACAGATTGCAAAAACTTCTGTAAAAGCTCCTTTCTCGGGAAAAATAGGTTTGCGTTCCATTTCTCCGGGTACTTATATTACTCCAACAATTTTAGTAGCTAAATTAGTCAATACAGGGAAATTAAAAATTACGTTTTCTATTCCTGAAAAATATGCTTCACAAGTGAAATCAGGATCTTCAATAGATTTTACGGTTTCGGGTTCTGATAAGGTTTACAATGCGAAAATTTATGCTATTGAACCGGAAGTTGCTGTAGCCACACGTACTTTGCAAGTTAGGGCTGTTGCTGATAACATCGATGGAAAGCTTTTTCCTGGAACTTTTGCAGAAGTAAAACTTCCATTAACGACGATTAAAGATGCAATTGTTGTTCCTTCCGAGGCAATTGTTCCAGTACAAAATGGTAAAAAAGTTTTTATATCTAACATGGGAAAGGCTAAAGAGATAATGGTTGAAGCTACAACAAGAACAGATGCTTCAATTTTAATCCTATCAGGATTAAAAGAAGGTGACACCCTGATAACAAGTGGTGTAATGTCATTAAAAAATGATGCTCCAATAAAAGTTAAAGTAAAATAAGTCTAAAGTCATAAAGTCAAAATTTTAGAAATCTAATTTAAAGGCTAAAATCATAAAACATAATGAGTTTATCAACCACAAGTATAAGAAGACCTGTTTTAACTATTGTGCTGAATCTTTTGATTATTTTATTCGGTTTCATTGGTTATACTTTTCTGGGTGTTCGTGAATTTCCCTCAATTGACCCGGCTCAGGTTTCTATTCGTACCAACTACACAGGAGCCAATTCTGACATTATTGAATCGCAAATTACCGAACCGCTTGAAAAAGCAGTAAATGCAATAGATGGGATCCGAAATATTACTTCCTCCAGTAATCAGGGAAGCAGTAATATTACTATAGAATTTAATCTGGATAAGGACTTAGAGGAAGCTGCGAATGACGTTCGTGATAAAGTTTCGCAAGCAATCAGAAGTTTACCACAAGATATTGATGCCCCTCCTGTAGTTTCAAAAGCCGATGCTGATAGTGATGCGATCATCTCTATGACTGTTCAAAGCGATTCGCGAAGTTCCCTTGAATTAAGTGATTATGCTGAAAATGTCATTTCACAACGTTTAGAAACTATTCCAGGCGTAAGCGGTGTTCAGATTTGGGGACAAAAAAGATATGCCATGCGTTTGTGGATTGATCCTGTAAAATTAGCGGCTTATGGATGTACTGTTGCTGAAGTCAGGGCTGCCTTAAATGCCCAAAATGTCGAATTGCCTTCTGGAAAATTAACCGGAAACAATACCGAACTTACCGTAAAAACAATAGGAAACCTTTCTAAACCTGCAGAATTCAACAATATTATTATTCGAACAGACGGAGAAAAAATTGTTCGATTAAGCGATATTGGAAGTGCTGAATTAGGGCCTGAAAATATCGAAACAAAATTAACTCAATCTGGTCTTCCTATGATTGGTTTAGCGATTGTTCCTATGCCTGGAGCCAATTATTTGGATATTTCATCTGAATTTTACAAAAAATACGAAGCCTTAAAAAGGGATTTACCAAAAGATATTAAGCTGAATATAGCCCTTGACAATACTATTTTCGTAAAAAAATCAGTATTAGAAGTAGCAGAAACTTTAGGTATATCGATTATTCTGGTTATCATTATTATTTACTTATTTTTCAGGGACTGGGCAATTGCGTTCAGACCTTTAATTGATATTCCGGTTTCGTTAATTGCTACATTCTTTATCATGTGGCTATTCGGATTTTCAATTAATGTATTAACCTTATTAGCTATTGTATTGGCTACAGGTTTGGTCGTGGATGACGGAATTGTTGTTACCGAAAATATTTTCAAGAAAGTAGAAGAAGGAATGTCACCAATTGAAGCCGCAATAAAAGGATCTAATGAGATATTTTATGCCGTAATTTCGATTTCAGTAACATTAGCAGCAGTGTTTTTACCTGTAATTTTCCTGGAAGGTTTTGTAGGACGTTTATTTAGGGAATTTGGAGTCGTCATTGGTGCTGCGGTTTTAATTTCGGCCTTTGTATCCCTGACTTTGACCCCTATGTTAAATGCTTATTTGATGAAAGGAGGCGAACAGAAAAAATCAAAGTTCTATATTAAAACCGAGCCATTTTTCGAAAAACTAAATAGTGGTTATGCGGATTCCTTAAAACGTTTCATGGATAAAAAATGGATTAGTTTTCCGATTCTAATTGTATGTTTTGGTCTTATTTATTTATTCTTTACAATTCTGCCAAAAGAAACAGCACCTTATGATGACCGGAGTTCTGTAACTATGCGTATGACAACGCCTGAAGGTTCATCATATGAATATACAGACCGTTTTATGCAGGAAATGTCAAAATTGGTCGATGATTCAATTCCGGAGAAAAAAGTAAGTTTGGTTATTACTGCACCAGGTTTTGGGGCTTCAGCAACGAATACCGGTTTTATCAGACTTTCATTAAAAGAACCTGATGAAAGAAATAGATCTCAAAAAGAAATTACGGATCAATTAACCAAAATGACTAAAAAATACCCAGATGCTAAAACATCTGTTATTCAACAGCCAACAATCGCGGTTAACAGACGGGGAGGTTTACCTATTCAATATATTATTCAGGCTCCTAATTTTGAAAAACTGCGGGAAAAAATTCCTCTTTTTATGGATGAAGTATCAAAAAGTGATGTTTTTTCTATTACCGATGTCAATTTAAAATTCAACAAACCTGAAATTAATGTGAGTATTGATCGTGAAAAAGCAGAGAGTTTAGGAATTTCAATAATTGATGTTGCCCAAACCCTGCAGCTTTCATTAAGCGGACAGCGTTTTGGCTATTTTATAAAAAATGGAAAACAATACCAGGTTATTGGCCAGTTTAATCAGGAAGACCGTTCTAAACCTCTTGATTTGACCTCTATGTTCGTAAAAAACAAAAATGGAGAATTAATTCAGATGGACAATGTGGTAAATGTTGAAGAGCAAAGCAATCCTCCACAATTGTACCACAACAACCGTTATATGTCAGCAACAGTTTCTGCTGGTTTGGCACCCGGAAAAAGTATAAGTGACGGGATTGAAGCAATGGATCAGATTAAAGCCAAAGTTCTGGACGAAAGCTTCACAACCGATTTAAGTGGGGAATCACGTGATTTTGTCGAAAGCAGCTCCAATACTTCTTTCGCTTTTGGATTAGCCTTATTACTAATATTTTTAATCCTTGCGGCACAATTCGAAAGTTTCATTGATCCATTAATTATTATTTTGACAGTACCAATGGCAGTTGCCGGAGCTTTGTTTTCATTGTGGTTATTCAATCAGACGTGGAATATATTTAGTCAGATTGGTACTGTAATGCTTATTGGACTGGTGACCAAAAACGGTATTTTGATTGTAGAATTTGCCAATCAGTTAAGAGAGCAGGGAAAACCGAAATTAGAAGCAATTTTAGAGGCTTCAGAAGCACGTTTACGGCCAATTTTAATGACCAGTTTAGCCATTGCATTAGGAGCTTTACCAATCGCAATGTCACTTGGAGCTGCTTCTACAAGCAGAATTGGAATGGGAGTTGTAATTGTAGGAGGAACTATTTTTTCTCTTGCCTTGACGCTTTTTGTAATTCCTGCTATTTATTTGATGTGGTCAAAAGCCAAAAAGCATTATCCTGAATTTGATCATATTGAAGAATATGAAAAAGAGAGTAAATCGCAGATCTAAATTGGAAATAAAACAGGAGCTGCTTTCATTCATAATTAAGCAGCCAATAATTCATCATATGAAAAATAAAACAATATTAAAAACTCTGATTTTATTTTTACTATGCCTCGCAAAAACAAGTGCTCAGGAAGTGCTGACTATTGAAGAGGCCATAAAAATAGCTTTAGAAAATAATTTCGAAATCCGAATTGCAAAAAATAATTCTCAAATAAATGAAACCAACGTAACCATTGGCAATGCGGGTATGCTGCCAACGGCTACAGCTTCTGTAACGGATAACAACAGCATACAAAATTCATCGCAGACTCGTCAGGACGGGACTTCGACTTCTTTAGATAATGCAAAAAACAATAGCTTAAATTATGGCGTAAGCATTGGCTGGACAGTTTTCGACGGAATGAGAATGTTTGCAAGACTGGATCAATTAAAAGAACTTCAAAAATTAGGCGATGCTGAGCTTAAAAGAACTATTTTAACAAAAGTTGGACAGGTAAATTCTGCCTATTATGATTTAGTACAGCAACAACAACAATTAGCAGCTTTAGATACAACTATCGTTATTTCGAATCAAAGATTAACATTGGCAAAAAACCGTTTTTCTATCGGAAAAGCGTCTAAGTTAGAAGTTTTAAATGCTCAGGTAGATTTAAATTCTGATCAGGTTGCATTATTAAGACAAAAAGAATCCTACATCAATGCAAAAATATTATTAAATCAATATTTAGCACGCGATCCTAAAATTGATTTTAAAGTTGTTGATAATGTTACTGTTGATAATCAATTGGTTTTTGATAATCTGCTAGATCTTGCCCAAAAGCAAAATCCTGCATTAGAAGCACAAATCATTAACAAACGAATAGCCGAATTGCAACTGAAACAGGTAAAAGCCAATCGGTATCCAACTGTTACTTTAAATTCAGGGTATAATTTTGCAGAAAGCCAATCAAGTTTAGGTTTCACAAGTCAGGCTTCTTCAAGAGGACTAAACTATGGTTTTACAGCTTCTTTAAATTTATTTGACGGATTTAATCAGCATCGAAATGAAAAAGTGGCAAAACTGGATATTGAAAATACCAAGATTGCCATCGAACAGCAGGGTATGATTCTAAATACAGAATTAAGCAGAGCTTTTCAGACCTACTTAACCAATTTGGAGTTAATTGATCTGGAAGAAGAAAATGAAAATATTGCCAGGCAAAATCTAAATATAACATTGGATAAGTTTAATATTGGAACTATAACGACCTTAGAGTTTAGAACAGCACAACTTAACTACGTAAATGCAAAAGTACGTTACAGCAACGCACAATATGAAGCAAAACTATCCGAAATTGCATTAAAGGAACTAGCTGGAAATATTAGTTTTTAAATTAAATTTATTTCAAATTCATCCATGACTTCCTATAATCCAAAAGACTGGTTTAGTTTTATTTTTCGTCTTAACAAAGCCGATACCTTTAGAAAATTAATTCCTGTAATGATTTTTATCGGCATTTATTGTGCCTTAATTGCATATCTCGAGATTGAATATTGGGAATTACCTGAAGACAGCCATGTAAAAAACATTTCTGTAATGCATGGGATGTTAGGTTTCGTAATTTCATTGTTATTAGCTTACAGAACCAATACAGCATATGATCGTTGGTGGGAAGGCAGAAGAATATGGGGAAATCTTGTAAATAACAGCCGTAATTTTACTATAAAACTTTCTGCTGTTTTAACCGATGAAAAAGACAAATCATTTTTCAGAAAAATGATTCCTGCTTATGCTTATGTTTTAAATAAACATTTAAAAGATGATGAAACCGCTAAGCAACTTTTTGATGATGTTGATTTGGAAATTGATCATCATAAACACAGACCCAATCAGATTGCCAAAATGATGTATCAAAAAACTAATGATCTTTATACAGCAAAAAAAATTTCAGGAGATCAACTGATAATGCTTAATAACGAATTGACATCATTTACTGACATTTGTGGTGCTTGCGAACGTATCAAAAACACACCTATCCCCTATTCATATAGCGCTTTTATTAAAAAATTTATATTTATTTACGTCCTCACTTTGCCTTTTGCTTATGTTTTTACATTAGGCTATTATGTAATTCCTGTTGTGGTTTTTATATTTTATGTTTTAGCAAGCTTAGAATTGATTGCAGAAGAAATTGAAGATCCCTTCGGAATTGATGCCAATGATCTGCCAACACATAAAATCTCGGAAAACATCAAAAAACATGTTGAAGAATTAATTTAATTTAAGATAGTGCATTCTAAAAATATATACAGTAAAGCCTATCTTTTTATAAATTGAAATTACTTCATCAAAAGTGTTGTTAGAGGTATAAAAAACAAAAAAAATAGTTTTCAACTCCGGCAATCTATCCTTATATTTACAGTTTTATTCAAGAATAATATAGTTAACATGAAAATATCTTACAACTGGTTAAAACAATTTATTAAAACAGACTGG
>NZ_JBDTTP010000049.1:0-33011 GCF_039930565.1 Flavobacterium sp. | reverse complement strand
ATACAACAAATTTAAAAAATTAAAAGTGTTGCATTAAGTTATTGAATTTACGAAAGACAAAACATTTCAGATGATACCAAACTAAATAGAATGTATATCCAGTTTGGAGAATTTCTCAACCAATTACGAAAAAAAAGTTTACCTCAAAATATAATCGGGTCTGTTAACCAGGATATAGAAGAATTAAATGCCACATCTTTTACAGCTGATGACTTTCGCAAATTAATAAAACAAAAACAAGCCAAAATCATAAAACTACTGGAGAAGGAACTTAAAATAGTACCCAAAAACTACTATCGTAATATTTGGCTGGCTTTAGGAATGTCTGCCTTTGGTTTGCCAATCGGGGTTGCTTTTGGAGTAAGTATCGGTAATATGGGTTTATTAGGGGTAGGTTTGCCTATTGGTATGGCGATCGGAACTCTGGTAGGTTCCAGAATAGACAAAAAAGCCTTTGAAGAGGGAAGGCAGTTAAATATTGAAATTAAATAGCAACTAATTAATAGTTAATAAATTGCCAATAAAATTTTCTACACTTAGGTGGATGAAAAGTAGGTTTTTGTATTGTCTTAATTTTGTCAAATCAAGACAAAGTATTTAAGTAATATATATTAAGAAAAAACATATCTATTTTGGCACAGACAGGTCTACATAATATCGATAGAGTAAAATACGAATAGTTTTTTGTAATGCTTACTCAGGTTTTAGTCATAACATCACCTCTATATTTCGTTTCAAATAAATCAATGGAGAACATGACAGTAAAACTTATTAGTATTCTGGTATCTTTATATTTAAATTAGAACTTAGTTTTAATTAACATGTATTGTTTTTTTAATTGTTTATAGCAATAGTTGAAGTCAGTACATCTAACTTTACCCATTTTACCTCTTCATTTTCAATAATTACAATCATTCGATCACCATCTTTAACTTCTCCTGAAATTATTTTCTTGGCAAGCGGTCTCCTTAAATGACTTCTAATGATACTTTTTATTGGTCTTGCACCATATTTCGCATTATACCCGTTTTCTGCAAGATAAAGTTTGGCTTCTATTGGGATTTCGACTTCTATATTAATATTTTTAAGTAAATCCGTAAATTCTTTTTTAAGATGGATTTCAAATATTTTTAAGGCATTTTCTTTGCTGATGGGTGCAAAAGGGACAATTTCTGTTAATCGTCCTAAAAATTCCGGTCGGAAATAATTGCCCATAATTTCCATTAAAGAGGAGGAATTAGGAATTTGTCCATTGTTGAAGTTGTCTACAATATGATCTGCGCCAATATTTGAAGTAAAAAGTATTATGGCATTCGAGAAGTCTCCCACTTTTCCTAATCGGTCATGTAATTTTCCCTCATCCATTATTTGCAGAAACACATCATAAACAGAAGCATGCGCTTTTTCGATCTCATCAAATAGCACAATAGAATAAGGTTTTTGTCTTATCTTGTTGACCAGCAATCCTCCTTCTTCATATCCTACGTATCCCGGAGGAGCTCCATGAGTGGGATTATTTGTGTGATAGTTTTATGAAAAACTTAAAAAATAAATCGTCTAATGTATTTCCATATCGATTATTTATAAAAGAGTAAGGAAGAAAATATAATTAATATAAATAAAGCATGACTTTTTAGGTCATGCTTTATTTATTAATCTAGTATATGAGATTATTTTAAATATCTTCGAAGGTAGTGCCCTGCTTAATATCACCGGTGCTAAATCCTTTTTTAAACCAGTACATCCGTTGTTCAGAAGTACCATGCGTAAACGAATCAGGTACGACATGACCCTGCATTTTGCTCTGTATGGCATCATCACCAACAGCGTTCGCTGCACTTAAGGCTTCCTCAATATCGCCCGTATCGAGGTTTTCTTTATTATAATGGGTCCACACACCGGCATAAAAATCGGCCTGCAGTTCAAGGGCAACCGAAAATTTATTCGCTTCAGCTTCACTTTTCCCTTCCTGGTCACGGCGCATTTGCGCTGAGGTACCTAAAAGTGTTTGTATATGGTGTCCTATTTCATGCGCTATCACATAGGCAATCGCAAAATCGCCGCCTTTGGCACCAAACTTAGATTTAAGTTCCTCAAAAAAAGCAAGGTCCATATACACTTTTTGGTCGCCCGGACAATAAAAAGGACCGGAGGCAGAGGTAGCACCACCGCAGTCGGTTTCAACAGAGCCTTTAAAAAGAACAAGCTTCGGGGCTTTGTAAGTCATGCCGTTGTCAGCAAATATTTTACCCCAGATATCTTCATTATCAGCTAAGATAACACGCACAAAATTGCCCATTTCTTCATCGGCGGCACTTAAGGGCACACCGCTTTCAGTCTGTGCAGGTTGTCCGCCCTGCAATTGTTCCAAAACAGGGGTAATAAGCTGGGCATTTTCACCGCCAAAAACATTGACCAGTAAAATAATGATACCAATTATGCCGCCTCCCGCAGCTACTTTTCCACCAGAAAGAGAACGCCTGTCCTCTACATTATCACTTTGTCTTCTGCCCAACCACTTCATAAGATATTATTTTTACGCCTATAGCTTGTTTGTCTGTTACGAATTTATATTTTTTTTTTGAAATAAAGTAGCAATAAAAATTATTTAGTTGCGTATTAAGACAGCCATTTAAGTAAAACATCCTCAACGGCACCCTTTACGATGGGTTTAGAGATATAATCGGTCATTCCGGCAAGCAGGCATTTGTCGCGTTCTTCCTTTTCGGCACCTGCCGTAACTGCTATAATAGGTATTTTTTCGCCTTTAAGGGTATTGCGTAGTATTTTGGTGGCTTCATAACCATTCATCAAAGGCATTTGAATATCCATAAAAATAAGGTCAGGGGTGATGTTTTCAAACTGAATCAGGGCATCATGTCCATTTTCAGATTCATAAACAGTGGCATTACGGAACAGGTTTGTAATAACCGTTTTCAAAAGCAGCATATTGACTTTATTGTCTTCTGCTATTAAAAAAATATAGCTTTTGGAAGTGACCGTAGCATAGTCTGCAGACGGCTCAGTGGTATAATAATCAGGAATACTGGGGTCATAATGCTGCTGATCGCTCGTTTTGAGTGTGAGGTCAAAATAAAACGTACTCCCATGGCCGATCGTGCTTTCAAGTTGCAGTTGGCTGTTCATTAAGGCAAGCAGCTGGTTAGAGATAGTAAGCCCTAAACCGGTGCCGCCAAATTTTCTCGTAGTGGAGCTGTCTTCTTGCGAAAAAGCTTTAAAAATCTTATTCTTATTTTGTTCAAGGATTCCAATTCCGGTATCCGTGACAGAAAAACGGATCAGGCAGACACTGTCTTCTCTTTCGAGCACGGACACATCCAGTTTTATACTACCTTCATGGGTAAATTTAACGGCATTAGACAATAGATTAATCAGGATTTGTTTCAGTCGTACAATATCAGTCTTGATATAGTCGGGCACATCTGGGCTGACATGAAGCTCAAGCTTCAGGTTTTTGATATTCACTTCATAAAGCATAAGGTCAAAAACCTGTGCTAATATTTTTTTAAGATCGTATAAATCAATAAACAATTCGAGCTTTCCGGCTTCTATCTTTGAAAAATCAAGGATATCATTAATGATTTCTAATAGCGAATGGGCAGATTGGTTGATGGTTACCATATATTTTTCCTGAATGGCGCCAAGTTCTGTATTCATTAGTAAATCGGTAAAACCAATAATGCCATTCAGCGGAGTCCTGATTTCATGGGACATATTGGCAAGGAAATCAGATTTGGATTTGTTGGCAGCCTCAGCTATTTGCTTGGCTTTGATGGCATCCTCAGTGAGTTTTTTATTGGTAATATCAAAATAAATACCGCCTACAAATTCAATGGCATCATCTTTCTTGATCACATCGCCAAACTCCTCGACCCAAATAATTTCCCCGGTTTTCTTGCGGATACGGTAAACATTATGCATGGGTATTCCGTGCTGCAGATTATCGATTTGGTTGTCGATAACGTCATCTTTATCTTCAGGATGGATGAGCGATAAAAACGACAGGTTATCTTCAATAAATTCTGATTTAGAGTAGCCGGTCAGGTTCAGGATCTCATCATTCAGAAAAATCTTGGTAGAAAGCGTATCAAATTTCGACTGATAAACGGTTCCCGGAATATTATTGGCAATCAGCTTAAATTTCTCCTCACTTTCCAGGATTTTGGCATAATTGCCATTTCGTTCTAAGGCAGAAGAAATATTATTGGCAAGGGTTTGAAAAATATAGATTTCCTCTTCAGACCATTTTCTTTCTTTGGTACAGTCGTCAAAACCAATAAAGCCTGTAAAAACATCATTGATGTACAAAGGCATGATCAGTATAGAAAGAATTTCGTTGTTGATCAGTAATGTTTTAAAAAAACCATCATCAAGTTTACGGGTTAAGGTATTTAAGACTTTTTTGTTTTTAGATCCTTTTATAATTTCTTTAAAGTTATCTTCTGTAAAGTGGGCTATAGGGGTAATCTGATGTTTAATGCCATCACGGCTCCATTTGTGTTTTTGGCTGATGGTGTTGGTTTCAAAATCCTTTTCATAATAAAACATATGATCTGCTTTTGCTGCTTTGCCGATTAGGTTATAGGTTTCCTCAAACATTTTCTGGGTCGTCTTGCTGAGCAGGAAGTTCTCGGTGCAAAGCGCCAGTGCAGATAGGAGTTCGTTTTTAAATTCCAGTCTGCGTTCAGCTTCCAGTCGCATTTGTGAAGAAATAGCCAGCGAGATCACATCAGAAATAGTCTTGGCATAATTAATATCTTCAGCATCCCAGACTCTTGTATGCGCAGTATTTTCAAAACACACGACACCTGCGAGTTCCCCGTTTAAAAATATAGGGGCGTCCAGCATCGATTTGATGTCGTTTTTTTTGAAATACGTTTCTTGAAACTCCGATGTCTCTAACTCATCAAAAACATCAACAGCATTAATCACCGCGTTGTTCTTTAAAGTTTCAAAATAAATGGGATACGATTCTTTTTTAAGCATATCCTTATCGCCTAAGGTGTCACTGTCACTTCTGAATAGATTTTTACAGCGGATAGTGTCAGTCGAATATTTCCAATAGCTGACACGGTTGGTTTTTGAAACCAGCGACGCTTCTTTGATGATAAAATTGATGGCCTCTTTAATGTTGGCAAAATCGTTAAAGTTGATCGTGGATAGTTTGGTGGTAGAATTATTGTACGACTCTATTTTTTCGAAACGTCTTTTTTTATCATTCTCAATATTTTTCAATTCGGTAATATCCCTCGCAATACCTGCAAAACCAACAGTCTGCCTTAAATCATTTTTGAGTAGGATGACCTTTTGCGAAATCCATAATTCTTCCCCGTTTTTCTTTAAGATTGGCATCTCAATTGTTGGATAATTATTTTCGGTCCTTTCTAAAGCTTCATAAAAAGCACTTGTTTGCTGTATAAAGTCAGGTCTTATAAAATCAGAATAATGCTTGGAAAGCACTTCACTTTCAGCATAACCCAGAATAGTAAAGGCAAAATCATTAATAAAAGTAAAATACCCGTCCTTGTCAATTTCAAAAATAATATCAGCAGCAGTCTGAATCAGGTTTTTATACTGGTCCTGAATCTTGATTTGTTCTGTTATATCCTGGCCAATTCCAATAACAAGGTCTTCAGAAAATCGTTTGTCCTTCCATTGAATATACTTGTATTTGCCATTTTTGCATTTTAATTTCCGAACATATAAGGTATTGTCTGTGTAATTTTCAAAATAGGCTTCACCAATAAATTCCGGATCTTCGGTCAGTTGCCAGAAACCTTCCCCTAATACTTGTTCAGGAGTATAGCCTAAAATTTCCCTGATAGATTCACTGCAAAAAATAAGTTCTCCCTTTTTATTACAGGCTATGGTGAGGGAATTTCCCTTATGCACGATTTCACTGGTAAACCTGAAGCTGTTTTTTTCATTAATGGAAACGGCATATTTGATCTGGTTGATCACAAATATGAGCAGGCAGAAATTAATTAATAATACAGATGTTTGAATAGGGATAGTTTCAAATAAAATACTCGTTATTAAACAAAGGAATACAAGCACAACAAAGGACTGGTAAATCTTTAACGGCTTTAAAACTGTATAGGAGAAAAAAAACGAGATGAGAAAAGCAATTATAGGCACAATGTCAAAAGGAAGAAAAATGATGTTGCAGGCAACATAGAGCATGAATACTAAAAATAAACTAATAAAGATAGTATCAATTTTTTTTCGCAGATAGTCAACTCTTTCTGTGGTAAGATAAAAAAGCAATATAAAAAAACCTATTGGTAGATTGATATACAAAAGGCTTTTTGGTCTTATAGTAAAAATTTCATTTATAATCTCGATTACAATTATAGCAATCCCGAAAAACAAAAAATAAAGATGGTACTCTTTTTTTGAAATATCTGTTTCCTTATTTTTTTCAATAAAATAGCCTATTTTACTTTTTATTTTCAAAAACTGATAGAACAGTAAAGTTATAAAACCAAACAAGAACAGTCCTAAAATTATTATTTTAGGACTGTCGTAAGTAATGATATGATGGGAGTGAAAAAGGATATCTGGATTAAAAACAAAACAATTGAGACCAACTGATTTCAGAATGTTTCCAAAAAAAGTTAGGGTACAAAGTGACTGATTTAAAAAACTATAGCATAGTACCATAGAATCTGTCCTGGTTTTGTTTAATAATAGTTTTTTTGAATTTTCTAAATAGAGAGGTTTGGCTCTTTTGTTTAGGATTTTCTTTTTTATTCAAAATCTGATCGCCCAATAGAATCAATAGAATCCGTATGATCCTCCGTACTCAGGATAGCAGAATAAATAGCATAAGTCATAGAATAGGTAAAAGGAATAGTAAATACAATTCCAATACAACAGCCTATAAAACCAACCATAGAGGCAATTCCGGCAACGATAAATAACAATATAATAGTAAGTGGCTGTTTACTGATAATCAGGATACTGGATTTGATAGCATCTGAAACGTGCAGCCCTCCAAAAATAATTAAGGGAATCGTCAGTGATGTAAACAGGGAAATAATAACTGAAAGTACAGTATCAACAATAATTATCCCTAAATAATTCAATACAACAGATATCAGGCCGGTAACAAAACCGATAAGCAGTGTAGCAAGGAAGATTTGAAAAAAATAATGAGGCCTGTAATAGATAAAAAGGGTAGAAACATTAAATGTTTCATCCTTATCCGCACAATCGGCCATCTTTAAAAATCCGGCAGTAAAAGGGCTGAAAAAAGCAGTTAGTAGTGTAGCTGCACCAGTATAAATAATTAGATTAGTAGTGGATGGCTGCCCGTTAGCAAAACTTTCAATAAAATCCTTATTTAGGTTTTCGGCTCCATAATAAAGTACGAACCCTAACCCTCCAATAAAAAAGGAAAGGATGAATAAAATCAATAATATTAATCCGGCATAAAGCGCAATTTTTTTATAGTTTTCAAAAGCATGATTAAATACATTCGAAAAATCCAAAGTATATCCATACTTTTTAATTTGTGCAATTTGGTTTAGTGTTGAATTCATTAGTAATAAGGTTGCTTTATATTATGGTCAGTAAGTTGGTTATTTAGACGTAAATATAATATTTTTTATCAATTACTAAATATAATCTTCAAAATACTGCAGAAAGCGTTTTGCGGGTTTACATCCAGTTTAGAAACTTTCTTATATTGGCAAGTTTATTTTTATAAGGAGCATAACGCATAGGCAGATCAAGCCAGTTGCCTTTTTTGACAACTCCTTTATGATGAGAAAAAAGATCAAAACTCAACTGGCCGTGATACGCACCAATTCCACTATGTCCAACACCGCCAAAAGGTAATCTTTTATTAGAAAAATGAACTACAGTATCATTAATACAGCCGCCTCCAAACGAATAGTTTTTAATAAGCTTTTCTGCAAAATGGCTGTTATCACTGAAAACATAAAAAGCAAGGGGTTTTTCAAATCGGCTAATCACGTTATGGATATCCGTTTCTGTTTCATAGGTAAGAATTGGTAAAACAGGACCGAAGATTTCTTCATTCATTACAGGGCTGTCCAAATCGGGTTCTTCTAGTAATGTAGGTGAAATAAACAATTCATTTGCATCAGTTTCACCTCCAAAAATAACTTTTTCCTGTTCAATCATACTCACTAATCGCAACCAGTTTTTAGTATTGATTATACGGGTAAAATCAGGTGATTTTATGGGTTTTTTACCATAAGCATTATTAATCTCCTGAATTAGGAAATTAACAAAAGGTATTTTTATTTTTTTTTGAATAAGGATATAATCCGGTGCAATACACGTTTGTCCAGCATTAATAAATTTTCCCCATATAATTCGTTTGGCCGCTAATTCAAGATTCACAGTTTCATCAACGATACAGGGATTTTTACCACCTAATTCAAGTGTTACCGGAGTCAGGTTTTCTGCAGCTGCTTTGGCTACGATTTTACCTACTGCCACACTTCCGGTAAAAAAAATATAATCCCAGCGCTGTAAGAGTAATTTATTTGAAACCTCAATACCGCCTTCCAAAACTTCCACATGATTGACATGAAATGTTTTTTCTATTATTTTTTTTATAATAGCAGAAGTATGGGCAGTAAGTTCCGATGGTTTTAAGACAACTTTATTTCCTGCAGCTACAGCGGAAATTAAAGGACATAATGCAAGTTGAAATGGATAATTCCAGGGGGAAATAACCAGGACATTTCCGTAAGGTTCTTTATAAATATAATCAGTAGAAGGAAAGTTCAGCAGGGATGGCATAACGCGTTTCCGCTTTGCCCATTTATTAATATTTTTGATGGTATCTTTCAGTTCTGAAATAACATAGCTGGTTTCCGTTAATACCGCTTCGAATTCCGGCTTTTTAAAATCATCATATAAAGCTTTTACAATGAGGTCCTCGCTTTGCTGAATAGTATACAATAACTTCTTTAGCGTTTCTTTGCGATATCCGATGTCGTTTTTGTAGTCCATTTTTATTTGATTTTGACCATGCAAGTTACTTGATAAAAATCAAAATAATTATAATTTAGTCATAAAATCATATAGCATTCCAAAGCGTCTCATCCGGTGTTGGTGCAATAATGATGACATTTTCTTTGGTCACAGGATGAGTAAAAACAAGTTTTCTGGCATGAAGATGAATACCACCGTCAGGATTGCTTCTGTCAAAACCATATTTTAAATCCCCTTTTATGGGAGAACCAATAGCCGACAATTGTGCACGAATCTGGTGATGACGCCCTGTATGCAAATTGATTTCAAGTGCCGCATAATTTTGAAGTTCTTTAAAAACAGTATAATCCAGACTGGCAATTTTACTGTCCGGCACTTCTTTAATATGTGCTTTTGAAGTATTGTTTTTTTCATTTCGTTTTAAAAAATGAACCAGTCTGGCAGTTGTTTCCTGTGGTTTATTCTTTACAACTGCCCAATATGTTTTTTGCGTTTCGCGATTGCTGAACATCTCGTTCATACGGGATAATGCTTTACTTGTTCTGGCAAAAACAACAATTCCTGTAGTGGGACGATCTAAACGATGGATCACTCCGAGAAATACCTCGCCCGGTTTATTGTATTTTTCTTTTATATACTCTTTTACAACTTCAGATAAAGGTTTGTCACCTGTTTTATCACCTTGAACGATATCCCCCACACGTTTATTGATGACAATAATATGGTTGTCTTCGTGTAAAATTTGGAGGTTATTTTTATCCGAAATAATTTTCATTTTTTGACTTGGAATTTTGGACTTCTGATGGTAGTTTATAAGTAGTAATGCTTAAATCGTATCAGCATAAGAAAAATTAATATTGCTCATTAGGGTTTGGAAAATCACTAGACTTAACATCTGTTACATATTTTCCAATTGCAGCAGTCATTTCCTGATATAAATTCAAATAGCGACGTAAAAAACGCGGACTGAATTCATTGTTCATTCCCAGCATATCATGAATAACAAGAACTTGTCCGTCGACACCGCCTCCGGCACCAATTCCAATTACGGGAATCGAAATGCTTTTGGCTACCTTTTCAGCTAAATCAGCAGGTATTTTTTCTAAAACCACTCCAAAACAACCAATTTTTTCAAGCATTTTGGCGTCTTCAATTAATTTTTCTGCTTCTTCTTCTTCTTTGGCACGAACGCTGTAAGTACCAAATTTATAGATTGATTGCGGGGTTAAACCCAAATGTCCCATAACAGGGATTCCGGCGTTTAATATCTTTTTGATAGATTCCTTTATTTCTTTTCCACCTTCTAATTTTACTGCATGTCCACCACTTTCTTTCATTATTCTGATAGCAGAACGTAATGCTTCTTTAGGATCCGACTGGTAACTTCCAAAAGGTAAATCCACTACAACCAAAGCCCTTTCGATTGCACGCACAACAGACGAAGCATGATAAATCATCTGATCCAGTGTAATAGGTAATGTTGTTTCATGACCCGCCATAACATTTGAGGCTGAATCACCTACCAGGATCACATCAACCCCTGCTGTATCAACAATTTTAGCCATTGTGTAATCGTAAGCCGTCAGCATGGAAATTTTCTCTCCGTTGCTTTTCATTTCAATTAACGATTTGGTTGTGATTCTTTTGTAATCTTTTTTTATTACTGACATTTTATTTTTTTTTGAGAATGTAAAAGTATTGAATAAATATAAATCGGAATCAGCAATAAAAGAATATTTCAGGCATAATATTCCCTATGCTTGAAACGCTGCATTATTCTGGACAACAAATGTAATGTATAAAGGATAGGAGTTTTTAACAATCGGCCATATTTACGGCAATTGCCAGCCCGCCTTCAGAAGTTTCCTTGTATTTTGAATTCATATCTTTTGCTGTTTGCCACATCGTATCAATTACTTTGTCCAATGGTACCTTCGCATTTTTAGAATCGGTTTCTAAAGCTAATTCGGCGGCATTTATTGCTTTGATGGCACCCATTGTATTTCTTTCGATACATGGAATCTGAACCAGACCGCCAATAGGATCACATGTTAATCCAAGATGATGTTCCATCGCAATTTCGGCAGCCATTAAAACCTGTGCAGGAGATCCACCCATTAATTCGCAAAGAGCTGCAGCAGCCATCGCTGATGAAACGCCAATCTCAGCCTGGCATCCGCCCATAGCTGCAGAGATTGTAGCTCCTTTTTTAAATATACTTCCAATTTCTCCGGCAACCAGTAAAAATTGTTTAATCTCTTTTTCGCCTGCATTATGGTTTTCAATTACTAAATAATACATTAAAACAGCCGGAATTACACCTGCACTTCCGTTTGTAGGTGCAGTAACTACACGGCCTAATGAGGCGTTTACTTCATTTACAGCCAAGGCAAAACAGCTTACCCATTTTAAAATTTGACGAAATTTAACTTCGGTTTTTCTGATTTCTTCCAGCCATGATTGTGGATCGGAATAATTAGACAAACCAATTAAATTCTGATGCATATCAAAAGCTCTTCTGCGGACATTTAATCCTCCGGGAAGAATTCCTCCTGTATGACAGCCAATATACATGCACTCTAACATCGTTTTCCAGATACGCATCAGTTCCAGATGGATTGCATCTTCAGGCCGCATTGACTTTTCGTTTTCATACACAATTTCTGAAATAATTTTGTTTTCAGAAAGGGTATAATTTAAAAGTTCAGCAGCATTTTGAACCGGAAATGGAAAAGCACATTTAATGCCTTCTTTTATTTTGGCATTTATGCGTTCTTCTTTCACAACAAAACCTCCTCCGATAGAATAAAAAGTAGATTCGTATTGGAAGTCATCTTTTTTATAGGCAGTAAATTTTAATCCATTGGCATGAAAAGAAAGAAAATCTTTATTGAAAACAATGTCCTGAAGAAAGTAAAACGGAATCGTAATTTGATTGCCCAAAACAATTTCATTTTTTGTTTCGATAGATTTTATGATTCCGGCAATATTCTCAACCGCAATATATTCAGGATCCTGACCACTTAAACCCAACATAACGGCCAGGTCAGTAGCATGGCCTTTACCCGTTAAGGAAAGTGAACCATATAAGTCTACTTTAACTCTGGTAATATCTTCTAAGATAGACTGGCTTTTTAATTCTTCTAAAAAGCGTTCTGCAGCCCGCCATGGTCCTAATGTGTGGGAACTCGATGGCCCAACACCAATTTTAAGCATATCAAAAACAGAAATACATTCTTCCATTGTTCAATTTTTATTAAGACAAAGATAATCGAATAATGCAAAGAACTTTCGTTATGATTTGTTAATGTTGCGTTTTTTGTTAAAAAATATATTAATTTTTGATAATTTATCAATGAAACAAAATATATTGCTTAATATGCAGTTTTCATAAAAATAAGGTAATTTTTTTTAGGTATTTTTGTAAAAGCTTAGCCATACAAAAATAGCGTATCTTAGAATAGTTTGTATTCCCGTAATTGGGAGCTGTTTTATGAAATTTTTAAGGCTGCAAAGAATATATTATATTATGACAGAATTTTTTACACACCTATTTAACGAATTCGAATTACCACTTAACAATCCCGTATTGATTTTCTCTCTGATTCTCTTTATCATTTTGTTGTGTCCAATACTATTAAAAAAAATAAATATTCCAGGAATTATAGGGTTAATTCTTTCCGGAGTCGCCATTGGTCCTCACGGGCTTAATATCCTGGCTAAAAATTCAGCAGTTGATTTGTTCTCCACCATCGGATTACTTTATATTATGTTTATTGCCGGTTTGGAATTAGATATGAATGAATTTAAAGCCAATAGAAATAAAAGTTTATTATTCGGTTTTTTTACCTTTATATTTCCTCTTACTATTGGTTTTCCCGTTTGCTATTATTTGTTGCAATATGATTTTAACGCCAGTTTTTTAACTGCGAGCATGTTTGCAACACATACGTTAGTTGCGTATCCGATTGTAAGCAAACTTGGAATTGCCAAAAATCAGGCAGTTGCAATAACGGTAGGAGGGACAATCCTCACCGATACCGCCGTATTAATTATTTTGGCGGTCATTATGGGAAGCAGTCAGGGAAACCTAAACCAGGCTTTCTGGATAAAATTAGGTATTTCATTGGCAATTTTCTCTGCGATTATGTTTTTGGTTATTCCAAGAATTGCCAAATGGTTTTTTAAGAAACTGGAAAGTGAAAAACATGCCCATTATATTTTTGTGCTTTCAGTTGTCTTTTTTGCAGCATTTTTAGCCGAAGTGGCAGGAGTGGAGCCTATTATTGGAGCCTTCGTTGCTGGTTTGGCCTTAAATCCACTAATTCCACATTCATCTGCTTTAATGAACAGAATTGAATTTATCGGAAATTCATTATTCATTCCGTTTTTCCTGATTTCTGTTGGAATGCTGGTTGATATAAGTGTTATTTTAAGCGGCCCTACGGCTTTGATAGTAGCAGGAACCTTAAGTGTTGTAGCTATTTTTGGAAAATGGTTTGCCGCATTTTTCACCCAGATTGTTTTTAAATATACAAAAACAGAAAGACAGTTAATTTTCGGATTAAGCAGTGCTCATGCTGCAGCAACCCTGGCTGTAATTTTAGTTGGGTTTAAAGCTAAAATTCTCGATGAAAATATCCTTAACGGAACTATTATTTTAATATTGATTACTTGTATTGTTGCTTCGTTTGCTACTGAAAAAGCGGCTAAAAAGATTGCAATCTGCGAAGAAGATGTTTCTACTGAGGATGCAAATAAAGACCAGATTTTAGACGAACACATTTTAATTCCGTTAGCTAAAACATCGGCTACTGAGCCTTTATTAGATTTTGCACTTTTGATAAAAGATAAAAAATCTGCCAATCCTATAACATTATTAACGATTGTACCCAATAATGACCAGGCAGAAATTAATATTTTAAAATATAGAAAAGCAGTTGATAAATTTGTCATTCAGGGATCAGCTTCTGAAATTAAAATCAATACTATTGCCAGGATTGACCATAATCCGGCTAGTGGAATCGCAAGGACTTCAAAAGAAATTATGTCGGATATTGTGATTATCGGATGGCCTAGAAAAACCGGATTTTTGGATAAAATATTCGGAGAAAACGTAGATTCTATTATTAACAACGTAGATAAAAACCTGTTTATCTGCCGATTCCAAAAGCCTTTTGTAGAAGAAAAGAGATTGGTTTTTATTTGTCCGCCTTTTTCTGAAAGAGGAATTGGATTTCAGCCTCTTATACAGAAAATATTCAGGTTGTCACAGGAATTAAGTGCGCAGATTGTTATTTATGGGGACTATAAAACACATCAGGCAATACAGCAAATAGTAAACAATTTAAAACTGAATGCAAAATTAGGTTTCAAAAGTATTCTGGATTGGGAAGATTTTGATGCAATTTCTGACGAAATAAAACCAACTGATTTGATTATTTTTAATTTATCCAGAAAAGGTTCTGTTTCCTATCAGTCAATATTTGATAAACTGCCTCAGAAATTTGAAAAATCCTTTGGTGATAATAACCTGATTTTGGTTTATCCACAAGATAACCGACATGAAAGTGCCATGGATGCCTACGAAGATTTTACGGCATCACCACTTACAAAAAGTATTGAAGCAATCGAGCAGATTGGGAGAGGTTTAGGGAATATTTTGAAAAAGGGTAATTAATTTTTGTAAAGAACTTATAAATTTCATTATGAAAAATAATTTGCAAGGAATATTTGAAAAATACAATTTTCCGGTAAGAGATATAAAATCTGATGTTGAAATTATCGATGTGGAATCCTACTCTAAATTAAAACTTCCAAAAGATTATATTTTTTATCTGGAAAATTATTTTGGTATTGATCAATTCATTGGAGTTGAATTTATAAAACTTTGGAGTTTAGAAGAAATTATTCAGTCAAACCAAAATTATAATATTGTCTGTCAATTAATTGGTACTATTGGAATCGGCACAAATGGTAGTGGAGAATTTATTGGAATTGAAATTGATCAAAATGAAAATTTAAGAATAATTCTTTCCCCTTTTGTTGATTTGGACAGTAACAAAAACATTGAAATTGGAAAATCTTTTACAGACTTTTTAGTTCGTCTAGATGATGGAGTTGATTGGTTTTCTTAAAAAATATTCTCAAAATTCTGATCATATAAAATCTAATAAATATGAAACATCAAATCAAATCTATACGACCATTTATAGGAGCCAAAGATTTCGCAATCTCCAGAAGTTTTTATTGTGATTTAGGATTTGAGGAAACAGTTTTAGAAACAAACTTTTCTGTTTTCACAACAGACAAAATAACGTTTTATCTACAAGACTATTACACGAAAGAATGGATTGACAATACTATGATTTTTTTAGAAGTAGATGATGTTGAGCGTTATTACACCGAACTTTTGGCTTTGAATCTTTCGGAAAAATATCAAAATGTAAAATTAGTTCCTATTCATGATTTAACTTGGGGAAGAGAATGTTTCCTGCATGATCCTTCTGGAGTTTTATGGCATTTTGGTGAGTTTAAATAAGTCATTTAACTGTCAAAATCTGCTGAATATTTAATCATCTTTTAATCCATTAAGATCACTTCTCCTTTGCTTTTAACAAATTTTCCTTTAATCTGAATTTTACAATTTTTGTAATTAAATCGTAAGGTATTGGTTTATCTAAGGGAAATTGAACGGAACCTTTACCCGATTTGTATGAGGAAAGTTCTTCTTTGAAACCTTTATGGCCAGTTGGCAAAGCATATAGTCCAATATGGTTTTTAAAAGCCGCAAAATAGACTATAATACCATTTTGATCAATAGCCGGCATCGAATAGCTGATTTTTTCCTCCGCCTCAGGAGCGGCTTCCCGGATTGTCATTCTGATTCTTTCTAAAATTTCCCGGACTTCATTAGGAAATCTGCCTATGTAATCATCGAAGTTTTCAGGTTTCTTAGTTTCCATATATTTTTTAAAAAATAAAGTTTTGTTGATTGCTACGCTAATCCTTTTGGAAATCGGTCTAAAACTAAATTCAATTGAATATGATGCTCTAAATAAGCTTTTGCTCCGGCTAGAACAAGCGTAAAACCTTCGGTGGAATTTCTTACCTGATCAATAATGCTATCATGTTCCCCTTTGAAACCAGAATTGATAATGCTTACAAAAGTTTCATTTTCATTCATTGAAGTAAAAACCCACTCTACTAAGGTACTTTCATCCGGAGTCCCCCATTCAATCACAATTTTTTTATTTTGCTGTAAAACGTGGGTCATAACAGAAAGTGAAAATCCATACATTTCCCAGGTCCATTCTGTTTTTTCGTTTTCTTCTAAATTTCCTGAACCTTTTGTAAACCAAAATTTAGAAGTGATTTCCGGATTTACAAAAGCCTCAAAAACTTCTGAAACAGGTTTTCTGATTAGCATTTCGGCTTTAGCAAAATTGGTATTTTCGATTGCCATAATTTTTAATTTATAAGATTGTATTTTTATTTAGCATTACTAAACGGAATGTTATTATAAATGGCTATTTGAAATTGATTTCTACCTGATTTTTCCTGAATCTGTCTCATAAAACCTGCTTCAATTTTAAAATTTTTATTAACGACATAACCTAATGCTCCATATACACGATCTCTGTCAAAAACAGGAGAGTCCCCATTAAGGAAAATTTCATTATAAGCCGAAATATAAAATGTTTTATCTTGCATAGTCCGGTTATTTAAAGGAACATTCAATGCCAGAAAATATCGAAAACGTATTTTAAAATTATCCTTCAAAAAACGTTCTTCAACACGATAACGATGTTGAATATAAACCCTTCCAAAGTTTTGTCGTGTTATAAACTGTTGGTAAATTCTATTTTCATCAGAATTTATCTTATCATCACTATCAGCTGCATAATTCTTTGAATTGATATAAGCATAACCTAATAAAAGGTTATTGTTGTTATCAGTTAAATTATAGCCTATTCCTGTTCTTAGTAATAATTGCTGTGTGTCACCGGCTAAATTGTAACTACGATATTGAACCTCGTTGTGCCAATTCCATTTTTTATTTATTGCATGGTTTCCAAAATAAATGAACCAGTTTCCTGTATCCGTTTTTTGAGCGTAAGTAAAATTTAAGTTGAATAATAAAATAAACAGCAGTAATAAATAAAAGGTTTTGAAATTTTTCATTATGAAACAGATAATTTTTTTCTTGTAAAATTTGGATTTACAATATAAGAAACATAATCAAAAAATAGTGTTAAAAGTGTGGTTTTGAAATTTTCAAATGCTGTTAAACCTTTTCTTTATCTATCCATTTTCCAACAGTTGGCGGCTGGTAATTTTTCATTTTATAAAGTAAATCTTCAATTTCATCACTTACTAAAAGCATTTGCTGATTGGCTTCTTTCAATAAACCTTTAGTAACCATAGTTTGAATCATTACGATTAAGGAATCATAGAATCCATTAATATTCAGGATTGCAACCGGTTTTTTATGCAAACCTAATTGTGCCCAGGTTATCATTTCAAAAAGTTCTTCCATCGTACCAAAACCACCTGGAAGTGCAATAACTCCATCACACAATTCATTCATTTTGGTTTTTCTTTCATGCATGCTTTCCACCATAATCAATTCGGTCAAGCCTGTATGAGCGATTTCCTTTGATCTTAAAAAATCAGGAAGAACACCAATAACTTTACCTCCTTTATTTAAAACACCATCTGCAACAGCACCCATTAATCCTACATTGGCACCACCATAAACCAATTCTAGGTTTTGTTTTGCTAACGTTTCACCAAGTAATTTTGCCTGCTCTTTATAAATTGCATCCGTGCCAAAGCTCGATCCACAAAAAACCGTTATTCTTTTCATTTATTTCTTTTTTAATTCATATTCGAAATGACGAATATCAGTTCCGTTGTGGGGAAAGTTTATCTCATTTATTTTTAAAGCGCCTAATTTTAAAACGGCCTTTTGTGAACGGATGTTTTCTGAACCTACATGAAAAAGTATTGAATCGACATATTGAAAAACATAATCAATCAATAGTTTTTTGATGGCTGAGTTATAACAGCCGCCCCAAAATTTGCGACCCGTAAAAGTAAATCCGATTGCTATACTTGATTTTTCGAAATTATAATCATACAATCGGGTAGTGCCCATTACTTCATTTGTATCTTTGTGCGAAATTAAAAAAGCACTTTCAGAATTGACTGCTGCATCAAAAAAAGGGATAAAAATTTCTTTTTTGTATCTGTTTTTTATGGGATGCAATTCCCAGATTAAAGGATCTGAAGCTACTTTATAAAGTTTATCGAAGTGATTTCGCTGTAGTGGAATTAACTTTACAATATCATCCTCTAAAAATTCCGGCTGTAAATTAAAGTTTGGTTTCATTATTTGATGTTATTGTAATCCTGTCCACCAGTCTTTAAATACCTGATTTTCATTTTCTAGATGTACTATTTCTCCAATCATTGGAGTGATTAGCGGAATCTGATTTTCAGGATATTTATTTAGTTCAGTAATTCTTTTAAGAGGCTCGTCCCAAGGATGATTGCTCAATGAAAATTTAGAAGAATGAACAGGAAATACGCTTTTGGCTTTTAAGTCTTTTGCTGCCTGAATTACTTCTTCCGGCAAACTGTGAATATATTTCCATTTAATATCATATTGGCCATTATCCAGAATTGCAATATCAAAAGGCCCAAATTGATTGCCAATTTCCGCAAAATGAGTATCGTATCCACTGTCTCCTCCCAGATACATTTTTAAATTTTTGCTTTCTAAAACAAATGAAAGCCAGAGTGTGTTGCAGCGTTTGTAAATTCTGCCTGAAAAATGCCTTGCAGGAGTTGTATAAAGTGTAATATTTGAATCAAGTTCTATTTTTTCGTTCCAGTCTTTCTCAATAATTTTCTGAATTGGAAACCCCCAATGTTCAAAATGAGAGCTAACTCCAAGTCCACATATCACTGTTCTGGTTTTTGATTTTAATTCAAGTATTGTTTCATAATCCAAATGGTCATAATGATCGTGAGTAATTAATAAATAGTCAATTACAGGAAGTTCATCAACAGTGTAAATATCCGTTCCTCTAAATGATTTTGTTGTTCCTGGAATAGGGGAGGCATTCCCGCTAAAAACAGGATCAACCAAAATTCGTTTTCCTTGAATCTGAATAAAATAAGAAGAGTGCCCAAACCAAACCAAAATATCTTCCTCGATAGCAAGAGTAAGTAAATTAGTTTTTACTGAGGGAATTATATCTACAGGAATTTTTCGTTCTTGTTTTTTGAAAAAGAACTCTGTAAAAACTTCAAAATAGCTATAACCTTCCGTAATTTGTGGAGTTTTATGTGTGTTTTCAAATTTACCATTCTTAAAATTTGGTGATTTTTGTATGGATTCCAGTCTTTTTCCGGAAGGTTCTTTTCCAAACTTTGGATCTTGTAAATAAGTAAATAAAAAAGTTACTAAAAGAAAAATTATAATAAGTATGGTAACCATTTAGTTGTTGGGATATAATTTGTTTAAATTTTCAACTGAAAGTGAAATCATTTTTTTTAGGACTTCAACTTCAATGTCCGCTATTTTTTTAATATAAATACAGCCTTTTCCGGCTTTGTGCCTTCCAAATTTGGATAGTAATGCTTCTTTATTTTCAAACGAAGCATCAAGATATAGTGAGATTGCATCTTTTCTTGGTGAAAACGCAACAAGTGGAGCATCTCCTTCATGTCCGCTTTCATATTTGTAATGATATCTTCCAAAACCAATAATATTTTGCCCCCACATTTTTGCATCAAAACCGGTGGTTTTCTGCATTATTTTTACAAGTTCTAATGCATCATTTCGCTTTGTTTCATTTTCAATTGTATTGATAAAATGGGCAACACTGCTTTCTGTTTGTGTTGTTTTATTTACTGTCATTTAAAAAAGATTATCGTTGGTGATCAATTTATTAAAACATTCCATTTTCGTTTATCATTTTTGAAGGTACAGCCTGGCCTAAATCCCAAAGCTCGACTATTTTTTCAGATTCAAATCTGAAAAAATGAACTACGGCAGTACCTAAATCGTTATCATTTTGTTTAACGTGAGAATGTACCGCTACCATATTCTCATCTTTCAAAATATGATGAATTTTAAAAGTCTTACTAGGATTGAGCTTTGCGGACTCTTCCATAGCCTGTATTAAAGTATCGGCATCACTCTTAAAATAGACATTATGGTGTTTGAAATCCGGGCTCATATATAATCTGAATGCTTCCTGAGAACGCCCTTTAGCGGCCAGATTTAAAAAATCCTGTGCAATTTCTTTCGGGTCCATATTTTTCATTTTAATACCTACTAAATTATGAATTATAAATGGATTATAAAATGTAAAAGAGATAGAATCAAATCAATGATAGGCATATTTTTGATGAAATTAATTGCGGGCTTTTATCTGAATTGTTTCGGTTTCAGTTTTTTTGAAGCCAGTTCTGCTACTTCATTAATTCTATTTCGCCTTGTTTCCGGTCGCTTGGCAACTGCAACCCAATGTAGCATAATTTTTTTGGCAGATTTACTTAAACTTAAAAAAAACTCCTTTGCATCTTTTTGGTTTTCAAAAGCTTTTTCTAAATCGCCGGGTATTAATAATTCTTCTACATCGTCCAGAATTAACCAGGAGCCATTTTGTTTAGCAACCTCAATAGTTTTATAACCTGCAGGCTGCATGAGACCATTCTGGATTAAACTTTCTATTTTTCCTTTATTTATTTTGGACCACGCACTATTGGGTTTTCTTTTACAGAAAAACTGTATGAATCGTTCATGATCGATTGTTTTTCGGGTACTGTCAATCCAACCAAAGCAAAGTGCTTCATCAACAGCATCACTCCAGGAAATCGTGGGAATGTTAGCCTGCTTTTTATAACATATAAGCCAGACATATTGTTTAATGTTATGATTTTCCTTTAGCCATTCTCGCCAGTTCTGAGGATTTGTCGGATAAAAAGTTTCCAGTTCATTTAACTGAATTACTTTTTGATTTACTTTTTGAATAGTCATAAAAATATTTAAGTATTCAACAAATATAAATTTGCTTAATGACAACCCTGTGTCAGTAGTAAAATAATAAAATATTTTTTAAACTTTTAATACACCACGAAAACCTCTTGCTGCATAGTAGGATTGTGCTCCATTGTGATATACAAAGACATGATCGTAGCGGAAATCAGCGAAAAGTGCTCCTCCCAGTTTTCTAATTTCTGCGGGTGTTTGTATCCAGCTTGATGTTTTCGCGTCAAAATTCCCTAATTGCTGTAATTCCTGGTATTGTTCTTCTGTTAAAAGCTCAATTCCCATAGACAGAGCCATATCAACGGCATTATTTTCCGGCTTATGTTCTTTCCTTGATTCCTGTCCTTCAAAATCATAACAAATACTTCTACGGTCTTTAGGGCTTTCCGCTGAGCAGTCATAAAAAAGATATTCAGATGTTTTTTCATCATAACCTGTAATATCAGGTTCACCTCCGGTTCTTTCCATTTCGTTGAGCGACCATAATTTTTCAGGATTACTTTTCAATTTCGTTTCTATTTTGGACCATTCTAAATTTTCATGACGTTTCCTGTTTTTTTCAAAACGTTTTTCTAATATTGTCAGCAGGCCTTCTTGCTCTTCAGCAGATAACTCTTTTGTACTGCTAGTACTGTTTTTCATACTTTTAAGATTTGTTGAATCGGAGCTGTTAGTTCTTTATATTTACCGGAATTGGTCCGCCATTAGAAACATATCCGCCGCCGATTTCATCGATATTTACATCAAGTTCATCAGTTGTAGTGATACGTGTTATGTTGACATCAATTGTGCCGTCACTGTTTAAAGGAACTAACCCATAATTTTTTGTTGTGAGTATATCCCCGTTTTTTTTGGTTTCAGCAGCATAAGTTTTGGGTATAATATCGACGTTTTGCAGGGTTAATATGGATAAGCAAATCGCAATAACCGTTAATACTATTTTTGTGTATACATCTGTTTTCATAATTATTGTTCTTTTAAAGGTTGTAATTTTTTACAGAATGCTCTTCAATTTCAAATATAGTCCTGCTATCAATATTGCCAGTCCAAAACTTATCAGCGTTCCTATCAATATATATTCTGTTAGTTTTATTTCTTTATTCTCTTTTAAATCCCCAAACCGGAAAATTGATTTTGCGGCCAATAAAAATCCGACTCCTTCCCAAAAAGAAGTAATTATGAAAATAAAAATAAATAAACGTTCTAACATTCCGATATATTTCCCCGCCTCCTTTATTCCGTCATTCGGAAAAGGATAATCCAGCATAGGCATTATTTTTTTCATTAAAATAGCTGAAACATATGTAATACTTAATAAAGAAATAAATAGTAAATAATTTTGGGCACTAAAAATGAAATCAAAATCTATTTTATAATCATGAAAATAATTAATAAAAATGGCTATTGCAATAATATGCAGTATTTGATCTGTCAATAGGTTATTAATAGCATTTATTTTATCCCTGATTATTATTTTTGTAAAAATATCTATTAACAAATGAGTAACGGCCAATACAATTGATGGAAAAATGTATTGTTTTTCAAAATTTGTAACTATCAAAAGCAGCAATAAATGCAGCACTATATGGAGATACAGATATTTCGACTTTATTTTGTTAGTGTCGATATCTGCAACCATTTTATTGGTTTGAAAGACAAAGTCGCCTAATAAATGTGCCAGTGTAATTTTTAATATCAGTTCAAACATTGCAGTATTTTTTTAGAATATAAATTTATAATTTCTATAATCTCATCATAACCACCCCTTTTTAAAGCCTTATTTATTGTTGTACTGTCTTTGGATAATCTTTCCGCTATTTCCTTTTGCATTAATTTTTTGTGGGTCAAAGCGTAGAATATGGTTTCTGATGTTACTGGTTTCCAGTTGTCACTTATAAAACTAAGCAATTTTAGTGTAGGATTGAAATATTCATCAAAATCATCAAACTGACTTTTTAATATTAAGGTGTTATTTTTAATTTTTTCGAAACTTTCACCTGAATGTATGAAAGCTGTTCCGTAAGATTCTGTAATTTTTTTTCCTTTAAAATCTTTTTCACCTATCCCAATCGACATTCTTGCATCAATAATAGTATTTGATTTTATTAATGCCTTTATGCATAAAGCTATCTCTAAAGCATTTTCAACAGGAACTTCAAGTTGAAAGCTGTCTCCCCGGTAGATTTCCCATTTTTCCGGCTCTGAAATAATTTGCGAAAAATATTCCTTAAGTTTTGGAAGCCAAATTTCAGAATTTACTTTTCTGGAATTTACAATATCCCCTGTAATTACTGCTATCATATTTTATAAGTTTCATACAAATATAATAAAATTGGTCAAAAAAAGCCACTTTCTTTAAGTTGTCCTTTTTTGACCAATTCTAAAATTTATTTTAAATATTGGCTTATTTAAGCCAATATCACTAAATTGGTTTAAATAAGCCAATTTAGTGATATTTGAAATTGTAGAATATTAAATTACGGCAATGGATCAGTTTGTTTCCATTTATCCAGAAGCTGCCTTACCAATACTCGGGCATCAATTGAATGAGAGGCTTCAGGAATGATTGTTAAATCTGCTTTTTTAAATTTTGACAAAAATAGCTGTGCACTTTCCAAGGCAACATTTTTATCGTTTTCTCCATGAAGCCAGCTTACATTCATTTTTTTGAAAGTTTTCCTGTCATAACTTATATCTGTGAGAATAAAATGCAGCTCATCATAACAAGCCCTAACAGCTACTGGTACGGGACTGTGTGCTTGTTTCACTACTTCTTCTACGTTTGGGAAACTTTCAACAGTTTTTTTAAACTCGTTGTAACCGGTTACCGCACTGGACATAATTGATTTGGTAAAAGTAGAATCAGCGTAAGCAAAATATTCATGGGCAGGAACCATTCCGGAAATAACTCCGCAATGTTTCAGATTAAATTTTCTTGCGATAAGAATAGCCAACGGACCACCTCCGCTAACACCTATAACACCAAAATCATTTTTCTTCAGGCCTGCTTCTGATGCTAATTCAAATAATCTGTTTTCATCCCATACTTCATTTGGTGTATTACCAAAACCAGGCCTGTTGAATGAAATAAAATTGTATTTAGCTTTCAGGTCATCAGGAATTTCATCGATAATTTTTGAAGATGACGGAGTGCCGCCTAATAGGCAGATTGTTGGTTTTGAATATTTTTTTGTCTGTGCCAAAACACTAAAAAAACTTAGCAATAGAACAATTGTACTAAAATATTTTATCGTTTTTATCATATTTTTAAATATAAGCTGATCGTAAATTTATTGTAGCTTCATATGATTTTTAATGCTAATTAATACCAACCATACACTTCGATTAAACGAAAATACAAATTAAAATCACAATTTACTAAAAGGAAAAATCTAATAAAGATTGATTTCTCTTATTCGAAAACATTAGTTCCTTTACCTGTTGTAATTAAGCTAAACAAACTTTCCTTAATAAGTTTTTCCCAAGCCCAGGAACAGCTGCCGTAACATTCAAACTTTGGGATTAATCCAAAATGAGTAAAACGAACTTGTGTTTTATTGTTAATCTCATTAATGTCAAAAATAATTTTCGTGTTGGTCCATTCGGTTTGGTTATTATAGGAATTCAACTTACTTTCTGTTACCATCCAAACTACCTTTTCATTCGGTATTAATTCAATCAGTTTTTGTTTTGAATAATGATGTTCTTTCATTTGATAAGTAAATTCATCATTCAGTTTTGAGGTATTACCTATAACTTCACCCTGCCACCAGGCACTAACATTACGAATCGCATTAAATACCTGTTTTGGGGTTTGATTTACAAAAAATGTAGTAGTAAAATTTGATGATAAATTTTTTTCATTCTCTGTTTGGGGTTTTTCTTTTGCATTAGGCTGACCAACACCCAGAGTAATTAAGCTGTACAAACTTTTTTGAATGTAAGTGTTCCAGGCATTTTCACAAATATCGAAGCATTCATAGTCAGTCACTAAGCCAATTTGTGTGAATTGAAGTTGTGTTTTTCCATCTACAGGGGTTATTTCAAAAACAAGTTGGTTGCCATTCCATTCGTTTCTGTCTTTTGTAAAACTAAAAAAGTTTTCGATTACCTCCCAAACTACTTTTTTATTCGGAATTAATTCAATGATTTTCATTTTGCAACGATGAACATCCTCATAGTGATAGTACCACTCATCATTAAGTTTATCAGTATTACCTTGAATTTCTTCACTCCACCATCCTTTAACATTATTGATGGCATAAAATACTTCATTTGCAGTGTTATCAACTAAAATTGTTGTGGTATAATTTACGGGTTCCATTTTATGTGTTTTTTGAAATTATTTAAGCAGACGTAATTGCCCTGTGTGATAAGTTAAATGAGTCGTTCTTGTAATAATGATATTCAATTTATTGCGATGTGGTTCTTTGGCAAAGTCCTCGGCGTTAACCGCAGTATGTTTTTTAAACCATTCATCAGCCTGCAATGAGTCACATTTTTGTTTTAAAATTGCGCATTGGCTGTTCCAAAAAATTCTGAGATCAGCAATGCTTGGAATTTGGGTTGTTGTTTTATCGGGCGAATTTAGGAACGGTTCATACAATTCAGGATATAACTTTTCGCCCATGTTCAATAATTTTAGCATATCGTCATGTACAGCAATCAGATGCCCTAATAAATAAATGCCTCTGTTTTTGCCAGGAGCAACCTCTTTTTGCAAGGTTTCGTCACTTAAATCATTAAGCAGCGTATCAAAATTATTAAGGGTGGCGTTCCATCTGTCGAATACCATTTTTACAAATGTGCTGGTTGTTGTCATTTTATGATTGTTTAATTATTACAAATATATTGTCTAAATATCTCTTTTTTAATGTGTAAAATAGACTTTATAATGGGTTGATTTAGACAAATTAATTGCATATTTTTGTAAAAAAAGATGAAAAATTTAACGATAGTAGTTCCAGAAGGTAACAATAACCTGAGTAGTATTACAGGAGCATTTGAGATATTTCATAAAGCAAATGCATTTTGGATGGAAAAGAACAATATAAATTTGTTTAGTATTCAGCTGGCTGGAATATCAGATAAAGTTCATTTTAATGAGGGTTTATTTAGTGTAAAACCTCATATCAATATTTCTGCTATTGTCAAAACAGACCTCATTATTATACCATCTTTAAACCATAATTATTCTCTTGCATTGAAAGGAAATGAGAAGTTAGTAGACTGGCTCTTAAAACAATATAAAAATGGTGCAGAAATAGCTACGATTTGTACAGGAACTTTTCTGTTGGCTGCTTCGGGATTGCTTGATGGAAAAAAATGTTCTACACATTGGTCGGTTTCAGAAAATTTTAGAATAATGTTTCCAAAAGTAAATTTGCAGACAGATAGATTAATTACAGATGAAAAAGGTATTTACACCAATGGGGGCGCTTATTCTTTTTTAAATTTGATGATTTATTTAGTAGAAAAATATTATGATCGTCAAACTGCAATTTATTGCTCCAAAGTTTTTCAGATAGAAATTGATAGAAATACACAGTCGGAATTTTCAATTTTTTCCGGGCAAAAAAAGCATAATGACGAGTTAGTATTGAAAGTTCAGGAATATTTGGAAAAAAAACTGACAGAAAAAATTAATATTGAAGACCTGACTTCAAAGTTCAATGTAGGCAGAAGAAATTTTGACCGCAGGTTTATTAAAGCAACGGGAAACACCCCTATTGAATATTCGCAAAGATTGAAAATAGAGTCTGCAAAAAAAGCCTTTGAAACAAATCGTAAAACTATAAATGAAGTAATGTATGAAGTTGGTTATTGTGATGTAAAGGCATTTCGTGAAGTTTTTAGAAAATTTACAGGTATATCACCTTTAGAGTATAAAAAAAAATATTATAAAAACATTTTATTTTAACGTTGTAATTTTATCTATATATTTGACTATTAGTTATTTAATAAAAAATATAAATTACTCCTTTTTCTTTATCAGTTAAGAATGATATTGAACCTTCCAAAAATATAAAAAACCTCGTCATTTTCTTCTTGCAAATGTATTCAATAACTATCTGAATTTTGCTCCAAGCACCACTCAGATAGGCTGTATTTTTCATTGGTTTCAGTTTTCATCGGCTTTAAAATTGCAATCATTATATAGAGTTATTACAATTAATACTTAAGTTTCCTTAAATTGTACTGAGAAAAAACATAAAGATGAAATTTTTTATAAGATTAGAATTATAATATTACTTTCAATTCAAAGCTTTTTAATGTAATCTAATAAATCCTTTTTATCCCGATTATTCATTTTCCAAATTAAGCCAATATCTGCTTTTGTTCCATCACTTTTTAAGTCATGATCCAAAAAGCGATAAAACAGTTCGTCAGTATATGGCACAGATAAGCTTGTAGAATTAGATAAAAACCTCCACTGAAGTTTAACTTTGTTCATTGCATTTCCTTGCTTTCCATGACAAAATACGCAGCTTTTAATAAATTTTATTTTTGAAGCATTTCTATCAAGTAAATTTTCACCCAGTAAGTTTTTCCCGGTTTTATATATAGTTTCGCCGTTTGTCTCGTATGATTTTTTACTGCATGAGATGCTAAGCAGTAAAACTGAAATGAGTAGTATTTTTGCCAGCCGATTCATTTCCTATGTTTTTTGTTTTAAGACAAATACTATTATTAAGGAAAACGATATTAACGATGCGACAGTCCTAATAGTATGAAAAGTATTCCACGGATTTTCAAAAGCTTTTCGCATTGACAGAATTTCAGTACTTGTAGCATTCTCAATATTAAATTTAGCCAATTGCTCATTAAGAGGAACGTTGAAGAAAATCGTAACACCAAATACACCTATAAAATAAATTATCATTCCGATCCAAAGGAGGTAGAGATAATTTGTATTTGCACTATAGCATTGAAAGGTCGTGACCGGAAAAGCAACTAACAAACCCATAAACGAAATGAAAAATGCCGGATTTTGAATAGAAGCGTTTATAGCCTGCATTGCCTTTAGGTATTCTGAATTAGAAAGTAATCTAAGCCCTATATTTACGGAACATGAATAGGAGTAAAACAAACCAGCTATCAGGCCTGAGAATAAAACGGTGGTAAACAATAATATCTTCATATAAATTTTTTATACAAAGATTTGTCATTCAAGAAGTGTATAATAGAATAAAACCGACATTCGTTAAGTGACCGAAAAAATCTCTTTGGACTTAAACCGGTAAAAGCTTTGAAAACACTAATAAAATGAGATTTGTTTTTCATAAGAAAATTGATTTTTTTTAATCAACTACATAATCATTCCTCCATATAATGTGTAAACTGAAATGCACATGAAAACGAAAATAAAATTTGCTGTGCTAGAAAGTGTTGTAATTCCATCTGGGACCTTCAGCATAACAATTAAAATTGAATATAATAATGAAATAAATTACTAACAATACTTTTTTAATCATTTTAAATGGATGCTTTTATAAAGGTTAATTGTATTAGGCTTTTTATTTAAATTTCTATTTAAAATTTACAAATTTCTATTTTCAGAGCCCAATTATAAACCTCTGCTTTAGAATTTTCTGCTGAATTTTGGTTTTAGCTCTCACATAACGTTTGCGACTTAGCTAAGGGCGATTTGTACCACAAATAATGATTCGGACAAACAAGTTTGATTAACCGAAAATGTGTATGGAGAGCACTAAAACGCCATTTTTCCAAATGCTGTTACGGTTGGTGGTTTTGTCATTTGAATGAGTTCCTAAATTCCATAGGTGTCAAATTTGTTTTTATCTTAAATAGTTTGCTAAATGATTGTGGATATTCAAAACCCAATTTGTATGCAATTGCATTTATGTTCATGTCTGTCGTTGATAGTTTTTCTTTTGCAAACTCAATTAATTTATATTGAATAAATTGCTTTGTACTTTGCCCGGTCAGTGTTTTGAGAAGCCGGCTTAAATAATTTGGCGAAATGTTTAATTGTTCTGAAATGTATTGAACTGTCGGTATTGCTTTTGATGATAAATTATCTTCGTTAAAAAATTTTGTAAGCAAATCTTCTAACCTCTCAAGGATTGTATGATTTGAAATTTTTCGAGTAATGAATTGTCTTTGGTAAAATCGTTCAGAATAAGTAAGCAGTAGATCCAATTGGGCAATAATTACATCTTGACTGAATTTGTCAATGCTCGAATTATACTCTTGATTGATATTGTCCATAATGTTTAAAAGTATTGTTTCTTCTTTTTCAGAAAGATGCAATGCTTCATTTAAATTATAACTAAAATAATCGTATTGTTTTATTTTTCTTGCTAACGGTGTATTCCAAAGGAAATCAGAGTGAAAAATAAGTAGCCAACCTGTATGTTCCAATATTTCATTTTCTTCGAGAACTACTTTTATTATTTGATTTGGTGCAATAAAAGCAAGCATTCCATTGTTAAAATCATATTCCTGCTGTCCATATTTCATTTTTGCATTAAATGTTTTTTTCAATGCTATTGAATAAAAATAATTGATTATACTTTTGTGGCTTTTGTTTGGTTTGCGTTTAATGTCTTCAAACTTTACTACACTTATTAAAGGATGTTGAGGCATTGGCAGACCCATAAAATTATGATATTCGCTAATAGTTTTTATCTGTTTTGGTATTTTAACTTCCATATTCAAAGTTAATTATAAATTGAATAGCATTTTTAATCCGTCTTTCAAAGATGTTGGTTTACGACCCAATTTGTTTTCCAGGTCGTTAGTTACAACAGCTTCTTGATTTGCTTTTATATCCAATAAAAAACCAGCCATTTTTTTTATTACTGGTTCTGTTAACCCCCTTTGTTTCATTGTTTCTTCAAAAGAAGATAATTCAATGGGCGTATATTTTATTTCCTTGCCTGATAGTTCTGTTAATAAATTTGCGACATCAAAAAACGAATAAGTTTCGTAGTTTGTAAATTGATATATCTTGTTTTCAAAATCTTCTTTCAATAAAACATTTGCCATTGCTTCAGCTTGATCTGCTCTTAATGTAAATGCTGCTCTGCCATCTCCAATGGGTAAGAAAATACCTTTTTCAATGTTGTCTTTGTTTACAAAAAATTGAAGAAATTCCATATACAATGCGTTTTGGAAAAGTACATAATTTAATCCACTTGTTTTGATGTAGTCTTCGGTATTAAAATGGTCTTTCATTAATTCGTTTTGCAAGCTGTTTCTATCTCTCAAAGCTCTGCTGGTATAAGCAATATTTTTTACACCACATTTTTTTGCTGTGTCAATAATATTTTTATGCTCTTGCATTCTGTCGCCTTGATCACCTGATGAAATAAGTAAAACCATATCAATTCCTTTCATAGCTTTTAAAAGAGAAGCTACATTTTCGTAACTTCCTACAAAAGTATTGATGCCTTTTGCTTTCATTTCTGCCATACTTTCTTCCTTTCTGGAAATGACAGAAATTTGCTGTGGTGAAATTTTACTTAATAAAGTTTTCACCACAATACCGCCCAATTGTCCTGTTGCACCTGTTACTAATATTTTATTCATTTTTTCTATTTTTTTTCTGCAAAATTGCAATCCAAAGGTCTGAAAGGACAAAAAAGTATTAGTAGGCAAACCTATCTTTGTTGTGTTCAAATATGACTTTTTTTAGTCGGCTTCAAGTTTTAGGGTATCGCTGTACCATTGCTGCTAACGTCAGTCTGTGAATAAACTTAAAAAGACCTCCTGAGAATCGGCTGTATGAAATTTTTCTCCGACAAGGTATCCGAATATCTTCTCTTTTTGACTTAGTTTATTCACAGCCTGACGTTCAGGCGCTTACCGACAGTTGCGAACTTCGGAACGAATTATTTTCTGTTAAAAATAAAAATTCTTGCGAAACGTGAACGTGAACTTACAACAAAATTAGCAATTGCGAGAAAGGGCTTTTAGGCGTAGTTTTTGTTATTTGTATAATTCGGCTTCGGTTTTTACAAAGTACTTCACGTAAATTAGGACTAAAACTGGCACAATTACTAAACTACTTAAAAAGTTTAAAAGTGAAGGCAGACCTATTAATTTATTTCCACCTTCTGAAATTAATATTATTTTGCCCAAAGGACCTTTTGAAAATATAGTATTATAAACTATGTTCCATCCCAAATGAATTGCCAAAGGTAAGATTATAGATTTTGATTTAGAAAACGCCCAGGCCCAGGCATATCCCATTAATCCAGTTGCGATAAATACCATAATCATTGCAATAATATTTCCTAAAACTCCATAAGAGAACCAATGATAAACTCCGAATGCAATTGCGGAAATCAAAATGCTTTTGCGTGATCCAATTTTTTTAATTAGAATATATAATAAAGCTCCGCGGAAAATCAATTCTTCTGTCCAAACAGATTTTATATCCCACCAAATAGACTTTAAAATAATTTCGTAAGAAATATTATTATTCAAAAACCAGAATGAAGATTTTAAATATGCTTCTAAATATTGAATTACAGCACAAAGTATTGAAGTAAATAGAAATCCGATTAAAAATTGTTTTAATCTTTTAATTACTGGAAGAAATCCTAATGCTAAAATATTTTTCTTTTCAATGAAAAAAAGGAGTAACCAGGAAATGGCAATTAAAATTAATATTCCTATCATCTGTTTTTTACGGAGTTGGTTAAAATTACGCCGAAGGTTCCGCATCTGCCAGAAGTGGCGAACTTCGTAATCGTATATTTTCCACTAAGATAATTTTTCTTGCGAAAGAAAAATGTGATTTTAGAAGATTTCTCGCCATTTCTTGAAACCGCTTTTACCTGTTGGCTTGGAAAGTTTAGCGATATGGTTTATTTATCTCGTCAATCATCAATCTTAATTCTCCAATTGTAAAACCTTCTGAATTGCACTTTACGTCGGTAATTTCATGTTGCATTAAGAAATTGTTTATATCCTCGCAATCTCTTAGCATGTTAAATTCTTTGTTGTCTAGATCTAGTACAATTCCTTTAATTTTTCCTTTTATAGAATAAGTTGCAGGATTTAAATTTACTAATAAAGCTTTTGACCAAATCCCCCCTCATATTTTCCTCAAAATAAATAAACCTACCATAATTCGAAACTTTACAAAATCTAGAAGTTTGGCCAAATGCCCAAATCTCTTGTAGCAAGTGTTGTGCGTAGCTTTTTTAGGTTGTTTGATATAAATGCACAATTAAATTATGTTCGTGACTGTAAAACACATAAATTTTCTTATCACAAGAATCTTTACAAAATGGATAAGTTTCAATTTCGGTTACAAATATCATTGGATTTCCACTTGGGTCATTTGGCGTAGCATCTCCTTGCCACCAATCTGGTTCTCCACCAATTTGAATTTCAGAAATATTAAACTCTTTTCCAGTAGTTAAAAATTCATTTTTTGAGTCTTCAAATTTTTCTTTAGTCTCAATTTGATATTCTTTCCAGTCTTCAGTTACATCAAAATACCCTAAATCCGTGTCAAAATCATATTTTTCATTATTAATTGTAAATGAAATCATAGTGTCGGTACAATATTCAGTAAAATACTTTACAGTTTCTCTATTATAAGGATCTTCATTAAATTGAATAATATGAAAAAAGCCTTCCCAATTTTTATCAATTAATGATTTTGGAATTGAAACGATTGGCATAAATATTTCAGAATGTCTTTCTGTAATATTGTTAAAAACGTCTTCCAATTTTGGAAACAAGATTAGTTGATTTGTCATAATGTTATTTTCGGTTATTGTTTTTTTTAAAGTTATGCACAACGTCTTGGCGCTACACGAGGTTTGGGATTAAGAATGCGTAATCTTTCGGATTTGCCAAATTTTCCAAGTACAAAACCATATTTAAATTCAGCCTAATGCCCAAATCTCGTGTAACGGCTGTTAGTGGCTGGCATTTTTATTTCTTGTTTTTGTCCTGATGGAAAATT
>NZ_JBDTTP010000048.1:0-33025 GCF_039930565.1 Flavobacterium sp. | reverse complement strand
TTTGATTATTAACCAAAAAGACCAACTGTTGCATTAAGGTCTTGAATCCACCTTTCTTTTAATTCTAGAATGTTCATAAATTTGTTTGTTTTAGCTGATTGATACTAAATTGAATCTTGGCTTTGGATTTATTTACAGTAAAATTATTATTTTTTTGCAACTGAAGTGAATTAACTATTATTTTTTTAGAACCTGAAGGCATCGGAAGTGTAAACTCATCGTTATAATGACTTTTTTTTCTATAAAAAGCCCTTAAATAGTGTTTACTTTTGGGGGCAGTGTAAAAAGACATTTAACGCCGGATTCTATTCGAACTTTTCAGTGCATAGTCGTATATAAAATTATAATTCATTAAAGAAAATATGCAAGAAAGATAAGGTATTGAAGCTCATCGTTACGGGAAAAGGTTTAGAAATCAGCTATCGGTTTTGCTATATTAAAAATACTTGCGGAAAGCCGGAAGACTTTTAACAGATTTATCATTTACAAGAACATAAAAAATTTTCGCAAAGTCAGAGACGTTTGCGCAGCTTTTTATTAGAACTCTTCGGAGAGCGGGGGAGAGCTAAGGTCTGTACAGGAACACTTTGCAGAGCGGGGGTGTTTTGCAATGCAACTTAGAATTCAATTTTGAATCCAATTTGGTTGGTACCTGCTAATAACGATGTTCTGGGCAATGGTTTATACTTATCAGTCAAACTGGTATTATACAAACCTAATGCCGATTTAATCTTTTTAGGATATCCTATTTTGACTGGAATAGAGGCTATAATCATAGCTCCGCCAATTATTGCAGCAGTCATATTGGTACGGTCAGACTGAACTGATGGATAATTACCATTACCCGGATAAGATGTTGTGCTATTATCACTATTCATACCACTAATAACATTTGCCGCTATGAGCCCTAAACCTCCATAAAAGAGTACATTACCCCAGGTCTTTTTACTTCTACCTGAATTATAAAGCGATAAAGCTTCACTATTGTTTGTTAATAATTGCCTAACTTCTTCAGAAGTCATTTTTTTATTTTCAGAATTATAAACATTTCCTCCACTGCTATAAGTAATCTGTTGAGAAAAACCTGATAATGAAATCATTAAAAATGCCAATACAATACCTCTCTTCATAAAATTTAAAATTAATATTTTGTTTGTAATAATTATTTTGTTTGCAACTCTTTATAATTTAAAAATGGTTAAAAAATTGTGCAAAGTCAGAGACGTTTGCGCAGCTTTTTATTAGAACTCTTCGGAGATCGGGTTTGTATTTCTATTCTTTGCCGATTCTCTTAGCGGACACGGAAAACATTTCCGCGCTATCGGGATTTGTATTTCTATTCTTTGCCGATTCTCTTTGCGAGCACGGAAAACATTTCCGCGCGATCGGAGTTATAAGAACACTTCACAACTCACATAATCACATCAATAGTGCAGGCCTTCTTTTTACAAAATGTTTTAAAGAGTCATTTGCTTTTTTATAACTATATTTTTTTTTAACAATGTTTTTCACGAAGTTTCTATATTTAACTATTTTAGTCTCGAATTCTTCAAAATATGATTTATCAATTTTATGATCTGTATTTATTACAAATCTCGCTCTTACTTTATCATCTTCAAGAATAATTATCTCGTCATGTAATGACGTAGAAACTGAATTCTCATCAATATACCAGAATTCCTGAGTCTCTCCATTTAAATTATATTTATTAAAAAAATTAATTATATCAATCCGTTCGCTATTTGTGAAAATTATAGTGTCCTCATATTTCAAATTGTGATAATTTAAAAATAGTTTTTTCTTTTTAAAATCAACCGTGATGTATTTTTCAATGACAAATTTTAGATTATTTTTATTTTCAGAGTACCTTGGTGCTGTCCTTGAACAAGAAAGTAGCAATAAAGTAAATAAAAATGATGTTCTGACTATTTTATCCATGTTCGTATTATTTTATTAAAATTTTGCCATCCATAATTCGCAGGAAATGCACCTATTTCTTGCATATTATAATCGAAATTATATGTTTTAGAATAAACCTTACTAAATTGAGAAGTTGCTCTTTCAGTATATTTATCAAAATTGTTAAATCCTGAACTCCAATGCCATGCATGCATAAACTCGTGTTTAAAAACCATATTTTTAAGAACTAAACTATATCCTTTCAAACTTGGCGCAATAGTTGTTTGTGAATAGGGTCTTCCAAATATACTTGTTTTAAAGTGCCTCGTATATCCTGGGACAGTTTGACCATTGGCATTAGTAATTTCTCCACTTGAACTCAAATTATAACCTGGAGCGAGATTGTCTTTATGTCCAAGAAATACAGATGTTTTTACAACATCTTCAGCCTCATCTAAATTCATCCCATCTAATCTCCCAATATTTGCATCGTAATCCGCCCTTAATTCAGTATTATTACCATATTGTTCACCAGATAAAACAACAGGTGGAGAAATTGCAATATCCGAAGTTGAACTTCCTATACCTTTCCAAAAACTTAATCCTCTTCCCTGTGCTCTAATCCCTCCTTGAATTCCTCCGATAGCACCTCCAAGTAAGGCGCCGCTTGCTGCACCACCTAAAACAGCTTTTAAAGTTATATTATTTCCAGTAAACATTGCATTGGAAACAGCTCCTCCCGCCCCTGAAAGAGAACCAATTACCGCTCCTTGATAAGCACCTTGCCAAAACCCCATTGCAGGTGTACTAAACATTGAACTCGCAGCAGTACCAATCCCAAAAGTAACAGCTGCAGTTGCAGCACCAATAAAAGTAGCTTTTGCTAACCCTCCAATACTAAAAGGAACATCTGCCAATAAGGCTGTAATGGTATATGATGCTAATGCTATTGCTGCACCAATTCCTATAGCTGCCAAAAGCTCATATGCTTCTCCACTAGGATCCGAATACATCAAAGGGTTATTCAATACATACGCATACCTGTTGTAATTTTGGGTATTTTCCGGCTGCTGGATGAAGTTGTCCGGCATTAAAAAAGAACGTAAAACAGGATCGTACAAACGGCCATTCATGTGTATCAGCCCAACCTCTGCCAGATGCTCATGACTGGTATATCCCCTGTCCAGCATCATTAGGGCTACTCCTGTACCATTTGCAGGCAACGTTACGGCAACCCCGTTTTTCTGTAATTTGCCCAGATTACCCCAGGCATCGAACTGGCGTCTTTCTACCGCTGTTCCTGTGTTATCTGAAATGGCAATGATGCTACCCAGATAATCCCTATGAAGATAATACTTATTGTCCGTAATTGCCCCTGATGCAATCGTTTTTGTTTTCTCTGTATACAACGGTGCCCCATACGCATCGCCTCCTACAAACGTACGGATCGTAATTTCGGTAGAGGTTTTTATTATTTCTACAGTGCCATCATCTGTGTAGTTTTTTGTTTTGGTGTAAATACCGGTAGCTCCCGGACTCGGGATCTGGTACCCAAATTGCATTGTCTGCCTTGACAAATGCGAATTGTAGGTAAATGTTGTGCTGCCCTTGTCGCTTTCGTTGATTGACACCGGACTTTTGAACATGTTATACGTTACCAGCTGCTTTGGCAGCTCATTGTAATAGGCTGCACCTGCTGTTGTCAGGGCTATTTCTTTTTTCTGATAGATACCCGTATTTACATTGGCATTATAGGTAACGGTTCCCAGTTTGTTGTTGTTGGTAATCCTTCCCTTATTGTCATACGTATTGGAATCTACAATACCTGTTAAAGGATTCGTCCAGTTGGTCAGGCGGTCTAATGTATCGTATGTAAATGTTTCCGATGTGCCTAAAGCCACATTCTGGCGATTGTTTAATGTCCCTTTTATGGCATTAAAACTGTAGGTGTTTTCCAGAATATTAATACTGTTTTTGGTATGTGTCTGAGCCGTATAATAGCCATGTGTATCGTACGTGTTGGTTATGGCCACCCCGTTACCTAAGGTAGCGGTCAGCGGCTGCATTTTTTCATTGGCTGTATTGAGCTGCCACAAAACGGCATCATTGGCATCTGTCAGTTTATCCATCATACCATTATAGGTATTGTAGACATTTTTTGTTGTGATTGATTCGGTTAGCCCCGATGTGAGTTCCTGTGTCGCATTGGTAGCCGTAACAGGTCTTCCGTAACTGTCGTAGGTAATGGTCTTCGTTTGTGTAAAAGCGGCATTGGTCTCGGTATTGGTTTCTACTCTATGGAGTGCATCATAGGTGTAACCGAAAGAATCAATTAATCCTCCCAGACTATTTTTGCTGACCTCATTAGTAATCTGTGAAAAAGAGTTGTAAGCATACTCAGTCTCGATATCAGCTCCTTCACCTGACACTTTTCTTCTGGTTACCTTTCCAAAATCATCATAGAAAGTATCCGTTCTCCCTTTTGGAGTCGTTTCAGCAGTTAATTGACCAAAGGCATCATAACTATAAGTGTAGTTACCCGCATTAGGATCGGTCATGGCGGTTTTATTGCCCCAGCCGTCAATAGCAATACTTACTTTATGCCCTTCGTAATTAGATTCTTTTAACTGGCCATTTGCATAATAGATAAAACTGATGGATCCGCCCGGATCTGTTGTCTGGGTTTTATTGCCCAAAGCATCCACTGTTGCCGTAGTTGTCTTACCGTCGTCGACACTGGTAGTAGTCAGGCCTGAATAGGATATGGTTTGGATCCTGCCTGTTGGCTGTGTTATGGTTATGGGACGCATCAGGTAATCGTACTCGTATACCACCCATCGGCTTGGTGATGAAAAATAGGGTTCGCTCTCTTTTGTTTTTCTTCCCAAACCATCATACACCACTTGTCTTGAAATGGTCGAATTGACTGCCAAACCTTTTGTGGTGGTTATCACCGCTCTTCCTAATACATCATATTGTGTACTACTTTTGGCATTGTCCCCCACCGTGTTTTGGGTGGTCGTGGTATAACCTCCATCATATAATTTAGCATACGTAATAGTTGTTTCCAATGGTACATAAGATATACCGGTGGTTTTGGTTTTGGTCAGTTTTCCCCAGTTGTCAAAGGTATAATCACTTACCACTCCCAAAGGACTCGTGGATTGGGTAACCTGCCCCAGTGTATTGTAAACAAAATTGGTTATAAATCCCTGATGATCTGTTTTTTTGACTACAAAACGCTTTGTGGCATCGTACTCGTCGATTATTTCCCTTTGCGCAGGAGCCGGCAAAGCTGATGGTGCCGAAACTTTCTTGGTCAGCAAATTTCCTACTGCATCATAGGTCATGTCTTCTATAATTGCATAGGTATTGTGTCCCTTTTTCTCTGTCCGGGTCAGGTTGGTTCCTGTATAGGTATAGGTTTCCTCAGACGTTCTGGTGTCTCCCGTATAAATGTTGTCTGACGTATTTACTTTTTTAGGTCTTCCTATATAATACGCACTGCCTGCGCCTGCTGGGTTGTTGTCATACTCAGTATCTACAATTGATGTGCCCTGAACTGTAGAGCCACTGTATTTTTTTGTCACCGTTCTGGTTTCCAAGCCATAATAAGCCGGGCTTTCTGTCGTGCCATCATAGGAAAAAACAGTTTCAGTCTTTACTCCTGATAAATGGTCTACAGTGGTTTGTTTGGTCAGCAATACATTAAAAACACTGTTATTGGAAACCGGTGCGTTGCTGCCGCCCTGCGCAGCTGCCGGAGTGGCTGTAAACTTACTATTATTGGCCGCACTGGCGGTAAATCCGGGTTTCAAAATGATTTGCGGGGCCTGGTAATTTACAGCTATATCCGGTGCTATTGCAGAGGACGCTGTTATTGAAGTGCCCGCTTTATAGGTTTGTCCTGCTGTTACCGGATTTGTGATCACAAGTACATCCTCTATAGGATTTGATACCACCGCATCACCCCCGCCTTTTGTATAACCGCTAAAAACATTTGTTTTGGTACTTAATAAATCGGCAGGCGATGTATCAAAAACAGTAGAACCGTTTGTACCGGACCACGTTATAGTATTGGCTCCCCTAAGATTTACATCATTATGCTGGGTGGTCCATATTTTGGTATCTCCCTGTGCCAAATACCAACTGCTTCTGGTGGTTCTGGTAAAACCAACGGTTCCGTAATTAAAATTGGATACATAACCACGATACCTGAAATCCTGAGATTTTGATACTCCATTGATTGTTGCGGTCAGTGAAGCAACCAAAAAACTTCCCGGGTTCCTGATTATCTCAATATTTGGATAATTTACTGCATCTGCCGAAGAATAAAAATCTGTAGTTGAACCCAACAACCCATTGGTAGGTTCCATAGGCAGATAGTTAATTGTCTGTACTATCTTTCCATTGGCTTCCGTGACTGATTTTAACCGGTTATCAGAATCAAAATTTTTGTTGAACTGGTAGTATTCGATTTTAGTGTTTTGTCCACGAACAATAACAAGATCAGTATTAGCACCATTGTACCTGTAATTGGAAACCAACGGAATCGGGATATCAGGTGAATCGGAAAAATATCCGGAAGGCTGTCCTGTGACTGGATTGATATGATCATTTTTTGAATCATAGGTTAATGGAAATGTCGCTGTACTGTTGGTATTGCCTATATTGTTGGTGTACCCTTTGACCCACCATTCTGTATTATGGTCATTGATTGTCCAACTCGGTTTGTAATATCTTCTCCAAACCCTTACAATGTCAGATTTGCCATCCTTATTAATGTCAATAGCATAATAAGTACTAAAATGTGTTTGGGAGTCAAAACTATTACCAGTATTGGGCCAATATTCCACAATATTATGAGTTTCCTTCACGAAGAATTCTCCACCTGCCGGATTAGGATTGCTGTAATAGATATGCCATACAATCTGGTCATCGCCTCCTTCTCCATCAGGCAGCATTAGATCAGTTTTACCATCACCATTATAGTCACCAAGCAGCATTTGTTTTGTTACAGAATATTTATCTAAGGTTCCTGTTCCAATTATTTCTAATTCTACCCAAGGTGCCTGATTAAGTTGTTTAAAACTAATTATTTTATAAGTTTTGTTATAATTAATCAATAAAATATCAGATTTTCCGTCAGAATTAAAATCCGCAATATATTTTTTATCTCCAATTAAAACATCACTATTTTCTAATTTAAAAAATCCATTCTGGCCAATAACTGTAGATGCATTGGGATTAAGATTCATTAAATGAAAATCATATCCTTCAGATGACTGACTTTCTACACAATATTCATCTATAGGATAGCCATTACCATCATATACCACATAAGGATAAGCAAGTGTCCTTTGATTTCGCTCGCTTTCAATTAAAAATTCACTTATCCCATCTCCATTAAAATCTCCTTCAAAATAATTATTAAATTTTAAAAGATTCACAATACTACCACAATATGAATCTGAATTTGGATCAATTAGTTTCGTATTATTAAAATCTATGATTTTATTGTGGCTCAAAACAGCAGTGTTGCCAGATAAATTATACGTTTTAAACTCTAATGTATTCAAAGTCCCATTAATATAAACAATCGACTGAAATTGGTTTAGTTTATTATCTGTGAGTGTCGTAGCAGCAAATTTGTAACGAATCCATATAGGTAAATCAATTGGAGCATTTCCTGTATTTCCCTGAAACAATTTTGTAAAAACCTTATTATCAGCAACAAAATCCAATTGTCCATCACCATCAAAATCGCCTGCTAAATTAGCATTAGAAAAATTTAAATTATTTGTATATTCTTTTACAGTTCTCGTTGTTGCCGTCGGTGTTGTATTATAGTCAAAAACTACCGGGTTGGATTCCTCCTGCTGTGCATTTACCTCCCTTATATTGACTACCCTTTCATATCCTGAATCATCAATGGAATGCTCTAATTTATAGATTCTGAAAGTTGAATTATTAACAGATACTTCTATCGATTTTAAGGTTTTGGTCGCATAGATTGCCCCTCCTTTCATATAATCCCTTTCAATTCTTTTTGAGTCTTCATAATTGAAAGCAATTTTATCCTGTGCAGCAATTCCTGCCGTTGAATTACCACTGAAAACAATCGTTGCAATATATAACTGGTTCGTACTGTTATAAGTTACGGTTTGATAGTTATAATCGATAAAATTGCCATACGTATCTTCATAACGGACAATATACCACGAATTTACAGAAACCGAGTTTTGCAGGCTTCCGTTTCCTTTTGAACCATACCAGCTTCTGGAACCGTCTGGTGCCGTCACAATAAAATAAGTTACAGCGCCTTCAATTTTTAATTCGATTCTGGTATTGCTTTTATATTCCGTTTCGTAAGTGGAACCGTTTGCCCAATAGGTACCGGTTTTTATTAATAACCGCTGACCGTCCAAGGATAATTTATCATTATCATCAAAATCGACACCATCTACAAACCCATCAATATCACGGCGTGTAGCAATACGGTTTATTGCTGAAATACTATTAATGCTCCATCCCTGTCCTGCAATTCCTCCTCTTACTCCACTGCTGTAGGTAAGATTGATAATAGGCGCAACGTTTTTTATGCTTGGAGGCAGTGCTATTGGCAAAGTATAGGAAGCAGTTCCTGAAGCAGATATTTGTAATTCTCCTTTTGTATCTGTAAAATTCTGAGAAAAAGAAAAAGAGGTGAATAAAACTATAATGAGAGAGTAAAATTGTTTCATATCCTGGCTTTATTGCTTAACAATTTTAATTGTTTTTGGATCACCTGATTTATAATTGATCACTACCACATAAACCCCGGAAGGATACGACTGAAACAAAATATTTTGGGTATTGTTATTTTTAGTTGCCTGATAGGTATTTAAAACCTGTCCGGTTATGGAAATAACCTGAATTGCGGTTACATAATTGTCATTGGTCAGGTCCCACTTTAGATATAACTCTTCCTTAACCGGATTGGGATAATACGAAATCATATCCTCTCCGGGAAGCTTTTCCAGATCCTCATCAACAATTGCTTCTATTTCCTTGACTTGTTTTCCCGTTTCAGGCGGGCAGTTGACACACAATATCCTGCTTGTCTGATTACCTGCAGTATCATAACTAAATTTAATCTTTGTTTGGGAATAGATTGACAAAGTGAATCCGAGCACCAATAGTGTAATATAATATTTCATTATCTGAATTTTTATTTATGAAAATGAGTAGCCTATTTTTTTGCAGATAATAATACCTTTACCTGATATTTTAATTCTTCTATCTCCTTATTTTGCTGAATTAGATATAGTGTTAGTTCTTCGATTTTTTCCTGTTGAATTTTTGCCATTTCTCCCAATTCTAACCCTTTTTCGGTAATTTCCTTAGCTGACGGTACATTGGGTAAATGACCATTTTTCGCGATGTAGTTTTCTACCTGTTGTAAAGTTGGCAATTCATAATCCGGGCCAAAAACATAATCGGCCCAGGTGTTGTATACTTTTATTTCTTCAGCACGGATTTTTCCTTTTACGGAAAGCCGGTAGGTATCTGCTCCGTCTGTAAAGTTTGAGGTTCCGATGCCTATATTTGCATCTGTGAGAATATTGCCTTCTATTTTTGAGCTACCTCTTACTACAAATTTATGTTCCGGCAAATAATCCCCATAACCCCCAATAACTATTCTGGAATTTGGTTTTGGAAGATGCATATAAATATTATCATTACCATCTTCACTAATTTTTACTAATTCCTGTTGCAATCTATTAGAAACAACAACTTGTGTTAATCCACCAGTTTCTGCAACAACCCGGAATCTATTATAATCGTTTCTATCTTCTAATGCAAACCAAAAAAGTGATTTTGAATCTATGTTAGATTGAGGAAAATCATAAAATTTTAGCATCCGGACCTCATTTTCAATTGAATATCCAGGCAAAAGACTTCCTGCAGATAAAACTAAACTCTTTACTCCCCTATCAGTAGTAAAAACAGATCCGTTGGGAGCACTTTTTGTAAATATACCGGCAGTAGCCTTAACATTTCCTATAACTTCAAGTTTTGCTGTTGGATCGGTCGTACCAATACCCACATTTGTATTACTGGTTGGGTTATTTGGTAATATAGTTCCACCTCCTCCTACACCAGTACTAATCTGTGCATTTATGGTTGCAGTAAAAAAAAGTATTCCAAAAGCATTATTGTAATTTTATTTTTCATTGTATAAATTTATTAGTCTAATATTTTATGTAGAAGTAGTATTAAAAGCTAAGATTATTTTTTAGAGTCCAATAAATCTTTAACCTGAGCTTTTAATTCCTCCATCTGTTTATTTTGTTTTTCAATTTCTTTGTTTTGCTGGATTAAATACAGTGTTAATTCCTCTATTTTCTGCAGCAATTTTTCATTCATTTCTCCCAAATTGATTCCGTTTTTTACAACTTCATCTTCACTCGGAATATTCTCTAAATGACCTTTTTTTAGAATATGCATTTCTACTTCTTCAAGAGTTGGCAAATCATATTCCTTTTTAAAGACAAAATCAGACCAACCCAACATATCTACTTTTACTTCCTTGGAATGAATAGTGCCATTTACATCTAACTTGTTAGTTGGATTAAAAATGCCAATACCTAAATTACCATTATCGGTCAATATCATTTGTGCGCCCCAATTGTTGTGCGATGCGTTTCTGGTTGCAAATACCATAGACGAGGAAGGATTAGCGGAAGTAGAATTAGTTCCCGTTGTAACTCCAATAAAGGCTAACCCTTTATTGGAAGCGGTGCTATTATGCATTGACCATGTTACACTTCCAACTGATGAATTAGGAAGGGTTGATCCTGATGAGAGTATCACATGAGATTGAGAATTTATACTTGTGTCTGGATTACTGATTTCAACTACCTTATTAACTCCTCCATGTTGATATGATGAAGGTGTTTTGCCAATACCTAAATTATTGCTAAAAATAACATCTCCATTATTTAAAAATGCAGTTGATTGTCCAAATTGATACTCGTTGGAAATATATGGAGCTATCCATAAAGTTGTCCTCCCATCATCAGGTGTATGAAAAATCCAGTTGTTGGAACCTCCGGTAACAAGATCCTGTGAGAAACATGTGCTACAAATTATAAGAATTAAAAAGGTTACATTTTTTTTCATTATTTGAATTTAGATTTTATAATTATGAAATGAAATTTGTTATTGAGACAAAATAAGTCAAAAAAATTCATAATACATTTCTTAATTTATTAACATTTTTACATTATAAAATCGATTAAATACAAATTACACAGGCAAAATGCGCTTTTAAATAATTATAAGATTAATAACCATAAAATATATAAATAATTGTTAATTTTTTTATTCAAAATATAGAAAGTTTATAATTGTGTGTGTTAATAAGTATGAAGCCATACCTTTAAAGAGAATTTACTTAAGAACACCATTTACCAGAAGTAATTTGAAGGTAAGTAAGAGATTGTAATAATTATTTTTTAATATTAAATGAAAGGCAAAATTAAGTTTAATATCACCTTACGGCTTTTTATCAAGTACACTTATTATTAAACTTATCCACTAATTTTAATTTCAACTTCAAATTACTTGGCAGTCACATGTGAATTACATAACAAATCATAATTTAAATATAACCAATTCAATGGCTTACCTATGTACTTTTGTATTTCTCCTCAAATAACAAAGCCATGAAAAATTTAAACAAGTGTACTATCGAAGATTTTCAAAACGGTTCCATTCACAGTGAAATTTGTTCTGTAAGTGATACTGATTTTGTTTACCGCAAAGCCTATAAGGGTGATTGGGGACATTGGGATGACATGCCAGAGCCTGCAGCAACCAGTATGAATTGTTCAGAAGAAGAAAGTGAAAACTCAATTGATGAAGATTTTTCCAGCTTTGCTTCACATGAAAATAGCTACCTATAACGTAAATGGTGTTAATGGCCGCTTAGCTGTATTGCTTAAGTGGCTTGAAGAAACTGCCCCGGATATTGTATGCCTGCAGGAACTGAAAGCACCTCAGGACAAATTTCCTGAAAAAGCATTACTTGATGCCGGTTATACTGCTATATGGCACGGGCAAAAGCAATGGAATGGTGTGGCTATTTTAGCCCGCAATATGGAAATTGAAGAAATTACCCACGTACTTCCGGGTGATGAAGACGATATTCAAAGCCGTTATATTGAAGCATTGATCAATGGTATGGTGATTGCCTGCCTTTACTTACCCAACGGCAATCCGGCAACCGGTCCTAAACTTGACTACAAACTGCAATGGTTCAAGAGACTTAATAAACGTGCTGCAACTCTATTGAGTTTGAAAACACCGGTTATATTACTTGGTGATTTTAATGTGATGCCTACAGAACTTGATGTTTATAAACCTGAAAAATGGGTTGATGATGCGCTTTTCAGACCTGAAGTACGAAAAGCTTTTCATGCTATTGTGTCGCAGGGATGGACTGATGCGATACGGACCTTGTATCCTGATAAAAAAATTTATACGTTTTGGGACTACTTCAGAAAAGCTTATGAAAGAGATGCCGGTTTAAGAATTGACCATTTTTTACTGAGCCCGGAAGTTGCTACAAAATTAAGAGCCGGGGGAGTTGACCGTTATGTTCGCGGATGGGAAAAAACGAGTGACCATGCTCCGGTATGGATTGAAATTGATTTAAAATAAAACTGTTTTATATTTAAGGTTTGCTATACATTCTTATTTTTAATTTCCAGTACTTCCCTTTTTACTTCCAGCAGTAATTCTTTCATACTTTCTATTTCATTTAATTCGTGCTTTTTATCGTTACGCCCGATATTGCACTGGTATTCCCAAATTTCAATAATATCTGAAAGCCTTACTTCATAATTAGGATAAAAACTATTGTCTGATTCTAACACCAAAGCATTTTTTTTATTTTTATTGAGTCGCTTGTATACCATTCCTTCATTTTTAGTAATGAGGATGTAGGTTTTACCATCCTGCACATCACCCAGTTTTTCTACATACCGCCCAATAATAATACTGCCATCTTCATGCGGTGGCATAGAATCGCCTTCGACCGGAAACCCCCTGTGTTTGCCTGAACCTAAAAAAGGAAGTGAAATTTGCTGCAGGCTTTCGATATATTCCGGATCTGAATAGCCGTTTAAATAACCTGCTTTTACCTTTTGGGTTACCACTTCGATAAAATTTTCGCCTGCCCCATCTACCTGAATGGGTAAGATGAGCCTGTTGTTTTCCAATTTTAGTAAATCCTGGATTTCTATTTTCCTGACATCTACCGAAAGTAATATATCGATACTGATATGAAAATAATGCGCTATTTTTTTTAGGATATCATAGGGTGCCTCAGAGGTACCATCTTCGTATTTTACGTATCTTCCCCGTGTTATTTGTAAAGTCTGGGCCAGTTTTTCCTGTGAAATTTTATGTTTTACCCGCAGGGCACGAATATTATCTGAAAATAATGACATACTTATTTTGTTACAATTTATAACAACAAATATAGTGAAATTGTTATTATCTGTACTAATTTTGTTTGTTCCAAAAATAAAAAAATGACACTATTTAATGATACCGAGTTATTTGCATCCGGACTGGCGGGCAAAAAAGTATTTGATGTTCCGGATGCCGAACTGATTTTGATTGATAATTTTTTCAGTAAAGAAGAATCTGATTATTATTATGAAACCCTGCTTCACCAAACCAAATGGAGGGAATATGAAATGGAGCTATTTGACAAGACGGTTACCGTGCCCCGAATGATTTCCTGGTATGCAGAAAAAGAGAATACAGGAACCCTGGAAAGCAGCAGTGATTGGCCTGATGAGCTTCTTGCAATAAGAGACCGAGTGGAAAATGAAACCAACCTGCATTTTAATGCCGTATTGCTGAATTTATACCGAAACGGAAAGGACGGTGTAAGCTGGCACAGCGATAAGGAAGACAATACAGGTAAAAACCCCATTATTGCCTCTGTAACTTTTGGTGAAACCAGAATGTTCCGGCTTCGTCATAAGTTTAGGAAAGAGATTCCGCAAGTAAATATTCCGCTGCATCATGGTTCCTTTTTGCTAATGGCAGGTACCACCAATAGTTTCTGGCAACATCAGGTCCCTAAAACTGCGCGGGATGTATTGCCGAGAATTAACCTTACTTTCAGAAGGGTGAACAGGAGTTGAGTTAGTAAATAGGCTTTTCTCTCTCAACATGCTTTCTTTAAATAAAAAAGACTTAACAATAAAGCTAAGTCTCTCTTAAATATATTATTCTATTTCATCTAAAATGTCTTTGCAACCTTATCAATTGCGTTTATAGTAAAATCTAAATCGTCATATGTCAAAGCATCTGTAATGAACCAAGTTTCGTATGCTGATGGTGCAATGTAAATACCTTCGTTCAGCAAACCGTGAAAGAATTTCTTAAACGTTTCGTTATCCCCTTTTGCAGCTGTTTGAAAATCAACAACGGGGTTTTCATCAAAATGAACGGAAATCATAGAACCTACCCTATTAATTGTAAAAATAATATTGTTTGCTTTTAAAACCCTATCAATTCCTGCTTCCAGATAAGCGGTTTTTTCTTCTAAACGTGTAAAAATAGCAGGATCACTATTTAACGATTCCAGCATCGCCAATCCTGCCGCCATTGCTAATGGATTTCCGGATAAGGTTCCTGCCTGATACACCGGACCAAGCGGTGCTAAGTGATTCATAATTTCTTCGGGAGCAGCAAAAGCCCCAACAGGCAACCCGCCACCAATTACTTTTCCGAAGGTTACAATATCAGCCTTAATGTTATACAATTCCTGAACGCCTCCACGGGCCAGGCGAAAACCTGTCATTACCTCATCAAAGATTAGTAAGATTCCGTTTGCGGTACACAAATCTCTTAAGCCCTGCAGGAAACCTTCTTTAGGCGGAATACATCCCATATTTCCGGCTACCGGCTCAATGATGATGGCCGCTATTTCGTTTTTATTGGCTTCTATTACCGTTTTTACATTTTCTAAATCATTGTATTTTGCCAACAACGTATCTTTTGCAGTTCCTTCTGTAACACCCGGACTGTTTGGAGATCCGAAAGTTACCGCTCCACTACCCGCCTGAATCAAAAAGGAATCAGAATGTCCGTGATAGCAGCCTGCAAATTTGATGATTTTATCTCTTTTTGTAAATCCGCGAGCCAGACGAATTGCACTCATACACGCTTCTGTACCTGAATTTACAAATCTGATTTTATCAATATTCGGCACCATCGCAACCGCTAAAGCCGCGATTTGAGTTTCGAGTTCCGTTGGCATTCCAAATGAGGTTCCCAGTTTTGCTTTTTCGATTACGGCATCAATAACAGGTTCATACGCGTGGCCTAAAACCATTGGTCCCCATGAATTGATATAATCTATTAATTTATTTCCGTCTTCATCATACAAATAGGCCCCTTTGGCACTTTTTACAAAAATTGGAGTTCCCCCAACGGCTTTAAATGCTCTTACCGGGGAATTTACTCCTCCAGGAATTACTTTTTCTGCTTCAGCAAAAAGCTGGCTACTTCTTTTATAGATCATTTTTTTATTTTAGAATTTTTCAATTGATAATTGACAATTGTTAAATTAATTATTTCACTTTCAACCTCTGCCCTACTGAAAGCGTATTCTCTGAAAGGTTATTTTTTCGTTTTAAATCATCCACCAGTATATTGAATTTTTTCGATATTGAATATAAGGTGTCTCCTTTTTGAACTTCATACCAATTTGGATCGTTAGAGTTTGAAGCCTGGTTATTTGCAATTGATTTATCTGACGGCTTGTAGTTTTTACCGGTAACCTCACAATCGTATTGATGGAGATTATAACGTTCAATATAACTGATTAATTTATCGGGATAATTAGGATCTGTAGCATAACCTGCTGTTCTCAAACCTTTTGCCCATGACTTATAGTCATCTTTTTCGTAAGTGAATAATGTTGCATATCTGTTTTTACCCACTAAAAACAATGCATGATCCCTGTAGGATTCTGAAGCCTCCCTATATTTCCTAAAACATTCCTGAGCCGAATCATCATCATGGCGTACACTTTCCCCTAACCAGTCTTTATGGCATTTTATTCCGAAATGGTTATTGGCTTCTATAGCTAAATCCCCTTTGCCTGCCCCTGATTCGAGAATTCCCTGTGCCAGAATAATACTGGCCGGAATACCATATTTTTTCATGTTTGACATGGCAATATCCTTGTATTGCAAAACATAATCGTTAATTAAATTACTGGTTACCACCGTTTTTGAAGTAGACTGAATCACTTCAGTGGTGTTGTTTGTTGTGGGATAATTTTTAGCAGTGGCTTTAGTGTATGCCGGCTTTTTTGTAGTTGCCGTTCTTGGTTTCTGTATTGCTGCTGCTTTTTTGGTGGTTGCAATAGCCGGCTTACTGGATGAGCAGCCTGCTAAAATTGCTATTATGAAGAATATTATAATTTTTTTAAACATTCGTTTTAAGTATTGGTAATTTTTTCTGCCTTAATTTTAAATTCATCCCTTCAATTCCCTGCAATCCGCCGGTGTGAATGAGTAGAATTTTTGAAAGCGGAGGAAAATAATTTTTGCTGATCAGATCTATAACGCCAAAAACCATCTTTCCTGTGTAAATTGGATCCAATGGGACTTTATTTGTTTCCAGAAAAGAATTAATAAACTCAATTAATTCTAAATTTATTTTGCCATAACCTCCAAAATGATAGTCAGAAATTAATTCCCAGTTATTTTTTTTGGCAAAAATACAAATTTCATCTATTAAAAAGTCACCTTTTAAGGCAGGAAATCCTAAAATTTTCTGATCTGGCAACGCGCTATTTATCAATCCTGCAATTGTTCCGCCTGTTCCTACCGCGCAGCAAATGTAATCGAACTCGGAATCTTCGTCTGTTAAAATCTCTTCGCAGCCTTTTACAGCCAGTTGGTTTGTTCCACCTTCGGGCACTAAATAAAAATCGCCAAACTTATTTTTTAGTTTTTCTGTAAAGGAAGCTTCACTTTTATTTCGATACTCTTCCCTGGAAACAAATACAAATTCCATTCCGTTTTGTTGAGCAAATTTCAGGGTTGGATTTTCTTCTATTTTATCCAAAAGTTCATCTCCCCGAATAATTCCGATAGTTTTGAATCCTTGTTCCTTCCCAGCATACGCTACTGCTGCAATATGATTCGAAAAAGCACCTCCAAAAGTCAATATGGTTTCTTTATTTTCGTCTTTAGCCTGAAGTAAATTGTATTTTAGTTTTCTGAATTTATTTCCGGAAACAAACGGATGAATCAAATCTTCACGTTTAATTGTCAAAGAAATATTGGCTGAAAAATTAATATTGATGTTCTGATTCAAAATTGCTATTTTAATTTAATGTATTTCAGAAATTGAAAGAAAGATCGTTTTTTTAAATACTGAAAATCGCATTCCTTCGCATAAGCTTCTCTTTCAAAACTAATATTCCGATAGGCTAAATCTATATTTTTATATTGAATCAAACGAATTAAATACTCTAAAAAGTACCAGATAAAAAAAGGCAGAATCAACATTTCCAATTGCTGTTTCAAATGGATTTTTTCATGATTGACAAAAATTAAGTTTGTTTTATCAAAATCATATTTTACCACAACAAAAGGAAAAACAGCCATTCCGCGATATCCTTTCGGAATTAAATATTTGGCAACAATCAGAAACATTGGCTGTAAAATTTATAAATTTGTATCTGTAAAAATGGTCAGTTTCATTAAAATCACAATTGAATACTTATTTTATTTTTGAAAAAATAGAAATTTGGCCTAAAACAGATTTATGAAAGAACAAAGTAATGAAAATAAATTAATCGAAGGCGAAGATTTTTACTATACGCCTGAAGGTTATAAATGCTTTACCGAAAAGCATCATCTAAAAAGAGGATATTGCTGTAAAAGCGGCTGCCGACATTGTCCTTATGGTTTTGATAAAAACACGGGACGAATCAGGAAAACGAATTAGAAAATGTGCCAATTTGACAATTAGATAATTCTTTTAATGTGTCAATTTGAAAATGTGCCAATTAGATAATTCAAAAAAACTGAAATCAACAATCTAAACTCTAAAATTATAAATGGATATTCTGCTTCGAAAATTTAGGATTAAAATCCACAAATCCTATCACAGGTCGGATATTCGTTATCCCTAGTTCATTTTTTTTCAATGGAAATTTAGCTGTTACTATCTTTTTATAATCAATGTAAAAAACCTTAGTAACTTAAAATCTTAGCAACTTAGAAACTTTAAAAAAATGACTTTCAAAGAAGAAATACAACAAGGAATTCCCTCGATATTACCTCCAAAAGCAACATATGATTTAGCCATTAATCATGCACCAAAGCGAAAAGACATACTTTCTGCAGAAGAGAAAAAGCTGGCTTTAAAAAATGCTTTACGCTATTTTGATGCCAAACATCATGCTGAATTACTTCCTGAATTTTCAGAAGAATTAGAAAAATACGGGCGTATCTATATGTATCGCCTTCGTCCTGATTACACAATGTACGCCAGACCAATTGATGAATATCCGGGAAAATCTTTGCAGGCAAAAGCGATAATGCATATGATTCAGAACAATCTGGATTATGCTGTGGCACAACATCCGCATGAATTGATTACGTATGGCGGCAACGGAGCTGTTTTTCAGAACTGGGCGCAATATTTACTGACCATGCAATATTTGTCTGAAATGACAGATGACCAGACTTTAACGATGTATTCAGGACACCCGATGGGATTATTTCCTTCCCATAAAGAAGCGCCCAGAGTTGTCGTTACCAACGGAATGGTGATTCCGAATTACTCTAAACCAGACGACTGGGAAAAAATGAATGCTTTGGGAGTTTCTCAATACGGTCAAATGACGGCGGGAAGTTATATGTATATTGGTCCACAGGGAATTGTGCACGGAACTACGATTACAGTTTTAAATGGTTTCAGAAAAATAAAACTAAAGCCTGAAGGCAATCTTTTTGTAACTTCTGGCCTTGGCGGCATGTCAGGCGCTCAGCCAAAAGCGGGAAATATTGCAGGCTGTATCACGGTCTGCGCCGAAGTAAATCCAAAAATTACCAAAATCCGTCACGAACAAGGCTGGATTAATGAAGTCGTAACCTCAACAGAAGAGTTGGTAAAAAGAGTCAATTCGGCGAAAGCCAATAAAGAAGTGGTTTCGATTGCCTATTTAGGAAATGTGGTTGATGTCTGGGAATGTTTCGACAAGGAAAATATAAAAATTGATTTGGGTTCTGACCAAACTTCGCTTCATAATCCGTGGGCGGGCGGTTATTATCCGGTTGGAATTTCTTTCGAAGAAGCCAATGAAATGATGGCAAATAACCCTGAATTATTCAAAGAAAAAGTGCAGGAAACGTTACGCCGACATGCCGATGCCATTAACAAACATACCGCAAAAGGCACTTACTTTTTTGATTATGGAAATGCCTTTTTATTAGAAGCTTCCCGTGCCGGAGCCGATGTAATGGCAGAGAATAATATCGATTTTAAATATCCGAGTTACGTTCAGGATATTATGGGACCCATGTGTTTCGATTACGGTTTTGGTCCTTTCAGATGGGTTTGTACTTCTGGAAATCCGGAAGATCTACAAAAAACAGATACTATTGCCTGTCATGTTTTAGAAGAAATGGCGAAAACGGCTCCAAATGAAATTCAGCAGCAAATGCAGGATAACATCAAATGGATCAAAGGTGCGCAGGAAAATAAACTGGTTGTGGGTTCTCAAGCGAGAATTCTGTATGCCGATGCTGAAGGCCGTATTAAAATTGCCGAAGCATTTAATCAGGCCATTGCAAAAGGTGAAATTGGAATCGTTGTTTTAGGGCGTGATCATCATGACGTTTCAGGAACAGATTCCCCATACAGAGAAACGTCAAACATCTACGATGGTTCGCGTTTTACGGCAGATATGGCGATCCAGAATGTAATTGGCGACAGCTTCAGAGGAGCAACCTGGGTATCCATCCATAATGGTGGCGGAGTTGGCTGGGGCGAGGTCATAAATGGTGGCTTTGGTATGGTTCTTGATGGCTCTAAAGAAGCGTCAAAACGTTTAGCATCAATGCTTTTCTGGGATGTTACCAATGGAATTTCAAGACGAAGCTGGGCCCGGAATGACGAAGCTATCTTTGCCATTAAAAGAGCCATGCAAGTTGAGCCTTTATTAAAAGTAACTTTGCCTAATATCGTAGATGAAAGTTTATTTTAGCTTACCGTTTTTTTATATTTAACTAAATTAAGAACACTAAATATTAACAATATGAAAACATTTAAATTACTACCAATTTTTCTGGTTCTACTACTAACATCCTGCAGTACAGTTAGTGTTTATTCTGATTATGATAAAAATGTAGACTTTGCTCCTTATAAAACATATGCTTTCTTTAAACCCGGAATTGACAAAGTTGAAATCTCTGATTTGGATAAAAGGAGAATTCTTCATGCAATCGATACTGAATTACAAGCCAAAGGATTTACTAAAAGTGAAACACCTGATTTGTTAGTGAATATTTTTACCAAGTCAAGAGAACAGGTTAATGTCAACCAATTCAATGCCGGCTGGGGCTATGGCTGGGGATGGGGATGGAATCCTTACATGATGTACGGAGGCCAGCCAATGGTTTCAACCTCTACCGAAGGCACTTTATTCATTGACTTAATTGATGCTAAAAAGAAAGAGATGATCTGGCAGGGTGAAGCTGTTGCTACTCTGACTAAGAACGTTGACAAGAAAGATGAAAGAGTTCAGGAAATTGTAAGCAAAGTTTTGGCGCAATATCCTCCGGTTAAAAAATAATCAATACATTTGTTTTTCAAACGAGAAAAATGACAAATTTAAATAACATCATTACCGCTATTATTAACATTATTGCAATTGAGCAATAATGGCGGGGTGTATATCTAAGAAAGACAAATACAATTTATTAAACCTCCCTAACCCGGGAGGTTTTTTTATTTTACAAAACTAATACTATGAATTTATTCAACGAAGTACTTGCTGCAAAAAAGCAACTCGAAAGCGTAGTTATTGCTACTCCACTTACACAAAACCTGAATCTTTCAGACGAATTTAAATCGACTATTTTATTAAAAAGAGAAGATTTACAAATTGTCCGTTCCTATAAAATCAGGGGAGCATACAACAAAATTTCTTCGTTAAGTGATCCTGAAAAAGCTGTTGGAATAGTTTGTGCCAGTGCAGGAAATCATGCGCAGGGCGTTGCTTATTCCTGTAATTTACTTCAAATACATGGCAAAATTTATATGCCCAAAACCACTCCGAAACAAAAAGTAAAACAGGTACAGTTATTTGGAAAATCATTTGTTGAAATTGTACTGACCGGAGATACTTTTGATGATGCGTATGCTTCGGCTACTGCAGATGCCATTAAAAACCACAAAATATTCATTCACCCTTTTGATGATGAAAAAGTCATTGCAGGACAAGGTACTGTAGGATTAGAAATTCTTGACAGTTATAAAGAACCTATAGATTATGTTTTTGTTCCGATTGGCGGTGGAGGACTGGCATCAGGTTTGTCGGAAGTTTTTAAACATCTGAGTCCGAACACTAAAATAATCGGTGTTGAACCAAAAGGTGCTCCTTCGATGAAAACTTCGATTGCAGAAAATAGAAATACAATTCTAAAAACGATTGATAAATTCGTTGATGGAGCCGCTGTAAAACAAGTCGGTGATACTACTTTTGAAATCTGCCGAAACAATTTAGACGATATTATTTTGGTACCGGAAGGAAAAGTCTGTACTACTATTTTGCGTTTGTACAATGAAGAAGCTATGGTTGTAGAACCAGCCGGAGCCTTGACAATTGCAGCATTAGATTTTTATAAAGATAAAATAAAAGGTAAAAATGTTGTTTGTATAGTAAGCGGAAGTAATAATGATATTGAAAGAACTGCCGAAATAAAAGAACGTTCCTTACTTTATGAAGGTTTAATGCATTATTTCATGATTCAGTTTCCGCAACGTCCCGGAGCATTGAAAGAATTTGTAAATAATATTTTAGGCCCTGATGATGATATTACCTATTTTCAGTTTGCGAAGAAAACAAGCCGCGAAATGGGTTCTGTCGTGGTTGGACTGGAATTAAAAAACAAGAAAGATATTCTGGCAGTCAAAATGAATATGACTAAAAACGGTTTCGAGTTTCAATATTTAAATGATAATCCTGATTTGTTTACGCAATTGATTGGATAACATAAGTTTTTCTGATAAATATCAGTAACAGGCAAAATGATATCATGTATTTTTGCAATCGAATTTAATTTAAAAAAAAATGGCTGTCCAGGATATATCCAACATAGAAGACATTAAACTTGTAGTCAATACTTTTTATGAAAAAGTGCAGAACGATGATTTAATCGGCCCAATTTTTAACGAAAAAATGACAGGAAGATGGCCTGAACATCTGGAAAAAATGTACCGTTTCTGGCAGACTATACTTTTAGAGGAACACACTTACTCCGGAACACCTTTTCCTCCTCACAAGCATTTACCTGTCAATCAGACGCATTTTGATCGCTGGATGGAAATTTTCACGACTACGGTTGACAGCTTGTTTACTGGAAAACTAGCCGAGGAAGCCAAAGTTCGTGCCGCGAATATGGCACATATGTTCAATTATAAAATCGAATATTTTAGAAATTTAGAAAATGAATAAAATTTCACTGCAATTTTTATAAATTGCCTGAATACTATTTCTAAATAATTAAATTTGACAACCAACTATTCTAACATGAAAAAAGTAATTCTTCTATTGGTTCTATTTTGCGGTTTATTTTCAATTAATGCAAAAGCTCAATCTACCATAAACACTTTGTACAAAGGAAGTATTGATGGAAAAATACCTGTTACTTTTTATATCAAAACTGAAGAAAATCCTTGTACAGCTGATTTGATGTATACCTCAATGTATAAATATGATAAAACCGGAAGCTGGATTCAATTAGACATTACCCAAAATAAAAAAAATGAGAATCAATTTGTTTTAGTAGAACATGGATTTTCTGGCGTCATGATTTTGAAAAAGGAAGGTGCTGATTTTATTGGTGTCTGGATAAGCCCCGACAGTAAAAAACAATTAAAAGTTGACGTAAAAAAAACTCGCATGACAAAAAAGGAAATTGAAAATTACGAAGACAAAATGGAGAAAATAAACTATGAAAATAATGATTGTTAATCATTTTCAATATTCTGATTTTCGAATAAGTTAATTTATAATTTTCCTATTTCTATATTTGTTTTTTCCCAAATATCATTTTCAGTAGCCTTTTTGAATGCTTTTGGATTGGCATCTTTAATATCTCTAAAAATCATATTCTTTTCCATTGGTATAGTAAACATGATTTTTATCTTTAATTATGCCTGAAGCAGCAATTTCAAAAGCAGCATCGTCAACAAAGTGCTTTCTTCCCTTCCAAAAAACATTCCTTTTGTCCTTACCAAAATCTCGGTTCAGGGACTGAATTATTCCACATCAGCATCAGATTCAAACACCCTAATTCAAACCAATTCCCTATTCAAGCATGGACTACTAATTTTTTCGGTAATGATAATAGTACGAATTAGAAATTTTACTATTGACCCGATCTCCTATTTTTAATAAAAAAGTATCTTATGCCTAAAAAGCCCAGATTTGTATTGGTTATACAACAGTACGAGCAAATTCAAATATTTTTTTTTAAAGAATAGTATTTTAATTAACAATTATCCAAAAAAACACTCCTATTTATGAAAATCAATCTTTAAAAAGTTATTTTAAATACCTAAAATTCGTAATTTTACATTTGAAACCTACAAAGATTCTGAAATGAATTCCATTATTGAGACAAATCCATTATTAGAAAAACTGCCTGAACATTTAAAGCAATTTATTAAACCACAGGATTATAACGATTATACGCCCATTAATCAGGCCGTCTGGCGTTATGTGATGCGAAAAAATGTGGATTATTTATCTAAAGTGGCGCATAACTCCTATTTGAATGGTTTAAAAAAAACCGGAATCGAAATTAACTCCATACCAAGTATGTATGGCATGAACCGAATCCTGACCGAAATTGGCTGGGCAGCAGTTGCCGTAGACGGATTTATTCCTCCCAATGCTTTCATGGAATTTCAGGCATATAATGTTTTAGTTATTGCTTCGGATATTCGTCAACTCGAACATATTGAATATACACCTGCACCGGATATTATTCATGAAGGTGCCGGCCACGCTCCTATTATTGCCAATCCGGAATATGCTGAATATTTACGCCGGTTTGGAGAAATTGGCTGCAAAGCTATTTCATCCCACAAAGATTATCAGATGTATGAAGCAATTCGACTGCTTTCTATTTTGAAAGAAGCCGAAGATACACCACACGAAAAAATCGATGAAGCCGAAAAAGCAGTTGCTGATTTACAAAACAATATGGGCGAATTATCAGAAATGGCCCAGATTCGTAATTTGCATTGGTGGACAGTTGAATATGGCTTAATTGGAACCGTTGAAAAACCAAAAATATATGGTGCCGGATTACTTTCGTCTATAGGGGAAAGTGCTTGGTGTATGACTGATAATGTAAAGAAAATCCCTTATGATATATCGGCTGCCAGCCAGAATTTTGATATTACGCAACTCCAGCCTCAACTTTATGTGACGCCAAATTTTTCTTATTTGAGTTTAATTTTAGAAGAATTTGCCAATAAAATGGCATTGCGCACCGGAGGGCTTTCAGGAATTCAAAAACTAATTCATTCAAATGCTTTAGGAACAATAGAATTGAGTACAGGTTTACAAATTTCCGGAGTTTTTACCAATGTTCTGGAAGAAGAAGGAAAGCCTGTTTATATTCAAACGACAGGAAAAACAGCTTTATCCTACCGTGAAAAAGAATTGGTTGGCCACGGAACTCTGACTCATTCAGAAGGCTTTGGAAGTCCTATTGGAAAACTAAAAGGTTTCAATTTAGCGATTGAAGATATGAGCCCGAAGGATTTGCAAGCCTACAGCATCGTTGAAAATGAAACTGTAAAACTGGAATTTGAAGGCAATATTATTGTTGAAGGAGAAATTATTACCGGTTCAAGAAATCTACATGGAGAAATTATTTTAATTAGTTTTAGAAATTGTACCGTAAGTCATGGCGAAACAATTTTGTTTCAGCCAGAATGGGGAAATTACGATATGGCTATTGGCAAAAAGGTAGTTTCTGCATTTTCCGGTCCCGCCGATGTAAATAGTTTTGATCTGATAAATTCAGTTCCTAAAACAACTACTATAAAAGCAAAGCACACAAACGAGCGTGATGATTTGGAAATATTATACCAGACTGTCCGCATGATCAGAGAAAATAAAGATTCTAAATCAGAACTAAAAGCTGTTTTTGAAAAGTTAAAAAAAAATCATCCTGCTGATTGGCTGCTTTCTGTAGAAATTACTGAACTTTTGAAGGATTCAGACGAGAAAGAACTTTTACAGGAAGTTTTATTTTATTTGGATCAACTCAAAGAAAAACGTCCTGAAGTGGCACATTTAATTGCTGGCGGATTGGATTTGATTTTTGATAAGAAGGTTCTTTAGAGATTTACCGCTAAAGTCCTTATACACGAATTTTTATCTATTCTACATGTAACTTAGTTTAATCTTTGTTGCGCCATGTTTTTTGTAACACTTTAGAATATTTTTTAACTGATTTAATTCTGCTACAAATTTATTAGAACTTAAATATCCATTGTCATTTGGAAATCCATGTAATGGATTTTTTTCATATTCTCTTTGTTTCTGATTATTTTTTTCCATCTCATTTTCATCAGAAGAAAATGTGTAATCTTCATAAACTGGATTGTATTTTACTTTTTTAAAGTAATTTGGATTTGATTTTATTTGGAATAATAGATTGTCAATTGTTTTTTCAAAAACAATTATATTTTTCCAATACTTTTTTGAATCTTCTTCTGCCTCAGAATCATAATCTTGAAAAGTTGACAAGTCAATTTTTCAAGATTTTCTCTACTTGACTGGCCATACTTTTTTCTCCAAAACCACCAATTTGTTCAAAAAAGAAAGATAATCCAGAAGGAAAATCATCTTTTCAGGTATTCTTAACATTGGATTCGATGTAATAATGCATTCCAAAGAAATTCAGATTTAATAACGATATTAAAATCAATAGGCTAGTTTTCATCTATATTGCTTATAATTTCAAATCCTGATTAAAATCTGTATCTGATTCAATTGTTTTGCCATTGTATTCCAGTTTCCAGCCCATTGAATTTGTCAGGATTAAAATCTTAGACAATTCACTGATCAGTCTGTTTTGTGCATTTGTCTTTAAGGAAGATTTATCGATTTTCTTTGCGAGATTGGCTTTTACGGATTTGTTGATTTTATTGTAATCATCCCCCGTAAACGGATTTAATTTGCTTTGTTCGACATCATAAAACTGAATATCAGGATTAATTGTAATTTCCTCTTTCGGAATATTGAGAATTGTTATTGTCTTATTTTTTTCATCAATATCATATTTAATCTTATGCAAATCATAAGCAACAGTTACATTTGCATTGACAACAATCAGCGCTTTCTTTTCAAAAGAAAGCATATTCATTAAATACTTCTGCTGGTTTTTATAGGTGATAACTTCAGAGAAATGTCCTTCAGTAACAACCAATTTTCCAACATTTAAAATTTGTTGTTGAATAATATTCGTATTATAAGCGATAGAATCGTCTTCTTTTTTTAATTCGCAATATTTGAAAGCAAGCACAATTGTAACTACAATTCCTGCAATAACTAAAAGTTTTTTAAGCATATATCCGGGTATAATTTTATGATAGCTAATTTAATCTTTTTACGAAGGATTTTAACTTATTTTAATCTTCTTTTATAAAATTAAAACTTTTGCGTTAACGTTGTAATTATGTAAGATTATTATTTTTTTAAATAAGCATTTGGAAAGAGTGTTGCTTTATTTTTGTAAAATTGATTTTAACCAGCAAAATTAAAATGTATATGATTGAAAAAATTAAGGAGTTACCAGCAAATATGATTGGTTTTAAAACTGCCGGCCAGATAGTTAGAGGCGATGTTGATTTTGTAACATCAGAAGTACGGCTTTTAATTGAAGATGCTCCCAAACTCAATTATCTACTATTTTTTGATAATTCCCCAACCGATTTTACATTAGGTGCGTGGTTGCATGAATCCTTGTTAAGTATTAAAAACCTGACAAAATGGACAAGAGCTGCTATCGTAACGGATTGTCAGAGAATGATCAATTTTACTACAGTTTTTAATACCGTTATGCCGGGAGAATTTAAAGGATTCAAAAAAGAAGATTATATGCTGGCAATAGACTGGACATCAGAAAAAATAGATTTAGATTAATTTTAAAAATAATATTATGAACGAAGATTTAAACAATAAAGAAGCTGTAGATAAATTAATTTCAATGGTAAAAGATATCAATGTGGCTATCTTTTGTACAGAGCTTACTAAAGCACCACTTCAATCCAGACCAATGAGTGTTCAGGATGTTGATGATCAGGGAAATTTGTGGTTTATCAGCTCTGCAACAAGCAATAAGAATTTTGAAATTTTAAAAGATAGCCAGGTTCAGTTATTTTTTGCCAGTAACTCGAGTTCTCAATACATTTCAATTTATGGTAATGCCACAATATATAAAGATCAGGAGAAAATAAATGAGTTATGGAGCCCTGTAATTAAAGCCTGGTTTGAAGATGGTAAAAATGACCCAAAAGTTACAGTTATAAAAGTAAGTCCATCAGATGCCTATTATTGGGATACAAAAGATGGTAAAATAATTTCATTACTAAAGATGGCCGGTTCAGCAATTTTTGGAACTACATCAGATATAGGAGTTGAAGGGAAATTAAATATATAAAAAAAGAGACTCAAATTTGAGTCTCTTTCTTTTTGACAAATATGCGGAAATTATTGATCCGCATTTAATTCGTCTATTACTTCTTTCGTCAATAGCAAGCTTTTTAATTTTGCCTCATGGTCAAAAATTGGACTGGTTACCATTAATTCATCAATTTTAGCATAATCAATAAACTTTCTTAAATCGGCTGCAATTTGCTTTTTACTTCCAACAAAAGAAGCTGCAGTCATCTGATTGACATGAAATCGCTCTTCTTCGCTCATAATATCATCCAGGGAATTTACTGGAGGCTGAAGGCCTTTGCGATCATTGCGAATTAGATTCAGAAACATTTGATATAAACTTGTAGATAATTTTTCGGCCTCTTCATCTGTATCTGCTGCAATAATATTAACACAAGCCATCGTTTTCGGTTTATCCAAAAACGATGATGGCTGAAAGTTATCACGATAAAATTCAAAAGCCTGCAACATTTGGCGAGGTGCAAAATGTCCTGCAAAAGCATACGGAAAACCATAAGAAGCAGCCAATGATGCACTTTCCATGCTTGAACCCAAAATCCAAATAGGCACTTTTGTTCCTTCAGCAGGAAAAGCACGTACTTTTGCAGTAGCATTTTCTTCAGAAAAATATTCCTGAAGCTTAGATACATTCTGTGGAAATCGCTGTGCCTGTTCAAAAAAATCTTTTCTAATAGCTTCGGCAGTTGGCTGATCAGTTCCTGGAGCCCTTCCTAAACCCAGATCAATTCTGTTTGGATATAGTGTTTCCAACGTTCCAAATTGTTCGGCAACAATTAAAGGAGAATGGTTTGGCAGCATAATGCCGCCCGAACCAACCCTAATATTTTGTGTCTGACTGGCAATATATCCAATCAAAACCACAGTAGCAGTACTCGCAACATGTGCCATGTTATGATGTTCGGCCAGCCAAAAACGTTTATAGCCTAAATGATCTGCTAATTGCGCTATTTCTTTTGTTTTGTTTAATGTTTCAGAAGCATTGCTGTCATTATTAATAATAGCTAATTCTAATATGGAGATTGAAATTGGATCTTTCATGTAAAATAATTCTTTTTTACAAAATTAATTCATTTGAAATGAAAGCTGAATTATGTGATGTTAATAGAATTATAATGTTTAAAACCTTTATTCTAATTTTCATTTTAAAACTTAAAACCCAAATGATTTAAAACCTAAATTTGTATCTCGAAAATTAAATTTCAATTCTAGCCTTTCCACAAATGACACACAAAATTTTAATTATCGACGACGAAGAAAAACTCAGAAGTCTGTTGGCACGTATTGTAAAATCGGAAGGTTTTGAAGTTTTCGAAGCTAAAGATTTGAAATCTGGTTTCAAAAAACTAGAACAAACCGATATTGATGTCGTTTTATGTGATGTGAAATTACCTGACGGAAATGGTGTTGATTTTCTTCAGAATATAAAAGGGAGTTTTCCACTTATCGAAGTTATTTTGCTAACTGCTTTCGGGAATATTCCCGATGGTGTGCAAGCCATGAAAAACGGAGCTTTCGATTATATTGTGAAAGGTGATGATAATGATAAAATTATACCATTATTGTACAAAGCTCTTGAAAAAGTGCAATTGCAAAAGAAAGTCAAACAACTCGAAAAGAGAATCTCTGATAAATATTCTTTTGAAGGGATTATTGGAAAATCAAAAGGTATCGAGCAAGTTATTGATCTTGCAAAAAAAGTAGCCAAAACAGATTCAACTGTGCTTTTAACAGGAGAAACTGGAACTGGAAAAGAAGTTTTCGCACAAGCAATTCACGAAAATAGTAACCGAATTGGAAAGTCATTCGTTGCATTGAATTGCAGTACTTTCAGCAAGGAAATTTTAGAAAGTGAACTTTTTGGTCACAAACAAGGCGCTTTTACTGGAGCCATAAAAGATAAAAAAGGTTTTATTGAAGAAGCCAATGGCGGTACTTTGTTTTTAGATGAAATTGGGGAAATGCCTTTAGAATTACAAGCAAAATTATTACGTGTTTTAGAAACTAGCGAATACATTCCAGTTGGTGATTCTACTCCCAAAAAATCAAATTTTAGATTAATTGCAGCGACAAACAGGGATTTAAAAACCGAAAGTGACGAGCATCGTTTTCGCTCTGATTTATATTTTCGTTTGAATATTTTCGAAATTAAACTTCCTCCGTTACGAGAAAGAATCAAAGATATTGCGCCGTTAACACTTTCTTTTGTCAAACAATTTTCTGAAAAAACCAATAAAAAGACTTTAGAAATCTCAGACGATTTTCTTCAGAAATTAGAAAATTATTCCTGGCCGGGAAATATTCGTGAACTCAAAAATATTATTGAGCGGTCAGTTATTTTAACTAGTGATTCTATTTTAACGTCAGATCTTTTGCCTTATGAAATGCAACATCAGCCTGAAAAGACAAATAAAACGATGTCGGCTTTCTCTATGCAAAGTATCGAAAAACTTCACATTCAAAAAGTATTGAATTATACGAAAGGAAATAAAGCTGAAACGGCTCGTTTGCTCGAAATAGGAATTGCAACTCTGTACCGGAAATTAGACGAGTACAACATACAATAGTCTTTATTTAAAAACATAGAGACATAGAATTGAATTCTTAATTTGAGATGTTTTTAGAAAATATATTTTTTCACATAGCTATGCGTTTTATTTTTAATGAAATACCTTATTTACATTTTAGAACTATGTTTCTATGTGTTAAAAATAATTTCAACCCAATCCAATAACTTATCATTTTAATAAAAGCTTATCATTTTGATAGGCTTTTTTTATGCCCAATTTTTGGCACAAAATCACAATTCTTTTATTGACAACGCTTTAGCTGTTGTGCCACTTTTTTGGAACAGCTTTTGGCATAAGGAGAGAAAACATTAAAATTCTTTCTAATGAAAAATCAAGTCAAATCTGTTTACAAACAATCAGAACGTTTTGCTGAGATTACCAAAAAAGCAATTATTTCGGGTAATATCCTTCGGGCAAAAAAATGCCTGGCTCTTGCTGAACATCTTTTTATTACAGGAAGTGCCGAAACTAAAAACGTAATTTCAAACGTCTATGTTTTTTCGGTTTCTTCTTTTATGGAAATGCGTCACTGCAGTATTTCACATCTTTTTCCACAAGCGCTTAAAGCGGAATATATCAAACAAATTAATACTTCTGGAGTATGATCACAGCAATCTTAACCGCAGTTGGACTGGCGTTATTCGCTGGTTTATTTAAAATGATTTCAATTTTTGAAAAAATCTAAAATTATGCAACTATTATTTATCATCGCCATCGCCGTTTTTATTTACATCGGTTATGTTTTAATCAAACCTGAAAAATTTTAATTTTTAATGAATCTAAAATTTACATTCTAAAATCTAAAATTAAAAATTTCACACTTATATCATGAATACAGAAATATTAGGAATTATCGTTATGTATGGATTAGTTATGCTTTTAGCTATTCCACTTGGTCGTTACATCGGCAAGATTTTCAATTATGAAACTACTTGGCTTGACAAAATTTTCGACCCAATCGACAAATTATTTTTTAAAGTTGGAGGCATAAATCCCAACATCGAAATGACTTGGAAACAGCATTTAGGAGCATTGTTATCTATCAACCTTATATGGTTTATCCTTTCGATGTTAGTTTTAACAAATATGTCTTGGTTGCCGTTTAATCCAGATGGAAACCCATCTATGACTGGAGATTTAGCTTTTAATACCACCATTAGTTTTATCACCAATACCAATTTACAGCATTATTCGGGAGAAAGCGGATTGTCTTATTTAGGACAATTGTCATTAATGCTTTGGCAATTTATTAGCGCGGGTTGCGGAATGGCAATTTGTGCAATGGTTTTTGTTGCCATGAAAGAAAAAACAACAACGCAATTAGGGAATTTCTACAGCTTTTTCGTTCGTTCTTGTACTAGAGTTTTATTGCCTTTAGCAATTATAGTCGCTTCAATTTTGGTTTTTAATGGAACTCCAATGACTTTTGAAGGGAAAGATAAAATCACAACTCTTGAAGGTAATGAACAAAATGTAAGTCGTGGTCCTGTTGCCGCTTTTGTAGCGATTAAACAATTGGGAACAAACGGAGGAGGATTTTACGGTCCAAACTCTTCAAACCCAATGGAGAATCCGAATTACTTGACTAACATTGTTGAAAATGCTTCCATCTTTTTGATTCCAATTGCGATGATTTTTGCACTTGGATTTGTTTTAAAACGCAAAAAATTATCCTGGACAATTTACAGTGTCATGACTTTAGGATTCTTGATTTTATTGATTCCAAGTGTTATTAGCGAAATGAACGGAAATCCTGCTATTTCTCATATGGGAATTGCCCAACACATGGGAAGTATGGAAGGAAAAGAAGTTCGTTTTGGGGCTGTTGCTTCCGCCAACTGGGCGACTTATACAACGGTTACCAGTAATGGTTCTGTAAATGCAATGCACGACAGTATGACGTCAATTGGAGGAATGATGGCACTTTTAGGAATGATGATTAACTGTTTTTATGGCGGTGTCGGTGTTGGATTTTTAAATTTCTACATCTTTATTATTCTTGCCGTTTTCATCAGTGGATTGATGGTTGGAAGAACTCCAGAATTCCTAGGAAAGAAAATTGAAGCCAAAGAAATGAAAATCGCTATGATGATTGCTTTACTTCACCCATTTTTGATTTTAGTAGGAACAGCGTTGGCAAGCAATTTATACGCAGGAAATCCTGAAGCTTTATCAGGTTGGTTAGCGAATCCTGGTTATCACGGTTTCTCAGAAATGTTATATGAGTTTACTTCATCAGCAGCGAATAACGGAAGTGGTTTTGAAGGTTTAGGTGATAATACGCCTTTCTGGAATATCTCAACTGGAATTGTAATGTTACTGGCTCGTTACTTACCAATTATCGGACCTGTTGCAATCGCTGGAATTTTAGCTTCTAAAAAATACGTTCCAGAAAGCAACGGAACTTTAAAAACAGATACTTCCACTTTTGGTTTACTTGTTTTTGCGGTAATCTTTATCGTAGCAGCTTTATCATTTTTCCCAGCTTTAACATTAGGACCAATTGCTGAATATTTTTCTGCGAAGTAAAATA
>NZ_JBDTTP010000047.1:0-33805 GCF_039930565.1 Flavobacterium sp. | reverse complement strand
ATGTATATTTGGGTAAATGGTGAAAAAGTAGGCTATAGCGAAAACACCAAAAGTCCGGCAGAATTTGATATTTCTAAATATTTAAAACCAGGAAAAAATGATCTGGCAGTAGAAGTGTACAGATGGAGTGATGGTTCTTATCTGGAAGATCAGGATTTCTGGAGACTGTCTGGAATTGACAGAAATGTTTATTTGTACAGTACAGATCATGTGCGTATTTCAGACTTTTTTGCCAAACCAGATTTAGATGCAAAATACAAAAACGGAAGTTTAAATGTAGAAGTAAGTTTAAAAAACCTGACAGCGACAACTGTAAACAACCAAAAGTTGAGTGCAAAACTGGTAGATGCTTCAGGAAAAAATGTATTTAATAAAGAGCTTATTGTAAATTTTGAAGCGTCTAAAATTCAGACTGTCAATTTTACGCAGACTGTTTCAAATCCAAAATTATGGAGCAGTGAGATGCCCAATTTATACACACTGCTTTTAACCTTAAAAAATGCAAAAGATGAAATTGTAGAGACAGTTTCCTCTCAAATCGGATTTAGAAAAGTAGAATTAAAAGGCGGACAATTATTAGTAAACGGCGTTCGATTAATGGTTCATGGTGTCAATATCCATGAGCATAATCCTGTAACAGGACATTATCAGGATGAAGCCACCATGATGAAAGATATTAAGATGATGAAACAGCTGAATATTAATTCTGTACGCTGCAGTCATTATCCGAATAATATTTTATGGGTCAAATTGTGCAATAAATACGGTTTATTTTTGGTAGACGAAGCCAATATCGAAAGCCACGGAATGGGTGTAGAGGGCCAGCCTTTAATTTGGATGAATCCAAAAACGAATCCAGGGTTTCTTCCAGAATGGAGAGAAGCGCATCTTGACAGAATTTATAGTCTTGTTGAAAGAGATAAAAATGCTCCATCTGTAATTCTTTGGTCATTAGGTAATGAAAGTGCTAATGGACCTGTTTTTTATGAAGCTTACAAATGGATAAAAAAAAGAGACAATACAAGATTGGTTCAGTTTGAACAGGCAAAAGAAAACGAAAATACAGATATCGTCTGCCCAATGTATCCAACAATAGAATACATGAAAGAATACGCCGGAAGAAAAGAAGTGAACCGTCCGTACATTATGTGTGAGTATTCACATGCAATGGGAAACAGCAACGGAAATTTTCAGGAATACTGGGATATCATTCGCAGTAGCAAAAATATGCAGGGCGGATTTATCTGGGATTGGGTAGATCAAGGTTTTGAAGCAAAAGATGAAGAAGGTCGTAAATACTGGGCTTATGGAGGTGATTTGGGAAGTCAGAACTACACAAATGATGAAAATTTCTGCCACAACGGATTAGTTTTTCCAGACAGAACGCCGCATCCCGGTGCATTTGAAGTTAAAAAAGTATATCAGGATGTTTTATTTCAAGCAATTGATGTTAAGAATGGTGTAATTGAAATTATAAACGATTTCGGATTTACAAACCTAAATAAATACAACTTTAGATATGAAGTTTTAGAAAATGGTAAAGTAATCAAAGAAGAAAATTTTGATGTTGCTTTAGAACCTAAAACGAAAAAACAATTTAAACTTAATTTACCAAAATTAGAGTCAAAAGAAGGAACAGAATATTTATTGAATATTTATGCCTACACTAAAATTGGTTCAGAGTTGCTGCCTCAAAATTTTGAAATTGCCAAAGAACAGTTTGTAATTCAAGATGAAAACTATTTTGCAAAATCTGAAAAGGTAAGCACTGCAAAAATTCAAGAGGAAAATAATCAGTTGGTACTGAGTTCAGAAAATGTTACCGTTAAAATTAGTAAAAAAACAGGATTGATTTCGTATTACAGTTTAAAAGGCGAGGAGTATTTTAAAGAATATCCAGAGCCAAATTTCTGGAGAGCACCGACTGATAATGATATCGGAAACAAAATGCAGATTAGATCAAATGTCTGGAGAACAGCTGGTAAAAATATGACATTAGAAAATATGCAGGTGCTTGAAGAAAACGGGCAGCAATATATACTAGCAAAATTAAAACTCAACGATGTTGCTTCAGAGTATTCAATTAAATATTCGCTGGGAAATGATGGCGCTTTAGAAATACAATCGTCTTATAAAAAAGGCGCTAATGCGTTACCAGAAATACCCCGTTTCGGAATGATTTTTACCTTAAAAAATACGTTGGAGAATCTAGATTATTACGGAAGAGGACCATTAGAAAATTATCCTGACAGAAAAACAGCTTCATTTAAAGGAATTTATAACAGTAAAGTTGCAGACCAGTATGTGCCTTATACACGCCCACAAGAAAATGGATACAAGACTGATATACGCTGGTTTAAATTGTCAAGTAATAAAGGAAATGGCTTAGAAATAATGGGTCTGCAGCCTTTAGGAATAAGTACTTTGAATAATTATCCGAGTGATTTTGATGCTGGAATTTCTAAAAAGAATGCACACTCCAGCGACATTACACCAAGAAATGAAGTGGTAGTTTGTGTTGATTTGACCCAAAGAGGATTAGGAGGAGACAACAGCTGGGGATTACCACCACACGAACAGTATATTTTGTCGCAAAATGACTATAGCTACGGATTTATCATTAAACCAATAAAATAAGTTACAGTTTTAAGTCGCAGTTTACACTAAAAACTGTCACTGAGACCGAATACTAAGAAACTGAACCCTATCAACTGACCACTGAATAAAAAAAAAAATGAGTAACCCTACAAATGGAAGATTAGTTTCTTTAGATGCGCTTCGCGGATTTGTTATGTTTTGGATTATGAGCGGGGAGCATATTATTCATGCTCTGGCAAAAGCGGCTCCAATTCCGGTTTTTATCTGGATGTCATCGCAGCTGCATCACGCAGAGTGGAATGGAATTACATTCTATGATATGATTTTTCCTGTGTTTCTGTTTGTTGCAGGAGTTTCAATGCCGTTTTCTTTTGAAAAGAAAATGCAGTTGGCAGGCGTACAAACGCCAAAAGATTTACCAAAAACTGAAAAGCGAAAAATATATTTATCAATGTTAAAAAGAACCGGTATTTTACTGGTTTTAGGTTGTATAATAAATGGATTATTGCGATTTGAGGGCTTCGATCAGACTCGTTTTGCAAGTGTTTTAGGAAGAATTGGATTGGCTTGGTTTTTTGCCGGAATAATTTTTTTGAATTTTGATTTAAAAAAACAGCTAATTTGGTTTTTCGGTATTTTAATTGGTTACTATGCCGCAATGAAATGGATTCCTGTTCCAGATTTTGGTGCTGGAATTCTGACCAAAGAAGGATCTTTGGAAGGTTATATTGACCGCCTGTTTTTACCGGGAAGACTGCACAGTACAGTGTATGATCCCGAAGGAATATTTTCGACTATACCTGCTATAGCTACAGCTTTATTAGGTGTTTTTACGGGAACTTTTCTAAAAGCAAAATCTTCTTTTTCGGTGCAAATAAAACTTCTTTTAATGATTCTTACAGCAGTAGCTCTAATAATTGCAGGTTTGATTTGGGATATTAATTTTCCGATTAATAAACATTTGTGGACGAGCTCTTTTGTTTGTTTTGTGGGCGGATTTAGCATTTTGTTTTTTGTTTTTTTCTATTTGATAATTGATTTTTTTGGTTTTCAGAAATGGGCATTTCCTCTAATATTAATTGGCTCGAATTCTATTTTAATATACATCGCAGCCGAAGGTTTAGTTGATTTTAAACACACAGCAGATTATGTTTTCGGAGGGCTTATACATTTTCTTCCCATTATTTGGCAGCCTGTTTTTGTCACTTTATCGGTAACCGTAGTACAGCTTATTTTGCTTTATTTTTTATACAAAAAGAAATGGTTTTTGAAAATTTAGAAAAATAAATATTGAGTATATTTTCAACACATAGAAACATAGAATTAATTTTTATAAAAAGAAAAAAAAGAGAATAAAAAGAAACTGTTTTCTAGCACATAGCTATGTGTATTAATGCAAGTGAAACGCCTTTTTGAGATAAAGAAAAGCTATGTATCTATGTATTAGAATGTTATTATAATAAAATGCATCTTACTAACTAACCACACAATAACCACAATTATGAATAATGTATTACAAACCGCAGATTACATTGTTTTCTTCATTTACTTTATATTAGTTACCAGCTACGGACTGTACATATACAGAAGCAAGAAAACTGCAGCGACCAGTTCTAACGAATATTTTTTAGCCGAAGGATCATTGACATGGTGGGCAATTGGTGCATCATTGATTGCTTCTAATATTTCAGCAGAACATTTTATCGGCATGAGTGGTTCTGGCTTTGCCATCGGATTAGCGATTGCTTCTTACGAATGGATGTCTGCGGCGACATTAATTATTGTCGCCATGTTTATTTTACCCATTTATCTTAAGAATAAGATATTTACTATGCCTCAGTTTTTAGCCAAAAGATATAGTGGTACAGTGAGCACTATTATGGCGATCATCTGGCTTTTGATTTATGTATTCGTTAATCTTACTTCCATCATTTATTTAGGAGCTTTAGCGATTTCGTCTATTGCACCAGTAAGCTTTCAGTTTTGTGTTATTGGACTGAGTTTATTCTCTGTTATTGTAACTTTAGGAGGAATGAAAGTGATCGGATATACAGATATGTTTCAGGTTATTGTATTAATTCTTGGCGGATTAGTAACTACTTATTTGGCACTAACGTTACTTTCTGACCAGTTTGGTTTTGGAAAAGACATTTTAAAAGGATTAGCCATAATCGCAGATGAAGCTCCCGGGCATTTGCATATGATATTAGAAAAATCAAATCCGCATTATAATGAACTACCGGGAATGTCAGTACTAATTGGCGGAATGTTGATTAATAATTTAGCCTATTGGGGATGTAACCAATATATTGTTCAGAGAGCTTTAGGTGCCGATTTAAAAACGGCTCGTAAAGGTATTTTATTTGCAGCTTTTTTGAAATTATTAGTTCCAATAATCGCTGTTTTACCGGGTATTGCCATGTATGTAATGCATCAAAACGGACTGTTTCAGCAGGAAATGGTAGACACAGCTGGAGTTTTAAAACCAGATCATGCTTATCCAACTTTAATGAATTTGCTTCCTGCGGGATTAAAAGGAGTAGCTTTAGCCGCTTTGACTGCCGCAATCGTAGCTTCTTTGGCAGGAAAGGCCAATAGTATTTCGACCATTTTTTCTTTAGATATTTATAAAAAATATTTTAATTCTAAAGCATCAGAAAAAAATCTGGTGCGTACAGGAAGATGGTGTGTAGTAGTCTGTATGGTTATTGCTGCTTTTGTAGCTCCCGCATTAAAATCATTAGATCAGGCCTATCAATTTATACAAGAATATGTGGGATTCTTTTCGCCTGGAGTTTTGGCCGTTTTTTTATTGGGAATGTTCTGGAAAAAAACAACGCCATCAGCAGGACTTGCGGGTGCATTGTTGACAGTGCCTCTTGCAGCAATATTAAAATTCCTGCCTATGTGGACAGATGGCGCTTTTCCTGATTATCCTTTTTTAGACAGAATGACAATTGTTTTCTTTTTAATTGTATTTATAATGGTGGGTATAAGTCTCGCAAATCCAGTTTCTAATGAAGAAGCTCAAATACACGAAATAGAAGTAGATAAATCTATGTTTAAAGTATCATCAGAGTTTATTATTAGTTCCTTTATTATTAGCGGGATATTAATCGCATTGTATACAGTGTTTTGGTAATTTAAATAAATTTTAAAATGAAAAATAATTTTACTTTAAAAGGAAAAGTAATAGTGGTGACCGGAGCAACCGGAATACTCGGAGAAGCTTTTATAAATGGTATTGCTGAAGCTGGCGGAATTGTTGGCGTATTAGGACGAAATGAAAAAGTAGCCAATGAAAGAGTGGCATCAATAATATTGCACGGTGGAGAAGCAATTCCGCTAATTGCCGATGTGACTAACGAGCAGGACTTGGTTAAAGTCCGTGAAATATTGCTTTCGAAATACGGAAAAATAGACGGATTGGTAAATGCAGCCGGAGGAAATATTCCTGAAGCAGTTGTTCAGCCTGGACAAGATGTTTTTCAACTCAATATGCCGGCATTACAACAAGTAATGAATTTGAATTTGTTCGGAACTATTTTGCCTACACAAGTTTTTGGCGAAGCAATAAAAAACACCGGAACAGGCAGTGTTGTTAATATTTCTTCGGTTTCTTCAGATCATGCATTAACAAGAGTATTGGGATATAGTCTTGCAAAATCTGCTATTGATTCCTATACCAGATGGTTTGCGGTCGAACTGGCAAACAGATTTGGAGATACCATAAGAATGAATTCTATCGTACCCGGATTTTTCCTGACAGAACAAAACAGAAAGCTCCTCACCAACGAAGACGGAAGTCTTACCGAAAGAGGGAATCTCATTATTCAAAATACACCTTTTAGCCGTTTTGGAAATCCGGATGAATTAGTAGGTGCACTAGTTTGGCTATTGAGTGATGCCTCAAAATTCATGACAGGATCAAAAATAACTTTAGATGGCGGATTCTCTTCTTTCAGTGGCGTTTAAAAATAACCATTACATAGAATTAAATAAAAAAAAATGAGCAGGTTAAAGCCTTTCTGAAGTAAGAATACTTCGCTTTTGTTTAGGATAAATTGTCCAAGCCTTTTCAAGTAAAATGCTTTTGGATGCATTAAGTATAACAAGAGATAGCGCCTTTAAAAACAAATAATAGTATCATATGAAAATGACACAGACCTGGAGATGGTTCGGGCCAAATGTCCGGATACATTACAATATATCAAACAAACAGGGACAAAAGGTATTGTTACAAGCACTGCATCATATTTTAAGTTAATATTTTAAAAATGATTAGTTTGAAATAACTTATGTTAAGTTTTAAATAAATACAATGACAAAGAAATTTATAATAGCCGTAATCGTTTTTTGCATTTCATTGACTGCCACTGCGCAAAAGGTCTATGATATCAAAAAATATGGAGCCAAAGGTGATGGCACAACAAATGATGCCGTTGCAATTCAAAAAGCTATTGATGCCTGCAGTAAAACTGGCGGTCAGGTATTGATTCCGGCACCATTTACATTTTTAGCAGGACCAATTGATGTAAAATCAAAAGTAGATTTACACATTGAGGCGGGAGCAAAATTATTGGCAAGTCCAGATGAAAAATTATACACAAAAAGTGCTTTCAGAACCAATCCGGGAGAAGGTACAATTTGGATTGGAGGAGAAAATGTAGAGGATTTTACCATTAGCGGAAGCGGAAAAATAGATGGAAACGGAATTTCTTTTATGGGCGAAGAATTAGAAGATTCGTATGTTTTAAAACCTTTCAATGTCTTGGATCCGCGCCCTCATGTTTTAACCATTATTGGAGGAAAAAATATCAGGATTAAAGATGTTCATATCGGAAATTCAGCGTATTGGACCATTCATCTGGTAGGTTGTAACGATGTTGTAATCAGCGGGATTACTTTATTGAATAGCTTAAAAGTGCGTAACAGCGATGGAATTGATTTAGATCATTCAAAAAATGTGAGAATCAGCGATTGTTACATTGAAAGTGGAGATGATTGTATTTGTTTAAAAAACAGAAGAGAATTTGAAGAGTTTGGAGCTTGCGAAAATATTACGGTTACCAATTGCACCATGACGAGCAGTAGTTGTGCGATAAAAATTGGTTCAGAAAACATGGATGCGATTAGACAAGTGGTATTTAATAACTGTATTATCAAAAACAGCAATCGTGCACTAGGAATTCAGAATCGTGATGAAGGAACGGTAAGCGATGTTATTTTTTCTAATATCATTATCGAAAGTAAATTAACAACAGATACGTGGTGGGGAAAAGCAGAGCCCATTTATGTAACAGCTTTTAGCAGAGCAAAAGGAAACCATAAAGATGCCAACTGGCGTTTTCCAAAAGGGGCAACAGAAGGAAAAGTAGGAGAGATAAAAAATATCTTTTTTTCTAATATTCAATGTACAGGAGAAAATGGTGTGTTTGTAAGCGGAGAATCAAAAGATAAAATTAAAAATATTGTTTTTGATAATGTGAGTGTTTATATGGATAAAACGACATCTTTTCCTGGCGGAGTTTACGATAGACGTCCATCAAGTGTGGAAGGTTTTGTAAAAGGCAGTACTTCAGGGTTTTATTTTGATTCGGCAGAACGCATCAAAGTGCAGAATTGTACCGTACAATGGGGTAAAAATAAACCAGATTATTTTAAATATGCAGTCGAAAGTAAAAATGTAGATACATTAATTATCACAAATTTAGACGGAGAATCAGCTTTTCCAGCTAAATTAGAGGCAGTAAAAAAATAACCAGCCTGATTACAAAAACTATGAAAAATACGATCCTTACAACATTTACCATTTGTGGTTTTTTACTAAGCAGTTTTTATGCAAAAGCTCAAAAAACAATTTTAGAAGTTGATGCCTCTAAAACGATTACTAAAATTCAGCCTACAATGTTCGGGTTGTTTTTTGAAGACATCAATTTTGCTGCAGATGGAGGACTTTATGCCGAAATGATTAAGAACAGATCTTTTGAATTTGAAAAACCGTTGATGGGTTGGGAACAGCCCAATACAAAAAGATCTTCTTTGAATAAAGAATCGGGTAGCGCAACGACAGTTAAACTGGCAGAGAATAATTCTAATTTTTGTCGAGTAGAAATAAACAATGCCAAAGGCTACGCTTTAATCAATGAAGGTTTCAGAGGAATGGGCGTGAAGAAACAAGCCAAATACAATCTTTCTTTAAAAGCGGCCAATCCTGACGGAACAATCAAAAAAATTATAGTACAACTTATTAATAAAGACCAAAAAGTGATTGGTGAAACGAATATTGTTCCAAAATCTGAAAAATGGACTACTTACAGCGCGCAAATTACAGCAACCCAAACCGAAGCAAAAGCAAAACTAAAAATCACTTTTGAAGGAACAGGAATTATAGATTTAGACATGATTTCACTGTTTCCGGAAGACACTTGGAAGAATAGAAAAAATGGTCTTCGCGAAGATCTTGTGCAGCTTTTGTATGATATGAAACCAGGTTTTTTACGTTTTCCGGGAGGCTGTATTGTTGAAGGAAGAACATTATCTGATCGCTATCAGTGGAAAAAATCTGTTGGTAATGTAGAAGAAAGAAAAACCATGATGAACCGCTGGAATGTAGAATTCAATCACAAACAAACACCCGATTATTTTCAAAGTTTTGGTTTAGGATTTTTTGAATATTTTCAGCTTTCAGAAGATATTGGAGCAGAACCGCTTCCTATTTTAAGCTGCGGAATGGCATGCCAGTACAATACAGGAGAATTGGCTCCAATGGACGAACTGGATCCTTATGTTCAGGATGCTTTAGATTTAATTGAATTTTCAAATGGTGCTGTCACGACTACTTGGGGAAAAATCCGTTCAGATATGGGACATCCACAGCCATTTAATCTAAAATACATTGGAGTTGGAAACGAACAATGGGGCCCAGATTACATTGAAAGATATAAAGTTTTTGAAAAAGCAATTAAAGCAAAATATCCAAATATCATAATTGTCTCAGGTAGCGGTCCTTCTCCTGCAGGCGAACATTTTGATTTTGCTATGCAGGAACTAAAAAAACTAAATGCAGAATTGGTAGACGAGCATTATTACGAAAGCCCCAAATGGTTTAGAGAAAATGCAGGCCGTTACGATAACTACGACCGAAATGGACCAAAGATATTTGCGGGAGAATATGCTGCACAAAGTGTTTCAGGCGCAAATCCGAATAATAGAAATAATTGGGAATGTGCTTTTTCTGAAGCTGCTTTTATGACTGGTTTAGAAAGAAATGCAGCAATAGTTCATTTAACATCTTACGCACCTTTAATGGCTCACGAAGATGCCTGGCAGTGGACACCAGATATGATTTGGTTTAATAATCTGGAATCTTACGGTTCAGCAAACTATTACGTACAGCAATTGTTTTCTACTAATAAAGGAACAGATTTGTTAAGTATTACCAAAGAGGGAAAAGCTTTAACAGGACAAAATAGTTTATATGCTTCTGCAGTAAAAGATGTAAACAGCAAAGAAATAATTGTGAAATTGGTAAATACAGCCGAATCAGCACAAGATATTAGTCTTGATTTAAAAGGAGCGAAATTAGGATCAAAAGGAACAATTATTAGACTTGCAAGCCCAAATACGCAAGATGAAAATACATTTGCAGATCCGAAAAAAATAACTCCAAAACAAAGCGAATACAAAATAACAAAAGGAAATCAGCAATTAAATCTTCCGGCTTATTCGGTAACTGTTTTAAAACTCAAAATGATTTAATAAATTTAGAACATTATTTTCAACCTAAAATTAAAAATGCATGTTGTACAATTCTCTTAAAAAAAGCTTTTTTCTTCTATTTATAATGGTAGGATTTTCTTCCTATGCACAACAGGATTTGAAATTGCAATACAACCAGCCTGCAGTTGAATGGACAGAAGCTTTACCAATAGGAAACGGTTCACTGGGAGCAATGGTTTTTGGAAGAGTAGATTCTGAATTAATTCAGTTGAATGAAGCGACTTTGTGGAGCGGCGGACCTGTGGCGAAAAATGTAAATCCGGATGCTTTTAAAAATCTGGCTCTGGTGAGAGAAGCACTTAGAGATGAAAATTTTGAAAAAGCGTACGATCTGACTAAAAATATGCAGGGTGTCTACAGCGAAAGTTTTATGCCATTGGGAGATCTTATTTTGACACAGGATTTTGGCGGACAAAAGCCTGATCTTTACAATAGAAGTCTTGATTTGCAAACTGGATTGGCGGTTACAAATTTTAGCGTTAGCGGGATAAATTATAAAAGAGAAATCTTTGCTTCGGCACCAGCACAATGTATTATAATTAAACTTTCGGCCGATCAGCTGAAAAAACTTTCAGTAACAATTGATGCTTCAAGCCTTTTAAGAAATCAGATATCAATACAAAATAAGTCGTTGGTTTTAAAAGGAAAAGCACCATCGCATTCAGACCCAAATTATATTGATTACAATAAAGAACCAATTGTTTATGAAGATGCTGCAGGCTGTAGAGGAATGCGTTTTGAGTTTATTATTAAACCAATTATAAAAGATGGCGAAATAAGTTCTGACGGAAATAAATTAGTGATCAAAAACGCATCCGAAATTTTACTTTTCGTTTCAGCAGCAACCAGTTTCAACGGATTTGATAAATGCCCGGACAGTCAGGGAAAAGACGAACATAAATTGGCAGAAAGTCCAATTAAAAAAGCTGCTTCAAAAAAATACGATAGTTTATTAAAAGAACATGTTGCAGATTTTCAGCATTTCTTTAACAGAGTTTCCTTAAAACTCAATGAAAAAGAAAGTAATAAATCAAATTTACCAACAGATACAAGATTAGAACAATATGCAAAAGGAGAAAAAGATGCCGGACTTGAAGCTCTATTTTTTCAATATGGACGCTATTTGTTAATTTCGTCATCACGTACACACAATACGCCGGCCAATTTGCAGGGAATTTGGAACAATAAACTTCGCGCTCCCTGGAGCAGTAATTACACTACAAATATTAATTTACAAATGAATTACTGGCCTGTTGAATCAGGAAGTTTGTCTGAATTGTTTTTTCCGCTTGACGAATTCATTAAAAACGTTTCTGTAACCGGAGCCGAAACTGCAAAAAGTTATTATCATGCCAAAGGATGGGTATTGCATCATAATTCAGATATCTGGGCAACAACAAATCCTGTAGGTGACTTTGGAAAAGGAGATCCTATGTGGGCAAATTGGTATATGGGTGCCAATTGGATGAGCAGGCATTTATGGGAACATTATGAATATACAGGCGATACAGCATACTTAAAGAAAGTATATCCAATTATAAAAGGTGCCGCAGAATTTAGTTTAGACTGGCTGCAAAAAGATAAGGCTGGTTATCTGGTAACGATGCCCTCGACTTCACCGGAAAACAAATATTATTATGATGGAAAAAAAGAAGGTGTTGTAACCACAGCTTCGACTATGGATATTGGGATTATAAAAGATTTATTTGAAAATACCATCGAAGCATCTAAAGTACTGAATACGGATTTACAATTCAGGCAAACTGTAAGCCAAGCTGCAGATCAATTACTTCCTTTTAAAATTGGAAGTAAAGGACAGCTACAGGAATGGTATAAAGATTTTGAAGATGTAGATCCGCATCACAGACATACTTCACACCTTTATGCATTACATCCTGCTAATTTAATTTCTCCTTTAAAAACTCCGGAATTGGCTGCAGCAACAAAGAAAACATTAGAATTGCGCGGTGATGATGGCACAGGGTGGAGCCTTGCGTGGAAAGTCAATATGTGGGCAAGACTTTTAGACGGGAATCATGCTTACAGACTATTTAAAAATCAGTTAAGGCTCACTAAAGAGAACGACACACAGTACAACAGACATGGAGGATGTTATCCTAATCTTTTTGATGCGCATCCGCCTTTTCAGATAGATGGTAATTTTGCAGGAACTGCGGGCGTTATTGAGATGTTAATGCAAAGTCAAAATAAAGAGATTCATCTGCTGCCGGCTCTTCCCGATGCTTGGACAGACGGCGAAATAAAAGGTATTACTGCAAAAGGTAATTTTAGTGTAAATATAAAATGGAATAACGCTAAAATGAGCCATACAGGAATTTTATCCAATAATGGAGGTACTTGCAGTATAAGATCGGCAGAACCATTTATTGTTGAAAAACTTAATATTAAAAGTGAGAAATCATCCATTGGTTATACCGCTGTATTTGAAACTCAAAAAGGAATGTTTTATACAATAATACCATTCAAATAGATTTTTGATTTATAAAACATAGATCTTGTTAGTGGTATTTTTTAAATTATATAAATTAGCCTATAATTGTGATTATTATAAGAATATAAAAAAAGTTATTTTGAAGTATTTCCATCAATATCTTTTCCTGCTTATTTTCTTTTCTAATCCTGGATATACACAACATAATCCGGTTAAATTTCTTGATATTTCGGACGGTTTATCAAATAATTCTGTTACAGCAATATATCAGGATAGCGATGGTTATATGTGGTTTGGAACTTACGATGGTTTAAACCGCTATGATGGCTATGATTTCAAAGTATTTCGAAATCGGATAAATGATAATAAATCTTTACAATTTAATACTATTTACAGTATCGAAGGTGACACTCAAAATAATATTTGGGTAGGAGGTACAAAAGGAATTTGTATTTATAACAAAACCACGGCGATCTTTCATTCTGTATCATACACTTTTACCAACAATAAACAACAAATATTAAAAGATATCATTCATCAGACTTGTGCTATTTCTGATAGTCTGGTATTAGTTGCTTCACAAAATTTAGGGTTAATCGCTTTTTATAACGGTTCTTTCACAGGCAAACCTGTTTCACTTAAAATAGGAAATAAGAGTATTACAAATTACGATGCAATTGCTATTCAAAATGATAAAAAAAATCTTCATCGTTGGGTATATGTCCGGAATGTTGGAATTTGTGATTATAATAAGGATTCTAAAAACTTAAAACTTATTTTTCCACTTTCTCTTGAAGTTAAAAAAATGAAATTGGCTTCAGACGGAAATATTTGGTTAGGGACTGATGAAGGACTTTTTCTTTTCAACTTAAAAACAGGTTCTTTTTCTGAAAATTATTTATCTAACAGATGTAGTATCACAGATATTCTTATTGATAACAAAAAACAAATGTGGGTTACAACTGATGGCTGTGGAATTTATCAGGTCATCGGAACAAATAAAAAAGCGATTACTTATAATGCAATCAACGGCAATCAGCTGGCAAAAAGCAATTCTGTATGGAGCTTGTACAAAGATAAATCGGGGAACAAATGGTTTGGTTCATTACGCGGTGGAATAAGCATGCTGAGTAGTACACCGAAATATTTTAAAAGTGTCAGGGACAAGGCTAAAGACCCCGCCGAAAACTTTATTTTATCTTTTTGTGAAGATGATAAAAGTAATGTTTGGGTTGGTACAGATGGTGCGGGTTTAAAATATTGGGACCGAAAAAGCAATACTTATATTAATTACACCAACAAAATTTCGAGTAATTTTATTACTGGAATTGTGCGTGATGATAACAACGATATCTGGCTTTCTACCTGGGCTGGAGGTGTTAACAGAATCAATAAAAAAAACAATACGGTATCGCTGTTTTCATGCTATAATCCTTTTACAAAACAGACTGAAAAAAATATTTGGTTTGTTTATAAGGATTCAAAATCGAATATTTGGGCAAGTGCTACTAATGAAGGTTCTTTATATATTTTTGACCGTTCCTCAGGCAATTTTAAGCTTTTTGACAGGAATTTAAATAATTTACAATGTCTCACTGAAACGAGTGATGGTACATTATGGGGAGGAAATTATACAACATTATTTTCAATAGATAAAAAAAGCAGGAAAATCAATAAAACAATTATTGGAAATCCTATACGTTGCATTCATGAAGATAAGGATAAAAATCTTTGGCTGGGAACGCAGGAAGGTGGATTATTGTTATTTGACAGAAAAAAAAATACTTTTAAAAGGCTGTCTACAGATGACGGACTTCCGTCAAATACTATATTAAGATTACTGGAAGACAAAGAAGGAAATCTCTGGATGAGCACCTATAACGGCATTTGCCGATTTGATAAAAAGAGAAAAACGTTCCGTAATTTTTCTGTAAATGATGGACTTCAGAGCAATCAGTTTAGTTTTAATGCCGGAGTTAAACTATCAACAGGAGAGTTTTTATTTGGCGGAATAAATGGCTTTAATATTTTTTTCCCCCAAGCAATCAAAGGATCTAATCAGAAAAACAATTTATTGCTTACCAATTTTTATGTAAATAACCAGCCAATTGAAGAGAGCAAGGCTGAAGTAGTATTGCCGTCAAACCCAGGAAAAATAAAAGAAGTGACACTGGCTTACGATCAAACGGCATTATCGCTGGAATTTGTAGCCATAGATTACGATAATGCTGATAAGATAAATTATGCTTATTTCCTTAAAGGCTGGGACGAGCAATGGAATTACGCAGGGCAGACACGGAAAGCAAATTATTCAAGATTGCCTGAGGGAAAATATTTTTTTAAGGTAAAAACAACCAATTTTAAAGGGGGATGGAATAAGGAAGTGAGTTTGGTTTCGATAGAAGTTTTGCCTCCATGGTACAGAACATGGTGGGCGTATTCCTTATATTTATTAGCTTTACTTGCAATTCTTTTAGCTTATATGGAATATTATAAAAACAAAGAAAAATTAAAATATAAGGTCAAAATTGCTGAACTGGAAAGCAAAAAGGAAAAAGAAATTGCCGAGAAGCAATCATCGATGTTTACCTACATCTCACATGAGTTTCGTACGCCACTTTCCTTAATTATAAATCCACTGAAAAAAGCAGTTCAGATAGAAAGTGTTCAAAATGGTTCTTCCGGAAGTGATTTGGCGATTGCACATCGCAACGCACGAAGACTCTTGAGTCTGGTTGATCAGTTACTTCTTTTTCGTAAAGCGGAAAATGATGCTGATTCTCTCAGATTATCAAATATAAATGTCAATAATCTTTGTAATGAAGTATATCAATGCTTTGTGAATCAGGCAAGAGACAAAAATATCACATATAAATTTGATATTCCCCAGTATGATATTGAAATTATAGGAGATTATGAAAAAATAGAAATCTCTTTATTTAATTTAATGTCAAATGCCTTTAAATACACAGAGTCTGGAGGAGAAATTAATCTGAAACTTTCGGAAAACGATGATGAAGTTAGTTTGGAGATTTCTGATAATGGACATGGAATTGAAAAAAAAGATATTGCGGTTATTTTTGAAAAATTCAAACAGATTAATTCAAAAGTATCCGTTGGAACAGGTTTTGGAATTGGACTTTATATTGTGAAATATTTTGTAAATAAACACAAGGGAACAGTAAAATGCAGCAGTGAAATAGGAAAGGGAAGCACTTTTACATTACTATTTCTTAAAGGAAAAAGTCATTTTGAAGATATTGAAATCAATGATTTAGTTGCAAAAAGGAGTCTGTTGTTTGATGAACTTATCATTGATGATTCAGAAGAAGCCAAGCAGTCTTTAAACGCCGCGGTTTCAAGAAATGATTTTCAGAAAATTATGCTAACTGATAAACGTACTATTTTAATAATAGATGATAATGCAGAAATTAGAGCCTATCTGATTAAATTATTTTCAAAAAATTACATCATTTATGATGCTGAAAATGGAGAAGAAGGATTGAAATTGACCAAAAAATGCATGCCGGATCTCGTTATAAGCGATATCACTATGGAACATATGGACGGTCTCGAATTATGCCGAAAAATAAAAGAAAGTGATAGCTTGTCTCACATTCCGGTTATTTTGTTAACGGCCTCCAAAAATACTGAAACACATTTGCAGGGAATTACGGATGGAGCCGATGATTATATTACGAAACCTTTTGATGATGATATACTCGTAGCGCGTGTGGAGTCATTACTACGAAACAGAAGTAATTTGCGTACTTATTTCTTAGACAGTATAACGCTTAAGGAAAATTCACAAAAGGTACCTGTTGAATATCAGGAAATACTGAAAAAGTGTATTGATATTGTTGAAGCTAATATTCATAAAAAAGATTTTACAATTAAAAATTTCGCACTCGAAATGGGAATGAGTCATAGGACACTCTATACTAAAATTAAGATCATTTCAGGCCAGACTTTAAACGCTTTTATTCGTTCATTAAGAATTAGAAGAGCAGCTATGTTATTGTTAACACAAGATATGAATATTGCACAGGCAAGTGCAGAAGTTGGTTTTGAAGATCCAAAATATTTTAGGCAGCAGTTTGTAAAACTCTTTGGAATGACACCGTCGGAATATATTAAAAAGTATAAAAATTCTTTTAATTCTGACCTGAATATCATTAAATAATAAGCTTAATTATTTTTTTATTTTATACATATCATTTTGCATTTTTTTAAGTAAAAGCATTAAAACCTGAAAAAGTATTAAATTTCTCTGTAAATTGAAGGTAATTCATTAATTGCGAATTTTTTAAAAATATCTATTATTTTTTTTGTACTTGATAATTTTAAACGAATAATATGGTTGTTTTCAATTTTGACCTTCTTTTTTTTCCAATTTACCCCTCATTAAAATTCTGAATTAAATATTTCTTTGCTAAATAATAGTGACATTTTAATTTATTGATATGTTTTGTTATAAGTGTAATTTTTATGATAAGTTTTAACTTTTAATCAATGAGAATGATTGATTTGCAGTGCCGTTTTTTTTTGTCTTATAATTAAAATTGTACAAACTTCGATCCCCGTTTTTCTAAAACATTTATTTAGAAAAACAAACCAAACTAACAACCTAACCTTAAACCAAAAGAAATGAAAAAAAATGTATTTTTATTTTTTCTTGCCCTTTTTGCTGTCCTTTTTACCGGATGCCAAAATAACGAGTCAGATTTTCCTAGTTCTGACAATCCTACAGTAGTTATTGCTACGAAAGAAATTTATGGTGCACCAACCAGAAAATTTGAAATTAAAGCCGCTATGGCTGATGACCTGGGATTAAAAAGTGTACAAATTCAAATTCCTGAATTATCACTTGATAAAGTGATTACTTTTCAAACAGATCCTTTATTGAAAACATATGACTTAAGTTATTTTTTTGAAGTTCCTGCCGACAGAGGAACGTCTGAAGCTTTCAAAATTAAATTGACCATAAAAGATGTTTCGGGAAATTCAACTGATGAGGATATTAATCTTCGCCTGGACGGAGAATTTGCTGCTCCGGCAATAAGTATGATTACTCCAAAAGAAGGGGCTGTTATTTTATTGTCAACCAGTAATTTGATGCCTGTGAATTTTGTTGTAAATGATGATTCAGGTATTGATAATATTCAAATTAAATGTGAAGCTCTTGGTATCAATGAAACGATTCAATTATCAGGATCACCGCAATCCTACACATTCAATAAGACTTATACATTACCTGTTACGGCTAATAACTATGTTTTAACGATTACAGCAAAAGATAAATTTGCAATTCCAAATACAGGTAGTTTAAACATTAATATTGTGGCGACCAATGAGTATCCGGCCCTTTATTTATGTGATCAGCCAAAAGGAACCAACCTGACAACTGATGCAGTGGGGGTTCCGATGTACTTTCATGAGAAAGCAGGACAGGATTTTGAATTTAAGTACTATGCTGATAAGGACAATAAAGAAATTTATTTCTTAGGACAGGAATCAGACTTTGCCCCACATTGTTTTGGATTAAATTCTTCAAGAGAATTAGCAGATGATGTTACTTCAACCCCAATTATCCTGCCTGTAAAAGGATATTACGTTATAAAAGTAAATCCAAACACATTAAAATATACTGCTGTTAAATACACACCTTCAAGCAAAGTTTGGGCAGATATTGCCAACGGACTATGGCATGATGCAGAAGCACAAAGAAAACCTTTCGTGAGTGTTTGCGGTGGCGGAATCCAGGGAGCAACATGGGATACCTGGGATGCCTGGGTACAAACTGGGCTGCATTTGGCAAATAATCCAAACAATCCATATCAATTAGTGGGTGAATACACCTTGACAGGAACTATGGAAGCGACTTTTACAGGTCAATGGTGGAGCCCGTCATGGAGATTAATCAAAAATGGTATTGCTACAATGTCACCGGGAGAAAACGGTAATGCTAAATATCCGGCTGCTCCGGGAGTTTATAAAGTAATTCTTGATACCGAGTTAGAAAGGGTTTTTATAACAAAAAAATAGTTTGTTATAGTCTTTGTTATAACATTAATAAATAAAATAGCTAAATATGAAATTTAAATATATATGGTTTTTTATTGCCTTATTATGCAGTGCTGCATCATTTGGGCAAATAACAATCAAAGGGACTGTGAAGGATAAAGGTAATGTGCCAATTCCGGGAGTTAATGTAATTGTTAAAGGAACTTCTAATTCAACAGCATCTGATTTTGATGGAAAGTTTTCGATTTCTGTTCCTAATAAAACTGCTCAGATCGAATTTTCTTTCATTGGTTTTACAACTAAATTAGTTGATGCCGCAGATCAAACTACTATCGACGTAATCATGGAAGAATCCAGCCAGAGTTTGGATGAAATTGTGGTTGTAGGTTATGCTTCTGTTAAAAAGAGCGATGTAACCAGTTCTATTTCTTCAGTAAAAGGAAAAGAACTTCAAACTATGACCGTTGGTAATGTTACTGAATCTTTGCAGGGGAAAGTAGCGGGAGTTCAGGTTACAGGGCAAGGTGGTCCTGGCGCACAGCCGAGGGTTTTGATTCGTGGTATTTCTACAATAAACCTTAGTACAGATCCGCTTTATGTGGTGGATGGTATTCCGATGGGAACCAGTATTAACTTTTTAAGCAATAACGAAATTGAATCGATGGAAGTATTAAAAGATGCTTCTGCAAGTGCTATTTACGGTTCACGTGCATCTAATGGAGTTATCCTGATTACAACAAAAAAAGGAAAAGCAGGAAAAACAAGATTCACTTTTGATTTGAGTTCCGGTTTCCAAATCATGGAAAATCCGTATGATATGGCAAATGCTGAAAGCTATGCTACTATTATGAACACGGCATATAATAATTCGGGTTATGCAGATTATTTGTCAAATCCCTCTCAATACAGAGGAAAAACTACTAATTGGTGGGATGCCGGAATTAGAAAGGGCGCTCCTGTAACAAATGCTTCTTTAGGCGTTTCCGGAGGTTCAGATAAACATACCTATTCTGTCAGTCTGAATTATTATGACTCAGAATCTATGTATGGAATAGGAGGCTGGGAAAGAATTACAATGAGAATAGCAAATGAATTTAAATTCTCAGATAAATTCTCAGCAGGAGTTACTTTGAACCCGCGTTATGAAAGTTGGGGAAATCCTGGAAACTGGGCTGATTTTGATAAAATCGATCCAATTACACCAATTTACAAACCGGCAGATCAATTAACCGGTTTAGAAAATGAATACAGTATTTATGCACGTTCCCCTTCATATGTGTGGAATCCTGTTGCTGCTGTAAAAAGATACGATGATTATACAGACCAGTACAACTTAAATACCAATGGTTATTTGCAATATACGCCTGTCAAAGGTTTGGTATTTCGTACGCAGGCTTCTATTGAAGTAGGCAATAAAGTACAAAGCATATTCAAACCGGATTTTATCATAGATGCTGCTCATGAAAAAGCTGAAATTAACAGCGTTGAAAGAAGAGCGACTACAAATAATGACTGGACATGGCAGACTATTGCAACGTATTCCAAATCATTTGCAGAGAAACACAATGCTTCCCTGATGATTGGTAGTACTATGGAAGAATATAATGGCAATGATGTTTGGGGTTACGGCGAGGGTGTGCCTAACAACTCAGATTCTATGAGAGAAGTAAATGCAGCAACTAAAAACCGTGATAGCGAAGGGAACAGCTGGTCAAGTTCTGTGATGTCTTATCTGTCCCGTTTTTCATATAATTACGATGGCAAATATTATTTTACAGGTACTTTCAGACGTGACGGTTCCTCTAAATTTATGGCAAATAACAAATGGGCGAATTTCCCTTCTGCTTCCGTATCCTGGAGAATTTCAAATGAAGGTTTTATGGAGAACACCAAAGAGGTAGTAAATGATCTTAGATTCAGGGCAGGATGGGGTAGAGTAGGAAATCAGGGTTTGCCAGATGCAGTTTATCAGTCGAAAATTAAGCAGGGTTTTTATGTTATCGGAGATAATATTGTAGATTCAACCTATCCTGATACGATGGCCAATAAAGATATTAAATGGGAAACAGTGGAAGATATCAGTTTTGGACTTGATTTTGGATTATGGAATAATAAACTTTCAGGTTCATTAGAATACTACCAAAAGAAAACAAATGATATGTTATTCAAGAAACAGTTTCCAACATACAGCGGTTTTCCGGGTTATTCTACAATTTGGACAAACATAGGTTCCATGCAGTCCAATGGTATTGATTTATTACTTTCTTATAAAGATAAAAAAGGCGATTTCTCTTATGGTGTAGACCTGACTTTTACTACAGTAAACGTTGAAATGATGTCATTATCATCTGAAGGAGAAAGACTTTACGGGGCAGGAAACAGAACCCTGACTGTAAAAGGCGAAGTGCCGGGTTATTTTTACGGATATGTAGCAGATGGCTTGTTTCAAAATCAAACCGAACTAAATTCCCACACTGATGAACACGGAACCAAATTACAGCCGTATGCAAAAGCAGGTGATATCCGTTTTAAGGATATAAATGGTGATGGCAAATTAGACGATAAAGACAGGACAAAAATCGGTTCTCCGTGGGCAGATTATAATGTGGGTCTGAATTTTAATTTTGCTTACAAACAATTTGATTTGGTGGCTAATTTTTATTCAAGCATTGGAAATGATATTGTTAACGAAAATGTGAAAGATTTGTATAATGGCGCAAGTTTAACAAACAAAGTAAGCGGATTAGATCAAATGGCATGGCACGGAGAAGGAACTTCAAATTATGTCCCTCGTTTGTCTAAAGATGACAACAACGAAAACTATTCTAAGTTCTCTTCATTTTATGTAGAAGATGGTTCGTTTGTGCGTATGAAAAACCTTCAGGTTGGATTTTCATTCTACAATAAATTTGGTTTAGACAAATTAAGATTGTCATTGTCAGGTCAGAATTTATGGACATGGACAAAGTACTCAGGAGTTGATCCAGAAGTAGCTGGAGGCGATCCTAAACTAGATGACAGAGTTAAAGGATCAGGTTTTGGAGGATGGAACTATCCGGTTCAGCCAACCATTTTGATGGGGCTTAATGTAGCATTTTAATAATAAAAGACATGAAAAAAATAATAGTATCAATAATAGCTCTTTCTTTATTTGCAGTTTCCTGTGATGATTTTATTGAAAAAGAAGAAAGAGGAACTCAAACATTAGAAAACTACTTTCAAACAGCGCAGGAGTGTGAAAATTATACCAATGAATTAACGCAAAGATTATTACTTGCTAAGAATTGGTATGATTTGGTGGCGCCAAGGGTTACAAATGAAATGGCTACAGATGATGCCTGGATGGGAAATACCGGTCAGGACAATTCTGCTCACAGGCCTTGTTCGCAATATATCGTTACTCCGGATAACATGGGGGATATGAACAGTATTTACACAGCACATTATTATACGATTCAATCGGCAAATATTGGTTTGGAAAAAATGGCGGAATCACCAATTACTGATTCCCAGAAAAATCAGTACATGGGAGAATCATTGTTCGTTCGTGCGTATTGCTATTATGAATTGGTAAATCTTTTTGGAGATGTCCCATTATATACAAAATCTTTGGGAACAGGTGATTTAAAATTACAGCGTAGTCCTGCAACTGAGGTATATGCACAAATTGAAGCCGATCTTAAAGAATCTGCAGCAAAACTGGAAAATATTCCGGTAGCCAGAAATGGTAGAATAAACAAATGGGCTGCTTATGCTTTGTTGGCTCGTGTATCTTTATTTCAGGAAAAATGGGCTGAAGCAAAACAATATTCCAATAAGGTAATTACAGAAGGTCCTTATTCACTGGAAGAAAATTTCCTTAACATTTGGAATGTAAACAATCATAACGGTAAAGAATCTATTTTGGAAGCTCAGTCTTCATCAATACAAAATGAAAGTTTAGGGTCTGCATTGCCAACTTTGTCAGGAGCAAGGGGAGAAGACAAGAAAAATTTCCCAAGTAATGATGCTCAGGATGTTCTTGACGGATGGGGATGGTGTATGCCAACCAGCGATTTGGAAAATGCCTATCTTTCTGAAAATGACGAAATTCGCCGCAGAAGCACCATTACAAAATGGGGAGAAGCAGCTTATGGTGATGAGGTTCTGAATCCAACACATAAATTCAGTTTAAATGATAATAAATCAGGGCGTATTTGCCGTAAATATTATATTCCGATTGCAACGCGTCGTACTTTGGATAAAAAAGACGGACACTTGCCATTGAATATTCCATTAATTCGTCTGGCAGAAATGTATCTGACAAGAGCAGAAGCAAGTTATCACACCAGCGGAGATGCTTTGGCAGATATCAACATTATCAGAGATCGTGTTGATTTAGAACCTAAAACCGGAATTTCAGGTCCGACTCTTTTAAAACAAATTTACAAAGAGCGTCGTCTTGAATTGGCTTTTGAAGGATTGCGTTTGTTTGACATTCGTCGTGAAAAAGACCCTACTTCAGGAAAAAGGGTAATTGAAACTTTAATGGGACCAAACGGAACTTTTGTTCAATACAATCTGAATTCTACTGATCCTTATGAAACAACAAATACAAGAGAATCACAAGACAAGGGAATCAATTTTGACCCTTCTAAACATTTGCTTTGGCCAATACCTCAGTTAGAAAGAGATTTAAGTAATAATGTAATTACCCAAAACCCCAATTATTAAGATGAGATTTTATAACAATAATAAAGTAAGTCTGCTATGTGCAGGCTTGCTTTTCGCAAGTTCTTTATTCGTAAGCTGTGATTCTGAAAAAAATGACAATTCAAATTCAGAATCGACTACAACTGAACTGAATGTAAATCTGGATGCAAATCTTCAGACAATGGAAAGCTTTGGAGCATCAGATGCCTGGCAATGTAACTTTATTGGAAAAAACTGGCCTTCAGATAAAAAAAATAAAATGGCCGACTTGCTTTTCAGCAGAGATTTTGATGCAGAGGGAAATCCAAAAGGAATCGGTTTGTCTTTATGGCGTTTTAATTTGGGAGCAGGTAGCGCAGAACAAGGCGATGCAAGTGATATTACTGATGAATGGAGACGTACGGAATGTTTTACTACAGACGGAGTTAGTTATGATATGAGTAAACAAGCTGGTCAGATTTGGTTTATGAAAGCAGCTAAAGAGCGTGGTACCGAAAAATTATTAGCTTTTACAAATAGCGCACCAGTTTATTTAACTCAAAATGGTAAAGCACATGCATTTATAAAAGAATATTACAATCTTAAAGAAGGAAAAATGCCGGAACTGGCTGATTTCTGGGCGACTTCATTGGATAAATTAAAAACAGAACATGGTTTAACAATCGATTATGTGAGTCCGTTTAATGAACCCCAATACGAATGGGATGGTTCAGGCCAGGAAGGTTCTCCGGCGACTAATGGTAATATCTACAGTTTCGTGAATGTTTTATCATCAAAATTACAATCAAAAGGACTGAGCTCTCAGATTGTAGTGGGAGAAGGAGGATCTTATGAACCTTTATACCAAACTATTGCAGGAAAAGAAAACAGATCGAACCAGATTGATTATTTCTTTGGAGTTAATTCTACCAAAAATATTGGAGGTTTAAGCAATGTGAAGAAAACCATTTCGGCGCACAGTTACTGGCAGGCGTGGCCTTTAAGAGAGTTGGTAAATTCAAGAGAATTAGCTGCTGTAAGAGCGCAGTCTATTGGAGGATTAAGCCTTTGGTCTACAGAATATTGTGTTTTGGAAAGTCCGGGAACAGCAGAACTTCAGGGTGGAGCAGGTCCTGGAAGAGATTTAGGAATTTCATTGGCACTTTGGACAGCCCGTATCATCAGTACAGATATAGCGGTTGGAGGCGTGACTTCATGGCAGTGGTGGACAGCGATTAGCCGTGGTGATTACAAAGACGGATTAATTCACGTTGATAATGGCTCAAGTAATGGCGCAGGTGATGCAAACTATTGTAAAAATGACGGATTTATAAGGGATTCCAAAACACTTTGGGCTTTAGGAAATTTTTCTTTCTTTGTAAAACCGGGAATGATAAGAGTTCAAATTCCGAGTATAGATAACGCTAAAGCAGTAAATGATGTTATGGTAACGGCTTACAAAGATGTTGCTGCTAAAAAACTCGTAATTGTTGCAGTAAATATTAGTAAATCGGCAAAAACATACAAATTTAACCTTGCAGGAGGTGCTTTGGCAGATAATAAACTAATACCTTATATAACTTCAGAAACATTGAGTCTGAAAAAAGGAACCGCAGTTGATGCTGCGAATTTAGAAATTCCGTCAAGAGCAGTTGTGACTTATGTTGGGATTTATAAATAATGTATTCATAAAAAGAATAAAAAAATACTGTTTGAGATTTTAGAGTATTGTCAAAACTAAAAAAGCAATACTTTACAGTTGTAATATAAGTTGCAGTAACCTTAAATTTGAAACAAAAATAGATTCATAATAATAAAAATTAATTAAAGTGTTTACAAAAAAGATCTTATTGCCTGTATTTCTCTTTTCATGTGTCTCGGCTTTCAGCCAGATTTCGTTTGGAGAGTCTAAAAAAATTAATGACAACTGGAAATTCAATCTTCAGGAAACTCCGGATGCAAAAAACACAGCTTTTGACGACAGTAAATGGCAAAAGATAAATGTGCCTCATGACTGGAGTGTAAAAGGGCAGTTGAGTCCAACATTAGCGAGCTGCACGGGTTATTTGCCAGGAGGAATTGGCTGGTATCGAAAGTCAATCAATATTCCGCAAAACAAAGCCGGCGAAAAAGTGTATTTGTATTTTGAAGGCGTTTACAACCGAAGCGAGGTATTCATCAACGGACATTCTTTAGGAAAACGTCCAAACGGATATATTTCTTTCGCTTATGATGCGAGTCAATTTGTAAAATATGGAGGAGAAAATACGATTTCAGTTCGTGTTGATCACAGTCAGAGTGCCGATTCGAGGTGGTACACAGGTTCAGGAATTTACAGAAACGTCTGGTTAGTATATGCAAACCCGGTTCATATTGCGCAATGGGGTGTTTATGCATATCCCGAAGTTAGTAAAGGAACCGGAACTTTGAATGTTGAGGTTGAAGTAGAAAACGGTTCTGCATTAAAATCAACTCTTACAGTGGTTAACGAATTGATTTCGAAAGACGGAAAATCCGTTGCAAAAGCTTCTTCTAAAGTTGACGTTGCAGCCAAGCAAAATGGAAAGGTTTCTGTAAAGATGAATGTAAAAAATCCTCAGCTATGGGATTTAGAGCATCCAAATTTATATCAGCTTAAAACAACTGTATTGAAAGATGGAAAGCAAATAGATCAAACAGTTACGAAAACGGGTTTCAGGGATTTTACTTTCGATCCGAATAATGGTTTTGCCCTTAACGGAAAATGGATGAAAATGAAAGGGGTTTGTTTACATCACGATGCAGGAGTTTTAGGTTCTGCAGTGCCTCGTGAAGTTTGGGAAACCAGATTGAAAACATTGAAAGAAATTGGTGTAAACGCTATTCGTACGAGTCATAATCCACAGGCACCTGATTTTTATGAACTTTGTGATGAGTTAGGAATATTGGTACTTAATGAAGCGTACGACGAATGGGAATTCCCGAAACGCAAATGGCTGGAAGGCTGGAATTATGGAACTCCCGGATTTCAAGGGACGTTTGATATTTTTGCCGACTATGCCGAAAAAGACCTTGAAGATTTTGTGCGTCGTGACAGAAACCATCTTTCGGTTTTTGGCTGGAGTATTGGTAACGAAGTAGATTATCCAAACGATCCGTATTCACATCAGGTTTTGGACAAAGGAAAAGATGGTTTTGGACAAGCGAATTATGGAGGTTACAAAAAAGACGCTCCGGATGCTATGCGTTTGGGAGCAATTGCAAAACGTTTGGTTACGGCAGTAAAAAAATACGATAAATCCCGCCCAACAACGGCAGGTTTAGCAGGGGTTGCAATGTCTAACGAAACAGAATATCCAGGTGCTTTAGACATTACTGGGTACAATTATACAGAAAGTAAGTATAAATCAGATCACGAGAAATATCCAAACAGAGTGATTTTTGGAAGTGAAAATGTTCACGATATGGAACCCTGGCTGGCAGTAAAAAACAACAAGCATATTTTCGGACAGTTTTTATGGACAGGAATTGATTATTTAGGAGAATCAGGAAGATGGCCTTCGAGAGGATTTTACTCAGGTTTGGTTGATTTTGCAGGAATAATCAAGCCAAGAGGATATTTCCGTCAGTCATTATGGTCGGATAAACCAATGGCTTACATTGGAACTTATCCTTTAAAAAATGAAAAAGACATTTCGAAAGATGCCTGGGCAATCTGGAATTATACACAAGGACAAAAAATCCGTGTAGTCTGTTATACCAATGCTGCAAAAGCACGATTGGAATTAAACGGAAAAGTAGTAGGCGATACAAAATCATACGATGAGAAAACCGGAATTATGTATTGGGATATTCCTTTTGCTTCAGGAAAATTAGAAGTAATTGGTTTAAGCAAGGAAGATAAAGAAGTTAGCAGATACGACATTAACACAACTCAACAACCTGTTGAATTAACGACTGCTGATACCAATATTACAATTGCCAAAGACAAAGGTGTAGCTAAAATTTTGGTTCAGATAAAAGACCAAAAAGGATTGCCGGTAATGCTATCGGATAACGAAGTAACCTGCACAATCAGCGGTCCCGGAACTTTGTTAGGACTTGAAGCCGGAAATAACAGCGACATGACAGATTACACAGACAATGTTCAAAGAGTGTATCACGGTCATATTGCGGCGTATGTTCAGGCAAACGGAGATTCTACAGAGCCCATCAAAGTTACTTTTACTAGTCAATGGTTAAAACCTGTTGAAGTTACCGTTAATATAAGATGAGAATTAGTTAGTTTTTTTTAATTGCCAATAAACCTGTCTGCTTTTGGTTGCAGATGGGTTTATTATTTCTATCAGGAAATTTTACAAACTTAATTACTTTCCCCTAATTCTTTTATTAAAATTGATGTTGTCTCATGTTTTTTTGAAATACCTGTTGCATGAATCTTTATTTATTTTAAGTTTAAAATTATATTTTTCTTCAGTTTTTGGTAAGGGATTAAAAATTCCCAATTCTATAATACGCATAATTTGTTACGAAAATAAGGACGCCAATTAGTAATTATTCCATGGTTAAAATGACCAGGAATAAACAATTATTATTTTTGAAAAAAAAGTGATTTCGAATTTGTCCCGCTATTTTTTCGAATTTGTCCCTTTTAAGAATAATTAATTATTATTACTTTGCATTTATTACTGGCTGAATATCAGTAAATTGTTTGTAAATATTTCATTTTTTTAATTTGTAACTCCTTATAACAATATGAATTATGAAATTTTGATTGTGGATGATTTACCAATAATTGTAGATGGCTATATTAACCTAATATCAGCAACTAACTTTCAAAGAAAACCAAATTTTATAAAGAGTTATAATTTTGAAGATGCCTACAACAAAATTTTTTTAAATATAAAGATCCAAGTAAACATTAATGTAGTTTTATTAGATACTAGCCTTCCTTCTTATAAAGAGTTTAATATTAATGATGGTGTTGATTTGGCTTTACTTATCAGAGAAAAGTTTGCAGATTGTAAAATAATTATTATTACACTCCAGAATGAACTCTTAACAGTGGACAGAATTATAAAAAAAATTAAACCTGAAGCATTCTTTTGTAAAAATGATATAACATCTGAATCATTTCCATTTATTTTTAAAAAAATTATCGATGGAAATATATACCAAAGTAAAACAATCATTGAGTCGCAAAAAGAGTTGTTTAAAAAAAATATAAATTGGGATGTTTATGATAATGAGATATTGATCTTAATTTCCCGTGGAGTAAAAACTACTAATCTGCCAGCCTACATTCCTCTTTCGATGAGTGCTATAGAAAAAAGAAAAGCTAACATAAAAGATCAGCTTTTAGAGGGAAAAGGCAGTGATAATGACCTGGTTAGTAAAGCTAAAAAAATGGGACTGTTATAAATTCAAGTTGCTTACACATCATTTAATAATTATAAAATAGACTTAACCTTTATCTGCTTTTTTGTAGATTCAGAACCTAAAAAACAGTATTTATAATAAACAGAGGCGATGGAATGGTACTGGTTAATTTTATTTATTTTAATTTCTATTTTTAGATTTTTTTTATAAGTAACAATTATATATTTGTCCCATAAAAACACCAAAACAAACAAGCATTTCAATCGGATTATGAATCATTTGAATCCCCAATCATGTCATAGTACTCCTGAACAGGCGGCAACACTTCTATATGTTTTCAATAGCGTTTATCCTATAAGTGAAGGTTCTCAAAAATTTCTTATCGAAAATACCTACCCTATAAAGTTAAGAAAGGGTAAAAAATTGCATAAATCAGGTGAGATTTGTGATATGATTTATTTTGTAAATAAAGGCGCAATTCGGGGTTATGTAAGAGATTGTAACAGGGAAGTTACCACATGGATTACGGTAGAGAATGAGTTAGTGGCCTCAATCCATAGTTTTATATTCCAAATACCAAGTGAAGAAAATATGGAAGCAATTGAAGATTCGGAGCTTTTGGGAATGAAACATTCTGACTTGCAAAATTTGTATGATCTTGAACCTGAATTTAATATAACTGCGCGACGCTTTTACGAAATACATTATGCCCAGGCAGAAATCAGGGCTTTAATGGGACGATTAAGCAAGGCCGAAATCAAGTACGAGTATTTTCTAAAAACTTACAAACACCTTTCTAATCGAATCCCTTTAAAATATATAGCCTCTTTTTTGGGAATTAATCTTGAAACCTTAAGCCGTGTTCGTAGTCAGATTCGTAACACATCTGAAAAAAAGAAGGATTTGATAATTAAATAATCAAATCCTTCTTTTTTTTAAATTATCATTTACTTCTGTTTTTTAATTGATATCTTATAAAATATCCCAATATGTTTTTTGGCATATTCTCTTTTTTAAACTATCAATTTGTAGACCTTTATTTTATTTGTAAGTAGATTCGTGATTTCTTTTAAAAGTAAAGTTTGACATTTGTCAAATAATTACTTCTGTTATTTTTGATAAATTCTATTCGATTTTTTTAAAGCTTTGTAAATTAGATTTTTATGTATTTTTTTTGATATTCAAAAAATTTGTTATTCTTCTTGCTATATCTTTTTAAGATCAAACTGTGAAAATTTAAACTATACTTTTATTGTACAAAAATCCAATATTGTACTTCAAAAATAATAGTTTATGAGAGAACTTTACAATTTGCTACATTTTTTATTTACCCTTTTTCAGATTCAAACCCTGACGTTTTTATTACGACTTGTAAATTCAATAATGCATATTTTCCCATAAGGCTTCCCTTTATAATTCTGACAAAGAAAGCATACAGCCTAGTATGTAAACAATTTTATGCAATAAGCTTTAATTAATTTAAATATTCCACAACGCTTTACCATTAAGCTGTGAGAACTATTTTGAGAATTATTGCATTTTTTTATTATTAACGATAAGCACTTTATAAAGTATGAATTATGAAATTATGATTGTAGATAATCTTCCAATAATTGTAGACGGGTATATTAATCTATTGTCAAAAACTGATTTTCAGCAAAACAAACCTAATTTTATTAAAAGCCATAATTGTCAAGATGCTTACAACCAAATATTTTTAAGTCTAAAACTACAAGTAAATATTAATTTAGCTTTATTAGATACCAGCCTTCCTCCTTATAAAGATTTCAATATTAATAATGGTGTAGATTTAGCCCTGCTAATTAGAGAAAAGTTTACAGATTGTAAAATAATAATTATTACAATGGAAAGTGAGCCCTTAACCGTAGATCGAATCATAAAAAAAATTAAGCCTGAAGGACTCTTTTCTAAAGATGAAATAACCTCTGAGTCATTCCCTTCTATTTTCAAAAAAATTATCAGTGGGAATATATATCAAAGTAAGACAGTCATAGAATCCCAAAGAGAATTATTTAAAAAAAACATAAATTGGGATATTTATGATAACGATATATTAGTATTACTTTCCCAAGGAGTTAAAACCATTAATCTTACAAGCTACATTCCTCTTTCTATGAGTGCTATAGAAAAAAGAAAAGCAAACATAAAAGATCAGCTGCTAGAGGGAAAAGGTAGTGATAAGGATCTAATTACTAAAGCAGAAAGAATAGGATTGTTGTAAATTCAGATTTATTCAAGCATTAATTGGATAAATAGTAAAAAAACAAAACTATTCATCTTGGAATTTGAAACTAAATACATTGTTGTTAAAGGACAAATTTGTTTTAGCCGAGTAAATCTCTTTTTTAATTTGTTTCGAGAATAAATTACACTTTTAAAACTTTTAAATTACCTCACATTTTACTTTTTTCCTATTCAAATGTTATATGATCTGAATTAACTTCTTTAAGATCTTTTTATATGGTTCTGCTTCAAATGTTTGTAGCTCCTCAACAAACAAAATTCAAATATTTTCCTTCAAAACAAAATTTTTTAATTTCAATTTGTCAGGTTTAACTTCTAGATAATTGTTCACATGAAATTTGTTATTTGAAAATTACAAATTTTGAGATTACATTTTATTTTGATTGAATTATCAGAATCAGCTTGCAGAATATAAGTCCGTAATTTTTATTAAAAAAGTCCGTAATCTTTAGAAAAATATTACTGTTATTTTCGCTCAAATGGTTTTTACTTAAATGTTAAAAATTTAATATTTATAAGATTATTAATATAAAATAGAAAAATAGTTGATGAATTGACAATTTCTACAATGTTTTAGTAAGAAAAACGCTAAAAATAAATTATGTTTAAGATATGTTATTATATTGATTTTTACCCAAAACAAATACTGGTTTGCAGATAAAATTAAGTCCGGGTATCTCATAGTAATCATATTATTAATAAAATTAAATCAGGAGCTTCATCAGCTTCAAAGACTCTTAACTGTTTATTAGATTAATGGTTAATTATAAAATCAATTATAAGTTATACAATATCAAATTAGTGAATTGGCGTAACAGCTATATGAATCAAAAAAGTTAATTTATGAAAAAAAAATACTTTATTAAGTACTTATTGTTTCTTACTTTATTTATGATACATGCCGTAGCATTGGCACAATCTGCTTCAAAGGCTACAACTGGCACAGGTTTATATAAGGGTAAGATTTTTTGGATTAATTGGGATTTAAATAATAATTCATTACCCGGAGACCTTATTACAAACGGTACAGTAAGAACTTTTACAAGCCCTTCTGGAATAGTGTATAGAGCTACTATTTCGAATATTGTCCAGACAGTTACACCGGGTACTTTTTCAGGTGCAAATAATGATAGTTATGCTGGAAACAATATGCCATTTGGCTATGGTGATTTTAGTTCTAATAGCACAAAAGTTATTGGCCTTTCAAATATGCAAGGAGGAGCAGGGTCTGGTAACAAGGTGAATTTTAGAATTACAGTTACAGCAACATTGCCATCAGGAACTGTGATTAATGCTGCCGGATTAGCTATTGCAGGTTCAGAAAGTATGTCAGGTCCTGCGGAGTATTATCAATTGTCAGTACCAGTTGCTTCACCAGTGTTGCGTTATTTGGACAAGTATATTAGAAATAATATTTGGACAAATATGCTTACCCGATTAATTGTGTCTAATTCTGGAAGAACTGTCAGAGCTACCAATCCTGGCAGTGGTGAAAGTAGGGGTGATGCCCTTTTACTTGCGGAAGATGTGCCTTTTATTGATGTAGAATTAGCCGCCCTTGGCGGACAGCATGTTGCAGTTGGTGTTTTTGAAGAATTAGATTTTTCTGATGCGCCAGTTTCTTATGGCTCAGCTTACCATATTGTTAATTCAACCTTTACAGGAGGAAATTTTGCCGATGGAAATAAAGATTTAAGCACGACAACCAATATTTTAGATACTGACAAAGCTACATTAGTAGATCCATTACTATTAATTGATGTAGATACAGAGGATGCGGGTAATAATGCGGTTTCAGGAACAAACCCAAATTAGTGGTAATGATGATGAAGATGCTAGTATGAATTTTACCTGGTCAACTTGTTCAGCCACAATTAATATTAAAAATACAACCAGCACAGCAGCTAAATTGTATGTTTGGATTGATGCAAATAGGAATGGTGTATTTGACAATAATGAGTTAGCGACAAAAACTGTGCCTGTAGGAACTAATGGTAATGTAGTAGTTCCATTATCATCGATTAAGGGTTTAAATAATGGAACAAATTTTTATACTCGTATTAGATTATCTACTGATTTGGCACTTGCTCCAACAGGACTTGCTATTGATGGTGAAGTTGAAGATCACTGGGTTAATATCTCGCAGTCAATTATTACATCAGTAACAACTCCAGTTTGCCAGGGTAGTACATTATCGTTAAATGGAGTTGATGGAGCATCTACATATGCTTGGACTGGTCCAAATGGATTTACGTCGTCTTTAAAATCTCCAAGTATTCCAAATGCTCTAGTTGTTAATGCAGGTGTATATTCTTTAAAGATTACTACTGGAAGCGGGTGTGAATTTACAGAAAGTGTAACTGTTGCTTTCACCCCGATCCCTTCAGCACCGACAGCAACATCACAGATATTCTGCTCCTCGGAAGCCAAAAAGGTAAGCGATTTAGCCGCCTCAGGCACTGCGGTTAAATGGTATTCTGCTGCCACGGGCGGAACTTTATATGCCGGGACTGAGACGCTGGTTACCGGCACCTATTATGCGAGCCAGACAGCAAACGGCTGTGAGAGCGCCAGGACTTCGGTAGCGGTAACGATCACGGCAACACCAGCAGTTCCAACTGCCACCGCACAAACCTACTGCTCCTCGGAAGCTAA
>NZ_JBDTTP010000046.1:0-34034 GCF_039930565.1 Flavobacterium sp. | reverse complement strand
CAGCAATAATGGAAGGATGGCAATTATTCTTAGATGTGTCCACACGGTAGGCTTCGATCAGGGCTAGGGGTTTTGGGTTTTATTAGGAGATTTAGAAATATTATTTAACGCCAATCAGGATTTGATTGGCTTTTTTTATGGAGTTAACTCAAAAACAGTAGTTAATATAAAGTTGATAACTATTAAATCACGAGGCCAATTGTACGCGGGCCAATTGTACGCACGCAACTATATTTGAATTTATTAAAGAAGTTTTATGACAGTAACAAAAAATATAAAGAAATGAAATATTTAGTAAAAATAATTTTCGGTGAACAGCAAGTAATGAAGTATCACAATAATGAAGAGCTGACTGATTATGAAAAAATAATCAACGTGAAAAAATACACTTTTGAAACTCAATTGGAAAGAAATTCTTTTTACAAAGGAATCGGAGAAGCAATAAGTTGGCTAGATTTTCTAGTGATTAATGAATTCGAAGAAAACGATCATAAAGAAGAAAAAGAAAGCGAAGATAAATTTGATTATTGGGAATTCATTTCTGAGTATTACCCAAAATACCATCAATGCAATAACGTTTTGTTAAGTGATATATTAAGTCGAAAACTTGATGGTAAAGAAATTTTCGAAGATGATGAAGAATACATTAAAGGTTGGGATATTAGGAAGGAATTATTTAAAGTAGACAAAGAACTACTTTGTAAAGCATTTGAAAACTACTTTAATATAATGTATCCTGAAAATCATAACATCTAAATAATAAGAATAGTTAATATGATTATATTTTACTAATATTAGGTTTAGTTAATAAATATTCATCACTCTAATAAAATGACTAAAATCATAAACGTCACGTGTGCAATTATTTTAAAAGACAAAAAAATCTTAGTAACACAACGCAGTGAAAAAATGAAATTACCTTTAAAATGGGAATTTCCAGGTGGGAAAGTTGAAGAAAATGAAAATGAAATACAATGCGTTAAAAGAGAAATTAAAGAAGAAATAAATATTGAAATTGATGTTTTAAAAAGACTTTCAAATAGTATATATGATTATGGACCTTTTAAAATAAATTTAATTCCTTTTGTGGCTAATTATATATCAGGGGAGATTACTTTAGCTGAACATAATTGTTTTATGTTGTTAGAAAAATCAGAATTATTAAATTTAGATTGGGCAGAAGCGGATTTGCCAATTGTTGAGGAATTTTTAAAAGTAGAATTATGAATCAAGGTCTGTATGAAGAATTAGTAACCAAGCTAATCAACTTTAAAATAAATGAGCTAGATAAAGAAACTTTTCACGTAAAGAAAACTCCAATTGATAAAGCAGAAGCTGCTCAATTACTATCACAACATATCGGTAAAACAATTAAACATGCCTTTACTTTAATAAAGGGAGAAGATATTCTTGAAACACAAATTGAAATAGCAAATAAGATCATTTTGTTTCTAAAAGAAGAACTTAAGAAAGAAGAATTTGAAGGAGATTTGATCGAAACAGAAGGAAAAATTTTAAAAGCTGTTTTTACAAAAGTAGATGCACATTTCACAGATTTGGATTTGCATTTAAATGAAATCACTCCTTATACAAGATTGATTCATAGCGAACTTTTTACTGGTGGAAATTCAGGAACAACTTTAGAAAGCGAATTGCGAAAAGAAATATTATCATCAGATAAAATCGATTTACTGGTCTCTTTTATTAAATGGAAAGGGATTAGAATTCTTGAACGTGAATTAAGAGAGTTTACGGAAAGAGGCGGAAAATTAAGAGTAATTACAACAACTTATATTGGCGCAACAGATTCAAAAGCAGTTGAATTTTTAGCTTCTTTACAAAATACAGAAGTTAAAATTTCTTATAATACTGGAAATGAAAGATTGCATGCAAAAGCCTATTTGTTTCAAAGAAACACAGGTTTTCATACCGCTTATATTGGTTCTTCGAATTTTTCTCGCTCTGCTTTAACTGACGGTTTGGAATGGAATTTAAAAGTAACAACTAAAGAAGTTGGTCATATTGTAGATAAATTCAAAAAAACATTTGAAGCCTATTGGCAAAATGCAGACTTTGAATTGTATGACGAAACCATTCATTCTGAGAAATTAGTTGATGCTCTCAAACAAGGTAAGTTTTCAAAAGAATATACTTTTACTACTTCTTACTTTGACATTAAACCATTTCCTTATCAGAATGAAATTCTTGAAAAATTAGAAGTTGAAAGAACGATCCATAATAGATACAAAAATCTTTTAGTTGCTGCCACTGGAACTGGGAAAACAGTAATTTCAGCATTTGATTATAAAAATTTTAGAAAAAATAATAAATCTTCAAAACTGCTTTTTGTTGCTCATCGAAAAGAAATTTTACAACAAGCTAAAGCTACTTTTCAAGGAGTTTTAAAGGATAATAATTTTGGAGATTTATGGGTTGATGGATTAGAACCAACTTCTAATGAATATGTTTTTGCTTCTGTTCAAACTTTAAACAACAGACTTAAAGAAATTAAAATTTCTCCTGAATATTATGATTTCATCGTTATAGATGAAGTGCATCATATTTCAGCGTCGAGTTATAGACCAATTTTAAATTATTTTAAACCCAAAGTGCTTTTAGGATTGACAGCAACTCCCGAAAGAATGGACAACGAAAATATTCTTGAGGATTTCTGTAATCGTATTGCTGCTGAAATCAGATTGCCTGAAGCATTAAATAAAAAATTATTGTGCCCATTTCAATATTTTGGGATAACAGATAGTATCGATTTAACTAATGTGAAATGGGAAAAAGGCAAATATGTAGCTAGCGAATTGACAAGTTTGTACACCAAAAACAATGTTCGTGTTGGTGAAATAATTTCCAATCTTGATAAATATACAAATGATATAAATGATGTTCGTGCTATTGGTTTTTGTGTAACAATTGAACACGCCACTTTTATGGCTGAAAAATTCAATTTAGCAGGGCTAAAATCAGAATATTTAACGGCTAAAAATTCTAGTGACCGAGATAGAATTAGGGAACAGTTTAAGAAAAAAGAATTTAATTATTTATTTGTAGTTGATATTTTCAATGAAGGTGTGGATATTCCTGAAATTGATACAGTTCTGTTTTTAAGACCAACTGAAAGTTTGACTGTTTTTCTTCAACAATTAGGTCGTGGATTACGTTTATCAGATGGAAAAGATTGCTTGACTGTTTTAGATTTCGTCGGAAATTCGAGGCCTGAATATGACTTTGAAACTAAATTCAGAGCTTTAATTGGTAAAACAACAACATCAGTTCAAAAAGAAATTGAAGATGATTTTCCACATTTACCATTAGGCTGTTCAATTGTTTTAGAGAAAAAAACAAAAGATACAATCCTCGAAAATATTAGAAAGGCAACATCTATAAATGTAAATCAACTTATTAAGAAAATTACAGATTTTCAACATCATTTTTCTTTACCATTAACACTCAATAATTTTATTGAATTATATCATATTCCAATTGAAACGATTTACAAAAAAGATAGTTGGTCAAGATTATGCAAAAAAGCTGGAGTAATTGATGATTTTGAGAACACTAACGAAAAACAGATTTATTCTGCTATAAGTAAGAAGTGGCTTTCCACAAACTCAACAAGTTATTTTAATTTTATACTTAAGATTGCAAAATTAAACTTCAACGTAAAAATTGATGATTATAATGAGAATGAAAAAGCTATGTTTCTAATGCTACATTACGATGTTTGGCAAAGTGCGGGAGGTTATGAGTCTTTAGAACAAAGCATTCAATCAATTGGAAAAAATAAAATTTTAGTAAATGAGATTATTGAAGTCTTAGAAATACTAATTGACAAAGTTGATTTCAAAGAAATAGACATTCAATTACCATATAATCAGCCACTAAAATTACATGCTAGGTATACAAGAGATCAAATTTTATCAGCTTTTAGACTAAGTACTTTTGACAGAAAATCATCAAGCCGAGAAGGTGTTGCAGAGAATATAGATTTAAATACAGAATTGCTTTTTATCAATTTAATTAAATCCGAAGAGAATTTTTCTCCAACTACAATGTATGATGATTATGCAATTAGTGAAACTTTATTTCATTGGCAAAGTCAAAATTCATCAAGACCAGATATCGGTAAAGGATTATCATATGTTAGACATATAGAAAATGACAAGAAGATTTTACTTTTCATCAGAGAAAAAGCAAAAGACGAAAATGGAAATACAATGGGTTATGTTTTTATTGGAGAAGCAAATTTTAAAGAAAATGAAGGAGAAAAGCCAATGAATGTAAAATGGGAATTAAATGAACCTATTCCAAATTATCTTTGGAAAGAATCTGCAAAAATGTCAATTGGATAATTATTGCGGAGCTACTTGCGAAGATTCCTTATTGTTCGGAATGACAAACGTGGCGTTGAAATTTCCCCAAAAATTTTCATAATCTTTCCTTAACTCACTTGGCTTTTCATCTTAAATAAAATAGCTTTGAGAAACAATCATTAAATATAAACCGATATGAAAATTCAAATCAACACTGACAAGAATATAGATGGACACGAAAGAGTAGAAACGTATTTTTCTGCAGAATTAGAAAAAGGATTAGCCCGTTTCGAAGAAAAAATAACCCGCGTTGAAGTACACTTTGGAGATGAAAACGGCGAGAAATTCAGCCTGAACGATAAAAGATGTGCAATTGAAGTCCGTATTGCCAATTTACAGCCGCTTACCGTTACAGACCATTCTGATACAATTGAAAAAGCATTTAGTGGCGCTTTAAGCAAAATTAAAAAATCACTTACTACGACTTTCGAGAAAATGAAAGAATATTAAGTTTCCAATTATAAAAAAAAAAGACGTTTCAAATTGAAACGTCTTTTTTTTTTATAATTGGAAGAGGTAATAAGACACAGAGTGAAAAGTTGTAAGGTTTTCTTTTTCCCTTTACAACTTCGTTCTGTTACTACAGCGGGTTTGGCACTACATTAAGCCTTATTTTCGGATTGCACCCGACCGACAGCGAATAGACGAAGTAAATCATTTCAAATACAAGAACCATTTTTCCATTAGGCCAATTGCGCAAATCCGCTGTAGTACCTCTTAGCAGTAGCTTTTTTTATTTATCCGCTAATCTGTTTACAACATCCATTTTTTCATGTAAAACTCTAACGACTTCAATTTCATTTATTTTATCTTTTTTAAAGAAAAATTAAATGTGACTTCACTTTTGAATATCTATATGATTTTCTAATTTTCCCAAAGTCATGAGCCATATCTAAATTATGTACGATATATTCAATTTCGTCAATGATTAAGTTATAATATCGATCTGCTTTGTTCAATAGACCAGTTTTCTGCCGTGTAAATCCAAATATTATTAATATCGTCTAATGCCTTTTCATTAATTATATACTCAGGCATTATTTTTGAAAATTAGCTTTGAGCATTTCAAGATTTTTATTGCGGTCAAAATTTCTGATTTTACTACTTTTTTCACCAATTTTTAGTTCATTGATTAGCGATTTTGTTTTAGTTTCTTCTTGCTCAAAAACTCTTAAAACAGTTCTGACAACTTCACTTACTGAACTATATTTCCCGGTAGAAATTTGTTCATTAATAAAGCTTTCAAAATACTCTCCTAGTAATATTGATGTATTCCGTGCCATAATTTTTATTTTTATCAAAGACACCAATAATTGGTATTAAATTTGAAATTTTTTCCATTTTTGAGCTAAAGTTACTTCTAACTTTACGATTTTGGCAAAGGTGCTCCTACGGAAATATCGCAGCGGTGTCCCGGTTTTCCGTGTGCAGGATTCATTCCGTCAGCGACTACAGCAGCCGAATTAGTACTTTCGGTACTTAATAACGCTGGAACGGTAGAATTTGCAGGTGGCGTAACGGTAAAAGTTTTTTCAGTGCTTCCGCTTTGAGCTGAGGTTGTTGTTGCAGCTGTTGTTTTGGCAACAGGCGAATTTAAAGGCGAACCTACCGGAATATCACAACGGTGTCCCGGCTGTCCGTGGGAAGGATTCATTCCTTTAGCCACTTTTGCCGGAGAAGCAACAGTTGTTGTCACAACATTCTGCTGATTCGGATTTACCTGAACGGTTTGTGCTGGCTGAGCCGTTGTAGCCTGGCCTTGTGTTGCAGCCGAATTTAAAGGAGCGCCAACAGCAATATCACAACGATGTCCCGGTTTTCCGTGGGCAGGATTGATTCCGCCATTTTCACTCAAAACGGTATTCGGATTAGTCGTCGGATTTTGTACTACCGAAGTGGCAGTCTTGGTCGTATCTTTTGCAAGTCCCAAAGCTACTAATTCAGATTCAGGAGTACTTTGCTGAGGTTCTAATTCCTTTTTGCAGGAAACAAAAACTAAAGAGACAATGGCTATGGAAGTGATGTAGATTTTCGGATTCATGATCATGAAATTTAAGAACTCAAATATAATGGTTTTGAATGTAAACCGGATAAGTCATTGTTGTTAAAATTTAACCCCTCTAAATTAAGTATGTTTACATTCATGCAAAAAAATATTGTTTTCACGCAGATTTGGCAGATCTGGCAGATTTTTTTTATAGTTATCTAAAATTTTATCTGCTGAATCTGCAAAATCTGCGTGAAACTTTCTCTCATTAACAATCATTAATTTATCTTTAAACTCAAATATTATCAGATATGAAAAAATCAATTCTATTCCTTTTATTCGTTACTGTTTTTGCAAATGCACAAACTTCTGAAAAAGAAAACATCAACAAAACCTTAGAAACATGGCACAAAGCCGCCGCTGATGCAAAATTTGATGCTTACTTTAACCTCATGAGCGAGGATGCTATTTTTATTGGTACAGACGCCACCGAAAACTGGATCAAACCCGATTTTAAAGTCTGGGCGAAACCTTTTTTCGATACAGGAAAAACATGGAGTTTTACCACTTTGGAGCGCCACATCTTTTTGGACAAATCCGGAAAAACAGCCTGGTTTGATGAATTGCTGAATACTCAAATGAAAATCTGCCGTGGTTCCGGTGTTTTGGTAAAAATTGGAAACGAATGGAAGATTCAGCATTATGTATTATCCATGACGATTCCAAATGATGAGGTGGATGCTGTTATAAAAGCAAAATCCCCAATAGAAGACATTTTGATTCAGAAACTTCAAAAAAAATAGACAATCTTTGTCATTCTTGTTATAATGATAACTTTTTTAGTGATATTCAACTAAGGGTGTCAATTACATTATAATATATTTCACAACAATAGCGTAAATTTAGAAGCTCAAAATAAGATACTCTCAAAAAACCATACGCAATTTTACAAAATTTACTAAAATGAAAAGTAAACCTCTATTTTATCAGCCCTAAAAACTAAAATATTTATTTTTTTCTAACTTTGCCCCCAAAAAAAATAGGGTTAATAAAGAATTTGAAAATGAAAATAGAAAAACGCTGGATCATTTCCTTTATCATTATAAGTATTGTTTGTATCACGGGTGCTTTATGGCCAACTGTTACCGAAAACGCTTATGTATTATCGAAATTTGGCACCACTGACCATATTGTACCGGCCGATGTTGCCTGGATGTTAACCTCTTGTTGTCTGGTTCTAATTATGACACCTGGATTGTCTTTTTTTTATGGCGGAATGGTAGGCCGAAAAAACGTGATCTCAACCATGCTGCAAAGTTTTATTTGTTTGGGCGTTGTAACGCTTTTATGGGTAACTGTCGGGTTTAGTCTGGCGTTTGGAGAACCTGTTGGTTTTACTTCCGGAGATCATTTTTATAGCTTTTTTGGAAATCCCGGTACTTTTGCTTTTATGGACTATGTGGGCGTTTTGCCTCATAAACAATTGGCAAGTACGATTCCGTTTATGTTATTCGCTTTGTTCCAGATGAAATTCGCTATTATTGCTCCGGCCATTATTACAGGTTCATTTGCAGAACGTGTTCGTTTCATCTCCTATTTATTATTCATCAGTTTATTTACCATTTTCATCTATGCCCCTTTGTGCCATTCGGTTTGGTATCCTACCGGAGTTTTAGGAACTTATTTTGGCGTAAAAGATTTTGCGGGAGGAACGGTTGTACACATGAGTTCCGGATTTGCTGCTTTGGCAGGAGTTCTCGTTTTAGGAAAAAGAAAAAACAGCGATCATATTCCAACCAATATTCCGTTCGTATTATTAGGAACGGGAATGTTATGGTTTGGCTGGTTCGGATTCAATGCCGGTTCAGCTCTTGCTGCGAACGGAACAGCCGCAATGGCTTTTGCAACCACAACAACATCATCGGCAGCAGCCATGTTAACCTGGGTTTTCTTTGACAGAATGAACGGAAGAAAAGTTTCGGCTTTGGGAGCCTGTATCGGAGCTGTTGTAGGTTTGGTAGCCATTACGCCGGCTGCGGGTTATATCTCGGTTCCGGAAAGTATGTTCTTCGGATTTATTACAGCTTTGGTTTCCAATTCGGTAGTAAACTGCAGATTCTCAAAAAGATTCGACGATACGCTGGATGTTTTTGCCTGTCACGGAGTAGGCGGAATTATGGGAATGATCCTGACTGCTATTTTCGCACACGGTGAAGATGCAAGTTTATTACACGGTGGCTGGAATGTTTTCGGTCATCACATGATGGCTTTGGTGTTGGTCTCTATTTTTACTTTCTTCGGAGCGTATCTTTTATTCAAAGTAACCAACTTTATCATTCCGTTACGTGTTTCTGAAGAAAATGAACACATCGGACTGGATTTATCACAGCACGATGAAACCATTGATCCGAAATCAAAACCCATAACCGAAGCACATTACGGTTAAGAACATATAAAATCGCAAAATTTGTTTACTAAAATAACAAGTCTTGCGATTTTCTTCTTTTTTAAAAATACGAACTGATTCATTCGTTTATATTCCTTAATTTTGCTGAAAATTTTTGTGAAAGTGGGAAGTAAAAATAAACTAAAAAGATTCAGGGAAAACGAAACATTCGAAAACGTTTTTCAGCCAACCAGAGAAGAAGTTGTAAGCGATTCATTTCCACTGAGAGGAAAATGGAATACCGATTTCTTTAAAAATGACAATCCGTTAGTTTTAGAATTAGGCTGCGGAAAAGGAGAATATTCTGTTGGATTGGCCGAAAGATATCCCAACAAAAATTTTATCGGAATCGACATCAAAGGAGCCCGTTTTTGGAGAGGCGCCAAAACAGCTGTTGACACTGGTTTGCATAATGTTGCTTTTATCAGAACTCAGATCGAGCTGATCAACCATATTTTTACAGAAAATGAAGTGGATGAAATCTGGATTACTTTTCCGGATCCGCAAATCAAATACAAAAGGACCAAACACAGAATGACGAATTCGGAATTCTTGAAATTGTATAAAAAAATCCTTAAAAAAGACGGTGTTGTTAACCTGAAAACCGACAGCGAATTCATGCACGGTTATACCTTGGGATTACTTCACGGAGAAGGGCACGAAGTTTTATATGCGAACCATAATGTATATACAAACGAAGGAAGTCCGGAAGAAGTAACTGCTTTTCAAACGTTCTATGAAAAACAATATTTAGAAATTAACAAGGCAATTACGTATATTCGTTTTAAAATTAAAGATTAATTTAATTTTAAAAACATATTTTTCAAACCATTAAATAACTGAATGGCATTACTTACTCCATTACTTTCCGGTTTTATTGCCGCCATTATTGGGATTATTCCTCCGGGTCTGATCAACATGACGGCAGCCAAAATAAACCTGAAAGAAGGAAAAAAGAATGCAATGTGGTTTGTTATCGGTGCGGTTTTAGTCATCTTTTTTCAGGTTTATGTTGCGGTTTTATTTGCTCAGGTTATTAATAGCAGACCGGATGTCGTTACGTTATTAAGAGAAGTTGGTTTTGGTATTTTTGCTGCATTAACCATCTACTTTTTGTTTATAGCGAAAGCACCAACAGCCAGGAAATCAAAAATCAAAAAAAAGAGTAAAAAAAGCCGTTTCTTTTTAGGAATGCTGCTTTCCGGATTGAACTTTTTTCCGATTCCCTATTACGTAGTGGTGAGTGTAACTTTGGCTTCGTACCAGCTTTTTGTGTTTGAGAACAACATCATTTTTATTTTTGTACTCGGTTCCGTTGTAGGTTCGTTTGTGGTTTTGTACAGTTACATTGCTTTTTTTGGAAGCATCGAAAAGAAAACCGATTACCTGATGCGCAACATGAATACCATCATTGGAAGCATTACGGGGTTAGTGGCTATTGGAACACTTATCAATATTTTAAATTACTATTTCGGATAACTTTATTGTAAAGATGTTAAGAGCGCTTAATTAAGAAAATCTTTCAATCTTTCAATCTTTCAATCTTTATAAAAATATTTCCATGGCAGAAGATAATTTTTTCGAAAGAGTTTACGCAGTCGCAAGACAGATTCCCTACGGAAAAGTAACTTCATATGGTGCAATTGCGAGAGCCTTAGGTACCGGAAGATCAGCGCGAATGGTAGGATGGGCCATGAATGCCTCTCACGCTATGGAAGATATTCCGGCACATCGGGTTGTCAACCAAAAAGGACTTTTGACAGGAAAACATCATTTTGATGGAACCAATCTTATGCAGCAGCTTTTAGAAAATGAAGGTATAAAAGTGGTCAACAATCAGATTATAGATTTTGAAAAACACTTTTGGCAGCCGGAAATTTCCACCATATAAGTGATATAAGTTCATTTAAAACTATACGCATTTTTTGTCATCCCGAGGAACGAGGGATCTTCACAAGTAGCTCTACAAAGATTGGCGACTTTGTTTGCGGAGTTTCTGTCGAAGATCCCTCGTTCCTCGGGATGACAAGATTGTGTTGAAACTTTGACAGAGATAAAATGAACTTATATCACTTATATGGCTTAAAACATTAAATCAAACAAATCACAAAACTCGTTTTATCTTCATCAGTTTGGTAGCTTAAATAACCGCCATGTGCTTCGATGATGTTTCTGGAAAGCGTTAAACCAATTCCGGCGCCGTCTTTCCTGGTGGTGAAAAAAGGAAGGAAAACTTTGTCCTGAATATCGGGATCGATTCCTTTTCCGTTATCCGAAATGGTAATAAAAAAACGATTGTTTTCGGTATAACTCGACACATACATTTTCTTTTCCTGCTTTTCTTTCAAAGCATAAATACTGTTGGTAATCAAATTGATAATAACTTGTTCCATTTGGTTTTTATCCATCATAATAGATCGTGAGCTGTGAATATCATTTATTAACTCTATGTTTTCCGCTCTCAAAATCGGACTCATGATTCGGAGACAATCTTCAAACAGCTCATTTATCGGCGTCATTTGTTTGGTTGGCGTTGGCAGCATAGCCAGTTTTCTGTAATTCTCAACAAAAACCTGCAAATGATCACTTCTGTTAATGATGGTCGAAATACTGCTTTTTATATCTTCAAAATCATCGTCTTCCAGTTCTTCCTGATCGACAATCTGGAGTAAATTCTGCGAAAGCGCACGAATTGGCGTTAAGGAATTCATTAATTCATGCGAAATAATCTTCATCAGATTAATCCAGGCTTCTTTTTCTTTTTTCTCAATAACACGCTGAATACTGTCTAATAAAATAATAAAATATTCTTTATTGTAGGTTTGCGTTCGTGAAGTCTGCAGCATGAAAGTCTGCAAATCCTGTTCTTCAATTTTAATCGAAATAGCTAATTTTAATTCGCTGAAATCTGTTTTTTCGATTTCATTGCAGAGTGAAGGCAGATAATTTTGAAGGTATTTCCAATGGCTGATTTTTGGTACTTTAAATAATTGGGAGAAACAATCGTTCATTAAAAAAATGTTCCATTCTTCGTTTTCTTTTTCTAAAATTAAAGCTGCTGTATCGATATTATTTAAAAGTGAACGATAAATCATTTCTTTTGAGGTCTGCTCCTGCTGCTGCACTTTTAAAGTTTCGTATAAAAGATACAGACTTTTAAAATTGTCTTTTTTATGTTCTTCGGGAAAATTCGTCGAAAAGTCCTTTCGTAAAATCGATAACAACGTTCTGTCGTAAAACTGCAATTGGTTTTTGACATAAAAATACATTTCGGCTATCATTAAAAAAACGAAAAATCCAACCAAAATAGAGTTGTAATAAAGGGTTTTATAAACGAGAAACATACAAAAGAAAAAGAGAATCATTACAAACAAAACCCTTACGAACAAAGCATTATAAAATTTCCAGTTTTTCATTGTTTTTTTGTTGCTTCAGATTACAGGATTAAAATGATTCCTTTACTTGATATAATTCTCTCGCAGATTACGAAGATTTGGGGGATAAAATTATCTTGATTCTTGATTCTTGGCTCTTTATCCATTTTTCAAAGCATATTTCTCAATTCTTCGGTACAATGCTGCTCTTGACAAACCTAATTCTTCAGCGGTTTTAGAGATATTTCCGTGATGTTTAAAAAGTGCTTTTTCAATGGCCGATTTCTCCATTTCAGATAAAGGATTTTCATCATTTTCCTGAATTTCTTCAAAATTTAGAATATCAAGATCATTCACAGAAATCGTATTGTTTTCTGCTAAAATTAAAGCGCGTTCAATTTTATTTTCGAGTTCACGAATATTTCCTTTCCAGGGATATTTTTCAAGATAAGGCGCTACATTTTCTTCAAATTTCCAATTATCCTGATTGTATTTTTCGGCAATCTTTTCCAAAATAAAATGCGCCATCGGGACAATATCATCTTTTCGTTCGCGCAACGACGGGAGATTGATTTCCATAGTATTGATGCGGTACAGCAAATCTTCGCGAAAAGTTTTATTTTTAACCTCCGCTTTAATATCATTATTGGTTGCTGAAATGATTCTGACATTCAAAGGCCTTGCTTTGCTTTCGCCCAGACGCGTAACGGTTTTTGTCTGCAAAACATGCAATAATTTAGACTGAAGATGAAGTGGAATATTTCCAATTTCATCCAGAAAAATAGTTCCGTTTTGTGCCGATTCAAATCTTCCGGCAGTATCGGTTTTGGCATCGGTAAAAGCCCCTTTTGCATAACCAAAAAGTTCACTTTCAAATAAATTATCACTTAGAGAACCTAAATCAACATGCACAAAAGTTTCGTTTTTTCGTTGTGAATTTTGATGTATAAATTCTGCGAAGACATATTTTCCGGTTCCGTTTTCTCCCAAAATCAAAACATTGGCGTCGGTTTTGGCTACTTTTTCGGCAATGGAATACGCTTGTTTTATTTTTGGAGAAGTTCCTACGAAATAACTTTTTTCTGTATTTTGTATTGAACCTGTTACTGCTTTTTTAGTGTTTTTTCGGCTTTCGGCTACAGCCTTATCAATTGTTTCAAGTAATTTTTCGTTGTGCCAGGGTTTTAAAACATAATCAAATGCACCAATTTTTATTCCTTCCACCGCCGTATCAATTTTTCCGAAAGCGGTCATTAAAATCACGATGGTTTGAGGAGATAGTGTTTTAATTTCTTTCAGCCAATGAATGCCTTCTCTTCCATCTTCAAATCCAATTCGGTAATTCATGTCTAATAAAACCACATTTATTTCATTTTCATTTAAAATAGAAATGATCTTTTTTGGATTATTTTCCGTAAAAATGGTTTCAAAATGTTTTTTGAGAATCATTTTGGCCGAAAAAAGTATTTCTTCCTGATCGTCAACGATTAATATTTGGGCTTGTTTTTTTCGCATGCTGTCTTTTTTTGTCCGATTTTGAACGGTCAACTGTTCATTATCGAACAATCGGTTTTGGAATGTTTTTTAGAGCTTCTTTAAAATCAATACATTACAAATAATAATTTTTATGGCACAGTATTTACCTATTGATTATCAGCAAATTATTTAAAAAATGGACAAGGTAATTCCTCGTAAAAATAGAAAATTTAGATATCTCACAATAGCAATTGGCGTTTTTTTAGTTTTGGCTGCAGTCGTCTTTTTTTCGTTTAACACCAAAAGAAGTTTAAATGTAAAAGGGGATGAGATCAGTATCCAAAAAGTTGAAAAAGCTTTTTTTGAAGATTTTGTAGTTTTCCAGGCAAAAGTAGAACCTTTGAATGTGATGCTTGTAAACGTAACCGAAGGCGGTTCTGTAAAAGAGATTTTTGTAGAAAATGGCGCTATGGTTACCAAAGGTCAATCGCTGGCACGTTTATACAATCCGAACACAGAATTGAATTACCTGACTCAGGAAACGGCTATTATTGAGCAAATCAATAATTTAAACAATGGAAAACTGAATATCAGAAATCAGGAATTGAATCTGACCAAAGATTTAGTTTTAATTGAACACGATTACAATGATGCCAGGAGACTGTACGACATGAACTCGAAATTATTTGCCAAAGATGTGATTTCGAAAAATGACTGGAATACGTTTAAAGAAAGTTTACGTTTTCAGGAAGAGCGAAAAAAAACAATCCAGCAAAGCATCCAAAAAGAAAAACAATCCAATCAATTGCAGATTGCTCAAATTAACCGCTCCATTCAAACTATGGAAATGAGTTTGGATATTTTAAGAAATAACAAAAAGAATTTTTTGATTACAGCTCCGGAATCCGGAAGACTGACGTCTTTTGAACCTGTGTTGGGAAAAACATTTCAGGCGGGAGAGAGTATCGGAAAAATTGATTCGAATAAAGGATACAAACTTACTGCAAATGTTGATGAATTTTATTTGGAAAAAGTTCAGGAAGGTTTAAAAGGACAAGTAGAATTTAAAGGAAAAAACCTGGAAGTTCTGGTAACAAAAGTAATTCCGGAAGTAAAAAGTGGCAATTTTACTGTAGAACTGGCTTTTACTTCTAAAGAAAACATCACATTACAAGACGGATTAAGTTTTGGAGTGAAACTGATTTTATCTGAAAAAAATAAAACACTCGTAATTCAAAAAGGAAGCTTTAATCAGGAAACAGCAGGAAAGTGGATTTTTGTTGTAAAAGGAAATAAAGCAGTTAGAAGAAATATAAAATTAGGTCGAGAAAATCCATCGTATTATGAAGTTCTCGATGGTTTAAAAGAAGGAGAATCTGTGATTACTTCTTCTTATTCTGACTATAAAGACATTGAAGAGTTATCAATCTCTAAGCAGTAAAATTGTTTCAAGTTTCAGGTTATCACAATGCGCAAACTTGAAACCTGAAACTTGAAATCAAAAACAACAAAAAATCAATCGTTTCAATCATCAATCAAAAAATAATCATAACAACTAACATTTTAAAACTATGATCACAATTCAAAATTTAACCAAAGTTTTTAGAACCGAAGAAATAGAAACATCTGCTTTGAGCGGTATTACTTTAGAAATAAAAAAAGGAGATTTTTTAACCATTATGGGACCTTCGGGTTGCGGAAAATCAACTTTACTGAATATAATTGGTCTTTTGGACAGCGCTTCTGATGGGACTTATAAATTACTAGACCAGGAAATGGTGGGTTTAAAAGAAAAAGGAAGAGCCAATGTACGAAAGGAAAATATTGGTTTTATTTTTCAGAATTTCAATTTGATCGATGAACTTTCTGTTTATGACAATATCGAATTGCCTTTACTTTATAACAATGTAAAGGCAGCCGACAGAAAACAAAAAATTGAAGCTATTGCCGAGAAACTAAACATCTCGCATCGACTGAAGCATTTTCCGCAGCAGCTTTCTGGCGGTCAGCAGCAAAGAGTTGCCGTTGCAAGAGCTTTGGTAAACGACCCAAAAATTATTCTGGCAGATGAGCCAACCGGAAATCTGGATAGTAAAAACGGTAATGAAGTGATGGAACTTCTAACTGATTTACACGCTAAAGGAGCTACAATTCTGATGGTGACCCACTCTGATTATGATGCTTCTTTTTCGCAAAAAACGATTCATATGAAAGATGGAGTTATATTTTCTGAGAGATTAAATCAGAGAAATGTTGATGTTTTTATGGATGCTAAATAATAGAAAAATGATCAAATTTATTATAACTGCAATTTTAATTCTGGTAGGATTTATTTGCAAAATAATGGTTTCAGAAAATAAAAACACTGCTTCTGTTGCGACTGTAACAGAATTAATTCTAAAAAAATAAAACGATGATTTCTAACTGGTTTAAAATATTTATTTATCATTTAAAACAAAACAAGCTGTTTTCGTTTTTAAATGTTCTGGGATTAAGCATTGGAATCGCAGGCGTGATTTTCGCTATTTTATATTGGAATAACGAATACGAATACGATCAATGGAATCCTGAAAAAGAAAATGTGTATCAGGTACTCAATAAAATTGGTGCAACTGGCGATATTTGGGCATCAAGTTCTATTCCTTTTGGCCTTACCTGTAAAGCTACCATTCCTGAGATCGAATCAATTTGCTTTTATGACGGTTGGTATTATGAAGATATTATCAAACATCAAAATCAAAAATGGATAGGTAAAAAAATAATCGCCGCCGATTACGATTTCTTTGGCATCTTTCCGTTTCCCATTGTAAAGGGGGCCAAAAAAGATATTCTTAAAGAAAAAAATAGTGTCGCCATTTCGGAAGATGAAGCAAAACTAATTTTCAAGAATGAAGATCCTATTGGCAAAATTCTAATCAATGACAACAAACCTTATGTCATAAAATCAGTTTACAAAATCATCAAACCTTCTTCTATTGAGCCCAACTATGTCTTTGGCGGTTTATTGCGCGATGCTGATCTGAATAGTTGGGGAAACTTCAATTACACTTTAATGATTAAAAACAAAAAAGGAGCTAATAGGGAGTCCGTTTTAAAGAAGATGCAAAATGTAAACTATGTCAATCAAACTTTAAAAAATGCGAAAGAAAGCGGTCAAACACCTGAACAATACGTAAAGGAAAATGGTGAAATCACAGTGATTCTGGATCAACTGGATCAAGCACGCTTACATGGAACAAAAACTTCTAGTGGTTATAATTTCCCTGAAGGAAAAGGCAATCTGCAATTGCTTTATATCATGGTTGGTTTGTCTATTTTGATTTTAATTTTATCACTTGTCAACTATATCAATTTAGCCACTGCCTCTGCAATTAAACGTGCAAAAGAAGTGGGGGTTCGTAAAATCGTAGGAGCAGGCAAAACACAAATTATTAAACAATTTATATTTGAAACAACCATTATTGTAACCTTAGCCATTCTTTTTGCATTGGCGATAGTCGAACTTTCTTTACCTTATTACAACAACTTCCTCAAGAAGTCATTGACAATGAATGGTGGTGAATTTTACCTGCAGCTTATTTTTATATTTGGATTAGTAATCGTTCTTGCAGGTATATTCCCAGCCTTTTATATCTCCAATTTTGAAACCCTGAAAGTTTTAAAAGGAAATTTTTCCAGAAGCAAAAGCGGCATTTGGATTCGAAACTCTATGTTGATTTTCCAATTTGGTATTGCGGCCTTTTTTATTGTTGGGGCTTTAATTGTAAATTCTCAAGTAAATTATATGATGAATAAAGATCTTGGCTTTAATGGAGATCAGGTCATTAAAATTCCGTTTAAATCTACCGATCGAAATAAAAAAACAGAAAAATATCTGACTACAAAACAAGAAATTCTTAAACTATCAGGCGTTGAGGATGTATCTACTTTTGCAGGAAGCTTTGGGAACAGTACCAATTCAAGTTCAGGATTTACACACAACGGTGTATTTGTACAACCCCGAAATGTCGAAATGGATTTTGGTTTTCTGGAAATGATGAAAATTAAGATTGTTAAAGGTCGGGATTTATCCCCACAATATGCTTCGGATACGGTAAGTAATATGTTGATTAATGAAACTTTGGCTAAAATTTTAAACCTTAAAAACCCGATAAATACCATCATAACTTCGGGCTGGAGTAACGGCACTCCCGAAAATTTAAAAGTTAGGGTTGTTGGAATTGTAAAGGACTTTCACATTACGGGATTTCAAAGCAAAGTACCGCCTATGGTTTTTGTCAATCTTAAAACTTTAAAATGGAATAATTTTGATAATATTTACGTAAAAGTCTCCCCTACTAATTTAACAGAGACTTTAGCTAAGCTTAAAATTTATTGGGAGAAAAACATCAATCAGGATTATCCTTTTGATTATGAATTTGTAAATAAAGGATTTGCCAAAACCTATCAGGAACAGGTAAAGCAGAAAGATTTGTTTTTTATATTGAATATTGTAGTCATTATTATCGCTGTTTTCGGATTGTTTGCTTTGGCTTCCTTTTCCATGGAACGAAGATTAAAAGAAATCGCAATCAGAAAAACATTAGGCGCAGAAACAGATGCATTACTAAAAGAACTTTCTAAACAATATATAGGGTTTTGTTTACTGGGTTTTGTAATCGGCATTGTTCCTGCTTATATTTTACTGCAAAAATGGCTGGAGAATTTTGCTTTCAGAATCGGAGTTTCAATTGTTCCGTTTAGTATTGCGCTGGTTTCTATATTATTCTTGACTTTAATAATTGTGCTGGCAAAAGCCTATCAGGTAACCAAAATAGACATCCTAAAATATTTAAAATACGAATAAACTTGTAGACCATTTTTTTAAGAAACCCGACAGATTTCACAAGTCTTTCGGGTTTCTTTTTTGCTATTTATATTCTTCTTTTTTAATTTGAAGGAGAACAACAGCCCATTTCTTTAAAATTTACTATTCATAAAGCACCATAATATCATTTTCAATAATTCCCATATCAACAAATACAATCTAAAACAACATAAATCCGAACATAATCTGTTATCTTTGCTGTCTGAAATCGGTTTAATAAATTATCATTTAAACACATTTCTTTTATATAGATATTAGCACATTAAAAATGAAATTAGACAGAAAAGAAATTCTTAAAGCGTTAGAAACAATAACTATAGCCGGAGAAGGAAAAAATATGGTGGAGAGTGGCGCAGTAGCCAATGTGATTACTTTTGGAGATGAAGTAGTTGTAGACTTAGTGCTTCATACACCTGCCATGCATATTAAAAAAAGAGCCGAGGATGATATCAAAAAGACAATTCATGAATTGGTATCTCCTGAAGCAAAAATAAAAGTAAATATAAAAGTAGAGACTCCTGAGAAAAACGAAATCAAAGGTCGTGCTATTCCGGGAATAAAAAATATCATTGCCGTTGCTTCCGGAAAAGGAGGTGTTGGAAAATCTACGGTTACAGCAAACCTGGCTGTTACATTAGCCAAAATGGGATTCGCAGTTGGTGTTTTGGATGCTGATATCTACGGTCCTTCGATGCCCATTATGTTTGATGTTGAAAATGAGAAACCAATATCAATTACTGTTGATGGGAAATCAAAAATGAAACCAGTTGAAAGTTATGAAATTAAAATACTCTCTATAGGATTTTTTACTGCACCTAGCCAGGCTGTAATCTGGAGAGGACCAATGGCGTCCAAGGCTTTAAATCAAATGATTTTTGATGCTGATTGGGGAGAATTGGATTTTATGTTAATCGATTTACCACCGGGAACTGGAGATATACATCTTTCCATCATGCAATCATTGCCTATTACCGGAGCAGTTGTGGTAAGTACACCGCAAGCAGTAGCTTTGGCAGATGCCAAAAAAGGAGTATCAATGTTTATGCAGGATAATATTAATGTTCCTGTATTAGGTATAATAGAAAACATGGCCTATTTTACACCTGAAGAATTACCTGAAAACAAATATTATATTTTTGGACAGGAAGGAGCTAAAAATTTAGCAGAAGATTTAGGTGTTCCATTTTTAGGAGAAGTACCAATTGTACAATCTATCCGTGAAGCAGGAGATTATGGCCGTCCTGCAGCCTTGCAGACCGCTTCAGCAATTGAAAAAGTTTTTGAAGAAATTACACGAAATGTAGTTCAGGAAGTAGTCGACAGAAATGATAGCTTACCTGCTACCGAAGCCATTAAGATTACCACAATGGCAGGATGTTCAGCAGTAAAAAAAATTAGATAATTGAGATAATCTGATAATTAGATAATAATCCAAAACAATTATCTAATTGACACATTCTCTAATTAACACATTATAATTATGACAACAGAAGAAATAAAATCCAACGTGTTATTAGCACTGGATGAAATCAGACCTTTTTTGAATTCTGATGGAGGTGACATTTCGTTGATTTCAATAGAAGACGACAAACATGTAAAAGTTCGCCTTGAAGGAGCATGTATTAGTTGTAGCGTCAATCAAATGACATTAAAAGCTGGTGTAGAAACCACTATTAAAAAATACGCTCCACAAATAGAAACTGTCGTAAATATCCTTTAACTAGAATTCTTAGATTAATAAGAATAATAGGCCTTATGGCGATTCTTTTTACACAAAAAAAAATATGAATAAATAATAAGCTGTTTTTTTGCGATTCTAATAAAAAATACACAAAAGATTTAAGAGTTTCAATTACCAAATTAAGATAGATTTAAGTTAAATTTGTAAACAATCCTAAATCTATATTTATGAATCATCTTTACAAATTATTATTTTTATTGTTTTTTACTATAAGTTATGGTCAGAATGCCGGTTTGTCTTATGCAGTTTCTAAGGCCTGGTTAAATGAAGGTGAAGAGTGGTCTGATTTTAATTATCAGGGTAAAATTATTATATCCACAACAGCAGAAGAAGGAGGATTAAAAATTTCTAACTATGATTTCCTATATGATTTTTGTGAAGGTCATGCAAAATTTTCAAATAAGGCAACTTATAGTTCAGCTGATTTTTTGCACCCTAGAAAAATATCCTCAACAACTGACAAACAAGGTATTGCCAATATAACATATGAAGGAACACTTATTTTTCAATCTGATAAAGATTATTATTCTGTAATTGCAGTTATAACAATATTAGAAAAAAATGATAATTTTCTTGGATTGAAAATGCATTTGAAGGACAAATCCAGAGAATTTGCATTTACATTTAAACCAAATAGTTAATAAAAATAAATAAATTTGATCACGTTTATCAAATTCTGAAAAATTCCAATAAATTTAAAATGGATGTATTAATAAAGATTAAGGATCGAGAAGGAGTTATACACGAACTACAGGCTCCGACTGATATGGCAATGAATATAATGGAGTTATGCAAAGCATATGAACTTCCTGTTGAAGGTACCTGCGGAGGAATGGCCATGTGCGCTTCCTGCCAGTGTTATGTTCTAAATGATGTTGCTCTGCCAGAAATGGGAGACGATGAAGAAGCCATGCTTTCAGAGGCATTTTATGTTAAATCCAACAGCCGTTTGGGTTGTCAGATACCAATCACAACAGAATTGGAAGGGCTGGAATTAGAGCTTGCACCTGAATATTAAGAATAAAAAAAAGCGTGAAATAAATTTCCGCTTTTTTTATGCCCTAAATTATTCGTCAAAACTATTATCCTTTACCCAATCATTTGGATCAAACGGCTCAAATTCTCTTTCAGAAAAGGCTTCAGTCAAAATTCCTGATGAACATAACCAGTTTATCGTTTCTTCCAGCGTATTTCCGATTTTATACATTTTTTCGCTGTGCCTTGGCAAAATAAAATATTGATTTTTAAAAAGAATAATTTCGTCGCCGTCATAGGTGTCACCAATTCTGACAGCATTCAAAACATCTTCTTTTGTCAAAACGTCTTTACCTTCATCCCAAAACCAATATTCGATAATTCTTTTCTTCCATTCTGCAATAGTCAATATTATAGTTTCAGGAAGGTATATCCTGACATAGGTTCCTCCGAGAATTCCACTCCCATAAGTTGTAACATATTCTTTATAATCTTCATCAAAAACAATATTCAAAGTTTTTTCGCAAGCCAGGATTTCTTCTTTTTCCGCAACAAATAAATCTGTTTTGTTTGTATTGTAATTGGGAATTATTTTATAATTATCAAAGTTCATAATATTCATTTTAATACCTAAATATCGTTTTCAATTTCTAAATTACATATATTTTACGATAAAAAAACCGTAATCACTTTTGCAATTACGGTTTTGATTATAACAATTTTCTTTAATCTTCAATTATACCAAACCAGCTGCAATTAAATATTCTGCAATCTGAATCGTGTTTGTAGCTGCGCCTTTTCTTAAGTTATCAGCAACAATCCACATATTTAAAGTATTTGGCTGGCTTTCGTCACGACGGATTCTTCCAACAAAAACATCATTTTTACCTTCTGCATATAATGGCATCGGATAAGTAAAAGTATCTAAATTATCCTGAACCACTACTCCTTCAGTATTGTGTAAAATTTCACGAACATCATTTACATCAAAATCATTAGTAAATTCAACATTTACCGCTTCGCTGTGTCCACCAACAACAGGAACACGAACTGCAGTTGCCGTTACTCTTATCGTATTATCACCAAGAATTTTTTGAGTTTCGCGAACTAATTTCATTTCTTCTTTGGTGTAACCGTTCTCTTCGAAACTGTCGCAATGTGGAATTGCATTTCTGTGAATTGGATATTTGTAAGCCATCTCTCCCTGAATTCCTGCATATTCATTTTCTAATTGTCTAACTGCTTTTACACCAGTTCCTGTAATGGATTGGTAAGTAGAAACAATAATTCTTTTGATGTTGTATTTTTTATGCAAAGGAGCCAATGTCAGTACCATTTGAATAGTAGAGCAGTTTGGATTTGCAATAATTTTATCTTCTTTGGTTAAAGTATCCGCATTGATTTCCGGCACGATTAATTTTTTTGTCGGATCCATTCTCCAGGCAGAAGAATTATCAATAACTGTTGTCCCTGCAGCAGCAAATTTTGGCGCCCACTCTAATGAAGTATCACCACCTGCTGAAAAAACAGCAATATCAGCTTTCATATCAACAGCAGTTTGTAACCCAACAACTTTATATTTTTGACCTTTATATTCAATTTCTTTACCTACAGATTTTTCAGAAGCAACCGGGATTAATTCTGTAACCGGAAAATTTCTTTCTGCTAAAACTTTTAACATTATTTCGCCAACCATACCGGTGGCGCCTACAACCGCTATTCTCATTTTTATATTTTTTATTATGAATATTCTATTTATGATACAAAAGTAACTATAATAAAAAGTAAAACAATTCGATTCACAAAAAATAACAAAATGTTACAAATCAAACAATAAAAAAACCGCTCCTGTTTTGGAACGGTTAAGTTAGATTTAGTGCAGCGGTATATTTTATAACTGTTTATTTTTTAAAAGATCCCTGATTTGAATAAGAAGTTCTTCCTGAGTGGGTCCAACCGGAGCAGCTGGTGGCGGCACTTCTTTCTTTTTGAGATTGTTTATTCCTTTAATAATAAGGAATAGTACAAAAGCCACTATTATAAAGTTAATAACTGCCGAAATAAACAAACCGTATTTTACACCTCCAAAAGCTGTCAGCTCTTCAATAGTTGATAAATGAGCTGCGTCTAATGCAGGTTTTAATATTAATGGAGTAATTACATTTTCAATTAATGAGGTTACAATTTTGCTAAAAGCAGCTCCAATAATAACTCCGACAGCCAAATCGACCACATTACCTTTCGTTGCAAATTCTTTAAATTCTGAAATAAATCCCATAATTTGTTTCTTTAAGTGTTTAATAAATGATATCGAAAATACATAATTTTCTCGAAATTTAATTGTTTCTATCTAAAAAATACTCGTTTTACACGTTGCGAAATACTGGCTAGAATTTCATAAGGAATCGTTTTTAATGCTTCTGCCATTTCAATAACCGTTGGGCTTTCTCCAAAAACAATTACAGAATCTCCTTCTTTACATTCTATATCAGAAACATTGACCATAAGCATATCCATGCAAACACTTCCTACGATACGCGCTTTTTGATTTTTTATGATGACATAACCAACTTCATTCCCCCATAATCTTGAAATCCCGTCTGCATATCCAATTGGGATTGTGGCAATTTTAGTTTCTTTTTGAGCTATAAAACGGCGACCGTAGCCAACGCTGTCACCGGCAGGAATAGTTCTTACCTGAGAGATGATGGATTTTAGCGTTCCTACATTTTCCAAATGTTTTTGTTCCGATGGATCATTTGAAACACCATAAAGACCAATTCCCAAACGTACCATATTATATTGTGCCTCCGGAAAATTACTGATTCCGGATGTATTTAAAATATGACGAATTGGGTTGACATTTAATTCAATCATCAATTTTGAAGACAGTTTTTCGAATAATTGAATCTGCGAAAGAGCAAAATCATAATGCTGTAAATCATCACTTGTAGCCATGTGCGATAAAATACTTTGAATATGAACTGTCGAATTTCCTTTTAAAGTCTGAATCAATTCATCAATTGTATTTTCTTCAAAGCCCAAACGATGCATTCCGGTATCCAGTTTAATGTGAATTGGAAAGTCTTTTAGATTCTTTTCACGAGCAATTTTCAAGAAAGCATTTAATCCTTTTATAGTGTAAATTTCAGGTTCTAACTGGTATTGAATAATAGATGGAAAACTGGTAGATTCAGGATTTAAAACCATTATAGGTAATTTAATTCTGCCGTTTTTAAGCGAGATTCCCTCATCGGCGAAAGCCACACCCAAATAATCCACTTTGTGATGTTCCAGTAATTTGGCAATCTCCAATCCTCCGTTTCCATAACCAAAAGCCTTTACCATCACCATCATCTTAACATTGGATGCTAATTTTGATTTAAAGAAATTCAAATTATGGCTAATTGAATTGAGGTTGATTTCCAGAATCGTTTCATGAGTTTTCTCTTCCAGCAGTGATACGATTTCTTCAAACCTGAAAGTTCTGGCGCCTTTGATCAGAATGGTTTCATTCGAAAAATCGAGACTTTCAAAATTAGATATAAATTCAGCTGTATTCTCGAAAGTAATGGAGTTTGAAAATTTTGCTGTAAAAGAGGAAATTGTCTTACCAATACCAATTACCCGATTTACTTTATTATCTACGATTAACTGTGCTACTTTTGAATATAATTCTTCGTTTGAAAATCCGCTTTGAAAAATATCAGATAAGATTACTGTTTTTGAAGCATTCTTTTTTTGGCTTTCCAAAAAATCCAGCGCTATTTTTAAGGACTGAAAATCGGAACTGTAACTGTCATCGATAATACTGCAATTATTAATCCCGTTTTTAACTTCCAATCGCATCTCGACCGGATACAATAAGGACATTCGGTTTTGAATCGTTTGCCTGTCGTATTTAAGATAAATCAAAACCAATAAACAGGAAATAGCATTTTCTACAGAAGCGGCATCCCAAAACGGAATTTCCAAATCAAAAATCTCATTTTTATATTGATATTGAATAGTCGTTGTTTCGTTTTGATTTTCTTTTTTCAGAATAAAAACATCAGCGGTTTTGTCTGTAAAACTCCACGAAAAAAGATTTCTGGAATGCAACGAATATTCTGCTGAAAATTGAGACAGACAAGAATCTACAAGATGGTCTTTCTGATAAATTATTATGTTGCTTTCTTTAAACAGCAGTAATTTTTCATCTATCTTCTGAATTACATTTAAAAAACCTTCATCATGCGCTGATCCTATATTCGTTAAAATACCAATATCAGGCCGAATGACTTTTTCGAGTTTATCCATCTCATTCACCGTTGAAATTCCGGCTTCAAAAATGCCTAAATTATGTTTTTCATTAATTGCAATTACCGAAAGAGGGACACCAACTTGTGAGTTATAACTTTTTGGGCTTCTTATGATATTAAAATCCGGACTGAGCAGAAAATTCAGCCATTCTTTTACTATCGTTTTACCATTACTTCCCGTTAATCCGATGATTGGAAAATGAAAAAGACTTCGGTAATAAGCGGCAAATTGCTGTAGTGCAGTCAGCGTATTTTTTACGATTAAAAAATTGGCTTTCCCAATACAATTTTCAGGAATATATTCGACTGCAAAATTCTGAACTCCTTTTTCTATAAGTTCCGAAATGAATAAATGAGCATCGTTATTAACCCCTGACAAGGCAAAAAAAAGGGTTTGTGAGCCGTTTTGCAGTGAACGGCTGTCAATTGAAATATGATCAATTATAACATCAGAATCTGATCCAATCCATTTGGCATCAAGAACAGTGATTAGGCTTTTTAGGTTTATGCTCATTTAAAAAGTTTATTTTTGTCAAATTTAAAACATTAAAGATAGAAAAGAGTTGTGATTTTCTTAAAAAATAAATCGGTTAGAGCATCCTATTTATATTTCATTTATATTTGTTAAACACCTCAAATTTTACTGTTTTGAAACGAATTCTTCCTCTGTTCTCTTATATATTGCATCCGGTTTTTATATCGATGTATGCTGCTTTGTTTTATCTTTTTTATAAACAGGACATGTTTACGAATCAGGAAAAATACTTTATTTTATTTCAGATTCTGATTATTACGGTTATAGTCCCGATATTGTTTTTTCTTTTGCTTCGTGCCACAGGAAATGTAAAGTCGGTAATGGTACATGAAACCTCTCAACGCATAATCCCTTTAATTTTACAATGCTTTTTATTTATCTTACTGGTAAAAAGAAGTATTGTTGTAACACGTTACCCTGAATTGCATTTCTTTTTTCTGGGGGGTTTGTTTAGCACAATTTTAGCCTTAATTTATTCTCTTTTTAAAATAAAAGCCAGTTTGCATATAATGGCAATCAGTGGTTTTGGCGTTTTTGTAATTGGACTCAATATACATTTACAAATGCATAATCCATATTGGTCTGCTTTTTTAATTTTACTGACCGGAATTGTAGCATCGTCACGCTTAGAAATGGATGCACATACTAATAAGGAATTGCTTATTGGACTTCTAATTGGAATAGTTCCGCAGGTTTTATTTTTATACTTATGGTTATAAAATATAAAAAATAAGGCCCAGGCTCATAGTTTTCATATTGACATCTTCTCCTAAAACAGTCTTAACATCTTTAAACAAAGGATTCAATCCATAATAAAAATAGACATTCCAAGTGTTGTATCCCGAAGAAATATAAGCACCATATTGAAAATTATTAATGTCCGGATTGTTGGTGATTTTATAAGTATTTTCTCCGTCATCTAAAAGAGATTTATTAGAAAAAACATAACTGAATTTTAAACCTGTGTAAATCCGCCAAAATTTATGACTTTCATAAGTCGAATTCCTCCATCTGAACTCAATAGGCAAATCAACTAAATATTGCCTGTATCGGTTTGAAGCAATCTCATTGTAATCGTTGACTCCATAAATCAATGTTCCGTCCTGTTCTTTAGAAATAGTCAGGTTTTGAAAATAATTCTGATAACTTAATCCCAGACCTGCAGCAATAGATACTGTTCTTTTTTTATTGACAGGCATATCCCTCAAAAAACCCATAGAAAGACCTACAGAAAATTTATCCTGTTTAAGACGTTCCGGAGCCTGGGAAAAAAGATTATAAGCAACCGAAAAGTAAAACTGATCTTCTCTGTACAAAGAGTCAATTTTAACCACAGGAGAAATTTCAGGTTTTTCTTCTTGTGAAAAAACATTGAAAAACGATACCAGAAATAAACAACTAAAAAATAATCGCATAGTGTTTGAGTTAAAGAGAATTTCAGATAAACGTTTTTTGTGCCAATTTATTTGAGACACAAATATAATATAATGATAGTTTATGGAGCTGTTGTAAAGCAATTATTCTTTTTTCATTAGTTATAAAATATTTCTGTTACATAATTTTCAATAAAAAGCAACAAAATCAAACATTTTTATATTTACCTTTTATACCTTTGCCCTAATGAAAAAAAGGAATCTCATAACAAGTTTTTCACTGGCTTTAATTGTATTGTTCTCAATACTATTTCAGTCAATACATAGTTATGAGCATATTCTAAAACAACTTTCAGAAAAAAAATGTCATCATAATTATAATGACGCAAATGGCGAAATCACGCATCAGCATCACAATGATGACTCTTGTTTTGTTTGCCATTTTTCTTTTGGAAGCTACATTACACCTGAAAAATTTTCATTTCAGTTTTACATTAATCATAAAGAGATTCCTTATTTCTTTAGCTTTTCTGAAAATATTGTTACGTTCTCAGGAAGTTTATACTCGCTACGGGGACCTCCTTCATCTATAGTTTCTTAAGTTTCGATTATCCGAAACAAAACACTTTTAATTGAATTCATAACTCAGTTAGGTTTCCTGATTTTCATTTTATGGAGATTCAGCAAACTTCACTTTTGTTTTGATTTCATTTTAAAATAAAATCAATTAACTATAGCAATCATTTTCAAATGAAAAAAATAATATTAGCCCTTATTTTAGGGGTTTCGGGCATTCTTTCTGCTCAAAATTCTGTTTCAGGAACCGTTACCGATTTACAAAACCAACCCATGCCGGGCGTGTCTGTTTATGCACCTGAATTGCATAAAGGGACAACAACGGATGAAAACGGTAAATATGAATTTACCAATCTTCCTAACGGAAGTTTACGACTTGGATTTACTTTTGTTGGATTCACCACTCAAAATAAAACCATTGCCAAATTATTAAAGGAAAACACTTTGGATATCACATTTTCGCAATCTGTTTTTGAAATGGATGAAGTGGTAGTTTCAACCGCTTTCAACAAATTACAATCACAAAACGTAATGAAGGTTGAACACGAAAGTATTAAAACATTACAACAAAAAGGAACTTCAACTTTAATTGAAGGTTTAGCAACTATTCCCGGAATTTCTCAGATTTCTACAGGAACTTCTATCGGAAAACCTGTAATTCGAGGTTTAAGTGGCAATCGTGTTTTGGTCTATTCGCAAGGTATTCGTATCGAAAATCAACAGTTTGGAGACGAGCATGGTTTAGGTTTAAACGATGCCGGAATCGAAAGTGTCGAAGTAATTAAAGGACCTGCGTCCTTATTATATGGTTCGGATGCTTTGGGCGGCGTTTTGTATTTTAATCCTGAAAAATTTGCCGATGCGAATACTTTTAAGGCTAATTTCAGCCAAAAATATTTCACGAATACACAGGGAAGCAACTCTTCGATTGGTTTAAAAACTTCTACCGATAATTGGAAATTTCTGGTTCGTGGAAGTTTCAACAGTCATTCAGATTACAAAATTACTGATGGCGACCGCGTGACGAATTCCCGTTATAATGAAACTGATTTTAAAACCGGAATTGGATACAATAACTCCACTTTTTCAAGTGTTTTAAGATACAATTACAATAAATTAGATATCGGGATTCCGGAAGATGGAATAGTGGAACAATCGTCCAGCAAAGATACTCAGTTTCCGAGACAGGGAATTTTCAATCATTTACTGAGTCTGAACAATGTGATCTTTTTTGAGAACTCAAAACTGGATGTTGATTTGGGCTATATTGCAAATGACCGAAGTGAGTTTGAAGACAGCAATGACGCAGCGCTTCGAATGAAATTAAATACTTTCAATTATAATGCGAAATATCATCTTCCTAAAGTGGGTAAAATTGAAACTATCCTGGGTGCTCAGGGAATGCACCAGACCAATAAAAATTCCGGTGAGGAATACTTGATTCCAAATGCAACAACCAGTGATTTTGGTGTTTTTGGAACTGCCAATTACGAATGGGACAACAGCGTTTTACAAGCCGGGTTACGTTTTGACAACAGAAACATAATTTCCCAATCCCACGGAATTGAAGGCGAAGAAGGTTATTTTGAAGCTTTGGATAAATCATTCGACAGTTTTAATGCTTCTTTGGGATATAAAACAAAAATAGCTGAACCATTAACACTCCGATTGAATATTGCTACGGGATTCAGGGCACCCAACTTAGCCGAATTAACTTCAAACGGAGTTCATGAAGGAACCAACCGTTATGAAATTGGAAACAGCGACTTGAAAACCGAGCAAAACATACAGACCGATTTGAATTTAGAATATAAAAATTCGCATTTTGAGTTCTTCGTCAACGGATTTTATAATCATATCAACAATTACATTTATACTTCCCCAACCGGTGAATTGTTGGAAGACAATAACGTATTTGCTTATATTCAGGACAATGCAAAATTGTTTGGAGGTGAAGTTGGACTGCATTTTCATCCGCATCCATTGGACTGGCTGCATTTTGAAACCAGTTTTGAAACCGTAACCGGCGAAAAAGACAACAATGATTATTTACCCTTAATTCCTGCCAATAATTGGAATAATACCATTAGAACCGAATTTAAAATCAAAAACTGGCTTCAGGAAGGATTTGCCACTTTAAACGTCTCCTCCACTTTTGACCAGGATAATGTGAGTGGTTTTGAAACGGCTTCAAAAGGTTATACTTTGGTAAATTTAGGTTTTGGAGGAACAGTAAAATTGGGTAAAACAGCTTTTGATATCAACCTGAACGGAAACAATTTATTTGATAAAAAGTATATTGCCCATCTTTCAAGATTAAAAACAGATGGAATTCCTAACATTGGAAGAAATATTGTTTTGGGAATAAATTTCAATTTATAATATTTTCAACACATAAAAGCATAGATTTAAATCAAATATTTCTGTGTTTTTATGTGTTTATTTTTTACAACAAAATTCACTATTTTTGTTAAAAACACAAAAATAAACCATGAAAAAAATAATTGTAATAATGGCTATAACTGCAGCAGGAATTTCATTTGGGCAAAATAAAATTAAGTATCCTGAAACCAAAAAAGGAGAAACTGTAGATGTTTATTTTGATACCAAAATTAGCGATCCATATCGTTGGCTGGAAGACGACAAATCAGCTGAAACAGCAGCTTGGGTAAAAGCCCAAAACGAAGTTACTTATGGCTATTTAAATCAAATTCCGTTTCGTGAAGCACTAAAACAACGAATGGAAAAATTATGGAATTATGAGAAAATCAGCGCCCCGTTTACAGAAGGAAAATTTACCTATTACACCAAAAATAACGGGCTTCAGAACCAATCGGTTATTTACCGAAAAGGAGAAAAAGGAAAAGATGAAATTTTTTTAGACCCTAACACTTTTTCTAAAGACGGTACCACTTCGCTTGGAAGTTTAAATTTCTCAAAAGACGGAACCAAAGCTGCTTATGCCATTTCTGAGGGAGGAAGCGACTGGAGAAAAGTCATTATTATTGACGCGATTTCTAAAAAAGTTTTAGAAGACACTTTAATAGATGTTAAATTCAGCGGCGTTTCCTGGGATGGTAATGAAGGTTTTTATTATTCAAGTTATGAAAAACCAAAAGGAAGCGAGTTATCTGCAAAAACAGATCAGCATAAATTGTACTTTCATAAATTGGGAACGGCTCAAAAAGAAGATAAAGTGATTTTTGGAGCAGACCAAAAACGAAGATATGTTGGAGGTTATGTCACTGAAGACAACCATTATCTGGTAATATCCGCATCAAACTCAACTTACGGAAATGAATTATACATTAAGGATTTAACGAAACCCAACAGTCCAATTGTTACTATTGTAGACAATTTTAACAGCGACAATCAGGTTATTGAAAACGAAGGAAGCAAATTATTTATCGATACCGATTTGAATGCTCCAAATAAACGTGTGGTTACTGTGGATGTAAGCAATCCAAAAGCAGAAAACTGGAAAGATTTTATTCCGGAAACGCAAAACATTTTGTCACCTTCAACGGGAGGTGGATACTTTTTTGCCAATTACACCAAAGATGCCGTTTCATTGGTACTGCAATATGACTATGACGGAAAATTAATTCGTGAAATCAAACTTCCGTCAGTAGGAACAGCAAGCGGATTTGGCGGCAAAAAGGAAAAAAAGATTTTATATTACAGCTTTATGAATTATACTACTCCGGGATCTATATTTTCGTTTGAACCAAAATCAGGGAAATCTGAAGTGTATCAAAAACCAAAAGTAGATTTTAAAAGCGAAGACTACGAATCAAAACAAGTATTCTACACTTCAAAAGACGGAACCAAGATCCCAATGATCATTACCTATAAAAAAGGAACAAAATTAGACGGTAAAAATCCAACTATCCTATATGGTTACGGAGGATTCAATATTAGTTTAACGCCAGGCTTCAGCATTTCTAATGCAATCTGGATGGAAAACGGCGGAGTTTATGCCGTTGCCAATTTAAGAGGTGGTGGAGAATATGGCAAAAAATGGCATGATGCAGGAACAAAATTGCAAAAGCAGAATGTATTTGACGATTTTATCGCTGCAGCCGAATATTTAATTGCTCAAAAATATACTTCATCAGACTTCTTAGCTATCCGTGGAGGTTCAAACGGAGGTTTATTAGTGGGAGCAGTAATGACACAGCGCCCTGATTTAATGAAAGTAGCATTGCCTGCTGTTGGTGTTATGGATATGTTGCGTTACCATACTTTTACGGCTGGCGCAGGCTGGGCTTATGATTACGGAACAGCTCAGGACAACAAGGAAATGTTCGAATATCTTAAAGGATATTCTCCGGTACAAAATGTAAAAAAAGGCGTTAAGTATCCTGCAACAATAGTGACGACGGGAGATCACGATGATCGTGTTGTTCCGGCTCACAGTTTTAAATTTGCAGCCGAATTACAGGAAAAACAAACAGGAGATAATCCGGTTTTAATTCGGATTGACGTAAAAGCCGGACACGGAGCAGGAAAATCAGTTGCGGCCAGTATTCAGGAAAGCGTAGATACTCAGGCATTCACACTTTACAATATGGGTTTTAAAGCTTTGCCTAAAAAGTAAACTTTAAACTAAAATTTCAGCCACGAATTCACGGATTATTTTTTGTGAGTTCGTGGCTTTTTTTCACCACAAATTAGCACAAATTAGCACAAATTTAATTACTGGAAAATCGCTTAATTCGTGGTGCTTTTTTAATCTGTGATTAACTCTTAACCAAGAATTAGCGAAAATTTGCGCAATTTGTGGTAAATATTTTTACTACAAAGAATTCGTGAAAATTTGTGCAATTTGTGGTAAACCTTTTTTTAAATTTGATAATAATTAAAAAGCCAAACAATGAAAATTATAAAATGGGGAATAATCGGTTGTGGAAATGTAACCGAAGTAAAAAGCGGACCAGCCTTTCAAAAAACTCCAAATTCAGCATTAGTTGCCGTTATGCGAAGAGATGCTGCACTTGCAGAGGATTATGCCAAACGCCATAATGTTCCCAAATGGTATTCAAACGCTGTTGATTTAATTAATGATCCTGAAGTTGATGCCGTTTATATCGCCACTCCTCCATCTTCTCATAAAGAATATACTATTTTATGCGCAAAAGCAGGGAAACCGGTTTATGTTGAAAAACCAATGGCACTGACCTTTGAAGAATGCAACGAAATGATCCGCGTTTGCAAAGAAAACAATGTTCCGCTTTTTGTAGCGTATTACAGAAGAAGTCTCCCGAGATTCTTAAAAATAAAAGAACTGATTGATGAGAATAAAATAGGAATTGTAAGACACGTAAATTGTGTTTTGTATCATCCGTTCGAAAAGCGTTATGATGACGATATTAACTTGCCATGGACGGTTTTATCACACATTTCCGGTGGTGGAATCTTCGTCGATCTGGCTTGCCATACTTTAGATTTTCTTGATTTTGTTTTGGGTCCAATCAAATCGGTTCGCGGCCATGCGAGTTCACAGCTTCTTGCTTATCCTGCCGAAGATTCAGTTTCGATGTCATTTTTATTCGAAAACGGAATTCACGGTACAGGTTTATGGAATTTCGCCAGTTTCGAGCGTTATGACAATACTGAAATAGTTGGCGATAAAGGAAAAATCTCGTTTTCAACTTTTGGAAACGATCCAATTCATGTTCAATATGCTAATGGGGACAAACAAACTATTGAAATTGAAAATCCTCTTCATATTCAACAGCCACTTGTTGAAACCGTAGTGGCAGAACTTTTAGGAAACGAAGGGTTTTCTCCCTCAAAAGGCACTTCAGCAGCCAGAACCAGCTGGGTTATTGATGAAGTTTTAAAGGAATTCAGAAATTCAAATTAAAATTAAGAGGAGCTTATTCCTGCTGTCCGCTGTATCTTTTATGCCGAACCCCGGCACAAAAGGATGCCACTCCCATCCTACCGTGTGGACACATCTAAGAATAATTGCCATCCTTCCATTATTGCTGCA
>NZ_JBDTTP010000045.1:0-34935 GCF_039930565.1 Flavobacterium sp. | reverse complement strand
ATATAATGGACTTCCAAATTGGTCTGCTAACTGCAGTAAATCTTTTGCTTGCATTGTTAAACTTATTTTGGACAAATTTATTACTCTTTTGAGAGTAAAAAAATTAATTGTAGAAAAATAACAAAATATAACAAATTGTTTGTTTTTTAAACTTTATGTGAGTTTTATTTAGATTTCAAACATTTAGAAAATTTATTACAGATTACCTATAAAAAAAGCAAAACGGCTATCAATAGTGATAGCCGTTTAAAATTTTATGAATACAATTGATTATACGCCTGGTAAATCTCCGCCTTCTTTAGTAGGCAAATCAGATTTACCCATTAAATAGATATCCACCTGACGAGCGGCTTCCCTGCCTTCAGAAATCGCCCAAACAATCAAGGATTGACCTCTTCTCATATCTCCAGCCGTAAATACGTTTGGAACATTGGTTTGGTAATTATTTGCTTTATAATTGCTTCTGAAATCAATTTCCAGTCCTAACTGGCTGCTTAAAGTTTTTTCAGGACCTGTAAATCCAAGTGCCAGTAAAGCCAAATCACAAGGCCAAACTTTTTCAGAACCTTCTACTTCAAGTAATTCAGGACGCTGTCCCGGAACCATTTTCCATTCTACTTTAACGGTTTTCAAAGCTATTAATTTACCATTAGAATCCTTGATAAATTCTTTCGTATTGATTAACCAGTCTCTTTCACAACCTTCTTTGTGAGAAGTAGATGTTTTTAACTGCAACGGCCAGTAAGGCCAGGGAGTTGAAGGACTTCTGCCAACTGTTGGTTTTGGCATGATCTCAAAGTTGGTTACCGATTTTGCACCGTGACGGTTTGATGTTCCCACACAGTCAGAACCTGTATCTCCACCACCAATTACGATAACATCTTTTCCGGTTGCCATTACCTGATTTTCAACTTTCTCTCCAAAAACCACTTTAGTCTGCTGTGTTAAGAAATCCATAGCCTGAACTACACCATCAGCATCAGCTCCCGGAGTAGGCAAACCTCTTCTTTCTGTAGCACCTCCGCAAAGTACAATAGAATCGAATGCTTTTAAATCTTCAATTGAATAGTTGACACCAACATTAGCATTTACTTTAAAAGTAATTCCTTCCGCCTCTAAAATAGCTACACGTCTGTCGATGATTCCTTTTTCTAATTTGAAATTCGGAATTCCGTAACGCAATAAACCTCCAATGGCATTGTCTCTTTCAAAAACAGTAACGGTGTGACCCGCTCTGTTTAATTGCTGGGCTGCTGCCAAACCTGCAGGACCTGATCCTACCACTGCAACCGTTTTACCAGTTCTTACTTTTGGCGGCTGTGGTTTGATCCATCCTTCTAAAAAGGCACGTTCAACGATATTTTTCTCTATATTTTCAATAGCGATTGGCTCTTCAATAAGTCCCAATACACATGCTTTTTCGCATGGTGCCGGACATAAACGTCCTGTAAATTCAGGAAAGTTATTCGTTGAATGCAAAATCCATGAGGCTTTTTGCCATTCTTCCTGGTATACCATGTGGTTGAAATCGGGAATTAAATTCCCAAGAGGACAGCCACTGTGACAAAAAGGAATACCACAATCCATGCAACGAGATCCTTGAGTAGTAATTTCAGCTTCACTCAAAGGAATCGTAAATTCATTATAATTTCCTACACGTTCTTTAACCGCTAGATATGATTCGTCTTGTCTTTCGAATTCTTTAAAACCTGTTACTTTTCCCATTGTATTATGCTGTTAATTCTTCTACCATTTGTTCTTCTGTTTCCAGACGTTTCAACGCTTTTTTGTACTCCGTAGGCATCACTTTGACGAAATTGTCCAGGCTTGATTCCCAATCGTTTAACAATTCTGTTCCTCTTGTACTGTTCGTGTACAGAACGTGTCTTTGGATCAAATTTTTCAAGTCGTCAGCATCATCGCCTTCCACTGTTTCAAATTCGATTGTTTCCGTGTTACACAATCCGTTTTTAAACTTGTTTTCAGGATCATAGATATAAGCGATACCACCGCTCATACCTGCAGCAAAGTTACGACCGGTAGTACCCAGTACCACAACTTTACCTCCGGTCATGTACTCACAACCGTGATCTCCAACACCTTCCACTACAGCAATCGCTCCAGAATTACGTACTGCAAATCGTTCTCCGGCTATACCATTGATATAAGCCTCTCCTTCGATTGCACCAAATAAACAAACGTTTCCAACAATGATATTATTCTCAGCTACAAAAGTTGCTTTTGCAGGTTTTTTAATGATTAATTTGGCTCCGGACAACCCTTTACCTAAATAATCATTCGTATTTCCTTCTACAGTAAATGTTAGTCCGTGAGCACTAAAAGCTCCTAAACTCTGGCCTGCAGAACCAGTAAAATTAATATTCAACGTATCCTCAGGTAATCCAAGGTGACCGTATATTTTAGAAATCTCATTACTAACAATAGCACCAACTGAACGGTTTATGTTATTAATTGGATACTCTAAAGTCATCTTTTCTTTTCTGTACAAAGCACGGTGGGAATCTTTCAGGATTTGGAAATCCAATACACCTTCTAAATTATGATCCTGTTTTTCTGTATTCGAAACTGGCATTGTTTTATAGGCAGCCGGTCTGTACAAAATAGAAGACAAGTCTAGTCCTTTTGCTTTGTAATGATCAATCGCTTTATTAGAATTGATTTTATGGGTTTGTCCCACCATTTCTCCTAAAGTCCTGAATCCTAACTGCGCCATGATACCTCTTAATTCTTCTGCAACATAAAAGAAGAAATTAATAACGTGTTCCGGAGTTCCTTTGAAATTTTTACGCAAATCTTTATCCTGAGTAGCAATTCCGACCGGACACGTATTCAGGTGACATTTACGCATCATAATACAACCCGAAGCTACAAGAGGCGCAGTTGCAAAACCAAATTCCTCAGCTCCTAATAAAGCAGCGATAGCTACGTCACGTCCTGTTTTTAACTGACCGTCACATTCTACAACTATTCTGCTTCTTAAATTATTCAGAACTAAAGTCTGTTGTGCTTCAGCCAATCCAAGTTCCCAGGGAAGACCTGCGTGTTTCAATGATGTTAAAGGAGATGCTCCTGTTCCACCGTCATAACCTGCAATTAAAACAACATCTGCTTTTGCTTTGGCAACACCGGCAGCGATTGTTCCAACACCCACTTCAGAAACCAGTTTTACATTGATACGTGCTTCTCTGTTTGCATTTTTCAAGTCAAAGATCAATTGAGCCAAATCTTCAATAGAGTAAATATCGTGGTGAGGCGGAGGCGAAATCAATCCCACAAAAGGAGTTGAGTTACGTGCTTCTGCAATCCAAGGCAATACTTTTTCCCCAGGCAACTGACCACCTTCTCCAGGCTTAGCTCCCTGAGCCATTTTAATCTGAATTTCTTTAGCGCTTGACAAATAGTGAGAAGTAACTCCAAAACGCCCCGAAGCAACTTGTTTGATAGCTGAGTTACGACTGTCTCCATTTACATCCGGCTGAAAGCGTTTTCTATTTTCCCCACCTTCACCTGAATTGGATTTTCCTCCAATACGGTTCATGGCTATAGCCAAATTTTCGTGTGCTTCTCTTGAAATCGATCCGTAGGACATTGCTCCTGTTTTGAAACGTTTTACAATTTCTGTCCAGGGTTCTACTTCTTCCAATGGAATCGGATCTAAATTATCAAATTCGAATAATCCACGAATGGTCATTAAATTTTTAGCCTGATCGTTAACCATGTTCGCATACACATCATAGCTATCCTGATCACTCAATCGGACAGCCTGCTGTAATTTGGCAATCGTAGTAGGATTGAACATGTGTCTTTCCCCGTTACGTCTCCATCTGTATTCTCCTCCAATATTCAATCCCAGTCTGTTTGGAATTAATTTGTCAGGATAAGCGTATTTGTATCTTTCTGTAATTTCTTTTTCAATTTCATATAATCCAATCCCTTCGATTCGTGAAGTGGTGTATGGAAAATATTTCTGAACGAATTTGGAATTGAATCCAACAATCTCGAAAATTTGAGAACCTCTGTAGGAATGTAAAGTTGAGATTCCAATTTTATTCATAATTTTTAAAATCCCGGAACCAATCGCTTTATTGAAATTATCAACTGCTTTTTGCTCTGAAATTCCGGTAATAAAACCTTCCTGAACCTGAACACGAATAATTTCATTTACCATATAAGGATTGATCGCACTGGCACCATATCCAAATAAAGTAGCAAAGTGATGCGGCTCACGCGGCTCGGCAGATTCTATGATAATATCAAAATAAGAACGCTTACGCAAACGGTTCATTTGATGATTTACATACGAACAAGCCAATAATGCCGGGATTGGTGCAAACTCTTTATTAACCCCTCTGTCAGAAAGAATAATGATATTTGTACCTTGTTCTACAGCTTTTGTGATTTGAACAATAATAGCATCCAAAGCATTTTCTAAACCATTCATACCCTCAGCTTTAGGATATAAAATTTTAAAAGTTTCCGCTTTAAAATTATCTATAGAAATCGTTCTTATTTTTTCTAAATCTCCGTTAGAAATAACCGGATTCTGAATTCTTAATTTTCTGCATTGCTTACTTGTAATGTCAAAAATATTACGGTCTTGTCCTAAATTCAAAGCAATATCAGTAACAATTTCTTCACGGATTCCATCCAAAGGCGGATTGGTAACCTGAGCAAATAATTGTTTGAAGTAATTTGGAATCAATTGAGGTCTGTCTGATAATACAGCAAGAGGCGTATCGGTTCCCATTGAACCCAAAGCTTCTTTACCTGTTTGCGCCATTGGCGTAATCATATCCTGAATATCCTCTAATGTATAATTAAAAAGACGTTCTCTTGTTGGTAAATCGATAGTTTCTATCGGACAAACTTCAGAAGTCGAAGGAACATCTCTTAAATGTAATCTGTATTGATCCAGCCATTCCTGATAAGGTCTTTCAGAAACAATTTTGCTTTTAATTTCCTCATCATTAATGATACGTCCTTTGTTCATGTCCACAAGAAACATTTTTCCCGGCTCTAATCTACCGTGACTTTCCACATCCTCAGCAGGAATATCTACAACCCCAATTTCTGAAGCCATGATTAATTTACCGCTTTTGGTCACTGTGTATCTGGAAGGTCTTAGTCCGTTACGGTCTAATAAAGCCCCTACATAATCACCATCTGAAAATGGTACAGAAGCAGGACCATCCCAAGGTTCCATGATACAAGCATTGTACTCATAGAATGCTTTTCTTTCGGGAGACATTGTTTTATGTTTTTCCCACGCTTCAGGAATCATCATCATCATTACTTCCGGCAATGATCTTCCCGTATGCGTTAACAATTCTACCACCATATCCATAGAAGCAGAATCTGACTTTCCTGGTAAAATGATTGGGAATAATTTATCAATTTGTGGTCCGAAAACCTCACTTTTCATAATTTCTTCACGAACACGCATTCTGCTTACATTACCACGCAAAGTATTGATCTCCCCATTCTGACACATGTATCTGAACGGCTGAGCCAATTCCCATGTAGGCATAGTATTGGTAGAGAAACGCTGGTGAACTAATGCAAGACGGGTAACCAAATCCGTTTGTTGTAAATCGGTATAATACGGACCAATATCTTCAGGCATAATAATACCTTTATATATTATAGTCGTAGTCGATAAACTAGGAAGATAAAAATACGAGCTTTCTGATATTTTTGAATTTCTGATTGTGTGCTCAGTAATTTTACGTGCTGCGTATAATTTTGCCTTAAAAACAGCATCTTCTATAGCTTCGTTTTTTCCAATAAATATTTGTTCAATAGTTGGCTCTGAAGCCAATGCAATTTCCCCCAGTTGAGAAGAATCAACCGGTACTTCTCTCCATCCTAAAACAGTAAGACCTTGTGCTTTTACTTCTTTTTCAAAAATATCTTTACAAAAATCATATTGATTTCTGATTTTTGGCAAAAACACCATTCCAACAGCATATTCCCGTGCAGCAGGCAAATCAAAACCGGCTACCCTCTTGAAATACTCATGAGGAATATCTATTAAAAGTCCAGCTCCATCTCCTGTTTTACCATCAGCACTCACTCCACCCCTGTGTTCCAGCTTAACCAGAATTTCAAGAGCGTCATGAATAATTTGGTTTGTCTTTTCTCCTTTAAGATTGCAGATAAAACCAGCACCACAGTTTTCATGCTCGAATTCTGGCAAATAAAGGCCTTGTTCTTTTAGTTTCATTCTTGATATTTTTTTTTTACAAAAATAAAGATTTCGTTAAACATAATGTACCGAAATTACAATTTCGCTTACACTTTTATAGTAATACTAGAAAAACAGTTCTTAAATGATAATAATTTTATAGAATGCATTGTGAATTGACAAAATGATAATTGCATTTGAGTTATATTAAGAAAAATCGACATTACGCAAGAAAAACACATTGCTTTTATGTTAAATCTAAAACGATGTAGTAACTGCTAACTAACAATTACAACATATTTGATTAATGATTATTTTACTTTGAAATAAATTTATTTAACAAACTGGGGCATGATTATTTTTAATCAAAAAAGATTTTACTTTTAAGTTCAATTTTGCTACTTTTGTCGCACTTTTATTCTGAAATAAATTCAGAACCAGACAAATTCTATATTATGAACATACACGAATATCAAGGAAAAGAAATTTTAGCAAGTTACGGAGTACGCATTCAACGCGGAATTATAGCTAACAGTCCAGCTGAAGCTGTTGAAGCTGCGAAACAATTAACTGCCGAAACCGGTACAGGATGGCATGTAATCAAAGCACAGGTTCACGCAGGCGGACGTGGAAAAGGCGGTGGGGTTAAATTGGCTAAAAACCTGCAACAAGTTGAAGAAATTGCCGGACAAATCATCGGAATGCAATTAATTACTCCTCAAACTTCTGCTGAAGGTAAAAAAGTGAGTACAATTTTAGTGGCAGAAGATGTTTACTATCCTGGTGAAAGTGAAACTTCTGAATTTTATGTTTCTGTTTTATTGAATAGAGCTACAGGCCGTAACATGATTATGTATTCTACTGAAGGTGGAATGGATATTGAAGAAGTTGCTGAGCACACACCACACTTAATCTTTACTGAAGAAGTTGATCCTAATGTTGGATTACAAGGTTTTCAGGCAAGAAGAATCGCTTTTAACTTAGGCCTTTCAGGAAATGCTTTCAAAGAAATGGTTAAATTTATCGATGCATTATACAATGCTTATATTGGTTCTGATGCTTCTATGTTTGAAATCAACCCGGTTTTGAAAACTTCAGACAATAAAATTATGGCTGTTGATGCTAAAGTAAATATCGATGATAATGCTTTATACAGACAACCAAAATATGCTGAAATGCGTGATATCCGTGAGGAGAATCCAATTGAAGTAGAAGCTAAAGAAGTAGGTTTGAATTACGTAGATCTTGACGGTACAGTTGGATGTATGGTAAACGGAGCCGGACTTGCAATGGCAACTATGGATTTAATTAAATATGCTGGTTTTGAGCCTGCTAACTTCTTAGACGTTGGTGGAACTGCTGATGCAAAACGTGTTGAAACTGCTTTCAGAATTATCTTAAAAGATCCTAACGTAAAAGCTATTTTAATCAATATTTTTGGTGGAATCGTTCGTTGTGACCGTGTGGCGCAAGGAGTTGTTGATGCTTACAAAAATATGGGTGATGCTATTAAAGTACCAATTATCGTTCGTCTGCAAGGAACAAATGCTGAAATTGCAAAAGAATTAATTGACAATTCAGGTATGCCAATTTTATCAGCTGTTCAGTTTCAGGAAGCTGCTGACCAGGTTAAAGCTGCTTTATCTTAATAAAATAAGAAATTAGTTATATAAAAAAATCCTAAGCTAAGCTTAGGATTTTTTGTTTATTGATATATTTCTATTATTTTAAAATCGTTGCCAATTCTACAATTTCAAAATTAGGATCATATTTTATAAACTCACGCATCATTGCGGTGTGCCCCGCTCCCAGAAGCACCATTACTTTATCATCTTTACTTTCTGTGAGTTTTTGAATTAATGAGTACATGTAAAGATTTCTTCTGTACCATTCTGAAACCAGATAAGCACCCACAAAATTATCGGTTTTACCAGCTTTATTTGCCGTTCTAAGATACCATTGAACATTATCTTCACTTGATTTTTTTGAATTATAATCTACCAACAATTCTGTTAAACTTTGTTTTTTAATTTTCTCATTAAAAGAGTTAGAGTAATATGCCATTGTTTCCTCATTGTTTTTCAATAAATCCAGCTGATTGGCTTCTTTCATTCCTTTTGTCAGACTATCATAAGGAAAATCGGCTTTATTATAATCAATTCCATACAGTTTTTTATGACCTAGCTTTTTTGCCGATCTTAATGCTAATTGTACAATTTCGTCAGCATCTTTATGCAATAAACTATCGGTATTTTTAGCATAGAATTTGTCAAGATTATTTTGTTTTTCATAATTCCACTCTATGAAGATTTTATCCGGACCAAAATTTTTAATCTTGTCTGTAATGTTTTCCAGTTCTTTTTGGCTTTTATCTGTCATAACATTAAATGTATTGACTTTTGCAACATCCAGTCCGGGGTTTTCAAAATGAAAAGCTCCAATTATCAGGATTTGTTTTTTCTTCGATTGTCCGGAAACAGCATTTAATGTAAGAACGACCAGTAATAAAATGATTTTTTGCATGATGATTTGTTTTTAAATTCAATACGAAAGTAGACAGGTTATAAACCTTAATTTTTAATTTTTGATGAACACCAAATTATAAATTACAAACAAGTTAAATTAATGCCGAAAAAAAGTCATGTACCATTTTTGAAGGTTCATCAACAAAAATCGATGTTTCATATAAATAGTGATTTCATTAAAAGGTATAATTGTACTTTTGAATATATTCTAAAACTATTATGAAACTAAAAGTCCCATTCTACTACCATATTGTATTATTCATCGGTTTATACATTATTTTTTATCTCTGGGATATTGGAGTTGGAGAAAAAGAGGAATCTTTTATTTTTAATAAATTGTTCTTCCTATTTTCATTTAGTCAATTGCTGGCCATTTTTGTAATTTATATTTTAAATTTCTACACCTTCTGCAATTGGTTTTTAAACAAGAAAAAACTCTTTATCTATTTAATTACAATCCCTGTTTCTTTACTTCTTTTTGCCGGCGTTCGCTATCTTTTTCAGGAAATAATTATTTTTGAATTCACCGGAATTCATAATTACACAGAAAAAAGCAGACAAATTACATTCTACATCAGGGATAACTTTTTCTTCGGATTGCCTGCTGTTATTTTAAGCTCCTTAAGCTATTTGTTCTGGCAGTTTCAGGAAACGCAAAAGCAAAATCAGGAATTACTTTTGGAGAATAAAAAAGCCGAATTTCAAATACTGAAATCACAAGTAAGCCCACATTTTTTATTCAACACCTTAAACTCTTTTTACAGCCAGTTAATCGGGAAAGATGATGAAATAGCGGCAGACATTTTAGTGCTTTCTGATCTGCTCCGCTATGTGATCACAGAGACTGATAAAGACGAAGCTTTAGTTTCTAAAGAAATTCAGTTTATAAAAAACTACATTCATTTACAGCAAAAGAGATTTGAAGATCAGCTTTATCTGGATTTTTCTATTGAAGGAGATTATACGATTGAAAAAATACTTCCGTCGGTTTTGATTCATTTCATTGAAAATGTTTTCAAACATGGAAAACTAAACGATTCTGAGAAAAGAGCGATGATTTCAATTCAGATAAAACATGGATTTTTAGAAATTTCAACCTTTAATTACACTGTTGAAGGAGAAAATTATTACTCAACCGGAATTGGCTTTGACAATCTTACAAAGCGTTTGGAATATGGATATAAAAATCAATTTTTACTTGAAAAAACAGCAGAAAACAATACCTTTAAAATGTATCTGAAAATCCCTTTAAAAAAATAGTTTATGAGCTTTAAATGTATAATTGTTGATGACGAACCACCTGCAACCCGTATTTTAAAAAACTATGTTGAGAAAGTGTCTTTTTTGGAAGAAGTTGGAATTTTTAACGATTCACTAAAAGCATTAGAATTCCTGAATTCCAACAAAACAGATGTTATTTTTCTGGATATCCAAATGCCGCAATTAACCGGATTACAACTCTCCAGAATTATTTCAAAAGATGTAAAAGTTATTTTTACAACCGCTTATCCGGATTTTGCCTTGGAAGGTTTTGAGTTAAATGCAGTCGATTATTTATTGAAACCAATTGCTTTTGAAAGATTTTATCAGGCCGTTTCAAAACTAAATTCTGAGGTTAAAACGGAAATTGTAAATACCAATTCAACTGAATTTATTTTTATAAAAACAGACGGAAAAAATAAGTTTCAAAAAGTGCTTTTAAACGATATCCTGTACATTGAAAGCCTGCAGAATTACGTTTGCATTCATACTTCAAAACAGCAGATTATAACACATTCGTCATTAAAAAATGTAATTGAATCCCTGCCTTCAACTGATTTTATCCAAATTCATAAATCCTATGTTGTGGCTTTAAAACAGATAGACTCTACAGATAGTTTTTCTGTTTTTATAAACACCAAAGAACTGCCGGTTGGAGCTACTTTTAAAGATGATTTCTTTAAACAGATTGATCAAAATAAGATATAAAAAAATCCTAAGTTTTCACTTAGGATTTTTTGTATTTGACAGATAAACAACAATGCAGCTTTGTTATTTTTTGTTTTTACCGTTTTTATAAACTACCTTTTCTACAACAGATGTTTTTCCATTGCCTTTTGGAAATTCTTTCTTTTTAGGTTTTTTAGCACCAGAACCAGGCTTTGACGGCTTTTGATCCCCTCTTCCTTTTTCAGTGTCTTTTGGACTCGCTTTGAATTCCGGTCTTTCTTTTGTACTTTCTTTCTTTGGAATTTCTGCTTTGTGTTTGGCTAAAACTGTATTCGGATTTTTAGGATTTTCTTTTGTCCCTCTTAAATGAATTACCAGTCCATTAAGAAAATTACGCAAAACCTGATCGCCACATTCCATATAATTTTCATGATCTTCAGCTCTGAAAAAAGCACCTAATTCTGATTTTGTAATTCTAAAATCTACTAACTCTAAAATTTCAACTATTTGATCATCACGGAGCATTAAAGCCACGCGAAGTTTTTTTAAGATATCGTTATTTGTCATCGTTTAATTTTTTACAAAGGTACATTATTTTAGAAGTAAATATCAGAACAAAATTACTCCTGTCCCGGTTCTTTCAGGATAATATGTTTTGCCGTTTTTGATGGTTATACCACTGGCAATATCTTCTGCTAATAACAAAGCCCCATCCATATCTACATAATCCAGTTCCGGCAGTAAATGTGCAATTGCCGAAATCCCAACCGTTGATTCCGTCATGCAGCCTACCATCGTTTTTAAGCCTAATTTTTTAGCTTCGGCAATCATTCTCCTGCCAGGTGTTATTCCGCCGCATTTCATCAATTTTATATTGACTCCATGAAAATGATTATAACATTTAGCAATGTCGTCTTCAGCAATACAGCTTTCATCAGCCATAATAGGCAAAACTGAGTTTTTAAAGACTTGTCTTTGTCCTTCCCAGTCATTGGCTTTTAAAGGCTGTTCTATAAATTCGACACCTAAATTTTTCAGGATTTTGGCATTTGATAACGTTTCCTCAACCGTCCAGGCACAATTGGCATCCACCCTGAAAATCGAATCGCTGTGCTTTCGCAATTCGGTTACAATGGCAATATCTTCGGGAGTTCCGAGTTTTATTTTGTAAATCGGCCAAGGAAATTCTTTCATCTTCCTAACCATATTTTCGACAGTGTCAATTCCGATAGTGTAATTGGTCAATGGATTATGAGTAACCTCATAATTCCATAATTCATATAATTTTTTGCCTTTTTTACGGGCGTATAAATCGTTGTAAGCATTATCTAACGCACATAAAGCAAAAGGGTTATTCTGAAAAAACGGACTGATTTTAAGCCAAAAATCTTCAGGAGTTTCATTTAAAGCTGTTTCAATAAGTGTTCGGAATTTTTCAATATCATTTTGCAGTATTGCTATCGAAATATTATAATAGGGATTTGAAGTAGCTTCTCCAAAACCGGAAATTCCGTCTTCCTGTAATTCTACAATTAAAGAAGGCTGAAAATCAATAGTTTTTCTTGAAATTCTAAAAGTGTGTTTTAATTTTAGATTATAGGACCTTAAGATTAACTTCATATAAAAACACTTTTTAAATATTTTTTTCAAATAATGCCGGAAGACTTTAAAACTTCAGACATTGCTTTCGACTTTAGTAAACATTCCTCGTATTCTTTTTCCGGAACAGACTGCGCGGTAATTGCACTTCCAACAGAAAACGAAATATACTCATTTTCCTGATTATATAAAATACTTCGTATCACAACATTAAAGTCAAAATCACCGTCCGGAGTAAAATACCCAACTGCCCCACTGTAAAGACCGCGTTTGGTTGCCTCCAAATCTTCTATGATTTTCATAACTGAAATCTTTGGCGCTCCTGTCATACTTCCCATTGGAAAAGTCGTTTTTAAAACATCAATTGGTGAATATTGACGATCTAATTTTGATGTTACTGTAGAAATCATCTGATGTACCTGCAAAAAAGAATAAATCTTGCAAAGTTCAACTACCTCAACTGATCCTTTTTGTGCTGTGTGAGACAAATCATTCCTAACTAAATCGGTTATCATAATGTTTTCAGCACGTTCTTTTGCATCGCTTTCCAGATCTTGTTTGGACTTTTCATCTTCTTTTGCATCTGAAAATCGTTTTGAAGTACCTTTTATGGGTTGAGAAATAATCGTGTCACCTACTTTTTTCAGATAACGTTCAGGTGAAGCAGACAGTAAAAAGTGTTTGTTATTTTTAAAGAAAACCGAAAATGGTGCTTTTGAAATCTCATTCAGTTTTTGAAATTTCTCCAACGGATTGATAATGGCATTTTCTGCAAAAAATTCCATACAAAAATTGGCTTCGTACATATCACCTGCGTGAATGTGTTCCAGCATTTTTGTTACTTTTTGAATGTATAATTCTTTTGAAACACGCTGCTGTATTTTTATTTCGCTTAAACTCTCAAAAGCGTCCCATTTATTCTCTGTAATTTCTTCAAAATCTGTTTCAACCTCATCATCACACAGTAATAAATATTTAATTTCGAGTTGGTTTTCTTTTAATAAAAATATTTTTTTCGGCTGAAAGAAAAATAAATCCGGGAATTCCAATCCATCAAAATTTGATGAACTTAAAGGTTCTGTGTCATTTTTTAAATCATAAGAAAAGTATCCAAAAAGCCAGTCTTTAGTCGTTTGCTGATATTGTTTTAAATCTTCAAAAGCATTATGATAATCTGTTTTTAAAGATGTAAAAGCGTCAACAGCCATTAAACAATCAAAACTGGAATATTCCTGCGGATAGGAATTGCTATCCAGAAAAACAATCTCACGAAATTGTTGTGACCAATTTAAAAGCTGCTGTTTGAACTGCTCCGGATTTGGAATATGTTTATGAATGGAAACTCTCAAAAATAAATGGATTTTAGACTTCAAAATTACAACAAAAAAAAATCCTTCGATAAAACAATCCTGAAAAATTATTGGCACGCTTTTTAGTATATCGGATTAATACTAATTACTAAAACTTTTCCTGTTATTGATTTAAAATTACTCTTTCTTTTTTCAAGAACAAAATCATATTTACATAGTGTAAATATTTATTCATTAATCAATTTTAAAAAACTTTATGAAAACAATTGCAAAATTAGGTTTGACAACACTAGTAGTTATCGCATTACTATTTTCCTGTAAAAAAGCGGATACCGCTACAGGCGAAGCAACAGCAGATTACCAAAACACAGCTGACACTACTGCTGTTTCATCATCGGCGGCTGTAGAAAAAAAAGACAGTAAACAAAAATTTATCCGAACTGCGGATATCAAATTTAAGGTCAGGAATGTCGCAAAATCAACTTATGCAATTGAAAATGCCACACAAAAATTCGGAGGTTATGTAACTTATACCAATCTGCAAAGTACCATACAAGATCAGATTAAGACAAAAATCAGTCAGGACAGCACTTTAGAAACTACCAAATATGTAGTGGAAAACAACATGACCATTCGTGTACCCAACACCCAACTGGATACGGTAATCAAAACAATAGCAAAACAAATTGATTTTCTGGATTTCAGGATTATAAAAGCTGATGATGTTTCGTTGAAATTATTATCTAACCAGCTTTCTCAAAAAAGAAGCAGCACTAATGAAAAAAGAGTGGAAAATGCAATTGATAATAAAGGCAAAAAAATAAATGATATTATGGAAGCGGAAAATACGCTTGCCAATCAAAAAGAAGCCAACGATAATAGCAAAATCGAAAATCTGTCTTTACAGGATCAGATCAATTTCAGCACCATAACATTACAGCTTTACCAGAAAGAAACCATTAAACAGGAAATCACGGCAAGCGAAAAAGACAGTAATGCTTATAAACCTAATCTTGGAATTCAGGTTATTGATTCTTTAAAAAGTGGCTGGTACATACTTGAGGCAATCTTTGTTTTTTTACTAAATCTCTGGCCATTTATTTTAATAGGCTTAGGAAGTTATTTCCTTTATAATAAATATCTAAAGAAATAAGAAGTGTAATTAAAACAGAATTAAATAAATAAAAATTCATTATATTTGATATAGCATTAAGATAATCAGAATATTAAGCCTTGTAAATTATAAAATTCTCAATAAACCAACGATCAATGCAGAATTTCATTTTATAGAGAATTGCAGACATACGATTTATCATCACATAAATTATATTTTTTTCAACCCTTAAAATCTATTATTATGAAAATTGCTACTATTGTTGTCCGTGTTTTAATTGGCATTTTATTGCTTTTTGCCTCTATCAGTTATTTTTTCCATTTAATGCCAGAACAAGAAACTACAGGAAATTTCAAAGCCTTTAATGTTGGTCTGATGGCTTCCACTTATTTAATACCACTGGCGAAATCAATAGAATTGCTTTGTGGAATTGCTTTTATAACGGGACGTTATGTCACATTAGCCAATATTTTGATTTTGCCTATTACAGTGAATATTCTGTTCATCAATTACTTCCTGGCTCCTGAAGGTTTGCCAATTGCAGTATTGTTATTCCTTGCTAATTTATTTTTAATTTACAGATACTGGGATAATTACAGAAGTGTTTTCAGAGCATAATTTAATTGTACTCAAACATAAAAAACCCGACACTTAATAATGTCGGGTTTTTGCTTTTAATTTCTGTCGTGTTTTACCAAAACAAGTTCAGACGTATCATACCCTATTTCCTGAGCTTTTCTAAGGTAATCTAATTTGATGTTTTCCGGAATAGAAGTTGCTCTCGACAGTAGCCACAAATATTGTAAGCTTTCACCTGAAACAAGTGCATATTTGTAATCAGGATCGATTGCAAGTACATTGTAACCGGAATAAAAAGGACCAAAAAATGAGACTTTTAGCATACCAACATTGTCTTTTGTGACGAACTTGGCTTTCCCGATGCTCTGTTCCCATTTGTCTTTTTTGACATTATAGCCCTTATTATCAACTTTTATAGTTCCGTTGTCGTTTAGCGAATATTCTGCCGTGACATTATTCAAACCTTTTTCATACTTAAAATCTAATCTGGCAATTTCGTACCATTTTCCCAAGTATTTAGATTTATTAAAGTTCTGTACAGCAGTTGCCTTTTTTGGAATCGTTGCACCGCACGAATAAAGCAGAAAAGCAATTCCGACTCCAATTGCAACAGGAGCTATATATCTATTTTTCATGATGTTGTATTTTCTTGTATAAGTAAAGATAACATCCTGATTGTTCTTCTAAGTTACAAAATTTTTCTTTTGGTTTATATTTTTAACGATTAAATTTGTTTAAAAAAAGCCCGCCATAAATAAATATGACGGGCTTAAATATAATTGGAGTAAATACTTTTATACGTGTATTGCTCTGTTCTCTGTTGCTGCCAATGCTGCCTCTTTTACCGCTTCTGCGAAAGTTGGATGCGCATGGCTCATTCTTGAAATATCTTCAGCAGAAGCTTTAAATTCCATTGCTGTAACTGCCTCAGCAATTAAATCTGCTGTACGTGCTCCAATCATATGAACTCCTAAAACCTCATCCGTTTTAGCATCAGCAATGATTTTTACGAATCCGTCTAAATCTCCGCTTGCTCTTGCACGACCTAACGCTTTAAAAGGAAAACTTCCTACTTTATATTCTGTTCCGGAAGCTTTTACCTGCTCTTCCGTTTGTCCAACTGCAGCGACTTCCGGCCAGGTATAAACGACACCAGGAATTAAGTTATAATCGATATGCGGTTTTTGACCTGCTAAGATTTCAGCAACCATAGTGCCTTCTTCTTCTGCTTTGTGTGCTAACATTGCGCCACGAACAACATCTCCAATTGCGTAAATATTTGGAACATTAGTTTGTAAATGATCATTTACTTCAACCTGTCCTCTGTCTGAAATTTTTACTCCGGCTTTGTCAGCATTCAATCCGTCTGTGTAAGGGCGACGGCCAACAGAAACTAATGAATAATCTCCTTCCAGCGTGATGGTTTCTCCTTTTGCATTTTCAGCCTGAACTACAACAGCATCGCCATTTCTTTCAACCGATTTTACTTTGTGGGAAACGTAGAATTTCATTCCTTGTTTTTTCAATACTTTGGTTAATTCTTTAGACAAAGCACCATCCATTCCCGGAATAATTCTGTCCATGAATTCTACTACAGAAACCTGCGCTCCTAAACGAAGGTAAACTTGTCCCAGTTCGATTCCGATAACGCCACCACCAATAATTACTAAATGTTTTGGAACTTCTTTTAATTCCAAAGCTTCTGTAGAAGTGATAATTCTTTCCTTATCAATTTTAATAAATGGTAAAGAAGATGGTTTTGAACCTGTAGCAATCACAATATATTTTGCTTCAATCGTTTCAGAAGTTCCGTCTTCTTTTGCAACTGCGATGTGCGTTGCATCTACGAAAGAACCTAAACCATTGAAAACAGTGATTTTATTTTTGTCCATCAAGTAGTTGATTCCACCTACGGTTTGATCTACAACTGCTTGTTTGCGCGCAATCATTTTCTCTAAATTAATTTTCACATCTCCGGAAACTTCGATTCCATGATCTGCGAAATGAGCAATTTCTGCATAATGATGAGAAGAAGAAAGCAATGCTTTTGAAGGAATACAACCTACGTTAAGGCAAGTTCCGCCCAAAGAATTATACTTTTCTACAATTGCTGTTTTGAAACCTAATTGTGCGCAACGAATTGCTGATACATATCCGCCAGGGCCTGAACCTATAATGACTACGTCAAATGAACTCATAGTTTGTAAATTTTTATTTTTAGCGATACAAAATTAAGGAATAAAGTTTTGTTTAAAGTTTAAAGTTTAAGGTTTTTTGTTATGATTTCTACAATTATTAAAAACAAAGTGATTCCTTTTTGATTTTATGCGTAATGAAATTGAATTTTACTGAAACTGATAAATCGGCTTTACAAAATCTAAAAAATTTAATAAACGAAAATTCGCTAATTTTTGACTATTGGAAAGAAAACTCAAGGCTTTCTGAGAGGATTTTTTGAAGTATGAAAAACAGAATGAATAATTACTTCATTTTGAATAATTTCATAAATAATAACAAATGGAAATTTTACCAAGGTCATTTCGCGATATAATGGCTCTTTTGTAATTTCAAATAATTCTGGATTTGCTTTTAAGACTGTTAGATAAGATTTCAAATACGTTAGAAATTGCTTTCCCAAACCTTTACTTCTGCTTTCATAAAACTCAATAGATTCGTCAATTTCTTTTTCTGCTAATGGTAAAATAATGATTTTAAAAACCATATTTAGCATTCAGACGTTTTTCTACTTCTTCCCAAGAACCTGACTGATTTTCTCCAGAAATATATTTTTCTCTTTCTTCAGCAACCAAATCATAATGCGAATCATAAACTATTGATTTTTTTTCATCGTGATTTATGGCATCAAAAACACTTTCTAAAATTTCTAATTTGGAATCGTCTTCAATGAATTTTCCAAAATCCTTTATTAGTTTATGCCTTAGTTCCTTCGTTTCCATATTATTGTATTTAATTCAAATTTAATACTTTTATTTTTGCATGGAAAGAATGATTCTGAAAATGTTTGTCTCTTTAAGTCTTTTAAAAAATAACTGTAGAATTTTTCACTTCGCTAATCATAAAAGTACTTTGTGTACTACCGATATGTTGCAAGGTTGTGAGCTTGGTAACCAAGAATTCTCTATACGCTTCCATATCTTTTACTAAGACTTTTAAAATGTAATCGTAATCACCGCTTACGTGATGGCATTCTAAAACTTCGTTAAGTTTAATGACTTCGCTTTCAAATTTGGTTAGGAATTCTTTGGTGTGCTGAATGAGTTTTAAGTGACAGAAAACCACAAATCCTTTTTCGATTTTTGATTTATCAACTAATGCTACATAGTTTTTGATAATGCCTTCACGCTCTAATTTTTTGATTCTTTCATAAACAGCTGTTACCGAAAGATTGAGTTTTAAGGACAATTCCTTGGTTGTTTTTTTACTGTCGGTTTGTAATAAAACCAGGAGTTTTTTATCTGTGGCGTCTAAAGTCATTTTAGTTGATGGTTTGTGGTTGATGGTTGTTAGTTGATGAAAGAAAAACTATTAATTTCGAATTCATACAGCAAATTTAGATTAATAATCTTTATAAGATTAGATTAATAGTTTTAAAATCTAATTATCAGAAACATCATTGATTAATTTTCTATTAAAGCGTTATTTTGAATGGATTTTCTTTTGAAAACGAATGCCCTAGCCCTGATAGAAGTGGAAATCCTTTTGTGCCGGGGTTTGGCACAAAAGATTGCAACGGATAGCAGGAATAGCTTCTAAAGAATAATATTAATCTTGAGGATGAGATTAGCTTACGCTCAGTTCGCTGGCGCTCGAGTGCTTCTTTCCTCGCAATGACATAAAAAATGAAAAACTTTAACCCGGCAGATAAAATTCAGGATTTGCAATACTTTGGGGAATTTGGCGGTGTGAATCCCTCGATTTCTGATTCCTCTACTTATACATTTCTTTCGGCCAAAACGATGTTTGATACTTTTGAAGGAAATATGGAAGGGTGCTATTTGTATTCCCGCCATTCATCGCCAAGTAATTTGTATCTCGATCAGGCTTTGGCAGCGATGGAAGGAACGGAAACGGCGAATGTTTCGGCTTCCGGAATGGGAGCGATTACGCCTACTTTGTTGCAGCTTTGCAATGCGGGCGATCACATTGTTTCGAGCCGGACTATTTATGGCGGAACGTATGCTTTCTTGAAGAATTTCGCACCTAGATTTGGTATTGAAACGAGCTTTGTTGCTATTACAAAACTGGATGTTGTGGAAGCTGCCATTACACCAAAAACGAAAGTTTTGTATTGCGAAACGGTAAGCAATCCGTTGTTGGAGGTGGCTGATATTGCAGGATTGGCAAAAATTGCCAAAAAGCATAATTTGAAATTGGTGGTTGATAATACGTTTTCGCCCTTATCGGTTTCTCCGGCTAAATTAGGTGCCGATATCGTGATTCATAGTCTAACAAAATACATTAACGGAAGCAGTGATACAGTTGGTGGCGTAACGTGCGCATCGAAGGAATTTATTAATGCTTTGAAAAATGTAAACTCCGGAGCCAGCATGCTTTTAGGCCCAACGATGGATAGTTTACGTTCGGCTTCTGTGATGAAAAATCTGCGCACACTTCATATCAGAATTAAACAACACAGCCATAACGCTCACTTTCTGGCGGATCAATTTGAAGCGGATGGTTTAAAAACGGTTTATCCGGGATTAAAAAGTCACCCGAGCCATGAATTGTATAAAACAATGATTAATCCGGAATATGGTTTCGGAGGAATGATGACGATTGACGTTGGAACATTAGCTAAAGCCAATGAATTGATGGAGTTGATGCAGGCCAGAAATTTAGGCTATTTGGCAGTGAGTTTAGGATTTTATAAAACATTATTCAGCGCTCCCGGAACTTCTACTTCTAGTGAAATTCCGTTAGAAGAACAAGCTGAAATGGGATTGACAGATGGTTTGATCCGGTTCTCGATTGGTTTGGATAATGATATTCAGCGTACTTATGAGATGATGAAGGCTTGTATGGTGGAGTTAGGGATTTTGTAGTTTTATTTCGCGGAGATACGCAGAGTTTTTTCGCAGAGGATCGCTAAGTTATTTAATCAATTATATCTGTGAAAATAATAAAGCCGTTCTGAATTAATTTTCAGAACGGCTTTTCAACATATAGCTTTTTAACTTCTAACTTTTAACTTTTACCCTCTGCAGGAAAGTTCAATTTACTATTCTTTCTACTATATGTAAAATAAATAAACAATCCTATTAATAACCAGATGATGAAGTAAATCCAGTTCCAGACGCTCAATTCGGCCATCATGTACAGACAGCAGATCAATCCTAAAAGCGGGATCAAAGATAAATTTTGTCTGAATGACCAAATTGTTAATCCAACTAAGACAAATAAGAAGATCCACATTGGAATTTTATGTTTGAATAAACTGAAACCTGATTCGTATTTCAGAGAATTGTCAATTGGCAAGTCTTTTACAACGGCAGCATATTTTGCATTGTCATCCTGATATTGACCGAGTAAATGTTCTAAGTCAGAAGATTCTGCCGTTTTATTCTGAACATCTTTACTTTGCAAATAATTAAAAACCTTTGCAGATTCTTCCTTATCCAGAGAAGTGATAATTGTCGTTGCATCGTTAATTTGTGCCTCATTACTAATAAAACCAATTGTAGCTTTAGTATTAAAAGCAAATGCATAATACAATCCGATTATAATTAAAACCGGCAATATATATTTAGAATTTACATACGGTGTTTTGAATTTTCCTCTTGGAATATCCGTTTTATTCTGCAATACCAAAACTCCGGCGCAAACCAGTACAAAGGCAAATAAAGTTCCGATACTGCATAAATCGGTTACCATTGTCAGGTTCAAAAACAAAGCCGGAACCGCTACTACAAAACCGGTTACGATGGTTGCAAAAGAGGGCGTTTTGAATTTTGGATGAACGGTAGAAAATTTCTTTGGCAATAAACCGTCACGGCTCATGCTCATCCAGATACGAGGCTGTCCCATCTGGAAAACCAGTAAAACGCTTGCCATTGCTACTACGGCACTTACCGCAATAATTCCGGACATCCATTTTAAGTCTAGTTTATCGAAAACAAATGCCAAAGGATCACCAACATTCAATTCATTATAACGCACCATTCCGGTTAAAACCAAGGCAATAGCAATATATAAAATAGTACAGATTATAATCGCCCACATCATGCCGCGTGGTAAATCACGCTGCGGATTTTTACATTCTTCAGCCGTTGTAGAGATTGCATCAAAACCAATATAAGCAAAGAAAACGGCTGAAACGCCTTTTAAAACTCCCGTTGCCCCATTAGGTGCAAACGGATCCCAATTGGCTGTATCTACATAAAATATTCCTACTGCTATCACTAAAAGTACAATACACAGTTTAACGACTACCATTATATTACTGGCGTTACGGGATTCTTTCATTCCTCTATAAACCAGAGCCGTAATTAAAACAATGATAAATAAGGCCGGTAAATCGGCCACAAAATGAAAAGATCCTAATGTTGGCGCTGTTGTCCAGGCTGTATAAGCTGATTGTAATCCGGCATCTAAGTTTTCGTATGTTTTTCCTCCCTGCATTAGAGCTGTAGCATCTTTAAATCCGTTGGATGCTGTTAAATAATCCATCTGAATCCATTGCGGAAGATGAATTCCGCCACTCTGGAGTAATCCTGTAAAATAATCACTCCAGGAGATTGCGACCGTTATATTTCCAACGGCATATTCCATAATAAGAGCCCAACCGATTATCCAGGCAATCAATTCCCCAAAAGCAACATACGAATACGTGTAAGCGCTTCCTGAAACTGGAACCATTGACGCAAATTCGGCATAGGCAAAAGCGGCAAAACCACAAGCCAATGCAGTAAATAAAAACAAAAATATCACGGCTGGTCCGCCATCGGCACTGGCTTTTCCAATCGTACTAAAAATACCCGCACCTACAATAGCTGCGATCCCAAAAGCAGTTAAATCTCTTGTTGTTAAATGTTTTCCTAATGCATTATGTCCATCAGCTTCGTTCTTGGCAACCTGCTTCAAAATATCCTGTACTGTTTTCTTGCGGAATAAACCTGATAACGCCATATGTTGTTCTGCTTTTAAAATTAATATATTTCAGACTTTACGCTTTTATTTTGCAAATAATGCAAAAATTATCCTGAAATCAAATATATAAAACGATTTTGTTTATGTGAATGTTTTTTACTAAGAAATTCTATAAATGTAACAAATTTCGATTCTTTGATTGACAGGATTTGAGAATCCGTTTTTTCACAAATTAAATAGATTCTCACCGTTTATTTTTCAATAGATCAAAAAGATTCCAATAGATTTTTTTAAATTTGTTTTTATACTGCCGAATTTACCTAATATAAAAAATGTTTTTATTGCTCATTTCATCCTGCAGCTATTTCTTTCCTGATGTGCATTTTATAACGAGCTATAAATGCCATATTTCCAAAAAACTTTACGATAATAGTATTTAATTTAAAGATAAATTTTATGAAAAATATTTCAAGACGTTCCTTTGTGAATAAATTCGGCATGGGCGTTGGCGCTTCTGTTATTATGACAACGCTGCCTTCTTTCATGGTTGAAACAGAAAAAACCGCAATTCCTTATACCGGTAAAAAAATAAATATTGCCTTATGCGGTTTAGGAATTTATGCTAAAAGGGTTGCAGAATCTATGCAGGGCTCAGAATATTGCAATCTGGCGGGTATTGTTACCGGAACTCCTGCAAAAGCGATTCAATGGAAAGAGCAGTACAATATCCCGGAAAAAAATATTTATAACTATCAAAATTTCGATGAAATAGTAAAAAACAAGGATATTGATATGGTGTATGTTATCCTTCCTAATAGTCTGCACAAAGAGTTTGTTGTCCGATCTGCCAAAGCAGGAAAACATGTCATTACCGAAAAACCAATGGCGATTACGGTTAAAGACTGCGAAGAGATGATAAAAGCCTGCAACGACAACAGTGTACAATTAGCTGTTGGCTATCGTCTGCATTATGAACCAACCCATTTAGAAATTAAAAGATTAGGACAGGAAAAAGTCTTTGGACAAGTACGATATATAGAATCATCCCTTGGATATAAAACTTATGATACCATTGCAAAACCTCCTGTTGATGTCAATAATCCTGCGCACTGGAGATTAAACAAAAAATTATCCGGTGGCGGCCCATTAATGGACTTAGGCATTTATTGTATTCAGGCATGCCGTTATATTTTAGGTGAAGAACCTATTTCGGTTACGGCTCAATTTGGAACTGTAAACGATAAAAAAAGATTTTCTGAAACAGAAGAAAGTATCTCCTGGCAAATGGTATTTCCGAGTGGCGCAATGGCAAATTGCAACAGCTCCGTCGGTTACAATATTGACAGGACTTATGCAGCTGCAGATGCAGGTTCTTTTGAATTAAGTCCGGGCTTAAGCTACGGTCCTTATGAAGGAAAATCAACAAATGGACCTATAAAATTCGCCCCAATTAAACAACAGCAGAAACAATTAGATGAAATCTCTAAATTATTGCTGGAAAACAAAAAACTCCCTGTCCACATTACTGGAGAAGAAGGACTGAAAGATATTAAGGTTATTAATGCTATCTATAAAGCTGCTGAGACGGGAAAGAAAGTTTTATTAAGTTAATCAGAAACATTTTACAACCTCTACATTGTAACATTTTACAGAAATAGTTTACTTATAAATTACACTTAATTTAAAGGTAAAATTATGGCGAAAATTTCAAGACGTTCATTTGTAAATAAATTTGGGATGGGAGTTGGTGCTTCAATGATTGTAACAACTCTTCCTTCGTTTTTATCGGCTCCGGAATTGAATAAAATTCCATACACTGGGAAAAAATTAAATATTGCCTTGTGTGGCCTTGGCAATTATGCTTCAATGCTGGCTGAAGGCATTCAGCTTTCTGAATATTGCAAACTTACGGGGATAGTTACAGGAACGCCCTCAAAAGCTGAAAAATGGAAAAGTAAGTATGATATTCCTGAGAAGAATATCTATAATTATGAAAACTTCGATGAAATAGTAAAAAACAAGGATATTGATTTGGTTTATGTGGTCACGCCAAACGGATTGCACAAAGAATTTGTAATTCGCTCAGCAAAAGCCGGCAAACATGTAATTACAGAGAAACCTATGGCGATTTCTGTTCAGGATTGCGAACAAATGATAAAAGTCTGCGCCGATAATAAAGTGCAATTGGCGATTGGTTATCGTTTGCATTATGAACCAACACATTTAGAAATAAAGCGATTGGGACAGGAAAAAGTTTTTGGTCAAGTCCGTTTTATAGAAGCTTCTCTTGGTTACAAAATACATGATCCGCTTGACACAAAAAGCACTGTCAATTTAAGTGACCGAAACGAATGGAGACTTAACAAAAAATTATCAGGAGGTGGACCATTAATGGATTTAGGAGTATATTGTATTCAGGCGAGCCGTTATATTTTGGGAGAAGAACCCATAGCTGTTACTGCGCAATTTGGAACTGTATATAACAAACAAATTTTTTCTGAAACAGAAGAAAGTATCTCCTGGCAAATGGAATTCCAGAGCGGTGCCGTGGCAAATTGTAATACTTCTGTTAATTACGATATTGACAGATTGTACGCTTCCGCAGATGAAGGTTCGTTTGAATTAAGTCCGGCTTTGAGCTATGGACCATTTGAAGGAAAATCATCCAACGGACCATTGAAATTCCCTGTTATCAACCAACAGCAAACGCAAATGGATGAAATTTCTAAATTATTACTGGAAAACAAAAAACTCCCCAACCATATTACCGGAGAAGAAGGATTAAAAGATATTAAAGTCATCAATGCAATTTACAAAGCTGCCGAAACGGAAAAGAAAGTTGCAATAAAATAGAGTTGTTTCACGAAGGCTCGCAAAGAAGTTCCACTAAGAAAGAAATTCACAAAGTTTTTGCAACATTCTGAATTATTTTTTTTTCACGCAGATTTAAAAAAGTTTTAAGCAGATTTATTATTTAAAATCTGCTCAATCTGCCAAATCTGCGTGAGACAAAAAATCTAAGTCTAAAATCACTTCAAACAGCTTCTCAAAATACTAACCGGATGCTGTGCTTCCCGACTTGTTCCATCATAAATCTGATGGCGGCAACTAGTACCTGCGGCAGCTATTTTTACGTTTTCTGCGGTATTTCTAACTTTTGGGAATAAAGTGTCCTCTCCCATTTGCATACTTACCTGATAATGTTCTTTTTCGTAGCCGAAAGATCCCGCCATTCCGCAGCAACCCGAATTATAAATCGTAACCACATTGTTTTTAGGCAAATTCAGCATTATAAAAGTCGCTTCTACAGAACTCAATGCCTTTTGGTGGCAATGCCCGTGAATCTTGATTTCTTTTTTTTCTTCAGAAAAGGAATCCGGTGTTATTTTACCGTCGATAATTTCTTTTTTAAAGAATTCTTCGATGGTAAACGTATCATGCGAAATTTTTTCAGCCGTTTCTTTATCATCCGCCAGGCGAAGATATTCATCCCTGAAAGTCAAAATAGCCGAAGGTTCTATTCCAACCAAAGGAGCATTTCCTAAAACCAGATCTTTAAAAACATTGACATTATGATTGGCGATTTTCTTGGCTTCTTCCAGAAATCCTTTAGACAAATACGCTCTTCCGCTTTCTTCATGGTCGATCACCAAAACCTGATATCCTAATTTAGTTAATAGTTCGAAAGCATCGATTCCGATATTCACATCATAATAATTGGTAAATTCATCTACAAACAAATAAAGTCTTCCACTTGGGAAATCCGTAGCTGAAGGTTTATATTTTTGAAACCATTTTCTAAAAGTCTTTTTGGCCAGTAACGGCACCTTTCTTTCCGGCGCAATTCCCATACTATTCTTAACGAAAGCCTGATTCGAAATAAAATTCGTAATCGACGGAAACAAACTTCCCATTTTATTGAGTTTTGCATTATGTGCAAAAATCTTGTTTCGGGTCGAGAATCCATTTGCTTTTTGATATTGGTATAAAAACTCTGCTTTTAAAGTCGCCACATCCACATTACTAGGACATTCGCTGGCGCAGGCTTTACAGCTTACGCACAACTCAAAAACTTCGTATAATTCTTTCTGGTCAAATTTATTTTCTTTCTCAGAATACGTCAAATATTCACGCAGCGCATTCGCTCTCGCGCGCGTGGTTTCTTTTTCATTTTTGGTCGCACGATAACTCGGACACATTGCTCCTCCTGCCGATGGCAATTTTCGGCAATCCCCCGATCCGTTACATTTTTCGGCAGCACGCAGAATCCCTAAACTGTCTGAGAAATCCTGAAACGTTTTAATATCCGGTTCGTCTCTTCCCGAAACAACACGGTGGTTTTCGTCCATTTTTAAGGCATTAACAATCTTACCGATATTCAAAACCGAATTCGGGTCAAATGCCAATTTAATTCTTTTCAACAATTCATAATTCATCTCGCCAATCATAAACGGAATAAATTCGCCGCGCACAATTCCGTCGCCGTGTTCCCCGCTTAGCGAACCTCTGTATTTCTTCACCAAAATTGCCACATCGGTCGCAATGGTTCTGAATAACTTAAGGTCAGAAGTTTTCTTCAAGTTCAAAACCGGACGCAGATGCAGTTCCCCCGCTCCGGCGTGTGCGTAATAAATGGCGCCTTGTCCGTGACGCAGCATCATCGCTGAAAACTCCGCAATGTAAGCCGGTAAATCACTCAATTCAACCGCAGTATCCTCAATAGAATCGGCTGCTTTGTCGTCACCTACTATACTTCCCAAAAGTCCGAGACCGGCTTTTCTCAATTCGTTTACCTTTTCAATATCCGCTCCGTAAATTTTTACGAGTGCGTAACCAAAATTATTTTTTTCTAAATCAGCCACCAAAGCATTGGCCTGATTTTCGGCATCTTCCGGATCGTGCGAAGCCACTTCAAACATCATAATCGCCTTAGGTTCGCCCTGCAAAAAGAACCTGTTTTTTACATGTTCGCGATTGGTTTTGGTACAATCCAGAATCGTGTCATCGATCATTTCGCAAGTGTACAAATGATGTTTCATCGCCACCACAACAGATTCCAGCGATTCCTGAATACTATGATAATGCGCCACCACCATAATATTATGAACGGGCGGCAAATTGTCTGTTTTTAAGGTAATTTCAGTTGTAAAAGCCAGCGTTCCTTCACTTCCGCAAAGTAATTTTCCGAGATTTATGGTTGGTTCAGTTCCGCCAAACAAATCCGATTTCAATAAAATATCAACTGCATAACCTGTATTTCTTCTGTGAATCTCCGGTTTCGGAAATTCTTTTATAATTTCATCCTGAGTTGCTTTAACGGAAAGCTCCTCAAAAATGCTTTTGTAAATTTTATTTTCTAACGTATCGCCTTTGGTTCTTTCGATAAATTCCGCCGAAGTCAGTTCCTTAAAAACCACATCCGACCCATCGCTCAAAATCGCTTTAATTTCCACAATTTTATCGCGCGTCACGCCATAGCGAATCGAAGTTGTCCCTGAAGAATTATTGCCCACCATTCCACCAATCATACAGCGGTTGGATGTCGAAGTATTCGGTCCGAAAAACACGTTATGAGATCTCAAAAATAAATTCAGTTCGTCGCGAATCACACCGGGTTGTACGGTAACGGTTTTTTTAATCGGGTCGAAATTCAGGATTTTGGTAAAGTTCTTCGAAACATCCACCACAATTCCGTCGCCAACTGTTTGTCCGGCAAGTGAAGTTCCGGCTGTTCTTGGCGTAATCGAAATATGGTGCTCCGCCGCAAACCGAATCACTTTACTGATATCTGCTATCGTTTTAGGCACGGCAACCGCTTTTGGTTTGATCCGGTACACCGAAGCATCGGTCGAATAAAGCGTTTTATGAAGATCATCGTATAAAAGTGTTCCTTCTAATGATGCTGATAATTGTTGTAACTCTTTAATTAATGACATTATAGCTGAATTTATGGCCTAAAACGGATTGTGTTCTGAGTTACAAAAATACTTTTTTTTAGGTTCTGAGTTACACAGCAACAAAGGTTCAACGCTTTTTTTGTGATAATTTCATTTCAGGACCAATTGAAGCTTTTGAAATTTGGTTTTTTAGAATTGCAATTGATTTTTTGAAGTTGACATTGTCATTGATATTGCCTTTTGACATTGATCAGAAGCTTTTCCTGCTGTCCTTCCAATCTTTTATGCCGAACCCCGGCACAAAAGGATTTTCCCTCCCATCAGGGCTAGGACTTTTGGTTTATAAGACGTGTTAGAATGAACAAAAACCATCACGATTTGTTTATGACCGAATTTAAAAACGCCATAGCTTCTTTCCATTTATTAAAATTAGACAAATAAATTTCGCGGTATTGGGCTATGATATCCTGATGTTTAGTTTGAAATTCAGTCGTCATTTCATCATTCGAATTATGGTCTCTAAAAACAGTTTCAAAATTAAAGACATTCCCCACCATCATTTTGTAATCAGCCACTAAATCCTGATGTCTGTTGGAATTCAGAATCGGTTTTATTTCGGCATTATAAAAAGCCATTGCAGTTTCGTTTACCGCCAGTCCGTGTGGAATCCAATTTCCTTCCAGAGCGTCTTCTTCATACTTGAAAAAGTCCGTAACTAATTTATCCGAAAACCATTCGGGCAGTTCAATGTTGGGCGGATCTTCGTCTGACAATTCATTCGACTTGCTGTGAAATTCCGAATTCGGAATCATAGACGAATTGTACAAATACCATTCGGAGTCCATGATCAAATAAATGATATTTCGGGTTTTTAGTTTCGCAAGCCAGGTTCTGTAACGCACAGGGCTTTTAGGAAACAATCCCGGATCGATCACCATTTTGCGGACTTTATTTCCAATTCTGACTTGTAGTACCGGAGCCACGTGATAACCCCAGTCTATTTTTCCGGTTGGCGAAATATTCTTTTTATCGGCAAACGAAATCAATCGCGAACTCGTCATCGAATACACTACCGGCGCAAAGGCCCAGATTTTGGCACATTGGTATCCTTTAGATTCTAATAACAATTTGATGTAATGCGAAATATTATGGCAGTTCGCCTGCTGATAACCAAAAGGAAGTCCTGATTTTATAATTTCTGCAAATAAAGCATTTGCTGTATCTAAGTTCAATACAGAAGCTTTTCGCGGTGTTAAAAGAGGATGCCTTTTGATAGTCTGATTGTTTTAAATAATGAATTCTAAGTTTTGCTGCCAAGTAAAGTTAACGAATTTGTTGTGGGAAGAATTCTTTCTGAAAAAAAAATTATGAAGTAACGATGTGGTTTTAAGGATTCCACAATTATCTAAATCAGGAATTACTATCTTCTAATTTTATAGACGAATATTACTAATTCCTAAATAATTCAGATTTGAAATTGTAACTAATTAAATAATTAGTAATCGGTACTGTACCTAATAATTGCAATTTAAAAAAAGCTTTCTTGCTGTTTTTCTAAATATTTTGTTAATATAAATTAATAAAAATATAAACAAAAAAATATAAAATAATAGGTCACAATAGCCTATTATAACCCTTATAAAACGGACAATAGAACAAAAAAGCATTTAAATTTAAAAACACAAATAGAAAATAATGTTTAACATTTTTTAAAATATATTAAACAAAATAGAAAATTAATTATTAACTTCATTCTCCCAATAAAAACGATTTTATCAACATTAAACAACAAAAAATGAAAAATTTATCGATTATTAAAAAAGTATTATTTCTTATTTTCTTTACATCATTAATTACATCGTGTAATAACGATGACGACAATCCTGCTGTTGCAGACACTACCATAACAGGTATTGCATCCCAAAATAAGGATTTCTCGATTTTAGTGGAAGCCTTAACAAAAGCTGACCTGGCCTTAACGCTTAAAGGCGCGGGACCATTTACTGTTTTTGCCCCTACAAACGCTGCCTTCACAGCTTTTTTAAAAACTACTCCTTATGCTACCATTAATGAGGTACCAACGGATGTATTAAAGCAAATTTTACTAAATCATGTAGTGTCTGGTAACGTAAAATCTACGGATTTAACGACGGGTTATATTAAAACACTTGCAAAAGGAGGAGCCTCTGCAACCAATACGCTTAGTATGTTTGTAGACCTTTCATCCGGAGTAAAGTTAAATGGCGTTGCAAAAGTAATCACGCCTAACATCATAGCGTCAAATGGGGTTATTCATAGTGTAGATGCTGTAATTGGTCTTCCAACTATTGTTGATCATGCTAAAGCAAACCCAAATTTCACCACTTTGGTAGCAGCATTAACGTACAATCCGGCATCTGGTTTTGCAGCAACATTATCCGGAACAGCTAATTCCCCATTTACTGTATTTGCACCAACAAATGCAGCTTTTGGCGCATTTTTAACCGAAACTGGCTATACAGGATTAGCTGATATTCCAGCGGCTGTTTTAGAAAAAACGTTAAAATATCATGTGGTTACAGGAGCGAATGTTCAAGCGGCACAACTGACAAACGACCAGGTTATTACCACATTTTCGGGACAAAACGTAACAGTAAAATTTACGCCTACCCGTTTGTTGGATGTTAGTAACAGAAACAGCAATATTGTAGCCACTGATGTGCAATGTTCTAATGGAATCATCCACGTATTGGATAAAGTTCTATTGCCTACTTTTTAATAAACTATTTAATTTTGGTTCAGTTAATTTTATTTGTTTAACAAAAAAGCTCCTTTTCATAAGGAGCTTTTTATTTTTTACAGCTATTTAATAGCGATATGAATTGAAACCGATAATTGAAGTTCCTTAGAATCAACGTAATATGCATGATGCGATCTTTCCAAGCTAAGGAATGAATCAATTTGGAATTTCAGGAGCTATTTCCTGCTGTCCTTCCAATCTTTTATGCCGAACCCCGGCACAAAAGGATTTTCCCTCCCATCAGGGCTAGGGCAATTCGTTTTATAACGCGTTTTGTTGGATAAAAGGTTTAAAATTTTCAAAACAATGTGTTTGAATTTTATCGCTAATCTTTTCTGCAGAAACATTTCCATCAGAATTATGGATAAAAAGCAAATTGTTGAAAACAATAATTATCAAAAACATTTTTTAATTTGTATGTTTTCTTTTCATTTTAAGTAGACTCTCTGATTTCGTGAATTAATGTTGCCTAACGTTTGGTCGCTTGGCGATGTGGCGGATTAAACAAGTGTAATCTTCGATTAATGACTAATTTCACAAGTACAAAACCATCTTCAAATTAAGCCTAATCCCACCATAACCAAATGATGGTTGGCAGATGTCTTTATAGTTCGATAAACTCATTCGGTATACAAGCATTCGCAAACAATTCACCAAATTCCATTAATCTTCTTTCGCTATTTATAAATACTCCCGTTTGTTTTTGTGTTATTGTGTCATAAATTACTTCTTGCTGACCAACTTGCCAAGTTACTGCAAGATTTAAACTATTTAAATGATTCATATTCATCCAAAAATTTTGTGGAAAATCGAGTTTTTCTATTGGGAATTCTTCCAAAAGTATTTCTTGATTTGTAAAAGAGTTTAATTCTTCATTATAATCTGATTTTTGTTTCAATTTATAACTTTTCTGTTTGAGATAAAACAATATTACTGCTTCATCTCTACTTAACTGTTTGATTATACTTGGAAATGCTGGATGAGCCAAATCTTGTTTAGATTTGTCAATAGAAATTGCTAAAAGATTAACAAATAATTCGCTTAACAAAGTATTTTCATATGTTAAACTTAAACCTTCTAATGTTGGAATTACAATTTGAGGATGACCTTCGATTAAGTTTTCCTTGTCAACTTTTTCTGAGACTTTTTCCAAGTATTTTTCCCATCTATCGTGTTGCTTCGATAAATACTCAAATGGAGCAAGTAAAAATCTTGAAGTTTTCGCAACACTTTCGAGCGATTTTCCAATTTGCTTCATTGCAGGACTTAAAGCATCTTCATACACTTTGTCAATAGGAATTAAACTCTTTATTTCATCTTCCATCATACTTTCGTTTTTGTCAAAATATCTGCCAACTCATTTATATGTATGACAAAATCACGCAAAGCCATCCTATTTTAGGGTAGATATGTCTGATCACTGCATACAATATTATTTACGAATGTATAAATAAATTTTTACAAACCATTAGATGTAATTCTATTTGATGTACTCTTTTAGCAAAAAAGTATAGTAAAATTACAGAGTATTTTCAATATGATTTTTAATAGCTTAGCCGAGAACTCAAACACTCATAATATGGCGAAAAAAATGAGACGTTATACCCCTGATTTTAAAGAAAATGCCGTTTTGTTAAGTTATAACAGAAAAAATGTTATTGACACTTCCATAGAACTTGATATCTCTCCAAAATTACTTTCTAAATGGCGCGCAGTCTATAGGAAATTCGGGAATGGAAGTTTTCCCGGCAAAGGCAGAAAAAGAGTTTACTATGAAGACAAGAAGATTTTTGAATTAGAAAAAGAACTTTCAGAATCACAGTTAAGATTGGAAATACTGAAAAAAGGCATAAAATTTAAACCCCAGGGCAAAGATGCGCTTTACAACTTTATCAATGAAAATAAAAAAAAATATCCTATTGGTATTATGTGCGAGGTTTTGGGAGCTTCAACTTCAACTTACAATTTATGGACGAAACAGCCTACTTCAAAAAGTGAAGCCCGTGTCAGATTGCTTAAAGAGACAATAACTTCCGTATTTTATGAATTTAATCAACATTACGGATGCATCAGAATCACAAGAGAACTGCGCAAACAGGGATTTCAAATATCTGAAGGGCAGGTTTCATTTTATATGAAACAGCTGAAACTTAGAAGCAAAGTCAAAAAGAAATTCAAAATAACTACTGATTCAAAGCACAATTTGTACACGTCGCCCAACATTCTGAACAGGCAGTTTAAAACAGATAAGCCTTCTAATGTTTGGGTTTCGGACATTACGTATATCCAGATTGACAAAAGGTTTTTGTATCTCACTGTCATTATCGATTTATATGACCGAAAAGTAGTAGGCTGGAACATCGGTTCTGCATTATCTACAAAAACCACTAGCTTGCCCGCCTTTAGAATGGCAGTAAAAAACCGCAAAGTTAAGGATGGCCTATTATTCCACTCAGACAGAGGAGTGCAGTATGCCAACAAACTATTCACATCTACTCTTGATAAATACAAATGTGTCCGAAGCATGAGCCGCAAAGCTAACAGTATTGATAATGCTGTTTCTGAAAGCTTTTTTAATTCGCTGAAAAGAGAGTTAATACATATGCAAGGAAGATTACTAGCACCAACAGAAATGCGAATGGAAATAAAGGATTATATAGAAAACTGGTACAACAAAAAAAGAAGACATTCAGCGCTCGATTATAAATCTATTGAGGAATTTAATGCGGAAAATTAATTTTCCAAAACGATAGTCTTTACTTATGAAAGAAAATAAAAATAGTTATAGCCACGATTTAAAAATGAAAGCTGTCATGCTAAGTTTCGAAAAAGGAACAATAGCTGAAGTAGCTCAAAAATTTAATATCACAAGCCACTCATTATTTAATTGGCGCAAGAACTTTATAATACATGGTCCGGAAAGTTTTTCTGACTATGGCAAAGGCAAATTAAGTACTGATGACAAAAAGATTTTTGATCTTAAAATAAAAATTAAAAAATTAAATACACAATTTGAAATTATTAAAGGAGCAGCTGATTATCTTCAAAATAAATCTCTTTCTACATTTCAGTACATAACAGAAAATGAAGACAAATACTCCAGTTATCTGATGTGCAAAACTCTTGGTGTAAACTTAGGCAGCTATAATAAATGGAAATATGAATATGTTTCTGAACGACAAAAATGGAAAATAACGGTTAAAGAAGAAATTACAAGGATATTTATAGCATCCAAAAAGCGTTACGGTTCCAGGCGTATCACAGCTGAACTTCAAAAATCCGGATATCAATTATCTTCAAATACAGTACTTATTTATATGAGGGAGTTAAATCTATATGTTTCTGTGAAAAAGAATAAAACAAGAACTTAAAAAAACATTTGCTCCTTTCGACTAGCATAAAGATTCAATTGTTTACATCTTCATACAATATTTACAATACCTGCCCACTACACTTTATTTTGATTTATTAACTGTGTAAACTCCGCCTGCAAGTAAAATCACGGCCAGACCTAAATAAAGATATCCCTTTTCCTTACCGGATTCGTTGGAGGCGTCAATTTTTAGTCCTAATAAATTAATTTCTTTTGTATTATCAGCTATTTTGTTGATTCCTATATACCCGACAGCGAGACTAATAACGATCAGAATTATTCCTATTATTTTTGATGTATTCATGTTTTTTGAATTTAATTGTTTCTCTAATTTAAGAAAAATATTTTTCAATCAGATGATAATATTTTTTTATCCTAATTGATTATCGAAAATATAGTCAGTCTATGTCTCTCTATCAACTAATCCTGATATACTTATTGTGTCTAATCTTTGCGGGCACGGATTGCAAATCATAAGTGTTCGAAACCTTAAAATTAGTAATTTTACAAGAAACTAT
>NZ_JBDTTP010000044.1:0-35336 GCF_039930565.1 Flavobacterium sp. | reverse complement strand
AACCGGAGTAGGAGCTTTTGCAGAGCCCAGCCTAGCCGCTCGGCCACGACGCCATAGTTGAACGGATGGCAAAAGTAACTAAAATCTTTAAAACTCAAAAGTTTAAAAGTAACTATTTTAAAAAATTAGTTTTCTAACCAAAGGAAATTACTTTCTATATTGCGACATTTTTATAGTAACTGATTCAACATCACCACCAATAGGAGGATTTATTTTAGAAACTGAAACTGTAGTTTTTTCAATCGTTGCAATCTCTGCCAAAACACGAATATTGATTCTTTTGGCTACATGTTCCAATAAATTACAGCGAATAGCCATTTCTTCCGTAACAATTTTATTCAAATGTACATAATCAACGGTATCTCCAAGATGATCTGAGTCGGCCGACTGCTGTAAATTGGTTTTAATTTTTAAATCTACAGTATAATCAGATCCAATTTTTCCTTCTTCGATCAAACATCCGTGGTAAGAGAAAGTTCGGATATTTTTTAGTTTTATGACTCCCATTTTAAATATAGTTTAAAGTTTAAAAATTTCAGGTTTAATACTACTTAAGTAACTTTAAACCTGAAACCTGAAACCTTTTTTTTATCTTTGCTAAAATTACTATAAATAATGGCATCAGAAGAGAAATCACTTAATTTTATTGAACAAATCATAGAAGAAGATTTGAAATCAGGTCTTTCAAATTCTAAATTACGTTTTCGTTTTCCGCCGGAGCCAAACGGATATTTGCACATCGGGCACGCTAGTTCAATTGCATTAAATTTTGGTTTGGGAATTGATTATCAGTCGCCTGTGAATTTACGTTTTGACGATACCAATCCTAAAAAAGAAGAACAGGAATTTGTTGACGCTATTAAAAAAGATGTGGAATGGTTAGGTTATACCTGGGCAGAAGAACGTTATGCTTCAGATTATTTCCAACAATTATACGACTGGGCTGTTGTATTAATTAAAAAAGATAAGGCGTATGTTGACAGTCAGTCTTCCGAAGATATGGCAATTCAAAAAGGAACTCCGTCAACAACTGGAACCGATAGTCCTTATAGAAATCGTTCTGTTGAAGAAAATCTGGAGTTATTCGAAAGAATGAAAAATGGTGAATTCGAGGCCGGAACTCATATTCTTCGTGCAAAAATAGACATGAAGTCAACCAATATGTTGATGCGTGATCCTATCATGTACAGGATTTTACACAAACATCATCATAGAACCGGAGATACCTGGAAAATATATCCAATGTACGATTGGGCACACGGACAAAGTGATTATTTAGAAGCAATTTCACATTCATTTTGCACCCTTGAATTTTTGCCCCACCGTGAATTATACGATTGGTTTTTAGACCAGATTATTGATGAAAATCAGATTCGCCCAAAGCAAAGGGAATTTGCAAGACGTAATCTTTCACATACAGTTGTAAGTAAAAGAAAATTACAGCAACTAGTCAAGGAAAAGCATGTTAACGGTTGGGATGATCCAAGAATGTCAACCATTTCAGGACTAAGGAGACGTGGTTATACAGCTGCATCATTACGTAATTTTGCTAATACAATTGGTATTGCAAAACGTGATAACTTGATCAATGTATCCGTTTTGGAATTTTGTATTCGTGAAGATCTGAACAAAATTGCACCTCGTGTAATGGCAGTTTTAGATCCGGTAAAATTGGTAATTACCAATTATCCGGAAGGAAAAGAAGAGTGGCTGGAAGCAGAAAATAATCAGGAAGATGAAAACGCTGGTTTCAGAAAAGTTCCTTTTTCACGTGAATTATACATAGAAAGAGAAGACTTTTTAGAAGAAGCCCCGGCTAAATTTTTCCGCTTGACTTTAGGAAAAGAAGTACGTCTTAAAAATGCGTATATCATTAAAGGAGAAAGTGTTATAAAAGATGCTGATGGAAATATTACAGAGATTCATGTCACTTATGATACTGATTCTTTGAGTGGAAGTGGGACAGAAGCAAGCCAGAGAAAAGTATCCGGAACCTTGCATTGGGTTTCTATCCAGCATGCAGTTGAAGCAGAAGTTCGTTTGTACGATCGTTTGTTTACAGACGAAGCTCCGGACAGTTACAAAGAGAAAAATTTCCTTGATTTTGTAAATCCAAATTCTCTGGAAATTATCAAAGGATTTGTGGAGCCAAGTTTGTCAACTGCTGAAAATGAAGATAAATTTCAGTTTCAGCGTTTGGGTTATTTTACGGTTGATAAAGACTCAACTCCTTTAAAAATAGTGTTTAACAAAACTGTTGGACTGAAAGACGCCTGGGAAGAAAAAGGTAAAAAAGAAGAAAACAGTATTAATAATTCTTTAAAGGAAATCAACAAATATTTTAAAGTTGAAAGTAAACCGGAAAGACTTGCAATTGAAAATGCAATAGGGGAGAGCATCGCAACTATTTCAAGTTTTTCATTATTGCAAAATTCCTTAAAAAAGAATATCAATAATAATAAAGGTTCATTATTATTTGCTCAGTTTATTTTAAAATATTCAAAAGTAAAATCTTTTGATTTTGAGGAAGAAGATATTAAAAAATTATATGCAATGTCTTTAAGAAGTGAATCGACTTATGTCCGTTCTAAAGCACTTTTAAATTTAAGAGATCTGGAAAATATTGATTTTAAGTATCAATTAAAAAAAGAGATTTTCGCATTAAATGATAATCCTCCAAAAAATAGTACAGAAACAGAAAAAGAAATTTTACTTGAAGTAATTAATAAATAGCATCATTATAATCTATTGAAAGCGCTTTTTTAAGCGCTTTTTTTTATTATTTATTTTTTCTATTTAAAAGTGATTTTTAATAGTTTTTTTGTTTATAATTAGACCTTCATAAATTCATTTTTAAGTATTTTTTTAATTCTTTCAACACATTAGTCATCTTTTACAAAATCATTAAAACAGAAGCTTTATTTTGACTTTAGAGTCTGTTTTACCTTGCTTTAAAGGTTATCAACACTGAATTGTTTATAAAGTTGGTTTTTTGACTGGATTTTATATTTAGTTCTCAAAAATTGGTTTAAAATTTTAATTAGATTATTATATCAATTTTATTTATTATAAATATAATTTAAAAACTTTTATCTATTATTTATAAAATCTATTAAAAATTAAAAAATAATAGTTAATTTTATTTAAAAACGGCTTTCATAAATTGATTTTAAGGCAGTTTTTTATATCCTCTAATAGAATACACCTTTTTTGATTTATTATTGGTTTTGACTCTTTATTTAAGTTTTTAGCCTTGTTTTTCTTAGTTTAACGCGTTATTAACATACAATTGTTTATAAAGTTGCTATTTTTATCAAAAGGTCACATCTGAAATTTTATAATTTTAAAATGACTCTTTAAGAATCGAAACTGAGTTGTTCTATAATTCGAAAAATATATTTTTTGAGTTTAGAAATTTATTCTAAATCTGAATTCTGAAAATTGGTTTTATGGTCGATGCTGGTTGTGACTTTAGTTTGATAATACTTCACGTAAAAGTATTTTTCATTTTTCATTCATAATTTAAAAATTTCATGAAATTGGTTTGTGGTTTATTTAATTTTTGATTTTCATTTTGAACTGAAAATTTTTAATCCTTAAATTTAAATCTTATGAAAAATTTATTTTTTACACTAGCTATTTTATTTGCAAACATTGCAATTTCTCAAACGCATCAAATTACAAAACACAATGGAGAAGAGTTAGATGTTAATTTTATCAAACACGAAAATGATTTAATTCATTATTCGCTACATGGAAGTTTCGAAGAACACAAAATTACGAAGTTCGCAGTTTCAAAAATTATTAATAAACAAACCAATCAAACTCAAAAAATAACAGATAAAGTTATAGTAAATTCAAAATCAGATTATAAAATGGTAACTGTTTTGCCGCAGGAAAAGACAATTGGTTTAAAACAGGCCGCTAATTTTACCGGACTCTCGACGAAGACAAAAGGGGAGCCGCCAATTGCGAACAAAAATCATACTGCTTTGCGAATCAAAACAAAGTCGGCTTCTAATGGATATCCTTTTGTAAGCATTGTTGAAAAAGCGGATGGTAAATATGAAGCGGTTGCTTATGTGTATTAATTGTATTGTTAAAGTATAATTAATTACATATTTTTTACTTTCAAATTGAGTATCTTTATTAATCACTTAAATTTAATATCATGTCAAATAATTCAAATACTATAGCTGCAATAGTAGCTGCAGCCGCAATTGGAGCGGCAGTCGGAATTTTATTAGCTCCGGATAAAGGATCTAAAACAAGAGAAAAACTTAAAGACGGCTTTGATGATACAAAGAATAATTTGAAAGATTCATTTGGAGCAACATCCGATGTTCTTCGTGAAAAATTTACTAATGCTACACAAAGCCTAGATGGTACTTTTGATGATTTACTTTCTAATGTAAGCCAAAAAGCAGAAGAAGTGATTTCTTTTTTAGAGTCTAAATTGGCTGATTTAAAGACACAGAACGCTAAGTATCAGAAGTAATAATTCAGAAACACAAAGCTTACCTGATTTATAGTTGTCTAAATTTATTCATTTAAGAATAAATTCAATTATTGATCGGTTTGTTTTGTGTTTCTTTTTTTAATTAAAACAATAATTATGGCTTTTGAAGAATTAAAAGAAAATACCGAAAACATTCAGGAACAGGCTAAAGTATATCTGGATAGTCAAATGGCTTATTATAAACTTTGGGGATTTAAAGTTGCCATGAAATCAACAACTTTAATTTTTAAGTTTACGTTGATTTTATTATGTTTCAGTATGTTTTTGATTTTCGGATCTTTTGCAGCAGCATATGCATTTGGATCTTTATTGGAGAGTAACGCATTAGGATTTTTGACGGTAGGAGGAATCTATTTAGTTTTTACAATTTTACTTTTCTTTATAAAAGACAAGTTTGTTGAAGGGCCAATTTTAGAGAAATTTTCAGAAATCTTTTTTAATGATTAGTTTTATGGAAACAAAAAAATACGCATCATACGCAGATATTGAAAAAGATTTGGAAATTTTAAAAGTAGAGAAGGATATTAATTATCAGAAATTAGTTTTGAGTTTCCAGAAAACAAAAGAAAGTATTACACCTCAAAACATTGTTGGCGGATTCTTTTCTTCGTTCAAAGAATATGTTTCAAATTCTTATCCAACAATTTTACAATCAATTTTACCATTTGCAATCAACTGGTTTATTAATAAAAAAAGAGGCAATTAAGCCTCTTTTTTATTTTGTTATTCTTTCGTTTCCGGTTGAATGTCATCTTCATAACCAGACTGAATAGGTTCAATCTTTTTTGGTTTTTCAATTTTTCTATTGTTTTTCTTCATCATTTCTCCAACCTGATTGGATGCAGAGAAAGAAGCCACCATATTATTCAGCATATCACTTCCGGCTTGTGGAGAATTTGGTAATAAAATTAAGTTAGAATTGGCATCTGCACCAATTGCCTGTAAAGTATCATAATGCTGAGTTACCACAATTAAGGCTGAAGCTTCCTGTGAATTGATTCCTACTTTATTCAAAATATCAACACTTTCGACTAAACCTCTGGCAATTTCACGACGCTGATCTGCAATTCCCTGACCTTGTAAACGTTTGCTTTCGGCTTCCGCTTTTGCTTTTGCAACGATTCTGATTCTTGAACTTTCAGCTTCAAATTCAGCAGCCGTTTTTTCTCTGTCCGCCGCGTTGATTCTGTTCATGGCATTTTTTACCTGGATATCCGGATCAATATCAGTAACCAAAGTATTGATGATATCATAACCGTAAGTAGTCATTGCTTCATTCAATTCTCTTTTTACTGCGATTGCAATATCATCTTTTCTTTCAAAAACATCATCTAATTTTAGTTTTGGAACTTCGGCACGAACGACATCAAATACATAAGCCGTAATTTGATCATGTGGGTATTCCAGTTTATAAAATGCATCATACACTTTTTCCTGAATCACTTTAAACTGAACCGAAACTTTCATTTTGATAAAAACGTTGTCTTTGGTTTTGGTTTCGATGATAACATCTAACTGTTGAATTTTAAGATTTACGCGTCCGGCAATTCTGTCAACGATCGGAATTTTAAGCTGTAAACCCGAATTTCTTACACTTAAGAATTTACCAAATCTTTCGATTACAACAGAAGATTGTTGTTTTACAGTAAAGAAAGAGGAGAGGAAAATAAAGAAACCGAAGACAATAATGACAATAAATGGAATACTCATAATGATATTGATTTAAGTTTTATGGATGCGTAAATTACGAAATTTCTTCGGATTTAAATTTTTACAACATAAAAAAAACGCTAAGAACATTTTAAGGAATGTTTCTTAGCGTTTGTATTTTCAGAAAGATGCTTTTATAAAGTACTAATTGCTTTCTGAATTCTCGAAATAGTTTCTTCTTTTCCGATGATTTCGACAATGTCAAATAGGTGTGGACCTTTCAAAGCTCCGACCAAACTCAAACGGAAAGGCTGCATTACTTTTCCCATTCCAATTTCATTTTTGGTTAACCAGTCTTTTACGATTGCTTCAATATTTGCTGAATCAAAACCATCAATATATTCAAGAGTAGAAATCAATTCCTGCATTAAAGCCGGAGTTGCTGAGTTCCAGTTTTTGCTTGCTTTTTCATCATAAGAGGTTGGCGCCTGGAAAAAGAAATCTGTTAAATCCCAAAATTCAGAAACAAAATGAGCGCGTTCCTTAATCAATGAAACGATTTTTGTAACATCGTATTTAGAAACATCAACACCTTTTTCAATCAAAATAGGAGTGAAGCTTTTCGCTAAATCTGCATCATTTTGTTTTATTAAATATTGGTGGTTGAACCATTTGTTTTTCTCCGGATCAAATTTCGCTCCAGATTTATGAACTCTGTTCAAATCAAAAGATGCTACTAATTCTTCTAAAGAAAATAATTCTTTATCCGTTCCGTCATTCCAGCCTAATAAAGCAAGAAAGTTTATAACCGCTTCCGGGAAAAATCCTTCCTCTCTGTAACCAGATGAAAATCCTTCTTCCGTTTTCCATTCTAGCGGAAACACAGGAAACCCTAATTTATCACCATCTCTTTTAGATAGCTTTCCGTTTCCAACGGGTTTTAGAATCAAAGGTAAATGTGCAAATTCCGGAGCATGCCAACCAAAAGCCCTGTACAATAGAACGTGAAGTGGCATTGATGGCAACCATTCTTCACCACGAATTACGTGTGAAGTTTCCATTAAATGATCATCAACAATATTAGCCAAATGGTACGTTGGCATTCCGTCACTTTTAAACAGTACTTTATCGTCAAGTAAACTGGTTTCAAATTTTACATCACCGCGAATGATATCTTTCAAATGTAAAGTTTCATCAACCGGTGTTTTAAAACGGATGACATAATGTTCTCCATTTGCAATTCTTTTAGCAACTTCTTCGGCAGAAATTACCAAAGAGGTGTCTAATTTTTCACGGATGGTATGATTGTAAATAAACGTTTTTCCTTCCGCTTCTTGTTCTTTTCTCAAAGCATCAAGAGCTTCGGGAGTATCAAAAGCATAATACGCCCAACCAGAATTGATCAGTTGATCTGCATAAGTTTGGTATAAATCTTTACGATCACTTTGTCTGTACGGACCAAATTTTTCATTCTTTCCAACAGTTTCTTCAGGAGCAATTCCCAACCATTCTAATGCTTTCATAATATAAGCTTCAGCTCCCGGAACAAAACGGGTTTGATCTGTATCTTCAATTCTCAGATAAAAAACACCATTATTTTTTTTGGCAAATAAATAATTAAATAGGGCAGTACGAACTCCGCCAATATGTAATGGCCCTGTCGGACTTGGTGCAAAACGCACACGAACTTGCTTTGACATTTTGTATAAATTTTGATGCAAAGATACAATTCTAATTAGAGAATTAGAAAATGAGTTTTAATTAGATAATGCCTTGCTTGTAGCTTAATTGACTAATTTTCTCATTGAGAATTATCTAATTAAAATTACTACTTTTATGGGTTATAATCATAAGAGATTTTATTTTGAAAACTACATCTGCTATATATCTAAAATTAGAAGCGTTTATTAAAAAATATTATACAAACGAATTGATAAAAGGCGCACTTCTTTTTATTGGTTTCGGACTTTTGTATTTCTTGTTTACGCTTTTTATAGAATATTTTCTGTGGCTGAAACCAGCCGGAAGAACACTTTTGTTCTGGATATTTATTTTAGTAGAACTTTTTCTGTTGTTTCGTTTTATATTGTTTCCGATTTTTAAGTTATTCAAACTTCAAAAAGGAATTGATTATAATCAGGCTTCGGCCATTATTGGAAATCATTTTACAGAAGTAAGTGATAAACTAACGAACTTTTTACAGCTTTCAGCTTCTGAGAATTCAGCAGAAAGTTCAGAGTTGATGTTGGCTTCGATAGAGCAAAAAGCAAATTCATTACAGCCAATTCCTTTTGGAAATGCCATCAATTTTAATTCAAACAGTAAGTATTTGCCATTGGCCGTGATTCCAATTTTGCTTTTTGCCGTGTTTTATGTTTCTGGAAATAGTAATATTATTTCTCAAAGTTTAAATAGAGTAGTGCATTTCAATGCTACATTTTTACCTCCGGCTCCTTTCAAATTTGTAGTTCTGAATCAGAATTTGCAAACAGAACAAAACAAGGATTTCGTTATTAAAATGGAATCTATTGGAAACATTGTTCCGGAAAATGTTATGATTCATATTGGTGACGAAAGTTATTTTATGGAATCATCTCAACCAGGAAAGTTTGAATTTAAAATTGAAAAACCGGTTGATAATGTTTCCTTTTCTTTTGAAGGAAATTCAGTTTCATCAAATGAATATGAATTAAAAGTAATTGCAGTTCCGTCAATTGCCAACTTCGAAATGGTTTTGAATTTCCCATCTTATCTTAAAAAGAAATCAGAAACAATTCAGGGAACCGGAAATGCAATCTTGCCGGAAGGAACAATTGTGACCTGGAGAATGAAAACTCAATCGACTCAGGAAGTAGTTTGGAAAGATGAGAATTCGGTTTACAAATTCAATAAGGCCGAAAATGAGTTTAAATTGGCTAAAAACATCAGCCAAAATACAGAATATCAAATTCTTACCTCAAATAATAAAGTTAAAAATTACGAAAAATTAGATTATCAGCTATCAGTCATTAAAGATCAGCATCCATCGATTACTGTTTCGCCGGCACCTGATAGTTTGAAGTTAGATAAAAACTATGTTTTAGGAAGGTTGGGAGATGACTATGGTTTGTCGAAATTGCAGATTGTGTATTACGAACATGGCAAACCACTAACAGCAAAACGCGGAACCATTCCAGTAAAGCAAGCTGTGTTCGATCAGTTCGTATTTAACTTCCCAAGTAATCTTGCTGTTGAAGAAGGAGTATCGTATGAATACTTTTTTGAAGTTTTTGATAACGATTCCCCACACGGATTCAAGAGTACAAAATCTTCTGTTTTTTCAGATCGAGTTTCAACAACTGATGAAATTCATGATCTGGAGTTACAGCAACAAAATGCTAATATTAATAGTTTATCTAAGTCATTAAAAAATCAGGAAAAACAGTTTTCTGAAATGGATAAATTAAAAAATACCGGAAAAGAAAAAGATAATTTGGAGTTTAAAGATCAGCAAAAAATCAATGATTTTATCAAACATCAGAAACAACAAGACGAATTGATAAAACAGTTTGCTGAAAAAATGAATAAGAATTTGGACAAATTCAAAGACGGTAAAAAAGATAAAACTCCTGAAGATTTACAAAAACGTTTAGACAATGCCGATAAAGATTTAGAGAAAAACCAAAAATTGTTGGACGAACTGAAGAACCTAAATGATAAATTAAATAGTGAAGAATTGTTTGATAAGATGGAAAAGTTCAAACAAATCAGTAAGAACCAATCTAAAAACTTAGAGCAATTAGTAGAACTAACAAAACGTTTTTATGTTGGGAAAAAGGCTGGACAAGTTGCAGAGAAATTAGAAAAACTTGCAGAGAAGCAAGAACAGCTTTCTAATAAAGAAAAAGAAAACACACAAGACAAACAAGAGGAAATCAATAAAGCTTTCGAGAAAATCCAAGAAGAGCTAAAAGATTTGAATGAAGAAAACAAAACATTAAAATCTCCTTTGGATATTCTTTCAGATGCATCTAAAGAAAAAGATTTGAAAGATGATTTACAAAAAGCTTCTGATGAATTGAATAAAAAGAATACTTCATCGGCCAAACCTAAACAAAAAAGTGCAGCTAAGAAAATGAAAAGCATGGCACAACAAATGGATTCTGGTATGGAAGGCGGAGAGCAGGAACAATTAGAAGAAGACGTTGCAATGCTTCGTCAGGTGCTGGATAATCTTCTGGCATATTCTTTGTCTCAGGAAGATGTGATGAAACAATTTAAATCTATGAAACTAGGTTCATCTGCTTATACAAAGAATATAAAAGTACAGCAAAATCTTAAGCAGCAGTTTAAACATGTTGACGATAGTTTATTTGCATTGTCTTTACGTAACCCAAAAGTAGCTGAAGATGTAACCAAGGAAATTGGAAACGTACAATATAATGTAGACAAAGCGATCGAATCTTTAACCGACGTTCAGGTTCCAAAAGGTGTATCGCACCAACAATATGCAGTTTCGTCTGCAAATAAATTAGCAGATTTTTTAAGTGATTTATTAAACAATATGCAAATGTCTATGTCGAAACCCGGAGCTGGAAAACCAAAACCGGGTGACGGACAAGGAATGCAATTGCCAGACATTATTCAAAAACAAAAAGGACTTGCTGAAAAAATGAAAGATGGAATGAAGCCAGGAGATAAACCGGGAAATAAACCCGGTGAAAAACCCGGTCAGGGACAAGACGGAAAACCCGGTCAGGGACAAGACGGAAAATCAGGTCAAGGACAGAGTGGAAAAGAAGGTCAAGGTAAAGGTGCTGCTGGAAAAGATGGTAAAAACGGAAAAGGAGAGAAGAACGAAAAAGGTGATGATGGTGAGGGTGATGCTGAAGCAATAATGGAAATCTACAAAGAACAAGTTAAACTTAGAGAAGAGTTACAAAAAGAGTTAGCAAAAAGAGGTTTAGATTCTCAAGGAAGATCTGTTGTTGAACAAATGAAACAATCTGAAAAACAACTTTTGAATAAAGGATTTAAGAATGAGAACCTGCAGAGAATCTTAAACATTCAACAAGAATTATTAAAATTAAATAATGCCGTTCAGCAACAAGGCCAAGACACGAAGCGAGAATCTGAGACAAATAAAACAGAGTTTGCCAATCGTACGAATGCTTTACCAAGCTCATTATTGGATTATTTAAATAGTGTAGAGATTTTAAATAGACAATCGCTACCTTTGCGCTCGAATTTTAATCAAAAGGTTCAAGAATATTTCAATACAAAATGATCGACTTTAATTACGAAACAGAATTTAATTTAGACAACGAACAAGCTTTTTCTGATTGGTTAAGCGCTGTAATTGTTTCTGAAGATAAAAAAGAAGGCGAGATAAATTACATATTTTGTGATGATGAATATCTGCATAAGATAAACTTAGAATATCTCAATCACGATACATTAACAGATATCATCAGTTTTGATTACACAGTTGGAAACGAAATAAACGGGGATATTTTTGTTTCTGTAGAAAGAGTAGAAGACAACGCAAAAGATTTTAATGTTTCTTTTGAGGAAGAATTGAAGCGAGTTCTTGCTCACGGCATATTACATTACTGTGGATACAAAGACAAAACCAATGAAGATGCTGAATTAATGCGTTCAAAAGAAGATGAGAAAATCGCAATGTTTCACGTGGAACAGTAAAGAAATAAATTCTGAGATTTAGAAATCCTAAGCCCAATTGTTCCACGTGAAACATGTAATAATTTTGTTTTGGATTACTTGACTAATGTTTCACGTGGAACATGAATATTATTTAAAAGTTTTAATCTGAAATTTTATATAGATATTTAGTTTGTTAAACATGGGGAAGATTGAAAGAATGGCTCTAAACTTTTTAATCTGAAAGTCTGAAAAACAAACAATGTTTCACGTGGAACTATTTCTGTTTTGAAGTTTAGATTTTAAGATTTAAGCTGAAATCTTAAAAATTAAGTATTTTAGAAAATGTGCTGTTCCACGTGGAACAAAAATGTAAAGAAGTTAATTCTGAGAACTGACTTAAACAGTTTCCCAGAGAATAAAAAATAAGATGTTTTTAGAAGAATACGATGTTATTGTAGTTGGTGCGGGTCATGCAGGATCTGAAGCCGCAGCAGCGGCCGCAAATTTAGGATCCAAAACCTTGTTGGTTACAATGAGTTTGCAGAACATTGCACAGATGTCTTGCAATCCTGCAATGGGCGGAATCGCAAAAGGACAAATTGTCCGTGAGATTGATGCGCTTGGAGGTTACTCCGGAATTGTTTCAGATAAAACTGCAATCCAGTTCAAGATGTTGAACAAATCAAAAGGGCCTGCAATGTGGTCGCCGAGAGTTCAAAGTGACAGAATGCGTTTTGCCGAAGAATGGAGAATGATGTTGGAAGGAACTCCAAATCTTGATTTCTACCAGGAGATGGTAAAAGGTTTGATTATTGAAAACGGAAAGATAAAAGGAATCAGAACTTCGTTAGGAGTAGAGATTCGTTCTAAATCTGTTGTTTTGACAAACGGAACTTTTTTGAATGGTTTGATTCATATTGGAGAAAAACAATTCGGTGGAGGAAGAGCAGGCGAAAGTGCTGCAACCGGAATTACCGAAGACTTAGTAAAAGTTGGATTTGAATCTGGAAGAATGAAAACAGGAACGCCTCCACGAGTTGATGGGCGTTCTTTAGATTATTCTAATATGAACGAAGAAAAAGGAGATGCAAAGCCTGATAAGTTTTCATATTCCGATTTAACCGTTCCGCTAACAAATCAAAGATCTTGTCACATGACGTACACGTCCCTGGATGTTCACGATATTTTGAGAGAAGGATTTGATCGTTCGCCAATGTTCAACGGAAGAATTAAAAGTCTTGGCCCAAGATATTGCCCTTCGATAGAAGATAAGATAAATCGATTTGCTGATAAAGAACGTCACCAGCTTTTTGTAGAACCCGAAGGGTGGAATACTTGTGAAGTTTACGTAAACGGATTTTCAACTTCGCTTCCGGAGGATATTCAATTTAAAGCGTTGCGTTCGGTTGTCGGTTTTGAGAAAGTGAAATTTTTCCGTCCGGGTTATGCAATCGAATATGATTATTTTCCGCCAACACAATTAAAACATACTTTAGAAACAAAGCTGGTTGAAGGTTTGTATTTTGCCGGACAAATTAATGGAACGACAGGATATGAAGAAGCCGCTTCGCAAGGTTTAATGGCAGGAATAAATGCACATTTAAAAGTGCATGAGAAATCGCCATTAATTTTAAAACGGGACGAAGCATATATCGGAGTTTTAATTGACGATTTAATTACCAAAGGAACGGAAGAACCTTATCGTATGTTTACTTCACGAGCAGAATACAGAACATTGCTGCGTCAGGATAATGCTGATTTTAGATTAACGCCAATGTCACATGAAATTGGTTTGGCATCTGAAAAACGTTTACGAAGAATGGAACATAAATTAAATGAATCTGAAAAGATGGTTGCTTTTTTCAAAGAAACAAGTGTTTCTGTTGGAGAGGCAAATCCTATTTTAGAATCTAAAGGAACAGCATCAATTACACAAGGAGATAAAATGTTTAAAGTTTTTTCCCGACCTCAAATCGATTTGGAAGATATCATGAAGTTTGAGAAAGTAAAAGAATATATTTCCGACAATGATTTGGATCAGGAAATTTTGGAGCAGGCAGAAATCCAGGTTAAATATTCTGGTTATATTGAAAAGGAAAGAAACAACGCTGACAAACTAACCCGTTTAGAAGATTTGAAAATTCCCGAGAATTTCGATTACAATAAGATTAAATCAATGTCTATTGAAGCAAAACAGAAACTAGGAAAAATCCGTCCTGTGACTATTTCTCAAGCATCAAGAATCAGTGGAGTTTCACCGAGTGATATTTCTGTGCTTTTGATTTATATGGGAAGATAATAATTTGAGATTTCTTAGTTTAGAATTTAGATACTTGGATTCGAATTATCGAAGCCATATTGTTAAACAACTAAAACCAGAAATCTAAATTGAATTGTTCCACGTGAAACCTTTTTGCAGTTCTTAGTTTAATTTGAGAATTTTTTAGTTTTTAATTTATGGAAATAATTCAAAAAGAAGTTTTATCATTACAGGACAAAGAGGTAATATTACAGCTTTGGAATAATGAATATTCGGAAAAATTAAATTATCAATCAATTGCTGATTTTGATTTGTACCTGGATGGATTGTCAGATAAGAATCATTACTTATTGATTAATGATGAAAATAAGATAGAAGGCTGGGCTTTTACTTTTTTGAGAGAAAAATAGAATTGGTTTGCTATAATTTTAGATACAAATATTCAGAGAAGTGGAAGGGGTTCTTTAATGCTGAATGAATTAAAAAAGAATAAAAAGAGTTTGAACGGCTGGGTTATTGATCATGAAAATGACATTAAACAAAATAAAGAATTTTACAAATCTCCATTGTTGTTTTATGTTAAAAACGGATTCGTAATTTGCGAGGAAAAAAGAATTGAAAACGAGAAAATGTCTGGTGTCAAAATAAACTGGAAACAATAAAAACCCTAAAGTAAATTTTACTTTTAGGGTTTGCTATAAAATTAAACCCTAAATACCTAAAACTATAAATGGACGTTTTAAACAAAAAACTCTTTCTTGCTGTAAAAGACCATTCTGTTTCGAAAGAAATTTTCGAATTGTATCATGACGAAACTTTAGATATGCTGATTACATCTCCACAACCTGATTTGCAAAATCTTGGAAAATATTATGAAAGCGAAGATTATATTTCACATACAGATAATAAACGTTCTCTCTTTGAAAAAGCGTATCATTTTGTAAAAAATATTGCTTTAAAAAACAAACTGAATTTAATTAATTCCGAACAGCCCCAAAAAGGTAAAATTTTGGACATTGGTGCCGGAACGGGTGATTTTTTATTAAAGGCAAAAAATAATGGTTGGGAAACTGTTGGAGTGGAACCAAGCGAGCGAGCAAAAAACATTGCCATCCAAAAAGGGATTTCTTTTGTCGAAGCAATTAATGTTCTCGAAAATAATTCTTTTGACCTAATTACGATGTGGCATGTGTTAGAACATGTTCCGAATTTAGAACTTCAAATCCAGGAACTGAAACGTTTGTTAAAACCAACTGGAACATTAATTGTTGCGGTTCCAAATTTTAAGTCATATGATGCAAAACATTATGGAGAATTTTGGGCAGCTTTCGATGTGCCAATTCATTTTTGGCATTTCTCAAAAAAAGCAATTCAATCCCTTTTTGCAAAAGTAGATATGAAACTGGAAAAAGTGCTTCCGATGAAATTTGATTCTTTTTACGTGAGTTTATTATCTGAAAAATACAAAACCGGAAAAATGAATTATTTCAGTGCAATCCTAGTTGGATTAAAGTCAAATTTAAAAGCTGGGCGTACAAAGGAATATTCATCACACATTTATATCTTAAAAAACACCTAAAACCTTAAATAAGCTTATTTAAGGGGTTTTCTCATACATACATAGAGTTTTTGGTCTTCTTTTTATAAAAAAGCGCTTAGAAAAAAGCTATGAGAGCAGGTTATAATAGTGATTTTTTATAGTACCAATTTCATTCATAAGTAAAACTAATATCATAAAATTATAGCATTTTTTAAACTTTATGTTGATGGTGTTTATTTTTTTATATTTTTGTCTTTCATACATAAAAAAATAGAAAATTCAGAAAATGAAAAAAGCATTAGTAATTATCGCGCTTTCGGTTTTAGTTGTTTCATGTAATAAAACAGCTGAAGTTAAGGAAGTAAAAACAGCTTACGTAGATACTTCGGTTTTGATGAAAGAGTACACTGAAGCAAAAGACGTAGAAGCAAAATATAAGGCACAATCAGAAGAAAAAGGAAGACAACTGCAAGCTGAGATAAATCGTTTTAAACAAGATGCTGCTAATTTTCAAAATCAGGCTCAGGCAAACGGTCAGGCATGGGCACAACAAAGAGGAGCTGAATTGCAAAAGAGAGAACAACAATTAGGTTATGCTCAGCAGCAATTAGCTCAGCAATTGCAACAAGAAAGCGGTGTTGAAATGGATTCTCTTGTAAGTGGTGTGAAAAAATTCATCAAAGATTACGGTAAGAAAAACGGATATTCATACATCTACGGAACAGGAGATGCTGCAACAGTATTATACGCTGAAGACAAATATGATATCACAAAAGAAATTATCAAAGCTTTAAACGAAAAATATAAAACTTCTCAAAAGGGAGATGATAAAGCTGCAGCAACTAAAGAAGAGGCGAAAAAATAATAACCAAAATAAATAACTATTTTAAAACCTAAATCTATTAACAGATTTAGGTTTTTTTATTCTGTAGAAATACGATACTTTTATTTTTTTATATACGCCTAATGCAAAACGTTTCAGAAGCAGCAGCTTACACCCTACAATTCATTAATCAGACACAAAAGTCTATTTTTCTTACCGGTAAAGCGGGTACAGGAAAGACGACTCTTTTACGTGAAATTATTGCAACTACGCACAAAAACACGGTAGTTGTAGCGCCTACCGGAATAGCTGCTTTAAATGCAGGCGGAGTTACCATTCATTCCATGTTTCAATTGCCTTTTTCTGCTTTTATTCCATCATATGAAGACAATTCTCAGTTTACTGAAACCGTAAAATTCGAGAATAAAGAAACACTGCGCAGACATTTCAAAATGAATAATGTAAAGCGTAATGTGATCAGGAACATGGAATTGCTGATTATTGATGAAGTAAGTATGCTCCGTGCTGATTTGTTGGATGCAATCGATTTTATGATGCAGACTGTCCGTAAAAATTCACGTGCTTTTGGTGGTGTTCAGGTGCTTTTTATTGGCGATTTATTGCAGTTGCCTCCGGTAATCCGCGATGAAGAATGGCGTACGCTTCGCAATTATTATAAAGGAAAATTCTTTTTTCACTCGCATGTAATTCAGCAAAATCCACCACTTTATATTGAATTATCCAAAATTTACCGTCAGACTGATGATTCTTTTATATCGGTTTTAAACAATCTTCGGAATAATCAGATTACACCACAGGATATCCAGATTTTGAATGAATATGTAAAGCCTGATTTTGATTTAAAAAATAATCCGGGCTACATCACCCTGACCACGCACAATGCAAAAGCAGATTCGATTAACGAACAGGCAATTGGTGATTTAGCCGGTAATGAATTTGCTTATCAGCCTTTTATTGTTGGGGATTTTCCTGAAAAAATATTTCCGGTCGAAGAAAATCTGAAATTGAAAGTCGGCGCACAGATTATGTTTGTTAAAAATGATGCCGGTTTCGAGAAGAAATTTTTCAATGGAAAAATGGGCGTTATAAAATCACTTTCGTCTGAAGAAATCTTTGTGCATTTTCCGGACGAGAATAAAACTATTGAAATAGAGAAATATGAATGGAAAAACATTCGGTATAAAATAAATGAATTTACAAAAGAAATAGAAGAGGAGGTTCTGGGAACTTTTGCACATTATCCGCTTAAATTGGCCTGGGCAATTACAGTTCACAAAAGTCAGGGTTTAACTTTCGAGAAAGCTGCGCTTGACGTATCGCAGGTTTTTTTGCCCGGACAAGCATATGTTGCCTTATCGCGTTTAACATCCTTAAACGGGCTTATTTTGCTTTCTCCGCTGCAAATGAATGGAATTTCGAATGATCAGGATGTAATGGATTATGCTTTAAATAAAGCAACAGAAGAAGTTTTAAAACATTCACTGCATTTCGAAACTAAAAATTTTATTCATAACTATTTGATTAACAGTTTTAACTGGGCTGATTTAGCTCAGGAATGGCGTAATCATCGTTTTAGTTACAATGAAAATGCAGTAAATTCAGAAAAATCAAAACATTCCGTTTGGGCACATAAACGTCTTGAAACAATTGAATTACTTATAGATCCTTCACAAAAATTCGTTCATCAGCTTAATAAAATTTTTAATAAGGAAACCGTTGATTTGTTTTTTGTGCAGGAAAGAGTAGTGGCAGCCTATGATTATTTCTTTAAACCAATGGACAAATTGGTTACTGATCTTTTGCAGAAAATGGCAGAAATCCAAAAATTTAAAAAGGTAAAGGAATTTTACGAAGAATTAGCCGTATTGGATGATTTGCAAACAAAGGCTGTTTTACGCTTAATGAAAGCCAAATTATTGATTGAAATTGTTGTTTCCGGTGAAACCATCTGTAAGGAAAAATTAACGTCCTCAGCGATAAAAAATTTTAAGTCGAATAAGCTTGATAAGATTCGTGAGGAGTATAAAATGACCAATACAGACATTTTTAAAGCAGATGAGCCTGTTGTACGTTATACATCCAAAAAGCGGGATAAAAACGAACCTAAATCAGCCAGAAAAACTACGGTGGAAGAAACCTACGATTTATGGATTCAAAAGAATTCTGTTCAGGATATTGCCCGTATTCGTCTGCTTACGGTTCAAACTATCGAAACACATCTGATCAAGCTTATACAAACCAAGAAAATAGAGATTTCTGATGTTCTTCCTTATGAGAAAATTTTGGCACTTCGTGATGCTTTCCAGTTTTATCAGGAAGAATCCCTGAATGGTTTGAAAGAAAAGCATGGTGATGAATTTACCTGGGATGAATTGAAAATGTTCAAGGCAAGTATAAATTAAGTATCTTAGGTTTAATTGTTCCACGTAAAACATAGATTTTACAAATAATTGTATCAATATGAAATTTAAAATCATAACCCTATTTCTTTCTGTTGCTCTTTCAAATTTTGTTTCCTCTCAGGAGTTGAAACCTGAATATCATAAGTTCATCAAGACTTTTATTAGCGATATAAAAAATGATAAAAAAGAAGCTGTTGCGAATATGATTTCATATCCTTTCAAAAGAGAATATCCAATTCCGGCAATTAAAAACAAAGCTGATTTTGTAAAAAGATATTTTGAAATTTTTGATTCAAATTTGAAAAGTGAAATCATTAAATCGAATCCTGCAAAGGATTGGTCTGAAGTGGGTTGGCGTGGCATTATGCTGAATCAAGGTACAATATGGATTGATACAGACGGTCGTTTAATTGCTATAAATTACCAGTCAAAATTCGAAAAGGATTTAAAAAATAAAATAATCGCTAAAGAGAAACCCAAATTACATCCTTCGATAGCTAAGTTTAAAACTCCGGAATGTGTCTTGGAAACTAGTAAATTCAGAGTTAGGATTGATGATTTAGGCAATGATAATTACCGTTATGCTTCGTGGCCTTTAAAAAAGAAAATGAGTGAAGAACCTGATTTAGTAATTAGTAATGGAAAGTGGTTTCGGGAAGGAACAGGTGGCAATCAGCGATTCGAATTTAAAAAAGGACAATATATTTACGAATGTCATATAGCTCCTATGCGGGAAAAAGGTAGTACACCGGCAAGTTTGACAATTTATCAGAACAAAAAAGAAATCCTTTCTCAGGATGCTAAAGTTGTCAAATGATAAAAAAAACCGAATCTTTCTCCGATTCGGTTTTTTTGTAAATTAATAAGAAGTCCTAAGATTATCTAATTCTTTTTGCTGCTCTAATAGTTTAAGTTCCAGTTCATCAATTGCAAGCTGTTGCTTGGTCGATTTTATTTTTTGTTTCTGAATCTCTTCTTCAGAGTTTGTATTCTTCTCGTTTTTACTTGCTGTTTTTTGTTTTTCAGCTTTTCCTTTTTCTATTTTCTTTTGAGTTTTTTCAATAGATTTTTCAGTTTTTTTCAGCTCACGCTGGTGTTTGTCTATTCTTTTTTGGTCTTTATTTATTTTATTTTGCTCATCGTTTAATTTTTTTTCATGCTCAGAAGAATTTTTAGATTCCTGAACAGCTTTTTCTGAAGAACTGTTATTTTCTTGTGCAAAAAAGGATTGTGATGAAAAAATAAGGGAGATAATTATAAGTAGTCTAATAGTAAATTTCATAGTTTTTTATTTTAAAAATAAGAAACAAAATCGGATTAATTTTCTTTTAACAAATTTGTTTTCTTTTAGAATGAAAATTTAAAACAAAATCCTATTCGTTCCTATAGTTTTTTATATTTATAATTTTTCGATTAAAATCCATGCATCAGGATTTTCAGCTTTTCGAATTTCTCTTTGAGCTTTTTCGGCTTCAGCCATTGTTGCATAACTTCCGTACAAAACTGGAAATAATCCGTATTTGTTTTCTGGCAGCATTTGAGCCTTGAAACCTTCTTTTATTAATTGATTATATGCTTTTCTTGCGTTTTGTTCACTCCTAAATGCACTTGCAATAATGTGATAAGGCATTGCTTTTTCTTCAACAGTTTCTAATTTTGATGTATCTACAGAAAGAGTAACGGCTGGCAGAGGATTTTGAATAAAAAAAGTTGCTTCCTGAATTTTATTCTCTACTTTTTTCTGAACAGTACTTTCAACAATAAGGGTTTGTTTTGCAATTTGATTTTCGTATAAAGGGTAACCTATACTTGCAGTAATGCCTAATGCCAAAACAAATATGGCAGCATATTTTAAATAGAAACCGGAAGTCCTATGTTCTTCATTCGTATATAATTCGATAGCTTCCCTTTGTTCAATTTCCTCAATATGTTTCTCAAAGATTTCTCTTTTTACCAAAGGTGAAACAAAAGGACTTAATCCAAAAGAAGAAGGGAGGTAATTATTTTGATTATTTGGACTAAAAACCAGGTTATTGTCACTATTAATGCGGATTTCGCCAATGTTTTTAAGCTGTAATATTCCATTATCTTCCAACTCTTTTTTCCAGTTCAAAATTTCAAATCCAATGGCGCTGACAGCAAAACCGTATGATGTTTTTTCTGCTTGCGCAATATGGTTGGCCAACAAGCCATCATTGTTTTTGATTTGGCTGTTAAAAAAAATCATTTTTTTAGGAGGAAAAAACGAATTTGTGCTTTCATTAAGCTGTGCCGACTGAATTTCGGTTAGGAATGCTCCAAATCCAGGAACCGTTACACACTGATAACGATACAATAACTGCGCTATGTAATTTTCGATTTTCATAGTCACAAAGTTATGCATCCAATATAGTTATCAAAATTTTATTCACAATTTTTATTAACAATCTCCATAATTTTACAGACAGTTAATTTTCAATTACTTAGATATAATTTTACCTTTTTTAATTTGTGTTCAACTATTTATAAAGTTTATTTTTTGAAAGAATTTACTTCTATTTCATATATTTGTCTTTTGAAAGAATTTACTTCTTTTAGAATTATTAGCCTCTTTAAAATTATATACCCCATGTCAGAACAAGATTTATTTTATTTATTAGCCTTACTACGGGTAGAAGGTGTTGGAGATATTATGGCAAAGAAATTATTGGCAAATTTTGGCAATGCCGAAGAAATTTTTAAAACTAAAGCCAATCAAATTGCTGCTATAGATGGAGTTGGATCAGTATTATTGAAGAATCTAAAAGATAAAACTGTTTTTGAAAAAGCAAACCAGGAACTGGAATTCATAAATAAAAACAAAATAGAAGTATCCTTTTTTAAAGACCAAAATTATCCGGAACGTCTTAAACATTGTATTGATGCACCTGTTCTAATTTTTTCTGCCGGGAATATTAATTTGGCAAATAAAAGAATAGTCAGTATAGTGGGTACAAGACAAATAACATCATACGGAGTGGAATTTTGTAAAAAACTAATTGAAGATTTGTATCCTCTTGATCCCATAATTGTTAGCGGATTTGCCTATGGTGTTGATATTGTAGCGCATCAGTTTGCTATGGAAAACAAACTGCAGACTATAGGGGTTTTAGCACATGGCTTGAACCAAATTTATCCAAAAGCACATAAAAAGTACATGTCGAAAATGGAGGAGAATGGGGGTTTTATAACTGAATTTTGGAGTACAGCCAATCCTGATAAAGAAAATTTTGTTCGAAGAAATCGTATTGTTGCCGGAATGAGTGAAGCAACCATTGTTATAGAATCAGCAGACAGGGGCGGTTCACTTATTACAGCGAATCTGGCCAATGATTACAATCGGGATGTTTTTGCAGTACCAGGACGTGTAACCGACAAATACAGTCAGGGCTGCAACCAATTGATAAAAACCCAAAAAGCAAATGTACTCACCAGTGCCGCCGATCTGGTTTACATGCTTAATTGGGATATAGAGAATAAGACCAAACCAATTCAAAAACAATTGTTTGTAGATTTAGAATTGGAAGAACAAAAAATATACGATTACTTACTTAAAAACGGAAAGGAATTATTAGATATAATAGCACTTCAGTGCGAATTTCCAATTTATAAAATATCTGGAATGTTGTTGAATATGGAACTTAAAGGCGTAATTCGCCCTTTACCCGGGAAGTTATTTGAGGCCATTTAAATGAAATTAAACCCAACAGGTTTTAAAAATCTGACGGGTTTATACAAATTTGTTGTTCTTATCAAGGAAATGGCAAACTTTAGTGCATTGAATGTTATTTATTTGGTATATAATTCCAAAAAGCTTCTTCATCTCCTGCGCCATCTAGTAGACAAGAAGCAGCATATGAAATATCAATTAACCAATCATCAATTTGGGATATTTGTTCGCTGGTAATCAAATTATTACTTTGCAACATTCCTTCAGGATAAATTGCCCACATTCTTGCGTAATGACAAATCCCCCAAACAGAAGAAATTATTCTTTTATCTACAAAATCTTTTTCTAATTCTGGTGCCAAAACTTTCAAAGCCTGCATAATTAGATGATAGTTTTCTTCATATAAAACTCTTTTAAATGGACGTAATTGCCCTAGAAAACCATTTTGCCACCTTTCACTGTTTATATTTTCATTTTGGGCGCTTTGGTACATTAATTCTTCTATTGCATCTTCTGTGGTCATAAATTTCAATATAGCATTTTATAAGAACCATTTATTTTCCAAAACCAAGTACTTCACGAACTCTTGCTAAAACTCCATCAGCAACAACAGAAGCTTTTTCAGCACCTTTTTTCAATAGTGCATCAACTTCCTCAAGATTGTTGATGTAGTAAGTGTATTTTTCCCTTTCAGTTTTAAATTTTTCTGTAATCAATTCAAACAGCGCTTGCTTAGCGTGACCATAACCATAATTTCCGCCTAAATAATTGGATCTCATTTGGTTAATTTCATTCTCATTTGCCAGCAATGAATAAATCGCGAAAGCATTACAGGTGTCAGGATTTTTGGGTTCTTCTAATGGCGTACTATCAGTTTCAATGCTCATGACTTGCTTTCGTAACGCCTTGTCGTCCAAAAAAATATTAATAATATTGTTCGCTGATTTACTCATTTTTCCACCATTAGTTCCGGGAATCAGCATACTGTTTTCCTGAATTTTAGCTTCGGGAAGTACAAAAGTTTCCCCCATTTGATGATTAAAACGGGAAGCCACATCGCGTGTGATTTCCAGATGCTGTAATTGGTCTTTCCCAACTGGAACAAATTCAGCATCATACAATAAAATATCTGCTGCCATTAACATTGGGTAAGTAAAAAGCCCCGCATTAACATCATCCAAACGATCAGATTTATCTTTAAAGGAATGTGCCAGAGTTAATCGCTGAAAGGGAAAAAAGCAACTCAAATACCAGGATAATTCAGCAGTTTGAGGAACATCAGACTGTCTGTAAAATGTAACTTTATCAGGGTTCAACCCACAAGCCAGCCATGCTGCAGCAGTACTATAGGTGTTTTCACGTAATGTTTTGCCATCTTTTATTTGTGTAATCGAATGTAAATCAGCAATAAACAAAAAAGGTTCGTTTTCCGGATTATTTGATAATTCAATTGCAGGAATAATTGCTCCCAATAAATTGCCTAAGTGTGGCGTTCCTGTACTCTGAACACCAGTAAGTATTTTTGCCATTCTAATTTTTCTTATTTTCTGTCTGCAAAGTTCGCAAAGTTTTTCGCAAAGCCTGCAAGGTTTATTCTTTTCTTCTGCAAAAACCAGAAATTTTTTCTAAAAGTTATCTCGGATTTAGCTTTTATTTATAAAAAAGCCCTAAATATTAAAATTCTTAGAATCTAAAAATCTAAATTCTCATCTGTTTTCTTACATTTGAATCTATGAAAGGAATAAAAGTTGTTTTTTGGATCGTTTGGCGCATTTGGTTTTATATTGTAATGGCCATTCCTATATTAATTATGCTGCCTTTTTTGTTGGTTTCAATTATAACAGAAAGTGGGTATCCGTATTTCTTTAAAATGGCCCGTATTTGGGCAAAATTCATCCTTTTTGGAATGGGTTTTTATTATACAACAAAACGTCTGCAAAAATTAGAGAAAGGTAAAAGCTATATGATAGTGGCTAACCATACTTCAATGACAGACATTATGCTTATGTTGGCTGTGATAAAAAATCCATTTGTTTTTGTTGGAAAAAAAGAACTTTCGAAAATTCCGTTATTTGGATTTTTCTACAAAAGAACCTGTATTTTAGTAGACAGAAATTCTTCTAAAAGTAAAAATGAAGTCTTTAAAAGAGCACAGGACAGATTAAATCAAGGATTAAGTATTTGTATTTTTCCTGAAGGAGGAGTGCCGGATGATGAATTGGTTTTACTGGATGAATTCAAAGATGGTGCTTTTCGATTGGCAATTGAACATCAAATCCCCATTGTTCCTGTTGTTTTTGCGGATAACAAAGAACGATTTTCGTATACTTTTTTAAGTGGCAGTCCGGGAAAAATGCGTGGTAAAATATTTCCTTTCATTGAAACCAAAGGTTTAACAAGTGAAAACAGGAAAGAACTTCGGGATCAAACCAGACAATTGATTTATAAAGGATTACTTCAATTTAAAAAAGAAGATTCTAAAAAATCTCTATAAAACCAAACCCGATAAACTTAAAAATTTATCGGGTTTTCTTTTGATATAAAACCCCTTTTATAGTCAAAAATTATCTATGTATTATTTTTTCAGAAATAAATCGTAATACTTTTTTAATTCGCAATCTGGTTATTTTACGATTTTTATTCAATAACACTTCTACTTTCTCTTTCATGATTAAATTTTTAATAATTGATTAATAGAGAGTTTATTAGAACTCAGTTAACTTTATAATTAAATAGATAATTAAAAAATGAAAAGGTTGCGCAACAAAGTATTAAATTTTTAAAATAATAAAAGTCCATTAGTACCTAAATCAAAAACTAACAGACTTTTATTGAACTAACCAACCTAACTCATTCTAAAAATCTGAACTGGTATTATGGCGAATACCAATTAAAATATGTATTTATTAGATTAATTATTTTAAAAAGGGTTGCGTTAATTTTAAAATAAAAAAAACCCGACACAATTTATGTGTCGGGTTAGGATTGTTAAACCTTGTATTTGAAGGCTTTTATTTTAAGCGCCAGCCAATTCTTTGATGTGAGCTTTAATCTTCACTTCTAATTCATCAGCTAATTCAGGATTATCTTTAATTAATACCTTAACTGCATCACGGCCTTGTCCTAATTTAGTATCTCCGTAGCTAAACCATGATCCCGCTTTTTTAACGATTTCAAATTCAACAGCTAAATCTAAAATTTCTCCAGTTTTAGAAACACCTTCTCCATACATGATATCGAATTCAGCAGTTTTAAAAGGCGGAGCTACTTTGTTTTTAACCACTTTTACTTTAGTTCTGTTACCAATAACATTGTCTCCGTCTTTAATTTGAGAAGAACGACGAATATCTAAACGTACTGAAGCATAGAATTTTAGAGCATTACCTCCGGTTGTAGTTTCAGGATTTCCAAACATAACGCCAATTTTCTCTCTCAACTGGTTGATGAAGAAAACGGTACAGTTAGTTTTACTGATTGTACCTGTTAATTTTCTCAAGGCCTGAGACATCAAACGAGCGTGAAGACCCATTTTAGAATCTCCCATTTCGCCTTCGATTTCACTTTTTGGAGTCAATGCAGCAACTGAGTCAATTACTACGATATCAATTGCACCTGAGCGAATTAAGTTTTCGGCAATTTCTAAAGCTTGTTCTCCGTTATCAGGTTGAGATATGATCAGGTTTTCGATATCTACGCCTAATTTCTCTGCATAATTTCTATCAAAAGCGTGTTCAGCATCTATAAAAGCAGCAATTCCGCCAGCTTTTTGAGCTTCGGCAATTGCATGTAATGTTAAGGTTGTCTTACCAGAAGATTCCGGGCCGTATATTTCAATAATCCTACCTCTGGGGTACCCATTTACTCCAAGAGCTAAATCTACACCAAGAGAACCTGAAGAAATTGTTTCCACTTCTACAATGGCTTTGTCGCCCATTTTCATTACGGTTCCTTTACCGTATGTTTTATCTAGTTTATCAAGCGTAAGTTGTAGCGCTTTTAATTTGGCATCTTTCTCTGAACTCATCTCTTTTTTTTCTTTTTCTTTCATCTAAATTATTATAATTTTTTCATTCTCAAACAAATCAGTAAAGCAATAATCTCCTGATTTTGATTTATATGGGGCTTGTAATTGTGTAAAAATACTTCTTTTTTTCGAAGTAACAATTAAATAAAGGCCTTAAAAAAGTAAGATTTTTAAGATATAAACAATGCCTTCAATTCTGTAGCATCTTCGGGTTTTATTTTTCCTGCCAATAGGAGACTTAATTGCTTACGACGCAGAGCAGCATCGAAACGTTGTTTTTCTAATTCTGTTTGGGGTTCAATTGGGGGAACTTCAACAGGTCTTCCGGTATCATCAACAGCAACAAAAGTATAAATAGCTTCGTTAGCTTTGGTTCTGTTTCCGGATTCGCGATCTTCTACCCATACATCGATGAAAACTTCCATAGAGCTTTTGAAAGATCTTGATACTTTTGCTTCTACAGTAACAACACTTCCTAATGAAATTGCTCTGTTAAAAGCTACATGATTTACAGAAGCTGTAACCACAATTCGGCGTGAATGTCTTCTGGCCGATATACTTGCTGCACGATCCATTCTCGCTAATAATTCTCCACCAAAAAGATTATTTAAAGGATTTGTCTCACTTGGCAAAACTAAATCGGTTAAAATAGTCAGAGATTCTGAAGGGTGTTTTGGATTCATTTTTTTTAAGGTAAAATTTAAATAAAGGCTGATTAATTCAACCAATAAACAGCCATAACAGCTGGTATAAAATAAATAACAATGGTTCTCGCGCCATCGTAATCTTTAGCTAATCGTTGTCCGAAGAGCATCATTAACAAGGTAATACAAGAAAAAACAGCTCCATAAAATCCAAATTCACGGCCACTGTTTGTCAGTAATTGTATAGCTCCAACTACGCATAAAATCCCAGAAATTAATTCTAAAATTAATAAATGAAGCAACGCGAGAGGTACTTGATTTTTTAATGGTGTTTTGGCAAAATGCCCTCTAAGCCATTCAACATTGTCTTTCCAATAAAATATTTTTTCATATCCTGATTGTAAATATGTTAAGGCCAAAAATGCTAAAATTAGAATGGAGGCAACATTATTCATTTGAAACTATTTTTTATGAATTAAACGTGTAAGCTTTATAGATAAATCGGTTAAAATTATTTTCGCATTTCCGTTTCTTTCAATGTGATACATCGCATCAGAAAGTTCTTTGAAAATATTATGGATGTTATTTCCGTTTACAAAAGGGGCAAAATTTTCTAATTTGAATTTATCCACTTTTGGTTCGATGTAAACCAAAGTTGGCGCTTCATAATTAAGTAAAAGTGCCTGACGGAACATTTCGATACAAAACTGAATGAATTTTTTCTGGCTCTCGCGTCCTAAAGCAGAAATTTCTTCACTCCAGGAAATTAAATCCTGAATTGCAGCAGCATTTCCTTTTGCCCTAAAAGCGGCACGGACCCAATTAACAAACCATTGTTCAAAAGGAAATTCTGAATCATCTTCTTTTAATAGATGTCTTGCTTTATTAAAATTTCCCTGAGCCTGATGTGCAATTTTTTTGGCTAAATAATGATCTGTATTTTCTTCAGAAACCAAAGCCTCGGCAATTACTTTTTCAGGTAATCCGTTAAAGTGTATAACCTGACAGCGAGAACGAATGGTTTGTATGATATCTTCTTCATTTTCAGAAATCAGAATAAAAATAGTTTTATCCGATGGTTCTTCTAAAAGTTTCAATAATTTATTTGATGCTGCAATATTCATCTTATCGGCCATCCAGATGATCATAATTTTATAACCGCCTTCATAAGATTTTAATGAAAGGGATTTTAAAACTTCCTGAGCATCTTCAACACGAATTTCACCTTGTTTATTTTGAACCCCCAGAATTTTGTACCAGTCAAATAAACCGCCATAAGGCATTTCCTGGATGAATGTTCGCCACTCCTGAATAAAATCCAGACTTTTGGGTTTTGTCTTAACATCCTCAGTAGTTACGGTTGGATATATAAAATGCAAATCAGGATGTGAAATGTTTTGGAATTTTAGATTGCAGGAATCATTTCCATTTGAATTTTCAGATCCTGTATTGTTACATAAAATATATTGGGCATAAGCAATAGCTGTTGATAATGTGCCAGATCCTTCGGGACCTATAAATAATTGTGCATGGGGAATTCGTCCGGAAGCTGCACTTTTCATCAAGTGACTTTTAATATAATCCTGACCTAAAATTTGTGAAAATTGCATGCAGCAAAGATAAGAGAAAATGATTTAGGCAAAAATTTTATTACGAGTATAAATTGCAACATAAATTTTATTTCGGAACACATTGGGATTTATTCTGTAATTAAACGATATGTTTTTAACATAAATCGAGCGATTTTTGTTAATAGTTTTTTATATATGTCTGTAAATTACGTTTTATTTTTATTATTATATAGCACAAGATGAGGTATTTTTAATTTTAAAAAACTGTAAAATCTTACAAGCATTAACTTTAACAATTTAACCAAATACTTTGTTAAAACAAGCTATACTTGGAAGTATAAATAGATTTTAAGTTTTTTTTAAGATTTTTAAGAAAAAAAAAAATATTAAAGTTGCAGATTAACTTAATTTATATATTTTTGTTTTCATCAACAACAAATTTTAATTTAAGAATTTATGAAAGGGAAAATTATTTTTTTAAGTGTCTTTTTTTTATTGACTACAGGTGCAATTTGTGCACAAGCTAAAAACGCTCCTAGAAGTATTATTAGTACTACAGCTCTTATCCGTAAATACCATGATCAAAAAGAATTAAGTGGTATGCAAAAAGGGGAATTGTTGGAATTGTACATCGAGAGAATAAAAGTATTAGTTAAAACTCTCCCTTACATTGCATTGGTAACTAAACCTGGTGTAACAATGGCCGATTTAGGTATTCCGGACGACAATGAGCATAAAAAAGTTTTAGATGCTCAGGCAATTGGAACCTCAACATTTTTAGATACAACTGTAGAATTCCAGAGAAAAATGATGCCCTACTCAGACAAAGGGAATTTAATAGCAGCTATCTTATTTTACGAAGGAACATTAAAGTCTTTACATGAATTCAATGAATTGAATGAAATGTAATTAAAATATTTTTAAACCTTTTTTAAGATGTTTACGTATATAGATTAAACTGTAATCGAACATTTTAAAAAAGGTATAAGATAACTTGTTTAACTTTCTGAATTTTTTGTAAAATTCGAAAGGCTTTTTACGCATACCCAAATTTATTATTAACCTAATACCTTTTCACCATGAAAAAAATTACTCAAATTATCAGCATAATCATTTTTTTGATTGTTACCAATGTGAGTGCTCAACAAGAAAAAGGAATCATGGGCTACAACAACTGGTTAAACAACTGGACTGAATTTAAGCCTAACAAAGTTGAATATGGAGAAGCGAACCAAATTTTGGCTGGAAACATTTCAGTAAGCACTAAACTTCTTAAGAAAAACATTTATGTTTTGCAAGGTAATGTTTATGTTACTAACAATGCTGTTTTAACAATTGAACCTGGAACATTAATTATTGGTGATTTTGAAACTAAAGGAACATTGGTAGTTACTAAAGGTGCTTCAATAATTGCTGACGGACTGGAAACAGATCCAATTGTGTTTACTTCAAACCGCAGTCAGAAAAAAGCAGGTGATTGGGGAGGAATAGTATTACTTGGTGATGCTCCAACAAACAAATTTGGAAATATCGGATCTTATAATTTAGATCTTGATCCTTCACTTACTACTTACGGAGGTGATAATGTTGCTGGAAATTCTGGTATACTAAGATATGTTAGAATTGAATTTGCAGGTAAAAAAGTTAAAAATGCAGGGACTTTCAATGGATTGACAGTGGCTGCAGTGGGAAACAAAACCATTCTTGAAAATATTATGGTAAGTTATTCTGCAGGAGATTCATTTGCTTTTTTTGGTGGTGATGTAAATGCTACAAAATTAGTTTCTTACAAATCAATCAATGACGATTATAAATTTTCTCAAGGTGTTCAATGCCGTTTGCATAATTCATTAGCAATTAGATCTTCTTATTTATCAAGTAATAAAGACGGATCACGTTGTTTGGAAGTTGCTTCTTATGAGAAAAAAAGCGAGACAGATTTTACAAAAAAACAAACTTTAGTTGTTGCTTCGAATATTACAATGCTTAATGATAGCGAAAATATCAATGCCGATATTCAGTCAGGATTGGTGAAAGAAGCTATTTATATTGCTGAGAATGCATCTCTTGAAATGAAACGTAGTGTGATTTCAGGATTTAATCCTGCTGTGTTATTAGATAGTAAAACAGAAATTAATGATGCTAATCTTAAGAAAATTAAATTCGAAGAAATGTATTTTAACTTATGTAAAGGAAACATCTTTACAGAATATAATTCTAACAACGAAGATTTAGAAAGCTGGTATGGCAATAGCGTTTTCTTCAATGTACATTCACAAAGTGATAACAAAGAAACCTTTATTGATATTTTTAATCCAAAAAAACCAGATTACAGACTTCAATTAGGAAAAATCACTGCTTCTAGTGGCAATAGATAATGATTTAGATTTTTATTTCAAAGCGTAAATTTTATTAATAATGTCCCAGACACAATTTATGTAGACGTCTTAGTCAGGACAAAATAAAGATCAAAACAAAATGGCCACAAACATTAGAAAGTATTTTATTTATACAATATTTTTGGTTTCTCCCTTATCGTTAAGTTTATTTGCACAAGATACAATTGAAGAATCTGTTGTAATAAACGCTAATAAAAACGCTTTAGTAAACCATAATACAATAAAGACCAATAATATTGAGTCTGTTAATCATTTAGGTTATCCTAAACAGTTTATAGTAGGGCTATCCATCCCCAAGGGTAGCTTTACTATGGAAACTGCCCCAATCAATCTGAACTTAGCCGTAAAAGAAAAATCCTCTAATAATATTTCAGCTTATTCCGCTTTAGCAAAAGATATTATTGAAAACTATAAATACGATTTCTCTGAAACGTTTATTGATATTCTATTTTATGAAGATATAGACTTAGCCAGAATTCGTACTATATGATTAAAAAACCTACTTTTAGTGTTACCAAAATTTTACTGTTATTTAGTGTTTTATTTTGTGCTGAATCAAACTTATATGCACAATCTATAAATCCTAATACTCTTGTTTTTGATCGTATTTGCGCGGGAGGTGTTGCTAATCCAACATTTAGCGCATCATTTTTCTATTCAGACTTTCCGACTGGGACTACATTTCAAATTGAGCTTTCAGACAAAACAGGAAGTTTTACAACGGGAACTAAAATTTTGTCAGGAGTTACTACTAATGATGCCCCTAACAAAATAACAATAACATTTTCAATTCCTTCAGATCTTGTAGGGTCAGATTTGTACAGTATAAGAGTTAAAAGTTCAGGAGGTATTACAAGCGGTCCTTTTTTTTCATCTACATCAAAAAAGCAGTTCCCTATATACTATAAATTACATGAAATACAATATACAATTAACAACTTTGTTAGTACTGCTATTTATTGTAGCGGTGGTAGTTATTTATTGTCAATCGATCCGGTTTCGTCTAATCCTGATTCGCCATTAAAATATTCAACGTTATCATATAATTGGTACAAAGATAATGGACCTAATTTACCACCAACACTTATGGCAGGTGCATCAGGATCAAGTTATAATGTTTCCTCTCCTGGAACCTATTATGTCGAAACTAATTACGGTTCTTGTAGTTCTACTTCTTATTCAAATCGTGTTGATGTAAGTTCGTCAGCATCTGGTTCATCAGTAACTGTAAGTTCAAGTTTAGGAAACCCTTTTTGTGATAACGGCAGCAAAACTGTTTTAACAGCAACAAGTGGTGGAAACAGTTATGTATGGAAAAAGGATGATGTTGTTATTACAGGAGCAACCACACGCACCTATAGTACAAACGAACCAGCTAAATATACTGTTGACGTTAATTTTGGCGGGTGTACTGGGTCAGGAAATATCAATTTGATGAGTAATAGTTTCGATGCCAGTATAGATGTTGCAGAAACAACGACCATTCAGGAAGGCGAGACTTTAAGTGTTACGGTAACAGATGATGCTTCAAACCCAACTTACGAATGGTATTTAAACGGCAATCTTATTTCCGGAGCCACAACGGATACCTATTTAGTAGCTGTTAGAGGGAATTATAAAGTAAAGATTTCACAGGCTGGGGGTTGTATTTCTTCAAAAGAATTTAGTTTTAAGGTTAATGGAGATTCGGGACCTTCTACAGTGATTCCGAATATAATTAAACTTAGTGGGAATCCATATTGGAATATTCCTGATGAATATAAGAACCAAACTACCCAGGTAATCATAATAAGTTCGAACGGCGATAAAGTTTTGGATGTTGTCAATTATCAAGGGGATTGGCCCCAGACATCAATAGATATTAAAAATATAAATCCAGTATATTACTATGTTATCAAAGGCGATACAGGTGAAAAAAAAGGATCAATAACGGTGCTGAAATAATATGAAGAAAATTTTACTATTCTTAACTTTATTTTACGGTTCATCACAAATACTCTACTCTCAGGATACAAATGAGAGTGGAGTTGTTTCGTTTTCCCTGCCTATACGAAATTCATTAAAGTTTAATAGATATTTAATAAACCCGACATTCAGTTTTGTAAGGGAGCAAAATCCAACTATTAGTTTTTATAATAAAAGACAATATATACAATTTGACGATGCTCCAAATACATATCTTTTTAATTATTCAGGACGATTAAAAGAAAATGATGCATATGCTATTGGATTGTTTCAGCAGAACTATGGTTTAATGACTGTTTTTGGCGGAGTGCTGAATTTTGCTCATAACATTGTTTTGGAAGAAGACAGCAATCTAACTTTTGGATTAAATGTTGGTGCTTATCAAAGTGGTTTGGACAAAGGAAAAATAATTTCTGATGATCAAAATATCAAAGATGGTGAATACCCATCAAATACATTACTTACGGTAAATCCAGGAATTAATTACGGAACTGCTTTTCTTGATTTTGGAGTATCCATGAACAATTTGATACTTTATAATTTTGCTTCCGGGATGGTAAAAGAAGATCCTGAAAGAGCAATAGTAGTACACGGAATGTACACGGGTTATATTGATAGTTATGGGTTTCTTAATGAAAGTAAATTCTCAGGGATTGTAAAAACAGAAATAAAAAAGGAGAAGACAATTATTTCAGGATTAGCTATGCTTACCATCCCTCAAGGAGTTTGGGCACAAGCAGGTTACAATACTTTATACGGAATTTCGGCAGGTTTAGGGATTAATATTACACCAAGTGTTGCTATAGAATATAATTATGAGAGAGGAATGGGAAATTTTACCAATCTAGGCTCTTCTCATGAGTTTTTGATTGCTTATAAATTTAATAACAGAAATTACGATTATGGCGATGATGAGGAAGGCTCACTTATTGATCCAAGTAAGTCAAAACCAGTAATGGCAAAAAAAACCGCCACACCAATTACAAGAGTAGATGGTGCAACAAAAGCGAAATTAGCTGCTGAAGCAAAAGCAAAAGCAGATGCGGAAGCAATTCAGGCTAGATTGGCTGCAGCAGAAAAAGTTAGGGCTGATGCCGAAGCTACTCTTAAAGCGAAACTAGAAGCTGATAACAAAGCTAAAGCTGACGCTGAAGCATTAAAAATAAAACTGGCAGCAGATGCAAAAGCAAAGGCTGATGCCGAAGCCGCTACGAAATTAAAATTATCGCCTGAAGCAAAAGCCAAAGCAGATGCAGAGGCACTTAAAATAAAACTAGCAGCAGATGCTAAAGCTAAAGCAGATGCAGAAGAGGCAAAACGAAAAGTAGCAGCAAAAGCTAAGTCTGAAGCAGCAGATTTACAATCTATTTTAGCAGCAGATGCGAAAGCTAAAGCTGACTCTGATGCCCTACAGGCCAGATTAGCCGCTGAAGCCAAAGCGAAAGCAGCAGCAGCAGCAAAAACTAAGGCAACCCAAGATGCTGCCAATAAAGCAAAATTAGCAGCAGAAGCAAAAGAAAGAGCAGCTGCTGTAGCAGCAGAAAAAGAAAGATTAGCTTCAGAAGCAAAAACAAAAGCGGATGCAGAAGCAAGACAATCCAGAATTGCAGCTGAAGCCAAAACCAAAGCGGATGCAGAAGCCTTACAGGCAAAATTAGTTGCTGATGCTAAAGCAAAAGCTGATATGGAAGCATTACAAGCTAAATTATTAGCAGATGCGAAATTAAAAGCGGATGCAGAAGCTTCAGCTAAATTAAAAGCAGACATTGAAGCCAAACAATTACAACAAGCAGAAGAAGCGCGTCAGGCCACATTAGCTGCTGATGCCAAAGCTAAAGCCGATGCAGAAGCCCAACAGGCAAAACTAGCAGCTGATTCCAAAGCTAAAGCCGATGCTGAAGCGCAACAAGCAAAATTAGCTGCTGATGCCAAAGCCAAAGCTGATGCAGAAGCACAACAAGCCAAACTCGCTGCTGATACCATAGCTAAAGCGGATGCAGAAGCGCAACAAGCAAAACTAGCTGCTGATTCCAAAGCTAAAGCCGATGCAGAAGCGCAACAAGCAAAACTAGCTGCTGATTCCAAAGCTAAAGCCGATGCAGAAGCGCAACAAGCAAAATTAGCTGCTGATGCCAAAGCTAAAGCCGATGCTGAAGCGCAACAAGCAAAATTAGCTGCTGATGCCAA
>NZ_JBDTTP010000043.1:0-36319 GCF_039930565.1 Flavobacterium sp. | reverse complement strand
TTTCTTTAAAAAGCAAAAGATTGCAACGGATAGCGGGAATAAGCTCCTGATAATTAAACACATAGATTGTAACAAGAAAGTTTAATCAAATCGAATCGCTTTGACTGGAGAAATCTTCGTTATGATATAGGAGGGAATTAATAACACTACAAAACAAACTATTATTGTAAGCAAATTTAATAAAATAACATATCCCCAGTTTAAATAAACCGGCGCTTGGTTTACATAATAATTTTCAGGATTGAGTGAGACAACCCCGAATTGTTGCTGTATAAGCAATATCGAAATTCCGATTAAGTTACCCCAGAATACACCACGCATTATAAGATAGAAGGCATTGTATAGAAATATTTTGCGTATGACCCAGTTATTGGCTCCCATTGCTTTTAATATTCCTATCATCTGGGTACGCTCCAAAATTAATACCAATAGAGCTACTACCATATTAATTGTTGCCACTAAAATCATAACTCCCAAAATTACAATAATATTAAAATCGAAGAGTTGCAACCAGTCAAAAATGTAACTGTATTTTTCTATTATAGTTTTAGTATCTAAATTAGAAGAGGTTTGTTCGTAAATTTTATCGCCTGTTTCCTTAATTTTATCAAAGTCTTTTACAAAAACCTCGAAAGCACCAACCTGGTCTGGTGCCCATTTATTGATTCTTTGAATATGCCGAATGTCTCCTAATATATAAGTTGCGTCGAAATCCTGAAATCCAGAATTAAAAATACCGGAGATTTTGAATCGGCGACTGTTGGGCATTTTACCTTGTTCTTCTTTTATAAAGAAAGTATTAAACTGGTCTCCTACTTTTAAACCTAATCTGTTGGCAAGAAAACTGGAGATAATTACATCTTCATTCAGCTTTTTGGAAAAATCAGGTAATTTACCTTCTACCAGGTACTCCTTTATATTGTTCCAATCGTAATCTGCTCCTACTCCTTTGAAAATAATTCCTTCGAAAGCATTTTCGGTTCTGATAATTCCGGCCTTACTTGCGATTGCCTGTATGTGTTTTACATCCGGAACCGATTTGAAATCAGGATAGAAATTTTGTTTTTTTGAAATTGGAACAAAAGTTACCTCAGAATTGTTGTTATCATAATTAGAGATAATAACCTGACCATTGAAAGCAGATACTTTTTCGCGAATTTTTTGCTGTAAACCAATTCCAGTTGCCACTGAAACCAACATCATTATAATACCAATTGCAATAGCTGAAATGGCAATTTTGATGATTGGCGCTGAAATACTGCTTTTATAGTTTTTAGCAGTGATAAGTCTTTTTGCTATGAAGTATTCTAAATTCAATTTACAGTAGTCTATAATATTAACTTCAAAAATACATTTAAAAAAAACAAAAATGAATTGTTCCAAATAACAATTACAAAATATTTAAGTTAAAGAATCTTTTAAAGCGGGAGTTTCCTTTTCATTTCTTCAACAATATTATATGCTGCAGGACAAATGGCAACATTTTTCAATGTCAGGTCTGTAATTTGGTTAAATTTCTTTCGGTCTGTATGTGGAAACTCCCTGCAGGCTTTCGGACGAAAATCATAAATCATACAGTAATTCTCATTATCGAGAAAAGTACAAGGCACGCTTTGCAACACATAATCCTTGTCCTCGTCAATTTGCAGGTATTGCTCGATAAATTGCTGTGGCTTTTGCCTGAACGATTTGGAAATTCTTTCAATATCTGCAAAAGTAAACAGTGGGCCTGTAGTTTTACAACAATTAGCGCATTGCAAACAATCTGTCTTTTTAAATTCAGCATTGTGCAAGTCCTGCATTACATAATCTAAATTTTTTGGCTGTTTCTTTTTAAGCTTATCAAAATACTTTTTGTTTTCGATATGCTTATCTTTGGCTAGCTTTTGTAAGTTATTTAAAATTTGTTTCAAGTTCAGATTTTAAAGTTGAACTGCAAAATTAAACAACTTATACTTGAAACCTTTAAATTTTGAATTAAAATAAGATGAAAGACCTTTTTGGGAAAGCGATATATGATTTTCAAACCAATAATTCACCGGAAGACCTTATTACCGAAACTTCAATTTCTGAAGAAGATGAAATGAGTGTTGCTTATTTGTTTCGCTCTTATAACGAAATGCCACTAATAGAGCAAAAATCGTTGCAATTAGCTTTTGGAAAAGTTTTAGATGTTGGTTGCGGTGCGGGAAGCCATAGTTTGTCGTTACAAAATGATCGGAATTTGAATGTTACTTCTATTGACATTTCTGAAAAAGCAATTAAAACTTGTCAGCTTCGCGGTGTAAAAAATGCTTACGTTCAGAACATTTTAGATTTTGATGGAGAAAAATTCGATACTATTCTTTTACTTATGAATGGAACGGGGATTTTTGGAAAGTTAAACAACTGTAATATCTACTTATCCAAACTAAAATCTTTACTGAGTCCCAGCGGTCAAATCTTAATTGACAGTTCTGATATAATTTATATGTTTGATGAAGATGAAGATGGTGGAAAATGGATTCCTTCAGACAATAAGTATTATGGAGAACTTACATTTACAATTTCCTATAAAGGTGAAAAAGAAGATACATTTGAATGGTTATATTTAGATTACAACACACTACAAAATGCCGCTATAGCTAACGGTTTAAAATGTGAACTTGTTCTCGAAGGCGAAAATTATGATTATTTGGCGAAACTTTCTATTTAAACTAAAATCACTATAACTAATGGAAAACATCGATTTAGAAAAATTAAAATATCCAATAGGAAAATTTATTGCTCCTGAAGATTATACTTCTGAGTATATTTCGAACAAAATCAAGGAAATTGAATCATTCCCTGAAAGATTAAAATCAGAAACAACACATTTAACAGATGAACAACTTGATACACCCTATCGTCCTAACGGATGGACAGTACGTCAGGTAATTCACCATTGCGCCGAAAGTCACATGAACTGTTATATTAGGATTAAATGGGCATTAACAGAAAATAATCCTGTAATAAAAGCGTACGATGAAGTCTTATGGTCTGATTTACCTGATGGATTAAAAATGCCAATTGAACCAACAATCACTTTATTAGAAGGATTACATTATCGACTAGGATATATTATGAGAAATTTATCCGAATCCCATTTAGAAAAATCATTCATTCATCCATCGAACAATTCAGAAAACAAAATACAACAAATCATTGGTACTTATGCCTGGCATGGAAATCATCATTTGGCACATATAACCACATTAAAAAAATATAAAAACTGGAAATAATTTTGCCATATCAATAGATCAAATAAATATTGTTTCTTTTTTACACATTGTATACAATCATTAATCAAAAAAGCTCTTCAAACGAAGAGCTTTTTTGATTAATGATTAAGGTATATTTAGATACTTATGCGTTTGGAGTGAAACTCTCCATTTTGGATTGTTCATTACATAATCAACAATTAATGGTGTCATTTCTTCTTTTTTACTCCACTCAGGCTGAAGAAATAAAATTGCATTGTCATTTACTAATTCTGCTTGTTCTTCTGCAAAAATGAAATCATGCTTATTATGAATAATTACTTTTAACTCGTGAGCATTATCATAAACCGTTTCAGTTGGCAATTTATTCTTTTTTGGTGAAAGACAAATCCAATCCCAAGTTCCCGATAATGGATATGCACCAGAAGTTTCAATATGTACTTTTAAATTTTTATTTTTTAATTCTCCTGTAAGCAAAGTCATATCCCACATTAAAGGCTCACCACCGGTAATCACTACTGTATCAGCATAACTTGAAGCATTTTTTACAATTAAATCCACACTCGTTGGCGGATGTAATTCAGCATTCCAACTTTCTTTCACATCACACCAATGACAACCTACATCACAACCTCCAATTCGTATAAAGTAAGCAGCAGTTCCTGTATGGAAACCCTCTCCCTGAATAGTATAAAACTCTTCCATTAAAGGCAACATTGCTCCCCTATTTACCTCTAATTGTATTTCTTTTGATAACATTATTTTATTTTAAAGTGCAAAGATAGTCAATTAAATACGGAACATAAAAAAACCGATAGTCATTGACAACTATCGGTTTTATATTTAATTTTAATTATTTAATTATTTCAAAGCTTTCACAGATTGAGCAGCATATGTATTAGCAGGATCTAAAGTTAAAGATTTATTGAAGTATTCAACCGCTTTCGCTTTATCAGTATTAGCATAACTTGCTCCAATACTATTATAAGCTTCTACGATTTTTTTAACAGTAGCAGGTTTAGCTAATTCTTCAGCTCCTTTGGCTGTTGTTTTAGTAACATACTCTTCGTAGTTTTTAATGATTAAATCATCTTTTTCCAAAAGATTATTGATTCTTCCTTTATATAAGTAAGCTTCATCATAAGTTGGGGAAGCAACCAAAATTCTATCAAAGGCAGCATCAGCTTTAGCTAACGAAGCAGCATCCACTGGTGTTCCAGTTGCTCTGTTAACTTGCGCATAGTAAAGGGCTATACCGTAGTAAACATTATCGTTTAAGTAATTTTTTGATTCAGCATTATTTGCTGCGAATTCATAAAGAGCTGCGGATTGCTGGTATTGTCTTTTATCAAACATAACTTTTCCTAAGTCTCCAATATCCTCTACAGCCAAAGGCTCCATTTCAATAGCTTTCTTAATATCTACCAAACCAGCTTCAAATGCTGCTGGCTCAACAATACCTTCAGCATTAGTACCTTTTTTAATTCTTGCAAATCCTAAGTATAAATAATCTTTTGCAATTGCTTTATTAGCAGGATTCTTAGTAAAATCTTCTAATGACTTAATTGCAACATCAATATTTCCATTTTCGTAAGCTGAATATCCCAAATATCTGTAAATTCTAGGATTAACTTCTTTTAAAGCAGTCATCTTATTCGCCTCAATTTCTAAAGCTTTATAATCTTTAACCAAGATTAAAAAGTCAGCATGACGCATTCTAGAGTCTAAAGAATAATCCGTTAAAGTCATGTACTTTTCATAACTTTGAATTGCTTTTTGCATGTTTTCTTTTGAAGTAGCTGGTTTATTTCTTCCCCAATTGTAATAGGTCTCAGCCAATTCTCTGTAAACAGGACCATAATTCGCATCTAAAGCAGTAACTTCATTAAAAGCTTTGATAGCTTCTTCATACGATTTAGCACCTTTTAGCAAAACACCTAATTGCATCTTTGCTCTTAAGAGAGTTGGATCAGCAGTAAATGCATCACGGTACGCTTTATAAGCATCATTTTGATTTTTTGCACTTTGATAAGCATCCCCGATTGCTAAAAGAGCAGTCGCGTTTTGCGGTTCAATCGCCAATGCCTTTTTTAAACTTGCAATTGCATTTGTATAATCAGGATTAGTAGAATTCGTATAGGCTTTACCAATGTAAATAAACTCTTTTACATCCTTACGTTTCATATCTTTCGTTGCCAAACCAAAATTAGTTTGTGCTGACGAAGCATTTTTTACATCAAGATCTAATTGACCTAGTCCTATATAATTTAAATTTTTATTATCTGAAGCCTCAAGACCATTTAGATAATAAATTTTCGCTGAATCAATAATAGCCTGATTATGGTAAACAGTACCTAATATGTAATTTGCCTCACCATCAGAAGGTTTAGCTTTGATAATTGATTTTAGCAATGACTTAGCTTTTTCAAATTGCTCAGCATCTATTGCTTTTTTTGCCTGGTTTAAATCTTGCGCTTTCACTACAGAAGCTGAAGCCAATAACGCAATACTAAAAATTTTAAATTTATTCATCTCTATTGTAATTAATTTATTCTTTATCATTAATAATTTGACTTCTAATCTGAAGTTTTCTACCTGGTACTCTCACAGGTAATAAACCAGATTTTAATATAATTCGTTGTCCAATATCACCAGCAATGAATGAAGAAAATCCCATTCCTAAACCTGAATAACCCTGACAATTGATGATATACAAATCACGTGCCAAAGGATATTTCATTTCTGCTATATCGTTTTGAGTGGGACTATAATATTTACTGTCTTTAAGTCCTTTTACACTTAAAACGTTTATTTTTTTCATTAATGGCAATATACTCGCAGAAGGTTGGGAAAGCCAATTTACACCTACTACTCCAATCATTCCATCATTTTCTGAAACAAATTTAATCACCTCTTCGTTTGTTTTAAAAGAAAAAACTCCTTTTGCAGGAACATCTTTTACTCCTGCTAAATCCTTCATATAACGAACAGTACTCGAATTAGGATTATCAAATACCAATCCTTTTATATTAGAATTAATTTTACCCTGCATAAAATCGATTACCGTTTTCAACGCAATTAAGGTATCATTATTGCTTTTTTTTGAAATAAATGCAATTGCATCAGTAGCAAATGGTGTTGACCTTGGAATAATCTTAAACTTTTTAAATTTTTCCTTCTCGTTTAAAGTTAAATCTCTTGTAGTGATTACCACTTCCGTTTTCTGATTTAATAAATCATTAATCAATTCGCCTTCAGACTTTGCTTTAATTGAAATTTTAGCATCATATGTTCCTTCGAAAACAGCAACCTGATCTTCTACAATTGGCTTTATAGTCTCATCAATTGTAATTTCTAAAGATCCTTTTAAAATTGATTCCTTATCAGCTTCCTTCTTGCTTTTTTGGTTGCACATCGCAAACAAAAAAACAAAAACTATTAAACCGAAAATCTTACCATATTTAAACATAACTATTCCGAATTAGAATTCAACAATCTTAAAAAACGTATACCAGAATAGACTATTAATAATATACCAAAAGCATATCTGTATTTTGGTTCCATGTCTAATGGCAGTTTTTTCCAAAACATGATCATTAAACCAAGTACAAGATAAATCAAAAAAAACAGTATTCCTAAAACAAGAAGAAATCGCTGTTTTAGCGATTTCTTCTTAATATTATTGAACCAATCTTTTAACATTATTCTGCAGATTGAATAGTAATAGGAAGAGAATAAAGTACCCTAACTTTTTTACCATTTTGTTCACCAGGAGTCCACCTTGGGCATTTCTTCAAAACTCTTATAGCTTCTGCTCCCGTACCGTATCCAATATCTCTTAGTACTTTAATATCAGTTAGCGATCCGTCTTTTTCCACTACAAAAGTAACGTAAACTTTACCTTTAAGACCTTCTTCTTCAGGAGTTTTGTAGTTATTCCCTACAAACTTGTAAAATTTCTCAATTCCTCCAGGAAAATCTGGTTTCACTTCGATACCTGCTGTGTTATACACATTGTTATCTTCTTCTACTACTGCTGCAGTACCAGTACCAACTGGTTCTTCAACAGTTAAAACTGCATCAGGATTACCTTTGATGGTCTGATCTCCAATCTTCTTATCCTTCATCTCCACAATCTTAGGTGGCTCTTCAGTGATTTCTTCTGTTTTAGCCACTACTGGCTTCACAAATTTAACCTGATCAACTTTTGGTGCTGGAGGAGGAGGAGGAGGCAAATTAGGTTTTACAACCTTTTGTTTAGGAGGCAACTTTACCGTAGTAAGCCTGATATCATTGTCTTTTTCATCAATATCATTATTAGGCAAAAGACTTATAATAAGTGGTGCTGCAACAGCTAAACTAAAAAGAACTGAACCAATGATAAGTGCTCTTACCGTAGTTTTGGTATTGGATTTTCTTAGCTCATAGGCACCATATATCTTATTTCGCCCTTCGAATACGATATCAAGCCATTGATTTTTGATTATATCTAATTTCATTTTTCTTGCTTATTAAGTTATTGACAAATAAAATTATTATTTAGCCTCTAACAGTTCTGTTTCTTTTGGCACAAAATCATTAACGATAGCGTATGTTCCAACCCCTGTAATTGCCATTTCATCTAGAATATCAACGACATTTTTATATTTGGATTTTTTACCAGGTTTTATAATAACAATAATCCCTTTGTTTTTATCTCCAGTATATTCTAATACAGACTTTTTACGCGCTAATAATTCTTTTCGAATACCATCTTTACCGTAAGCAATCTCTTTAGGACCAGCAATCGGAGTTTCTAATAATCCCATGTAGTAGATAAGTTTATTATTTTCACCCATCATAATAGTCATGGTACGTTTCTCATCTACCTTAATTGGTTTCTCAGGTTCTTTCTCATTTTTATCTGGCAAACCTAAACTCATCGATTGAGGTTTTGACAACGTAGTGGTCAACATAAAGAATGTGATTAATAAGAAAGCCAAATCCACCATCGCAGTTAAATCTACTTTTGAGTTTTGCTTTTTACTTCTTACTTTACCACCTTTTCCGCCGCCACCGTCGCCGGTATTTAATTCAGCCATTTTAGTGTATTTTTTTAATTAAAAGTCTTTCCCTCTCATACCTGTAACCAAATTAAAGGTATTGATTTTTTGATCTTGCAAAATATCCATAATTCTTTTGATTTGCGGATATTCCTCTTTAGCATCTCCTTTTATTGCAATTTGCAATTCTTTATTATCAATATCAATGGCAGCTCTTCTTGCTACTAAAAGCCAATCTTTTAATTGATTATCTAAAGAATCCAACGGAATTCCAGGTTGATTTGCTTTACTTCTGTCAGCGGATTTCATGTCTATAATCTGCTTTAAACCAGCAATAGGCATTCCAAAGTCATCCATAAGGGCAAATTTTGTTTTATCATCTTCTGAAAAATTCACGCTGTATTTTGCACCCATTCCTTCAAGAGTTCTTTTACGAATCTCTCTTCCCTTAATGTCAAAAAACACTTTGCTTTTTCCGTCTTTTCCTTTACCAACTGTAATGATTGCTAAATCCGAATCCGGTAATTTAGTCTGTACGGTAGATGATGGAGTATCAACAGGAAGTGCCTCTGGCACCTTAGCAGTAGCGGTCAAAATAAAGAACGTAAGCAAAAGGAACGCAACATCACACATGGCAGTCATATCTGTCGATGTTGACTTTTTTTTCATTTTTATTTTAGCCATTCTCTTTTATTTTATTTTGATAATTAATTATTTACCAAAAATTAATTATTGTTTCAAACTTCCTCTGAATCTTCTGTAAGTATTTACGATAGTAGTACCAGCCTCATCAATAGAGTAAGTTAAATCGTCAATTTTAGCAGTAAAGAAATTGTAAGCAACAATAGCAAGAATTGAAGTAGAGATACCTGTAGCAGTGTTAATAAGTGCCTCAGAAATACCTGTTGCAAGAGCAGCCTGATCTGGAGTTCCAGCAGAAGCTAATGCACCAAATGCTTTAATCATACCTGATACAGTTCCTAATAATCCTCCTAAAGTTCCTAAAGAAACTAAACTTGATATGATAGTCATATTTTTTTCTAACATTGGCATTTCTAAAGAAGTTGCCTCTTCGATTTCTTTGTGGATTACTTCTGAAGCTTCTTCACTGTTGAAACCTTCTTTTTTAACGTCCTGGTATTTAATCAAAGCAGATTTAATTGCATTAGCAACAGAACCTTGTTGTTTGTCACAAGCAGCGATTGCAGCTTCAATGTTTCCTTCTTTAATATTTCCTTGTACATTTTTCATAAAGGTATCTAAATTAGATTTACCAGCTGCTTTAGAAATAACAAAAAATCTTTCAATAGAAAACACAATAACCATTAAAAGCATACCTAATAATACTGGTACAATAAAACCTCCTTTATATACCTGACCTAAAGTATTTATCGGGTGACCTGTTTCTGGATTTCCCCCTTCAAAGTTTGAAGCATCCCCCATAACGAATTGCCAAATTAACCAACCAACAAAAACACATGCTACAATAATGATTCCTGAAACCATCCCTCCTCCATTTGAAGTGCTTTCTTTTTTAACTTTAACGTTTGCCATTTTTTTTAATTTTAATAGTTTTAAATAATTTTATTTTATTAGTTATATTTAACTTGTAGAAGAGCAAATTTATACGTTTAGTTTAAATAAAAAAACTTTTTTTAATTTTATTGAGGCAAATTTAACGTCAAATTAAAAAATATCACATTAATTTGCCAAAGCCCTATTTTAGATTAAACAAAATAAAACACGTTTTACGGGAAAATTACAACCTTTTACAAAATATTTAGACAATACTTTAATATCTTCTTAAAATGTTGCGAAATAAATTTTTATTGTAATTTTAACAAAAAAAGATTTTTCTTATTAAAAATTCAGTATTTAAAATGCTAAAAGCAAAACAATACTCCTATAATCATCTAAATTACAAATAAAATGAGTAAAAAAGAAAGTTTCATTCAGGATATAAATAAAGGTTATCAGTCGAAAGGCGGAAGTATTGTTTTAGGAGGTGCTATGTTAGATAATGAGCCAATAGCTGAAACTCATGTAAAAATTCCTCTTAAAACCTTAAACAGACACGGACTTATTGCTGGTGCTACGGGAACAGGGAAAACAAAAACAATTCAGGTTTTTTCAGAACAGCTTTCAAATGCCGGAATTCCAGTTTTAATGATGGACATAAAAGGAGATTTTAGTGGTATTGCAAAAGAAGGAAAAGAAGAAGGATTTATTACTGAACGTCATACCAAAATAAACATACCTTATAATGTTGCTTCATTTCCTGTTGAACTGATGTCATTATCAAAACAAAATGGAGTTCGGTTACGTGCCACAGTTTCAGAATTTGGGCCTGTTTTATTTTCCAGGATTTTAGATCTTAATGATACCCAGGCCGGAGTAGTTTCTGTAATCTTTAAATATTGTGATGATAATAAAATGCCTTTATTGGATTTAAAGGATATCAAAAAAGTGATCAATTATATTACCGAAGAAGGAAAAGAGGAAATTGAAGAAAGTTATGGTAAAATCTCAACCTCAACAACTGGAACTATCTTAAGAAAAATAATCGAATTAGAGCAGCAGGGAGGGGATTTGTTTTTTGGGGAATTGTCTTTTGAAATTGATGATTTGATGCGAATCGATGAAAATGGAAAAGGGTATATCAATATCATCCGCCTTACGGATATTCAGGACAAACCTAAATTATTCTCTACCTTCATGTTGAGTTTATTGGCGGAGATTTATCAGCAAATGCCTGAAAAAGGAGATGCTGAACAGCCAGAATTAGTAATTTTTATTGACGAAGCCCATTTAATTTTCAATGAAGCGAGTAAAGCTCTTTTAGAACAAATTGAGACAATCGTAAAACTAATTCGTTCTAAAGGTGTTGGCGTTTATTTTGTAACCCAAAATCCAATGGATGTTCCAAGCGGTGTTTTAGCACAGTTAGGTCTGAAAATTCAACATGCGCTAAGGGCTTTTACCGCAAATGATAGAGCGGCAATTAAAAAAACGGCAGACAATTACCCAACTTCTCAATATTATAAAACCGATGAATTGCTGACCAGTTTAGGAATCGGAGAAGCCTTGGTTACGGCTTTAAATGAAAAAGGTATTCCGACTCCGCTTGTCGCAACCATGATGCGTGCTCCACAAAGCCGAATGGATGTTTTAACTTCTGATGAAATTGAACAAATTAATTCAAAATCAAAATTAGTGAAAAAATATAGTGAGGAAATTGACAGGGAAAGTGCTTATGAAATCCTAAATAAAAAAATAGAAACTGCCAATCAGGCAGCAGTTGAACAGGAAGAAGCTTCAGCGAAAACATCGAAGTCAGAACCAACCACAGCAAGCGTTGTTACAAAATCTGTTTTGAAGGTAGTAACGAGCGCTACTTTTATAAGAGGCGTTTTTGGCGTTTTGACAAAAATCTTTAAGAAGTAAAAAATTCAATGGCAATATCAAAAATCAATTACAATATCAAAGTCAAGCTTAATTGATTTGATATTGTAATTGATATTGAAAATTATTTTTGCAACAATTCCAGAATCTTATTTTCGATTTCCGGAGTATTCCAAATATTCTCAATATTTTTGAGTTTTAGTATCTCTTCCATAATTCCGTTTTGAAAATCGCCAATTGCCAAAGCTTCTGCATATGGACGATCGCTAAAAGTAACACGGCTGTATAACGGAATCCATTTATCCGGATATTTATCTGAGAATGCTTTTTCTATTTTCTTTTGTAGCAAGAATTTTTCATCTGCCGTTTTCGTGCTCATTTCCATAAAATTACGATAGGAAAGTTCTGCAATAGCATCAGCATTTGGTTTTCTTGAAATTTCATATTCAGAGAAAATGGTTTTCCAGTCATCGCCGTATTTTTCAATCATTTCATTCAAAATCGTAATATCCTCAAAACCGGCATTCATTCCTTGTCCGTAAAAAGGAACTATGGCATGACAGGCATCACCAATTAAGGCAATTTTATCTTCATATGTCCACGGAAAACATTTCATCGTTACCAAAGTACTCGTAGGATTTTTAAAGAAATCTTCCGCCAGTTTCGGAATCACTTCAATTGAATCCGGGAAGTTTTTTTCAAAAAAATCTTCTACCATTTTACGATCTGTTAATGATGCAAACGAATTTTCGCCTTCAAAAGGCATGAATAAAGTACAGGTAAAACTTCCATCAAGATTAGGAAGTGCAATTAGCATGTATTCGCCACGCGGCCAAATATGAAAAGAGTTTTTATCCAGTTTGTGGCTAGTATCGGCATTAGCCGGAATGTTTAATTCTTTATATCCCATATTCAAAAATTCCTGTGAATAGTTGAACATGCTCTGACGCTGCATTCTGTGGCGGATTCTCGAAAAAGCACCATCGGCGCCAAAAACCATATCGTATTTTTTCTCTTCCCACTCCCCTCTTTCGGTTTCGCCAATATGCAAAGTCGCATCACTAAGCGTCACATCCCAGATTTTTTCTTCAAAGAAAAATTCGGCTCCGGCCTCTTCGGCAAGATCAATCATTTTCCGGTTTAAAGTTCCTCTGGAAATAGAAAAAATCGACTCCCCTTCCTGTCCGTAATTTTGAAAATTAAGTTTATCAACCAAATGAATGGCACGTTTGTCCATCGGAATTGCAATTTCACGTACCGAATCTCCAACACCAACACCATCAAGTGCTTTCCATCCACGGTTAGACATGGCCAGATTAATCGAGCGCCCTGAAAAATTTATTTTGCGAATATCAGGACTACGGTCATAAACATGAACAGTATGACCTTGTTTTTTAAGATAAATTGCCAACAGTGATCCAACAAGTCCAGAACCTACAACAGCAATTTTTAATGGTATTTGCATCAGGAAAATCTAAATATAAGTGCGTAAAAATAAGTAATAAATCTACAAGAGCTTAAAAATAAACCAAATATTTACTTTTATTATGTGGCATGACCCGCAGAAAAAAGCGGGTCGGGCTTTCGGCTTTATCTTTTATTGCGTTTTACTCCATAAAAGGATACCGCCTCTATCCCTCATGCACTTCAGTTTTCATAATAAAATCTGATTATTTATAACTTATTAAAATTTGCGAAGGTCTTTTTCAATTTGACGAGAAACATCGTACACAAGAAAAAATCGTAAATTAGCTATGAATTTCCACGATTCTGAATCAAAATAAACGCCATCAAGTAATCAAATGAGCCTATATTCCGAACATTATGTCAGCAAAATTTGCGAACGGTTCGTGAACAAAATTTGGTGTCTTGATAACAGCATCGGCGAAAGCCTGATTGAGAACAAACTCGTATTACCAAATGGCTGTTTTAATCTCGCAATTGTAAGCGGAAATGCTATTGAAGTCCATACCAGCAAAAAGAAATATGAAATGAACGAAGGTATTTATTTTTGTTCGCAAATGACCAATACCGTTTCGGTTAACATCCATCCCAAAACCAAAGTCACTATCATCCAAATGCATGCCTGGACACTTTCGTTTTTCCCAAATTATAATTTGAACAATTTTGTCGATTCTATTATCAAAATTGACCCAACTGATTTACCTTTTTTGACTGAAAGTGATGTAAATTTAAATAGTGATATTTCCATTTTATTAAACAGGATTAATTCTTATTTTGAAGAGTTAAATTCAGCCCATTCTACTAAAACTATCATTGAAAAAATCTGCGAAATCATCCAACTTCACAATGAAGAAATTTCTGTTTCGGAAATTGCAAAAAGTTTAAATGTTTCGCAGCGATTACTTCAGATCAAATTCAAATCGGCAACGGGCCTTACAATTAAAAAATACATTCAGATCCTGAAATTCAGAAAATCGGTTGATCAAATGGTACATTCTGATGTAGAAAAACTCAAACTGACTGATGTTGCGCTTTACAATCAATATTTCGATCAGTCGCATTTTATAAAACAGTTCAAAGATGTGACGAAAACAACTCCGAAAATGTTCAATTCGGACATGTATTTTCTATCCAAAAAAAGATAAGATTTCGCATTTGTACAATTTTGACAATTATGATTGATTTATTTTTGTAAAATCATCAATCATAATCACTCATCAAATGAAAATCAACAAATCACTTTTCCATTTAAAAAGCATTTTAATTGGAATCCTGTTGTTCCAAATCCACTTCGGCTTTTCCCAGGAAGAAAAAAACTCAGCTTTGTACAAAACCATTATGTCGAAAGACAGTCTTCTTTTTAATGTTGGCTTTAATACTTGCGATGTATCACAATTCGAAAACCTGCTAAGTGACAACTTTGAATTTTATCACGACAAGGACAGTATTCAGGATAAAGATTTGTTTTTAAAAATCATTAGAAAAGGCTTATGTAGTTCCACCAAAGCATACCAAGCCAGAAGAGATCTTGTAGAAGGCAGCACAGAAATTTATCCGTTGGCCAAAAATGGCGTTTTATACGGGGCAATACAAATGGGAATACATCAGTTTTTCGAACCTTCACCCGGTCAGAAAGACAAATTTGGAAGCACTGCTAGATTTACTCACGTTTGGTTATTAGAGAATGGAATTTGGAAATTAAAAAGATCTTTCAGTTACGATCATCAAAACAAAAGCACAGCGGGAACCAAAACAGACATTTTTGATAACGAAGAAGAAATTGAAAAATGGCTGACACAAAACAATATTCCAACTTTAGGAATTGGCATTATCACTAACGGAAAATTAAAGGAAATAAAAGTATTTGGTGAACTCAAAAAAGGAGTTGCTGCGCCCTACAATACTATTTGGAACGTAGCTTCATTAACCAAACCCATAACCGCTATCGTGGCTTTGAAATTGGTAAGCCAGGGAAAATGGGATTTAGACGAGCCTTTAGATAAATATTGGATTGATCCGGACATTGCCAATGATCCCAATCATAAATTGCTTATCACAAGAATTATATTAAGCCATCAAACCGGTTTCCCGAACTGGAGATTTATGAACGAGTCCAAAAAGCTGGATTTTAAATTTAAACCCGGAACCCAATATTCCTATTCAGGAGAAGGAATGGAATATTTGAGAAAAGCCCTTGAAAAAAAATTCCACAAAACATTAGACCAACTGGCTGATGAATTAGTTTTTAAACCACTAAAAATGAATGATACCCAGTTTATCTGGAACGACAAAGTTGATATACCGCGATATGCTATTAATTATGACAACAAAGGAAACGCATACGAGCCCGTTAAGAATAAAACAGCAAATGCTGCCGATGATTTATTAACTACCATTCAGGATTACGGAACTTTTTTATGCAGCGTTATGAATGCTGACGGCTTGAGCAAAAAGATTTTTGAAGAGATGAATGCACATCAGGTTGCACAAAAGAAAAAAGACAAGTACTTCGGTTTGGGCTTTGAAATTTATGATTTAGAAAATGGTAATTACGCTTTGTCTCACGGCGGAGCAGATCAAGGAGTTCAGACACTCTTTTTTCTTCTTCCAAAAACAAAACAGGGAATTCTGATTTTTACCAATGTTGACGATGGCTATAAGGTATATGAAAAAATAATTTCACATTATTTAGGCGAAAATGGGCAGAAAATAATTGATATTGAAACAAAATAATGAATACTTCTAAAACAATACCCATGATAAATGTTTTAGGTCTTTTTATTTTATTTTTAAACAGAGAAGCAATTGCTCACAAGACTGAGGAATGTACAAAAACAGAGAGCATGAAAACTGATATTTTACAAATGGACCAGTTGCTTTATGATGTTGCTTTTAATGAATGTGATGCAGCACTTTTTAAAAAAATAATAGCTGAGGATGTCGAATTTTATGATGACCGATTCGGGTTAAACAAGCCTGAAGGAAAACAGATAAAATCGCTGGTTGAAAAATTTGACACAACCGGAAAACTGACACGTGAATTGATTTCTTGTACAATTGACAAATTGGGTGATTTTGGTGCCGTACAAACGGGCGAACATACTTTTTTTATTAACGGAGTTCCAGAATCAACCGGAAAATTTGTGCATCTCTGGGAACGAAAAGATAATAATTGGAAATTGAAAAGGATAGTGAGCTACGAACACAGAGTTATTAAATCAATTATTCAAATTTAAAATAAATATTTAAGAACTTAAATTTGTATTTTAGTCAGGATAATTAACCAAAAATATAAATGAGGACGTAATGAAAATTCACACCACCAATTACGAGAATACCTTTATTGAGGCTGCTGAAGATTGTCCGGTAAATATTGGCGAAATTCCACAAATAAAAGGTAGTGCCAAAACAGTTGCGAATATTCAGTTTGAAATCATCAGTAAGAATCCGTATAAATTTACATCAGATGATGTTTTGTTTCAGGTATTTGCAGATAAAAATGATCTAACAAAATCAGAATATGCAGCAGCAAGAGAACAATTTTTCGCAAAAGGACAAGCTTGTTTAAGAGCCTCGCCATTAACCAAACGTTATGGCTGGGGAGTTCATAATGATAAAGACGGGAAAATTGCACTTTACGGAATAGAAACTGTAGAATATCAAAAATTCCTGAGAGACAAAAATCTGAAAATTGTAAAAGCCATGCGGACTTCAAGAAAGTAATTTTAAAGAATAACATTAGCAAGAAGCAATATTTATAAATACTCTGACCACACAAATTTAAGTGTATTGTCAGAGTATTTTTTTTTGTAAAAGTCAATTCCGGATTAATAATTACAATTAAAAAATACTATTTTAGCCCCGACAAAAACAAGCCCCAAACACAATTATAATGTCAAATAACCTATGAAAAAAATTAAAACCTTCCTATTTTTAATTTTATTGGTAACTGTTCCTTCTGTTGGTATTTGCCAAACATCATCAAAAGTCCCAATGCCAACCCAGCAAAATACAATTATAATCAATAAAATAATTGAAGCAGCTAATTACAAAACGTATTTTATTGATTATTGCCTGACTAAAATAAACGAAACGGCTTCTAAGGAAAAATGGAACGATCAAAAAACCATGGAAATAACAGAAAGTATTGATTTTAAAAACTTCAGGGATGCAGTTTATAATATGTTTGCCTTTCATGACGAAGTAGAGTTAGAAACACTTTTGAAAACATATCAAAAAGATACCATTTACCAAACTTCAAATATTATGACTGTAAGTAAAGCTCTCAATACCAATTTGGAAATATATACCAGAGACGTAGTGAAGGGCAGATATATAATAATTAAATAATGTTTAGCTACTAACGTATTAATCTTATTTTAGCTAATCCTGGATTTTCAGTATTTGAAATTTCGTAGACAAACTTTTTATTAAGGCTGTCATTAATTGTTACTCTTACTTTATATCCTGTAATGTTCTCTCCTTGAGCACGCAAATATACTGTGCCGTATTCATGAAATTTTGCAGGTAAATTATTTAAAGTCCAATTTATATTCTTATCAGGAGATGTAACAGAAACAACTTCTCCTGCAATGCCTCTGTTTTCTAAATATAATGAAACTCCTGTTTGATCAAAATTAGAGTCCTGCACTTTTAAATTAGGAGAATTTAAAAAAGTAACAGATTCTATATATTTACCTTTCAACTCCGGAATTTGAGATATACCTCCAAAACTTTTTTTGTCAATTTCATTGTAATCCAATGACTCTTTAAAATCATTTACAATCATTTTTTTTAAATCAGTTTTATTGATTTTAATCCTCTTTAAAGTATCTTTAGATGCCGTATAGGCGTTTTCTATAAAAAAGCGTTGATAACTTTGATAATACACATCTAAAATTGAAAACTCAATATTGGTATTCGAGACATTTTCTATCTTTAAGAATCTGGTAGTAGGACTATAATCTTCACTTGTTAATTGAAATACGGTGCTTGTATCAATTGTTTTTAAAGCCTCTGCTATATCGGATTTTTTCTCTTCGAAAGTCTGACGTGCTGCTTCCATAAACATCTCTTTTTCTCTTTTCATATCCCATAAATGCATTCCAAATAAAAGAAGTGCAAATATCGGAATAAGTAAAAAATAGTAACCGCCACTAATTCCTGTCTTTTTTTCTTTGCAAACTTCTGTAGATGAAAAAGAATCATGCCAATCTGCTTTTAATAAAAATGAAATCGAATTAAAAGGAATACTTCTACACAAAGTTCTTTTAAAAATGGCTGAAGAAGATGCTCGTCCAGCCTCATCATCAACTACTCTGCTTTCCGTTAAAAATTTTGCCGGAGTAGCCTGAAAAAGGTTTTCGAAAGTAAAATAAAATAAAGTACGAAAAACGACAACAATAATCATGAGAATTATCTGCGGATTAAATTGCCTTTCAATCGCTCCAAAAAAAACATTGAACAATTCTACCCTGATTAAAATATACAGGAATTGAAATGCAATTATTCCAAATATTACTGTATCAAAAATAAAATGAAATAACCTTTGCCAATTATTGGTTTTAAAATAAGAGATTTCTGTTGATTCTGTATATACAAAAGTTTCATAATTCAATGCTTTCAAATTATTCAGATATAGCATGCTTTTGTATAAAAAATAAACCACAAAAATCAATAATCCGAATGATACAAAACCTAATACATAATCTTTCAAATTAAATGTTGCTATACGATTTGAAATAAAATAAATGCGGATGAGAACAAAAAAGACAAGTTCAATAAATAAAGTTGAGAATGCAAACCGTAAAATTCTCACTTCTTTTTCTTTGGTTAAATAAAAAGCAATTGCACCAATAAATAGTATAAAACTAAAAAGCAATCTAAGTAAATTTCCATCAATCCACAAAATTTCTTCACCTGTAAATATATTATAGCTGATATTACTTAATATCTGAAAAAGAGTTGAATCATAATCTTTATAAAATCCAAGCACAATACCCGCCAATGAAATCAATAGTGCAAAAAGTGTAATTTTTTTATACATAAAAAGGATTTAGACTTCAAAAATAGGAAAATAATCCTAACATTACATAAAAAGTAATTACTCCAAACGGGGCTTAAAAACCAATTTAGTTGATGTTTTTACAATCTCCTCCTTATTGAGTTTCATTTTCCTGAATTTGCCTTCGTTAAACATTTTTGCCTGATCATCATAATGTTTGCTGAACGGATTACCGGATTGTCCGGTTGGCAAAATGCTCCAGCTGTTTTCAATATCTGAAAAATCGACTATTCTTCTTGTTGAAGGACCTCCTTTTACATAATACTTCCCATCTTCATTATAACCAAAAAACTGATTATTAATTACTTCATTTGATCCGGGAGATGCAAAAGCCCCAACATTAAATAATTTTCGCAAGGCTGCTACTTTTCCCATTGGATGTTCGTGCTCAACAGTATGTATTTTGCCCCAATTCCAGTCAGAAACTGAATTTCCTAATTGTTTTTGAAGTGAAGACACGGCTTCATGAAATGATTTGGATACAATTTCATCCCTGGTTTCTTTTACATTTTTCGTCTTTATATTATCCCACCAAAGCGAATTTTTATTTTCAATTTGCTTTGCGATTATTTGTTTTCCGAGACTGGTGCCTAAAAATAAATTAAAATTGTCTGATCCCATTTCGTCTTCAAACGTATTTTTAAGATATAAATAAATCCACTTATTATAAATCGTTGGCGCAATATCATTGAGGTTATGAGTTCCTTTCCAGGATTTTAAAATGTCAATTGCATTTTTCTCAACACTATTGAGTGATGTAAAATTACCAGCGGAAATTAAATCCTGAACAACTCCCGGAGCTATAGGAGATGTATTGTCGTAAATCATTTTACTAATTGCTTCCTTATCCCAATCTGATTTTGCATCCATTAAGGAAGAAATTCTTTTTGCACGATCTTCCGGCAGATAATATCCGGGATACAAATAACCATCAATTGGTTCCGGCTGATTATTTGCTGAATATACATATCCCCATAGAGGATTTTCAGCCGATGGATTTTTTGAGAAATCTAAATATTCTGTAATATCATCTTTACCGCTTGCGCCATCTAAAATAAAAAATGAATTGACACCCTGATTATGTTTGTATAATTTTCCGGTTGCCCACCAGGCTACATTTCCTTTTGCATCACCATACATGACATTTAATCCGGGAGCTGCTATTAATTGCACTGCTTTTTTGAAATCCTCTTTACTTTTAGCATGCGAAAGTCCATAAACGGCATCCAGAATCTGAATAGGCTGCTGTGTATAAATCCATGACATTGCTATGGGATTTTTACTATCCAAACGCTCCAGTAAATTATTCATAACTGGACCATGTCTGCTTGATTTTAACGTAAGTACAACATCTGAGGAATCTTTAACTTTGATTATTTTCTTTAAGGTTTCATATTTAACAAATCCATTTGGAGTATGATATTGATTTGAATCTCCTTCTTTATTTTTTTCCTGATAAAAATCGATATCATCATTTTCAAACATCGTTAAACCATAAGCATAACTGCGATTGTGTGCCAACAAAGGAAACGGAGTCCCCGCAAGATAACAACCGTACAATTCATGTTTAGGTGTAATTATATGCGCCTCATACCAGGTTCCAGGTTGTGAATAGCCAATATGAGGGTCATTTGCAAAAATAACTTTCCCGCTTTTAGTTTTACCTGGCCCAGCAACCCAACTATTACTGCCAACAAAGGGCGGGATTGGAGATTTATCAAGCAAAGCTGCTACAGATTTTGCAATAATTGCATATTCTTTACTACTCTCTTTTGAACTTTTGATTTGTGTTGTGTTGAACTCTCCATTAATTCCTAAATCTTTTAAATATTCAGCTCCATATTTATTTCGGATATCGGTTAATAAAGGATCTGTTTTTTGTGCCATTGCAAAACTAAAAGACATGTAACCAAAAATATTGTAAACGTCTTTCAATGTAAATTTTTCTTTTTTGATTCCCAATAAAGTGAATTCAATTGGAGTAACTCCTTCATCCAAATATTGGTTGATTCCATCTAAATAGGCCAATGTCAAAAGATAACTCTGACTGTTTTTGTCTAATTTGGAAATGGCTTTCGCCGAAGCCTCTTCGATACCAATTCCTGAAAAAAACATATCATTTTTAAGTCCAACAGCACCAAAAATTTCTGATAATTTTCCAGGTGCAATGCGGCGCAGTAATTCCATTTGCCATAATCTTTCCTGTGCATGAACATATCCCAAAGTTGTCATGGCATCTTTTTCAGAGTCGGCATAAATGTGAGGAACTCCAAAATCATCAAAATATACTGTCGTTGGTGCCTGAAGATTTTTCAGTTCTGATTCACCTTCATACTTTGGTTTTAAATGAAAAATGTAGGTAAGTAATCCAATTGCAATAACAATAATTAATACGAATAAAACCAGCAGGATCTTTTTAATTCTTCTCATAATCAAGTAATAAAGTAAACAATCATATAACTTAAAGAAATAATCCTATAAGAAAAATGACTTTTAAATGTCTAAATTTAGGATTTAAAACAATATCATAAATGTCAATCTACAAAAAAATAGCAACCGGATTAATTTCATTTCTGCTCTTAGTAATTTTAGTCAACTTTGGACTGAATTACTGGATCAGAAAACAGCTTCCGATTATTATTAATGAAAAGAACAAAACTGCTTACAGCATTAATTACGAAAAAATTGAGGTCGAACTTTTGTCCCGGAATATTTACGCAACGACTTTATTGATAAGTCCCAAAAATCAGCCAAAAGACAGTAAAAACGGGCTCTTCTCTAAAATCGAATCTATTACTATCAAACATTTTAATATTTGGGACTTAGTATTTAATGATATCATTCAGGCTGAAAGTATCATTATCAATAAACCGCGCGTTATTCTATACAAAAAAGGCGAAAAACTTATAAATGACAGTAAAAGTATTCAGAAAGAAATAGTTGATCCTTTTAGAAAAATAGTTTCTGTTTCGAATATTTATCTGAATGACGGAACAGTTGATATTGTTTCGCTCGATAATGACAAACCCATTTTGAGTGTAAAGAAAATCATTTTTAAACTTGAAGGCATTTTAATAACGGATGCAACATTAAACGAAAAAATTCCATTTCAATATAAAAACTATACATTGGTAATTGATAGTTTATTTTATCGCCAGAGCGCTTTTTACCATATGAATATTGGAAAAATAAGTACTGAAAAGAACTTTTTAAAAATTAATCATTTCTCCTATATTCCACAATTCAATCGCCCTGATTTTATTAAGCAATTAGAAAAGGAAAAAGATATTAATACCCTGAAATTAGATTCTGCTACCATTGAAAAAATGGATTGGGGTTTCAAAAATGATCGTTTTTTCTTTAAGGCAAATTCAGTTGTCATCAATCATCTTGATGCCAATATATACCGTGGCAAGATGCCTGAAGATGATTTGAGCAAAAAATACCTGTACAATCATTTATTGCGTAATATAAAATTTCCGCTGCAAATTGATACTTTGCAGGTTCTAAAATCTAAATTAGTTTACGAAGAAGAAAAGGATTTTAGCAAAGGTCCCGGAATTTTAACTTTTGATAATTTCAATTTAAGAGCTACTAATCTTCGAAGCGGCTATGGGCTTAAAAAAACAGATGATGTAAAGATTAAGGTAAAATGTATTTTCATGAAAAAATCGCCTTTGGATGTAGACTGGAGTTTTAATGTTTTAGATAAAAAAGACAGTTTTCATATTCAGGGCACCATTTCAAATTTTGATGTAGCTGCAATGGGGCGCTTTAGTAAACCCTATATGAATGCTTCGTTTACTGGAGTTTTTAATAAATATCACTTTAACTTTTATGGCAATGACGATGTATCAAAAGGAAATGCTTCTTTGGATTATGATGATCTTAAAGTAAAACTGTACAAGAAGAAAAATCCGGAGAAAGAAGCGAAACTAAAATCAGCAATCGTTAATTTACTGGTTAAAAATGATTCGAAAGAAAAAGCAAAATCTGCAGATGTTGAACTCGAACGAATTAAGGAGAAATCATTCTACAACTTTTTATGGCGAAGTATTGCTGAATCTTTAAAGAAGATTTTAATATAGACTGGAAATAAAAAAAACCGAATTAAATTTTAATTCGGTTTTTTATTTTATATGTCAAAAGGCTTATTCTTTTTTCTTTGCTTGGCTATCAATAATAGCTCCTGTCCCTGCTCCAACTCCTGCTCCTGCTAATCCGCCAATTATAGCACCTTCACCTTTTTTCTTGCTCACTGCAGCCCCTGTTATAGCTCCAACTCCCGCTCCGATTACAGCACCTTTAGCTGTCGAACTCCAGCCCTTTCTCTTTTTTTCAACTGTTGTAGTAGTTGTTGTTGTATTGCCCTGGGCTGGCTGTTGTACTACTACTACCTTTTGTGCTTCTATTTTTTCTTCTTCTATTTTTGCCATTTCAACTTTCATTGAGTCAATAACTTTTTGTTTTTGAATCTCCACTTTCATTGAATCTATACTTGCTTGTTTTGCTTTATCTACATCTATTTTTCCCTGATTCTGACAAGAAACTAAGGCTAAGACTATTATTATTGAATATAATGCTTTCATGATTTTAGAAATTTTTTGTTATACGCTACAAATAAAGGGAGTTATTTTATAATAAAGGTTATAAAATTCAATTAAAAAATTATAGAATTTAAAATTTGTAATTTACTTTTCTAAAATTCCTCTTTTTAATATCTGACCAAAATCAAACATGTCTTCAAATGAGCAGTATAATGGAACTGGTGCCAAACGTATTACATTTGGTTCACGCCAATCCGTTATTACCCCGTTTTTCATCAAATAGTCAAACAGACTTCTTCCTTCGCCATGCAAAAAAACAGATAGCTGGGAAGCTCTTTCTTTTGGATTGGATGGAGTAATAATTTCAAAATTACCGTCTACTTCCTTATCTGTTTCGTGTAAAATGAATTCCAGATAAGAGGTGATTTTATCTCTTTTTGCAATTAAAACCTCCATTCCAACTTCTGCAAACATCTCAACTGATGCCAGATAAGGTGCTAAAGAAAGTACGGGTAGATTGCTTATTTGCCAGCCATCAGCTCCGTGAACAGGATCAAAAGTGGGTTCCATTTTAAAACGGCGTTCTTTGTTATGTCCCCACCAGCCTGCAAATCGTGGTAAATCAGGATCATTGTGATGTTTTTCATGAACGAAACATCCGGAAGCATTTCCGGGACCTGAATTCATATATTTGTAACTGCACCATGCTGCAAAATCTACATTCCAATCATGCAATTCTAATTTAATATTTCCTGCAGCGTGTGCCAGATCCCATCCTATTTTTGCTCCTGCTTTATGTCCGGCTTCGGTTATTTTTTTTATATCAAAAACCTGACCTGTGTAATAATTTACGCCACCGATCAAAACTAAGGCAAGTTCATCTCCAATTTCTTCAATTTTAGCCAATACATCTTCTAAACGAATATTGTGTTCTCCTTCTCGGCGTTTAATCTCTACAATTGCATCTTCTGGTTTAAATCCATGAAAATGTACCTGGCTCTGAAACATATACTGATCCGAGGGAAATGCTTTTTCTTCACAGATAATTTTGTAACGTTTAGCTGTTGGCCGATAAAAAGACACCATCAACAAATGAAGATTGACGGTTAAGGTATTCATTACTGTTACTTCTGAAGGTAATGCTCCTACAATTCTGCTTAATGGTTCTGCAAATCTTTCCTGATAGTCCCACCATGGTTTTTCTGCGTAAAAATGACCTTCTACAGCTAAGTTCGCCCAATCAGCCATTATCTCATCAATATAATTTTTCGTGCGTTTTGGCTGTAGTCCTAAAGAATTTCCTGTAAAATAAATAACACGTTTGTCATTAACCTTCGGAAAAATAAATTGGTCTTGATAGTGATTTAAAGTGTCTTGCGAATCGAGTTGCTTTGCGAATTCACGCGTATTTTGAAAAGTCATTGTTTTTGTTTTGTGCGGTAAAAATAACAAAAAATGCTCTAAAAGTTGGATAATTTATTTCAAGTGAAAAACGGATTTTTCTTTGAAATTAATTTTTCAAATTGAACCTGACTTGTGTTAGGGATAGAAATGGAAAGCTTTTGCAATGAAAACGGTAGTAATATTGCAACGAGGAAGCGACCAGCGGAAGCTCCCGAAGTGCTTGTATTACTGGGTTTTTATTGTAAAACTTGAAATGAATAGCCCGTAATACACCCTAGCTTAAAACAAAAAAAACCTGCCATTACTGACAGGTTTCTTAAATCTATATGTTCTTCAGTTTAGATAATTAACATCGCATCTCCATAAGAATAGAATTTGTATTCTTCTTTTATTGCCTCTTCATAAGCTCTCTTCATTAAATCATGACCGCAGAAAGCAGAAATCATCATTAACAATGTTGACTTTGGTGTATGGAAATTCGTAATCATACAGTTCGCAATGCTAAAATCGTGAGGAGGAAAAATAAATTTATTTGTCCAACCTTCAAAAGGATTTAAAGTATGTTGTGATGAAACGGAACTTTCAATAGCACGCATCGAAGTAGTCCCGACTGCACAAATACGTTTTTTCTTGATTTTTGCAGCATTAACAATATCACAGGCATCCTGTTTGATAATCAATTCTTCAGAATCCATTTTGTGTTTAGACAAATCTTCCACCTCAACAGGATTAAAAGTTCCTAAACCTACGTGAAGTGTAACCTCAGCGAAATTTACTCCTTTAATTTCCAGTTTTTTCAAAAGGTGTTTTGAGAAATGCAAACCAGCAGTCGGCGCTGCTACAGCTCCTTCTTCTTTAGCGTAAATAGTCTGGTATCTTTCGGCATCTTCAGGAGTGACTTCTCTGTTGATATATTTAGGAATTGGAGTTTCTCCCAGTTCGGTCAATTTGTTTCTGAATTCCTCGTAAGAGCCATCATATAAAAAACGTAACGTTCTGCCACGTGAAGTTGTATTATCAATTACTTCAGCCACTAATGAATCGTCATCTCCGAAATAAAGTTTGTTTCCTATACGGATTTTTCTTGCCGGATCAACCAAAACGTCCCAAAGACGCTGCTCAGAATTCAATTCTCTTAATAAGAAAACCTCGATTCTCGCTCCTGTTTTTTCTTTGTTTCCGTACAAACGGGCAGGAAAAACTTTAGTATTATTCAAAATCAAAACGTCTCCATCATCAAAATAATTGATAACATCTTTGAACATTTTATGTTCTATGGTTTGTTTTTGACGGTCGATTACCATTAAACGAGACTCATCTCTGTTTTCTGCTGGAAATTCGGCTAAAAGTTCTTTTGGTAAATTAAATTGAAAATGTGATAATTTCATATTTGAATTGTTGATTTTAAAGTATAGATCTTAGATTTTTTTATCTAAAATTTTAAATCGTGTGCAAATATACGATTGTGAGATAGGCGTTGTCAAGTGTTTTGACGTTTATTTTCAAAAGTCGCTGATTTACTGATGGTTTGACTTCATTAAAAAACGTTTTTTCCAACCATATAAGTGATATAAGTTCATTTAATTTGAATTCCTGAAAATTAGATGTGTTCTTTGTTTGGCTAAAGCCGAAAAATTAATCGTAAAAAAACCTCCAGTTAAAACTGGAGGCTATTCAAATTTCGTTCATTATAACCATTTGGCTTAAATGAACTTATATCACTTATATGTTTTAAAAACTTTACAGCTCTGAAATTTCAAAATCCAATACTTTCAAATCATTCCAGAAATCAGGATATGACTTTGAAACTACTTCAGCATTTTCGATAATAATAGGTACTTTTAATGCTAAAGGAGCAAACGCCATTGCCATACGATGATCATTGTAAGTGGCAATTTTTATATTATGATTAATAGTTGAAGATGCTGTTAAAGTCAAGCTATCATTGGTGACAGAAATAGTAGCACCCAATTTTGTCAATTCAATTCTAAGTGCTTCCAGTCGGTCTGTTTCCTTAATCTTTAAGGTATGAAGACCCGTTAAATGACAGCCGATTCCTAAACCTAAACAGGTTACGACTATAGTTTGTGCTATATCCGGCGTGTTGTTTAATTCGAAATTTACGGTCTCATAATTAAAATTTGGTTGTTTAACCAATGTGATTTTATTGTTTTGAAACGTCGTTTTAACTCCCAATTTTTCGTACAGAGAAACTAATTCCGAATCACCTTGCAGACTATTTTCTTTGTAACTGCTTAAAGTGATTGTTGCAGCATCGGCCAAAGCCACTAAACTAAAAAAGTAAGATGCAGAACTCCAATCAGATTCTACTACCATTTCTTTTGAAGCCACTTCAGCTTTAGGATAAACCTTGATTACATTTCCTTCAAAACTCGTATGTATATTTAAATCTGTCAGCAAAGCCAACGTCATTTTAATGTACGGAATTGAAGTGATTTCTCCTTCTAAAGTCAATTCTAAACCATTTTCTAATTTTGAAGCGACAAGTAAAAGTGCTGAAATATACTGGCTGCTTACATTTGCAGCTAAAGTTACTTTTGAAGCGGTAACTTTTTTTCCTTTAATTCTTATTGGAGGATATCCTTCTTCTTTTTCATAAGTAATTTCTACTCCTAATTGCCCTAATGCTTCCACTAAAATTTTTATAGGACGTTCCTGCATTCTCGTTGAACCTGTCATGACAACTTCACGTCCATCATTTACAGCAAAATACGCCGTCAAAAAACGCATTGCTGTTCCGGCATGGTGGATGTCTACAATTTCATCATTACCAATCAAAGCTTTTTGCATTACCTCACTATCATCAGAATTGGAAGTATTGGCAAGAGTGATATTTGGGAACAATGCCTTAAGTAATAACAACCGATTGGTTTCGCTTTTTGATCCTGTTACTGCAATTTGTCCTTGTAAATTATGTTGAGTCGTTTGAAGTAGTAAATTCATTTTTTTAATTGTAAGTTTTAAATTATGAATTATGAATGATAGAAACGTAATTCAGCCACGCAATTTACCACTCCCTACTCATAATTCAAAATTCAAAACTCATAATTCAAAACTTATGAGTGAGTTATCACATTATTTTAATTTATCGTTGTTTTTATGCCGTTCCTTATCCCGAACCGATTTCAAGTCCATTTTTTTATCAAAAGCAACCTGCAAATCAATACCGGTTTGATTGGCAAGGCATAGCACCACAAAAACAACATCAGCTAGTTCTTCGCCTAAATCTTTATTTTTATCGCTTTCCTTTTCAGATTGTTCACCGTAACGGCGGGCGATTATACGTGCCACTTCCCCTACTTCTTCTGTAAGCTGGGCCATATTGGTCAGTTCATTAAAATAACGAACTCCGTGTTCTTTTATCCAGGTGTCAACATCTAGTTGCGCATTTTTTAAATCCATAATTATAGTTTTTTAAGTACAATTTTTTCATTTTGACTAGCAATCATTTTTTGAAAAATTTCTTTTAATCCATTGTATTCATCCGCTGCAAAAGTACTATTGTTAATCTCTTTCAAACAACTAATTTGAATTTTGTTTTGTTCATTGACAATATAAAACTTATAGACAACACTATTGTTTTCAGTCAAAATTTGAATCGGTTTAGGAATTGTTTCAACATGATATCCTTCAGGAATTTCCATATTAATGGTGAATTTTTCCTGAGAAGGGAAACCAAAGTAAATGGGCATTTGTCTTTTTTCCTGATTAAAGTAATTTTTAGTATCTGTAAAAAACAGCATTGGATTAACAAACATCCTGTCTCCAATAATTTCACATTGATGTTCTGAAGTAAAATCAAAATTTTCAACAACAGGTTTTTCCATATTCGATTTTATATTTTCAATCATATAATTCGAAATTTGAAAATCTCCTAATTGTTCTTCCAGTTTTTCAAGATAACTTTCTTCACTTTTATTGCCGTTTATAATTCTAAAACGATAAGCATTATAATCCGTTCTGTAATTTCGGATTTTGCCTTGCAAATTACCGGATGCATTAATTTTAACAGTCATGTTTACATATTCTTTTGACTGTGTGACCGGAACCAAATTTATTTCCTGAGAGGTTCCATCACCTTTAATAAGTCTTCCATTCCAGTTTAAAATATTCAGGGGCAAAATATTGGGTACCGTGATTTTATGTGATGCATCTAACAGAATTTGTTTTCCGTCGATTTCTGCAGCAGCGATGACATAATTAAATCCTGTCCTTGTAGGATATACCGGAATACCATTTTCAATTGTACTTACTAAAACAGGATTTGCATCAATACCAGCTAATTTCAACATATTAATTAAAATAAAATTGATTTCAGCTACATTTCCGGTTTGATTTTTATAGGCTTCTACAATTCCTGTATCTGTGTAATAATCGTTCTTTTCATTCCAATTCATTTTATTCTGAACGAATTTAAAAATGACGTTCAGTCTTTCATTCTGTGATTCAATATTTGTTAATATCCTCTTGGCATCATCTGTTAAAAATGTTCTTTCATTAAGTTGTTTTCCAAAATTTTCATTTTTAAAAATAGTACTGGCAACACCTTCCCATGTCATTGCATAATCTTTTACAGGCTGTTCGGGTAAACGGACTCTCTCAAGTTCATGTTTGATTGCTATTCTGTAATTTTCCAGATTGTCTATGTAAGGTTCATCTAAAAGAGACGGAATATCATGATCTGAATAAACTGCATCAATTTGCTTATAAGTAAAAGATCTGGATTGGCTGTATTCATTTTCAAAATGTTGAGAACCTGTAACTATTTTAGTTTCTTCTGTCATTTTTTGATATCCAATCAATATGGGTTTATAGATATAAAACTCCGGAATTTCCGTTTTATACTGAAAATAATTCACAGGAATATCATACTGACACTGAAAATCAGGAAATTCTGCAATATTTTCAGATTTTAAAATATATTTGAATTCAATAATTGAACCCGCTTTTACATTAGGTAATGTAATTGTTTTTTCGCTCCAGTATTTATTTACATTACTTTTAAAAGTTCCCTGCCCTTCTAATTTACTTTTTACAATTTTCCCGTTTTCAAGATTATAGGTAAGTGCATTGGAAAACTCTAATTGATCTCTGTTCATGTTTTCATATCCAACATAAAAACGTACTTTTTGATTGGCCCAGCTTAATCCTTCTTTTTTATATATTTTTATTTTATATTCATAAACATGATTTGCGGTAAAACCATTTCTTATCGTATAGGTGAAGAAAGTTTTGGCTTTTTTGAATAATATTGTTGCCGAAGCCGATGTATCTTTTGGATTAAATTTTTCTTCTAATTCGGCAATCGACACTTTTCCCAATTCATAATTTTGGGCTTTTGATTCAAAAACAAAACAAATTATACAGCATGTGATAATAGAAAATCTTAATCTCATCTTATATTTTTTCAAAACTATTTTCTCACTTTCTTTTGCAATCATAGCTTTATAATATTCTTTCAGCATTTCGTATTTCTCTACAGGAACTATGGCCTCGTTAATTTGATGTGAAATAGCCACTTGAAGTGTGTTGCCGTTCTCTGCAATGTTAAACTTAAAGTTTCCCAAATTATCTTCCATACTTATTGCAGCTGGGAGAGGTAATGATTCCACTGTAAAGCCATCCGGAATCTGGATTGCTATATTGTATTTATCAGTAAAAGGAAAAGAAAAATCAACAGGATACTCTCGTTTTTCCTGATTAAATGGATTTTTAAATTTGGAAAAAAAGCATTGGATTTAAATAAATTTTACCATCTATTTTCTCGCACAAATCATTACTTGTAAAAGAATATGTCTCCGAAAAAGGCAATAATAATTCTTTTTCATTTGTTCGGGTATATTCACTTATTTCAATTTTATTTTGATCATTCTCTAATTTATCAAGATAATCATCCTCTTTAACTCCTTTTACATTGTCTCTAAAAATCATGGCATTATAGTCTGAGCATTGCCTTCTCGATTTGCCCGTAATTTTACCTTCAGAATCAATACTGTAACTGACAAGTACAATATCGTTAGAGGTTTTTTTAGGCATTAAATCAATTTCTTCAGATGTACCATCTTTACGAATCAGTCTGCCATACCAGTTTAAAGCTCTTAAAGGCAGTATATTAGGCACTGAAAACTCATCAGAAGCATCTAATAACATAGTACCTTCTGAAGTTTCTACTGCTGCAATAACATAGTTAAAAGCTGATCTGTTAGGAAACAAAGCTATTCCGTTAGAGCGCGTACTTACTAAAACCGGGTTAGCAGTTATTCCTTCAGATCGTAACATTGCAGTTAACATCAGATTGATGTCCGCTACATTTCCTGTTTTTTCTTTATAAGCTTTTTTTACCCCACTATCACAACTATAACCATAATAGTTATTCCATTTTACATTTGATTTTACAAAATTTAATATGGCTACGATTTTTTCATTTTGAGTTGTAGCATTTGAAATTACTTTTTTCAAATCTTCTTCAAAATACCCTTTTTTATTTAATTCAGGTCCAAAATCATCGTATTCATAAATTGTTTTTACAACAGAATTCCAATTTGTAGAATATGTTTTTATAGCCTGATTGGGATATTGTGTCATTGATAATTCATGTTGTACACTTGAAACATAATTATCCATATTATTAACATATTCTTCTTCTTTTATCGAAGGAAAATTATCCGCAGCATATTTGGTAACTGTTTCAACAAAGTCTAATTTTCTTGGTGTACGGATTGCTGGCGTCCCATCTTTGTAATCAGTTACATCCACATAATTAATTGTTCGGGCAGTTTTATTCGTGGTAACTTTCGGAAAAACAAATCCTTTTTGTTTCACATTGAAAACAAAGTATTCCGGAACATAAGAAATAAATTCAGAATGATTAACGGGAATTGACGTTTGAAAATCCCAATCCCTCAGTTCGCCGATTAAGTTGGTTTTTACATTATATCTGTATTCTATTACTGAACCTTCTTTTACATTAGGCATAGTAATTTTTTTTTGAGCCCTGAATTTATTTATGACTTCATCAAAAACACCATCACTTTTGAGTTTTGTTTTTTCAATTTTACCATTCACTATATTAAAAGTATTGGCATCTGAAAAACTAACTCTTTCATTGGCATTAGTACCGGTATAAAACCACACTCTGTGATTTGCCCATTGATAACCTTCCTTTTTATATATTTTAATTCTCGTTTCTACATCTGTCAGAATAATAAAACCTTCCTGATCATTATATTCAAATCTTGATACTCCTTTCTTATACAATATCGCTGCAATTGCAGCTGTGTCTGTCGGATGATTTTTCTGTTCAATTTCTGCAATGGATACTTTTCCTAATCTAAAGTCTTGTGCAAATGCTTCAGAAAAAATAAAGAGCAAACTCAGTAAAGTAAAAAGTTGAAAACGTTTCATTTGGTCGATTTTAGTTAGTTTTGGTTAATATAATTTTAGCATTATCATTTTTTGAGATCTGTTCCATAAAAACCCGGTATTCATCATATTCTTTATTTAAATATTTTCCTTTATTTAAAAACATGGAACGTTTGTATATCAACTGATTATTTTCTTTTTTGACGATCTCAGTTTTATATTCTCCATACTTTCCTTTAAGTTCAAAGCTTGAAGGCAAAAATTCGATAGTATAACCTACTGGTAAATTGATTTCGATTTCATCAGTATCTAAATAACCACGCTGAATCTGAAAAGGGTTTTTTCGATTTCTGATTCGTTTCACATTTCCATCATTTTTATTAAAGGCATCAACAGCGAAAATCATCTTGTTGGCAGAAATAGATGCATAATTCAATGCGCTAACCTGAATATCTTCTGTAAAACGAACGTTTTCCTTATCATTCGTAAAAGTTAATTTGTTGAGCTTTAAATTGTTGATATTATCCCAGTATTCTTTATAATGTGTTTCTTTTTCAGTAGGCTGCAGGGTTTCTAAATGCGATTTTGAACTGTACTGTGATCCTTCAGAAATGATTTTAACTGAACCTGAAAAATTACCACTTTCATCAAGGTTGTAGCTCCCCTTGTCTATTTGGAGATTTCCCTTATCTTCATATATTTTCGTTCTCACAATTACTCCTCCTTCTGGCTTAACTACCAAAACATCCCTGTCATCAGTAAATGTTCCCTGATAACCAAAAGGATCATCCTGGCTTGTACATTCTAACCATGTATAATTGTCGCCATTAGGAATTGCTAATATCATATGATTTCCCTGCATGGAAACAAAATCAGACTGGATATCGAATTTATTCCGATCGCCATATAAGATTGTATTGTATGCAGGAACATCAACTACCTGCAAAAGTGCTTTTGTATAATTGGTTAATGCTTTACAATCTCCATAACCCAGCCGATCAACATCAGACGCAAGCATTGGTTTCCAGCCCCCAATGCCTATAGCAATATTTACGTATCTCGATTTTTTCTGCACATAATCGTAAATGATTTTTGCTTTTTTTACAGGATCTTTTTCCTCTCCAACAAGTGCTTTTATTTTGATTTTAGTTTCTTCGGGCAAAACAGTAGTGCCTGTTAGAATTTTATCCCCATACCATTTACCAAATGCTTCCCATGTGGTAGCTGTTCCGTCGACACCTTCCAAATGGAAATGTTCTAATCCCATCATTACCCTTGGAAAAAGATCTTTAGACGATGGACTAAGATCTTCTGATTTTTGGGCCAAAATATTAACTCCAATGTAACTTAGATTTGTATCTGTGTCAACTGTTTTTTTAATATTACAACCAGAAAACTGAAATTCTTTCTTTTTAAATCCAAGGAAACTGGGGTAAATAACATTTAATACACATTTTTCAACGCTTACATAATAAGCCCCTAAAAAATACCATTGCGGTATAAAAGCAGTATTTGAAGTTTCAATTTCGCTAGTGTAAACAATCGTAAACGGATAGGATATTGGAGTATATTCTAAATAAAGTATGCGATTGTCTGAAAAAAGTGTACTTCCGCTTACAGCACTCTGATCTTTAAAATCCTTCCGTTTTATTTTCTTAATTTCATTTCCGAACGCATCGTAAACAATTGCTTCAATACTTCGGACTGAAGTTGTTTTATCATAATGCTGATAGGCGTCTGTTTCATTTAATCCTTTTTCGTTTAATATTGTTACAACTCTTTGCGTCTTAATATTCATGTTGCGCTGCGAAACAATTGTAATATCCATTTGGTCTAAACGAACAACTGCATTGGCATTTTCTTTAAGACTATCGGAAATTTTTGTTATAGAATACTCACTTTTTTGAGCTGAAGTAAGGATAGAAAAGAAAAAAATTAACGCAAAAGCCGGGTTTTTCATTAGTAAGTAATTTCTCCAAATATATATTATTTTTAGAAATCCTTAACAAATCTTTAAGATTTTTATTCCCTGTTTCTGCTGTCAATTAAAATGGTTACAGGACCGTCATTTAACAGACCTACTTTCATATCTGCACCAAAAATTCCGGTTTGGACTTTTTTATTAAATTCTTTTTCTAAAGATTTTACGAAATTCTCATACATCGGAATTGCAAATTCGGGTTTAGAAGCTTTTATATACGAAGGACGATTTCCTTTTTTTGTAGAAGCATGAAGAGTGAATTGACTTACCACAATTATATCACCGTCAATATCCTGAACCGAGCAGTTCATAACGTCGTTTTCATCGCCAAAAATTCTTATTTTAATGATTTTTCCAACCAGCCAGTCAATATCTTCCTGTAAATCGGCATCTTCAATTCCAACTAAAACTAATAAACCTTTCTTAATATTAGCTATAATTTTAGAATCGACCGTTACTGATGCCTGAGAAACTCTTTGAAGAACAACTTTCAAAATAATTGTGAATTATGAATGGTTAATTGTGAATTCATTTTGCAGATAATTTTTGCTTAGTTGTGATTATAATGGAAGCCAAAATTTTATTTATCTCAATAATATCCGTTTTTATAGATTGAAACTGAGTTTGATTCAAATAATCAGATTGAAACAACAATTCTAACCAATAATCTGTTTCATTAGCTTCTTTTTGAGCAATTGCTAATTTATGTATAAAGTCTTTTTTACTTTCTGCTTGTTCGGACTCTCTAACTAATGCTCCAATTGCTGTTCCGCTTCTAAACAATTGTTTAATAAGAATAAACTCTTTTTTTTCTACATTTAAAAATTGAGACAACTTAATAATTCGCAATGCAAAATTAAACGATTTTACTTTTATTATATTTTCAGCCATAATTCACAATTAACCATTCATAATTCACAATTACTTTTGGTTTCTCGTTTCATCACTAATTTTACGATCTTCATCATACGAATCGGTACGATAATTTTCCTCGTCACCTTCCAGTATTTTAAGATAACTGTTGTAACGGGACCAGGCAATTTCGTCTTTTTCCAAAGCTGCTTTAATGGCGCAATGCGGTTCTTCTTTATGAAGGCAATTATTGAATTTGCAACCATCTTTCAATTTGAAAAATTCAGGAAAGTAGCCACTAATTTCTTCTTTTTCCATATCAACAATTCCAAATCCTTTGATTCCGGGAGTATCGATAATTTTTGCATTAAAGGATAAATCATACATTTCGGCAAAAGTGGTGGTATGCTGACCTTGTTTGCTGGCTTCAGAAATATTTTTGGTTTTAAGATGCAAAGCAGGTTCCATCGCATTTACCAAAGTCGATTTTCCAACTCCCGAATGTCCTGAGAACATGCTTACTTTACCAATCATCATTTCTTTCAGTTCTTCAATACCTTTCATTTCGGTTGAAGAAACACGAAGGCATTTGTAGCCAATTTGCTGATAGACATATTGCATATACAATTGGTCATCTGTTGTAGCTTCATCAAAAGTATCAATTTTATTAAAAACTAAAATCGTTTCAATATTGTAAGCTTCGGCAGTTACCAAAAATCGGTCTATAAAATTGAAGGTGGTCGGTGGATTGTTAATCGTTATCAATAAAAAAACACGATCAATATTGGATGCAATAATATGCATCTGATGTGACAGGTTAACCGATTTACGAACGATATAATTCTTTCTTTCGTGAATATTAAAAATCGTTCCCGTTACAGCATCCGAAGTTTCTTCGAGTTCATAATCGACAATATCGCCTACAGCAATAGGATTGGTAC
>NZ_JBDTTP010000042.1:0-36543 GCF_039930565.1 Flavobacterium sp. | reverse complement strand
TTGACCAATATCTAATCTTTTTTTATTCTCTTAAATAATTTCACCCAACGGGTATTTGTTAGTATTCTACAAAAGCCTGTCTTTAAATTTGCTTTTTAAAATTCTGCATTTCCAGACATTAAATCAATAATGCTGCCATTAAAGTACAAGCTATTAATTATGTAGTACCTGTTCAATCTGACTTAACTGCTACCAAACTATTCAACAAGTCAACAATTGAATTTACCAATCATTATACTGCTATTTTTTCATTATTTATTTAATCTTATCTTTACGGATTAAATGTTACTAAGTGTGGTACTTACATGCTTTCAAAAACAATACTATGAAATATTACATCATTGCTGGTGAAGCTTCCGGAGATTTACATGGATCAAATTTAATGAAAGCATTGTATGAAGAAGATCCTAATGCTATTATTAGATTTTGGGGTGGTGATTTGATGGAAAAAGCTGGCGGAAGTTTAGTAAAACACTATCGTGATTTGGCATTTATGGGTTTTGTTGAAGTTATTTTTAATTTGAAAACCATTTTAAACAATATAAAAATCTGCAAAAAAGATATTTTACAATTCAAACCTGATGTTCTTATTTTTATTGATTATCCAGGGTTTAATATGCGGATAGCCAAATGGGCCAAAGCATTAGGTTATAAAACACATTATTATATTTCACCTCAAATTTGGGCATGGAAAGAGAGCAGGATTAAGGCTATTAAAAAAGATGTAGATAAAATGTTTGTGATTTTGCCATTTGAAAAAAGCTTTTATGAAGATAAACATCAATTTGCGGTAGAATTTGTTGGCCATCCCTTAATTGATGCTATACAAAATCAACCCAGACCTTATGAAAATATTTTCAGAACAGAAAATCAATTAACTGAGAAACCAATTATTGCCGTTTTACCTGGAAGCCGCAAACAGGAAATTACTAAAATGCTTAGTGTAATGCTTAGTGTCGTTGATGACTTTAAGGAATATCAATTCGTAATTGCCGGTGCCCCTAGTCAGGATTTTGATTTTTACCAACAATTCATCACGAACAAAAACATTAAATTTATTTCGAATAAAACCTATGATTTGCTTCGTTGTTCAACAGCTGCATTAGTAACATCCGGAACTGCAACATTAGAAACTGCACTTTTTAAAGTTCCTGAAGTTGTTTGTTATAAAGGAAGCTGGGCTTCTTATCAAATTGCCAAGCGCATTATTACTTTAAAATACATTTCGCTTGTTAATTTAATTATGGATCAGGAAGTAGTGACAGAATTAATTCAGGAAGAATGTAATACTAAACGAATTAAGGAAGAATTACAAAAATTACTGGAGCCCGATTATCGTGAAAAATTATTGAAAAGTTATGATATTTTAGAGCAAAAATTGGGTGGGACAGGCGCAAGTAAAAAAACGGCAAAACTTATTATTAAAGATTTAAATAGTCTAAAAAATTTCTTTTGAAAAAAATACTCCTTTTATTATTGTTGTTGATTGTATTTATTTCTTGTAAATGCTCATCTGCTACAACATCCAAAAGCGGGGAACGAGAAACTAAAAAGCTAATTACTACTCTAATTGAAACAGCCACTGAAAATCTTGGTATGCCCTACAAAGAAGCCGGAACAACCAAAGATGGGTTTGATTGTTCAGGATTGGTGTTTACAACCTTCGCCTCTGAAAACATCAAACTTCCAAGAAGTTCTTTCGAGCAATCCAAAATTGGCAAAATTGTCAACCCTGATAATGCTAAAAAAGGAGATTTGATTTTTTTTAAAACAAACAATGGCAAACAAATTAACCATGTTGGCCTTATTATTGAGATTAATCCAACAGAAATTAAGTTTATACATTCTTCCACTTCAAAAGGCGTAATTATTTCTTCTACAAAAGAAATCTATTATAAAAACTCCTACACCCAAATCAATCGGATTATTGAATAATCTTAATTTAAAATAAATATAATTTTCTTACAAATTTTTAATACTTTTAGAAAATGAAAGTATTAGAGTTTCCTTTGACAAAAATTACAATAAGTTTTATTCTTGGAATATTGGTTGCTTATAATTGGCAAATATCCATAAATATTTCAATTATTGTCCTGGCAGTTCAAATAGTTTTATTACTTGTTTTTTATTACTTGTCAAAAAAACAGAAAAAAATAAATCTTATTTTCAGCATACATACTTATGTGATATCATTTTTTCTAGGTCTTACAACACTATTGTTTCATACAGAATCATTACAGCAATCCAATTATATACATAATAAAAAAGCTTTTAAGGAAGCACATTTGATAATTTTAACAATTAGTGAAAAATTAAAAAGCAATGATTATAATTATCGATATATAGCTAATGTCAATTCGATAGGAAATCAATCTTATTCAGGAAAAATCATATTGAATGTACAAGATGACAACTTAAAGAGTTCATTAGTAATTGGAAACATAATCAAACTAAAAGCTGCATTACAATATAACAGCTTTCCTAAGAATCCGAATCAATTTAATTACTCTAGTTATTTGAATGACAAACAAATTTACGCTCAAATATACACGGCCAAAGCTGACATATTTATTAATAAAAAACTCAAAAAAGATGTTTGGTATTATGCCGGAAAGTTACATTCCAGAATATTGCATAATCTTGAAAAAGGAAAATTTGGAAAAACAGAAATGAATGTCGCATTAGCCTTAATTCTCGGTCAACGTCAGGAAATTTCATCAGACATAGTTCAGGATTATCAATTTTCAGGTGCCACCCATGTTCTTTCGGTTTCAGGATTACACGTTGGCTTTATTATGTTGTTTATTTCTTTTATTTTAAAACCTGTCCCTAATACACGAAAAGGATCATTTATAAAATTAATGGCTATACTTAGCTCGTTGTTTATTTTCACCATAATATCAGGCTTATCGCCCTCCGTTTTACGCTCCGTGGTAATGTTTTCCTTTCTGGCTGTTGGAAATCATTTACGAAGAAGCGGAAATACATATCATACTTTACTGGTTTCAATAGTATTAATTTTACTTTTCGAACCTTACTTTTTATTTGATATTGGTTTTCAGCTAAGTTATCTTGCCCTGTTTTTTATACTTTGGCTACAGCCATTATTAAAAAATGTATGGTCGCCAAAAAATAAAATCATCTCTTATATTTGGGATGTTTTAACCGTTTCATTTGCTGCCCAGATTGGTACACTACCAATATGTCTTTACTATTTTCATCAATTTCCCGGGTTATTTTTTGTAACCAATATTATTATAATTCCGATTTTGTCCTTCATCATGATTGTTGGGATAATAGTAATGATTATTGCTGTTTTTATTACACCGCCTTTGATTTTAATTGAAATTTTCGAGAAAAGCATTTACCTTCTCAATAAATCAATTCATATAGTTGCCTCTTTTGAGTCATTTGTAATTCATGACATTAGCTTTAATTCCTATTATTTGATTTCACTTTATACAATAATAATTTTCACTATTATCTGGCTAAAAAAACCAAGTTGCACTAAACTGATTATGATGATGATTTCAATAACTTTTCTACAATTATCATTTATCCTTACGAAAAAAGAAATAGAAAATACTAACGAATTAATTGTTTACAATGTGAAGAAAAAAACGTTGATCACAGAGAGAAACGGAAAAAGCATAACGTTTTTTAGCAATGAAAATCATATTGGGAAAGTATCTGACAATAACATTTTGAATTCTTATTTAGTTGGCAATTCTGTTATTTTAGAAAAGAAAATAAAAATTAGAAATGTCCTTTATTTCAACGGAAAAAAAATTTCAATAATTGATAGTACAAAAGTATATCAAACAATAGTTCAGCCTGATATACTGGTATTAATTGAATCGCCAAAAATAAATCTGGACCGTATTCTGAAAGATTTGCATCCGGAGATAATTATTGCTGATGCTTCCAACTCGAATTCCATTAAAAAGCTTTGGAAAGCCACTTGTATAAGGCAAAAAATCCCTTTTCACTCGACCACGGAAAAAGGATTTTATAAATTAAATAGTAAATAATCATTCTTCCATTGGATGCAGAATTGCATCTGATTCTGAAATCCATGCTTTAAATCCGCCAGGTTTATAACCTATTTTACCTAGTGCCTGAAATGTTGTTTTATTTTTTCTGATTGTCGCTCTGGCATAACAAACCTCTGGCAATTCCTGCACTCCAAAAGCATTTTTAAGCTTTATATTTTGTTCCTTATCATAGTCGGAAGCGGCATTGTCTGATAAATCCAACTTTACCAAAATAACATTATCTCTTGACCAAACAGCAAAATCTGGTGTCTTAAACACCTCATTTTGAAGGTTATTAGGAGCAGTTGAAGCAGTAAAAAAAATCAACATTGGTTTTCTTTGTTCATTGCTGGCATTTATAGCATCATCCATACTGGTCTTCCAAACTAAGTTTTGGGCTTGGAATGAAATGGATGTTAAGAATAAAATTAATAGAAGTAATTTTTTTATCATAATACATAAGTTTAGTTAGTTAGCATTACGAAATTAACATAATATTTTAATTATGCAAGAATTTTTAATATTAAAATTACACTATCTGTTTTTTTTACTGTTTTTAATTGACAAAATCTTATTTTTTACCGACCTATTTTAACAATAGCAATATATTTTTCTTACTAAAAAAAATCCCTTCATATGAATGAAGGGATTCCAATTTACTGTAGAATAGTTTTTATAATTTTTGAGATTTAATAATTCCGTCAGCCACTGAAAGCCAGGCAGTTGGACCACCAGCTACATATCCAGTCTGACCAAGACCTTTAAAATTTACTCTCCCATCCTTAGTTTCTGCACTGGTAAAGTAAACTGTTGGAAATCCTTGTATGCCGAAAGCTTGTTGCAATTCGGCATTTTGATTTTTAATTTCTGGCGTCTGAGCAGTTCTTCTTGGGTAATCCAATTCGACTAAAATTACATTTTCATTAGCCCATTTCTGAAATTCCGGTGTTTTTAGAACTTCATTTTGCAAACGAATACACCAGCCACACCAATCACTTCCGGTAAAAAACATTAACAAAGGTTTTTTTTCCTTATTACTGATCGTGATTGCTTCCTTCACATCTGTGTGCCAGTCTAATTCCTTTGCCTGTTCAATCACGCTCGAGCTCTGAGCTTCAACAGCAAAAGAACCAATTACTAAACATACCAGTATAAATATTTTTTTCATGTGGGTTAATTTTTTTCAAATTTAAACAAAAAAACAGTAAATGACTTCTATTTTACTTCTTGCATTAATTTTTTGATTAACGGAGTAGTAACAATTAGAACCACACCTGCAACTAACGAATATACAGCTAATTGATAATATCCGTCTGTGTAAGCAATAAGTTTAGACATTAAGGTTGTTCCTGTATTTGAATTAGACATTTCTGAACCTAATTTACCAGCTGCCAATTGCCCGAAAGCACTAGACAAGAACCACAATCCCATCATCATACCAAATAATCTTTTTGGTGATAATTTTGTAATTACTGACATTCCGATCGGCCCGATACATAATTCTCCAAGTGTATAGATTAAATATCCTAATGCAAAAACATTTAGAGAACTTAATCCTTTTGGATCAATAAAGAATCTTGCGCTGTAAAAAATAAAGAAACCTGCGGCTAACAACACAAATGAAAGTCCGAATTTAATTACTGTATTTGGTTCGATTTTTCTTTTATACATAAATATCCAAAGCAAACCAACAAGCGGGCTAAATATGATGACATACATTGAATTTATACTATTGTTTACCACATTTGGATCAATATTAAAAAACAATAATTTATTTGATAAATTATCTTTGGCAAATAACGACAACGAACCTCCTGATTGCTCAGAAATAGCCATAAACATAAAATATCCAAATATAAAAATGAATGCAGCTGCTAACTTGTATTGCTGCTTTCTATCTTCAATTTTAAACAATTCATATAAGAAATAACCAACAGCAATAACTCCAATCGTGTACATGAAATAATCCGTGTAATCAGTATTGATTACCATAATATATACGAAAGGAATTACTAAAAACGATCCTATATAAACTGCAATTTCGTATTTTTTTCTTTTTTCAGGTTTAGCGTTTTCTAAAGGAGAATTTCCAATTGGCGCTAAATATTTTTTAGTTAAAAGAAATGTAATAACTCCAATGATCATAACAACCGCCGAAGAAAGGAAACATAAACTCCATGAATAATTTTTACCTAAATAAATAGGAATTGCACCACCTAACATTCCACCAATATTGATTCCGGCATAAAATAATCCGTAACCGGCATCTCTACGACCATCATTTTCATGATATAATTCCCCAACCATTGAAGACACATTTGGTTTAAAAAAACCAGTTCCAATAATTGATAATGTTATACCGTAATAGAAAAAATCATGAGGCGAAGCTGCTATAAGCAAATTCCCCAGAATCATTATAATACCTCCAAAAAGCAGTGACTTTTTAAATCCTAAAATTTTATCGGCAAAGATTCCTCCAATAAAAGTAAATGCATATACAAAAGCTTGGATTGCTCCATACTGAAGATTCGCTTTACCTTCTAATAATCCTAATTGATCGACCATGAAAAATGCCAAAACACCTCTCATTCCGTAGAAACAAAAACGTTCCCACATTTCAACTAAAAACAAATACCACAATTGTTTTGGGTATTTTCCTTTAAAATTTTGAATTTCTTCTAAAGTGATGTTATGTTCCATATTATCTGACACCATGCATCATTTTTTTCAGGAACGGAGTCAAAGCAAATAATATAATTGCTGCAATACCCGTAAGAACTACAAATACCATGAAGAATTCATATAAGTTATGTATTTCAAATCCGGCAAAAAAGTGATTGTGTGCGCTAATTTGATGTTTTTCTAAAAGTGATAATTGCTCTGCAGTTGGTACTACTTTATTATCTAAAACTGCCTGAAGATCGATTCCTAATTCTTTTGCTTTTTCAAATTTATCTCCTGTTGCAGGCAAAATAGACCCTAAAGTCCCTCCTAAAGCGTAACCAGATGCATTAGATAAAAAGAATACTCCGTATAATAAAGATGCAAAACGTTTTGGAGATAATTTACCTACCAATGATAAACCAATTGGAGATAAACACAACTCAGCACAAGTATTTAAGAAATATAATAAAATAAGCCATTTAACCAATAGTAAACCAGAAGTACCAATATAAGAAACCTGAGTTGCAATCATAAAGAAACTAATAGAGATCACGACTAAACCAACAGCTAATTTTACTGGCGAAATAGGTTCTTTCCCTTTAGCTCTTAACGTATCCCAAAGTATTGTGAAAGGAACTGCCAATAAAACTACAAATAAACCATTAAATATCTGAACCATAGAAGGAGGCATTTGCCAACCAAAGAAATTCCTGTCAGTTTGATTATCCGCAATAAAAGTTAATGATGAACCTGCTTGTTCAAAAGCTGCCCAAAAGAAAATAATAAAGAATGAAACGATATAAATAACAATAATTCTATCTCTTTCAATTTTAGTTAAGGAAGTATCGGAAATAATTAATCCAGCCAAAGAAATACCACTTGAATAAATCAAGGTATAAATTAAATTCTGACCTACCACGTAATGAAAAAATAAGCCTAAACCAATAAATGCAATTCCGGCAACTGCCAAAGCCTGGTTGGAAAAATTAGCTTTTTGAGCTTCACCTTCCTCAAAATCAGAAGCTACATTTTCAGAAGGCAAACCTCCCAATGGTCTTCCTTCAGGAGTAACCACATATTTATTTTTTAAGAAGTAAAAAAGAATTGTTCCTAAAAGCATCGCAACAGAAGCCGCCATGAATCCCCACCTAAAAGCATGAATATCTCTAATTCCACCAGCATCTTTTACATCACCTAACAAAGGACAAATGGATTGACCTAAAAAAGCTCCGATATTAATTCCCATATAGAAAATAGTAAAAGCACTATCTAATTTTGTTTTCTCCTGTTTAGGATACAAACTTCCAACCATACTCGAAATGTTTGGTTTGAAAAATCCATTACCAAAAACAATAACTCCTAGTGCAGAATACATGATAGTTTTTGCCAAACCTAAATTAGATTCAAAAATACTGCCACTTGTAAACAATAGCATTTGTCCGATAGCCATCAATAATCCACCTAATAAAATACAATTTCTGTTACCTAAAAAACGATCGGCAACAAAGCCACCTAACATAGGTGTTAAATAACAAAGACCTAAAAAACCTCCATAAATCAACGAAGCTTCTTCTTCTTTCATCAATAATGAGTTCACAAGAAATAAAGTCAATAAAGCCCGCATTCCGTAAAAATTGAATCGCTCCCACATCTCCGTCCCAAACAATACCCAAAGTCCTTTTGGATGCGCTGATTTCACTTGAGTTTCTACCATATTATTTACTATTATTTTTTATTATTTAGAGTTATTTATAGATTTTCTTTGATAAAGTTAGTCATTTTATTGTAAAGCTGAATTCTTGTCTTACCTCCATAAATACCATGGTTTTTGTCAGGATATATCTGAGAATCAAACTGTTTGTTCGCCTGAATTAACGCTTCCATCATTTGCATTGAATTTTGCACATGAACGTTGTCATCGCCTGATCCGTGAATCAATAAAAATTTCCCTTTTAATTTGTCAACGTGGTTTATTGGAGAGTTCTGATCGTATCCTGCTGCATTTTCCTGTGGTGTCTGCATGTATCTTTCCGTATAAACACTATCATAAAAACGCCAATTGGTTACAGGAGCCACAGCAATGGCCATTTTAAAAACATCATTCCCCTGAAAAATACAGTTAGAAGCCATAAAACCTCCATAGCTCCATCCAAAAATTCCAATTCTTGAGGCATCAACATACGGATAAGCTCCAATAACTTTTGCCGCATCAATCTGGTCTTCTACTTCGTATTTTCCTAATTCTTTTTGTGTCACTTTTTTGAAATCGGCACCTTTAAAACCCGTTCCTCTTCCGTCCACACAAGCTACAATATATCCTTGCTGTGTAAGGGATAAGAACCAATAATCATCTGTACTGTTCCAATCGTTATTTACCTGCTGAGATCCCGGACCGGAATATTGGTACATGAAAACAGGATATTTTTTCGAAGGATCAAAATCTTTTGGCTTTAAAATCCAGGCATTCAATTCGTTTCCTTTTGCTGTTTTTAGAACAAAAAATTCTTTTGTTGGAAGATTATAGCTTTTCAATTTATCCGAAAGCCCTTTATTGTCTTCAATCACCTGAATTTGTTTTCCGGTTTTTGCCTCGTTTAAAGTATAAGTTGTCGGTTGGGAAGCACTAGAATAAGTATTAATAAAGAATTGGAAGTTAGGGCTGAAAGTAGCCATGTTTGTTCCGGTATTTTTAGATAAACGTACTTTATTTTTTCCGTCTAATCCAATACTGTAAACATCTCTGTTGATAGAACCATTTTCTATAGACTGATAGAAAATAGTTTTTGTTTTTTTGTCGAAACCGTAGTAAGAAGTTATTTCCCAGTTTCCTTTTGTAACCTGATTTTTAAGTTTTCCGGTTTTATCATATACATAAATATGATTAAAACCGTCTTTTTCGCTAGTCCAGATAAAACTATTATCTTCTAAAAAAGTCAAATTGTCCGTGACATCAATGTATGCTTTGTCTTTTTCATTCAGAACTACTTTTGCTGAGGCAGTAGTTCCATCAACAAACAGTAAATCAAGATTATCCTGATGGCGGTTTAAAACCTGAGCTGATAAAATGTTATTGTCATTTGTCCATTGTAATCTTGCAATATAAAAATCATTGTATTTTCCTAAATCTACTTTTTTAGCAGAATTGCCGGCCACATCATACACATGTAAAGAAACTTCTGAATTCTTCTCTCCGGCTTTAGGATATTTAAAGGTTTCAATAGTTGGATATAAATCCTTATTGAACATCGACATCGAAAATTCCGGAACGGCACTTTCGTCAAAACGAATATAAGCTAGTTTTTTACTGTCTTTACTCCAGTCAAAAGCCCGGACGAAAGCAAACTCTTCTTCATAAACCCAATCCGTAATACCATTAATAATAGCATTTTTCTTTCCATCAGTAGTAACTGCTGTTGCTTTTTTTGAAGCTACATCGTAAACGTATAAATTGTTTTCTTTTGCATAAGCAATTTTTGTTCCGTCTGGAGAAAAGGTGGGCTCCTGTACCTGAAAATCAAAAAGTTTGGTTAGTGATTTAGCAGCAATATCATATAAAAAATAATCTGCCGTAAAAGAGTGGCGGAATATCTGATTGGAATTACATGCAATCAATATCTTCTTTTCTGAAGCATCAAAAGTATAACTGTCAATTCCGTCTGCAAGTTCTTTGTGATTTTTAGTATCTATAAGGTTGGATACTTTTTTTAGCGTTGCAAAATCATATAAATCAATCTGCATACTTCTGCTGGCCTGATCTAAATTTAAAACTGTGTATTGATCCGTATTTTTTAGGGATTGCAACTCGTCCATTCCTTTGGTACGAAATGCTCCACTGTAAATATTTTCAACAGTAATCTTTTGTTGTCCAAAAACTGTCGCAACCAAAAATAAAAGTAATACAGTAACTTTACTTGTGTTCATTCAGAATTATTTTAAATATAAAAAAGAGACCAATTTTAGTAAAAAAAATAAACATAATACACATTTTAAGTGTTAAATGTTAAAAAAAATAATAATTGCCTGCTTCGCAAATTTTAAATTCATTGCAACAAAACTCTTAAATTGGTATCTTTGCAGCAACATTATTATTTAATATACTGAGAATGAACAACGCTGTTGCCGGATTTTCTAAATTATCCAAAAAGGAAAAAATAAACTGGATCGCCAAAGAATTTTTTTCAAACCCAGATGAAGCACTGAATATAATAAGAAATTACTGGAATTCAGACGAAAAGCTCCAGCAACTGCATGACGAATTCATAGAAAACACCATTACCAATTTTTATATTCCGCTGGGCGTTGCTCCCAATTTTTTAATCAACGGAAAATACAAAACGATCCCAATGGCAATAGAAGAAAGTTCCGTTGTCGCTGCAGCATCAAAATCAGCAAAATACTGGGCAACACGCGGCGGTTTCAAAGCCACAGTGATTGATACCGAAAAAATTGGACAGGTTCACTTTACTTTCAAAGGAGAAGCAGAAACCCTGACAACTTTCTTTAATAAAATAAAATCTAAGTTTTTTTCAGACACGCAAAGCATTACCAAAAATATGCAGCAGCGCGGAGGAGGAATCTTAGACATTCATTTAAAAGATAAAAGAGATTTACTCGATAACTATTTCCAGCTTCATGCCACTTTTGAAACCAAAGACAGCATGGGAGCCAACTTTATCAACTCCTGTTTAGAGCAATTTGCCACAACTTTAAAAGAAGAAGCGCATAATGCTGATTTAGACATTCAGGTCATTATGAGCATTTTATCCAATTATGTTCCCAATTGTATTGTAAGGGCCGAAGTTTCCTGCGCAATAGAAGATTTAAAAGAAAAACATATTCCCAATCCACAGGAATTTGCAGAGCGTTTTGTTCAGGCTGTACAAATTGCAGAAGTAGAACCTTTTCGTGCCGTAACCCACAACAAAGGGATTATGAATGGAGTTGACGCTGTAATTCTGGCAACCGGAAACGACTTCAGGGCTGTCGAAGCCGGTGTTCATGCTTATGCCTCAAAAAACGGCCAGTATGCAAGTTTATCACACGCTAAAATCGAAAACGGAATTTTTACTTTCTGGCTCGAAATACCATTAGCTTTAGGCACCGTTGGCGGACTTACATCATTGCATCCTTTGGTAAAATTATGTCTGGAAATGCTCGAACAACCTTCAGCAAAGGAACTAATGCAGGTTGTGGCCGTAGCGGGTCTGGCACAAAATTTTGCAGCTTTGCGTTCTCTTACTACAACAGGAATCCAGGAAGGCCACATGAAAATGCACCTGAACAACATCATCAACCAATTTGAAGCCAGTGAAGAAGAACGACTTTTAATTAGAAGTCATTTCAAAAAAAATACCGTTTCTCATAGTGCCGTAGTTGAATTTATTGAAAATTTAAGAAAATAATCAGAAGCTGATCCCGCTGTACACTTTATCTTTTATGGCGAACCCCGCCATAAAAGGATGCCGTTACCATCGGGGCTAAAAATACACGTATGCAAACAACCTTTTACAGTAACGGAAAACTCTTAATTACCGGAGAATATCTTGTTTTAGATGGTGCCAGAGCCTTTGCCTTACCCACAAAATTTGGTCAGAACCTGATTGTAGAAGCAGGTTCAAATCAGGAATTAATTTGGAAAAGTTATAATGTAGATGAAAAAATTTGGTTTGAAGATACTATTTCCTTCAAAGAAGTTATAGATAATAACAAAATAAAAATTGAAACTGTAAAGTCAACGTTAATCAATATTTTGCATGAAGCGTATCTCCTAAATCCTGATTTTATAAATAACTCAGATGGATATAAAATCAGTACCCACCTCACCTTTCCAAAAAACTGGGGATTGGGCACATCTTCAACCTTACTGAACAATATTGCCCAATGGTTAAATATTGATGCCTTTACATTGCTTAAAAACAGTTTTGGAGGCAGCGGCTATGATATTGCCTGCGCTCAGAATGACACACCAATAGTTTATCGCCTAGAAGATAATTTACCACTTGTTGAAGAAGTAAAATTTAATCCGGATTTTACCGAAAATATCTATTTTGTCTATCTTAATAAAAAGCAAAGCAGCAAAACAGCTATTAACGCCTATTACAATAATAAAAATGAAAGTTTAGCCAGAAATATTGCTGATAACAATAAAATCACAGCAAGTATTTTAAATGCTGTTACAGCGAAAGAATTTGCTTTAGCAGTGCAAAAGCACGAAATTCATTTAAGCAATATATTGGAAATACAAACCATAAAAGAATTAGCTTTCCCGGATTTTAATGGTGTTGTAAAAAGTCTTGGTGCCTGGGGAGGTGATTTTGTAATGGTACTATCAAAGGAAAACCCTACCCCTTATTTTATTTCAAAAGGGTATGAAACAATACTTTCTTATCAGGAAATGATTTTGCAGTAATATCACTCTGCGATTGTCCTGAACAAGCTAATTACTAATTTGCTTTGTTTCCTTTAATAACTTTTGTTTCAAGGTGACGAACCTTCTGAGTTTCTTGTTCATTTGATTCTATAAGGGTGTTATGCAACCGTTCAGCCATTTTTTCTATACTGTTGGTAATAGAATCATAAACTAATTCCATTCTTCGATGTTTTTCTTCTTTTACAGCTTTTAAAACATCTTCAACAAAAACCTTATCGTATTTTTCAGCAACAGAATCACGGGTATTAGTCAGCCTGATAACATAATCGTTACTTAATATGGTAACTTTAAAATGCTGTTCTTCATTGCTTAGGTAATATTTACCACCTAATTCATCAACATTGATGTCAGTGGTGCTAACCTTCAAAAGTTCCGTTATTATTCCATAAATATGATTTTCAATTTTGGAATACACTTTGGGCTTTTTTCTGAAAAAACTAAACATTAAACGCCTGATTATTAAAGTATTTTTTCCTCATTCCTCTCAATTTTTAATATTTTCTTTTAATATTTTCATGATTAAATTTACTTTCTATAAATAAAATTCGGACAAATTAACAGTAATATTTTGAATATCCCAAACTTTTTAATCATATTCTATCATCTACATATAACTAAAGAAGAATATGATGCCTTAAAAAAAAAGAAAAACCCGAAACATTCATTTAAATGTTTCGGGTTTCTTATAAATTTATTTTAATTACTAAGTTAGTAGTTAAATTGTAATCTGTTATCTTCAATTTTAGCATTGTTCTTCAATGCTGGTAAAATTCTGCTGGCATCGGATGCACTTTGAGCTTTTACCTTAGCAACGTATTCTGCATGATTTGCAAGAGCCGGAGCTTTTACTGTATTGATGTTTTTTACAACATACACACCTGTATTTCCTTCAATTGGAGCAGAAACTTTATTTGCAGCTAATGCGAATGCATTACCGACAACTTTAGGCTCTTGTCCAACTCCACCAGGTAAAACCGGGTTATCTAAAGTCACATTTGTAGCTTGTTGTACTTTTACTCCTGCATTTTTTGCAATAGCATCAAGATTAGAACCTGTCAATTTGGCTTTTAATATTTCAGCTTTTTTAAGGTTTTTCAGGATTGGCTCAACATAAGGTCTTGCGAGTGTAACAGAAATCAAACCTGATTTGTTTTCACTTTTGTATTGTGCAATAACGTGACCAACATTCGCAATTTCAAAACGTTTTACATCGCCTTCGTTAGTTTCTTTGTCAAAAGCCCATCTTACAATTGAACGTTGGTTTTGTAATGGCCCTAAAGACTCATCCATAGCTTTTACAGTTACAGGAGGTGCCACTTTTAGGCCAAGCTGTTTTGCAGTAGCATTGAAATCTTTCTCCCCAGCCTCCATTTCAAATTTAGTTGCCAGTGTAAATATTTTATCAGAAGTAGCTTCAGAAGGCTCAATTTTTTGAGCAATTGTCGCCAAACGGATTCCGTCTTGTTTATCAGTAACTTTTATAATGTGAAAACCAAAAGGAGTTTCAACCAAACCAACTTTTCCAACCGGGTTATTAAATACAAAATCATTAAATGGCTTTACCATTTGATTAGGCCCAAAATACCCTAAATCGCCACCTTGCTGTGCAGAGGAATCATCAGATGATGTAAAAGCCAACATCATGAAACTATCCGGATTAGCATTGACCTGAGCTAAAATTTCTTCGGCTTTTGCTTTTGCATCTTCTTTTGTTCTTTTTTCTTTTGCATTAGGCGTTTGAGAACCTTCATAAGCAATCAAAATATGACTTGCTTTTGCATTAACCCCAGATTTAAATCCTAAAGATTTCGAAATAGCATAATATCTTCCAAATACATAGGGGCCATAGATTTGACCAGGAGCTAAACTAAATAATTTATCAGCATCAACTGCAGGCAATGAATTTTTAGCGATGTAGGTTGAATCGTAAGGAACATCAGAATTAGAGTTTACAAATTCTGCGATATTAGTTGTATTTCTAAAACCTTGCAATGTATCATTTTTACCTGTTTTTGCATTATACTCCACTCTTCCATTTAATAAGGAAGTAATTTTAGTTTTTATATCCCCTTCATCTTCTTTTGAAGGCTTGTCTTCAACCAAAACATACTGGATTTCACGAGTTGCATCTGCTTTAAATTTTTTCTCGTTTTTCTTCATATAATCAATAATCTCAGAATCTGAAATCTTCACTTCACTATCTTTAATAGAAGAATATAAGGCACCCACATAAGCAAAATTTACTTTGTTGGTTTCCATTTCATATTTCAGTTTCCCTTCACTTGCAGTAGTGTAAAGACCTGATTTTACTAATGTGTTATAAATTTGAAATTTTGCATTTAATGCTGCTTCTTTTTCTTTTTCAGTAATAAACTGAGCAGCTTCAGGATTTGCCCTGAAATACTCTTTAAATTTAGCAATATCAAACATACCAGCTGCATTTAAGAACATTGGATTTTTACCAATATTTGGATCCGTTTTTAAAACTTCCAAAAGATGTTTTTCACCCACTCTTAATCCTAGTTTGTCAAATTGAGCAGTTAATAAGGCAATCGAAACTTCCTGATCCCATACTTTGTTTGCAGCTTGAGTGGAAGTAATTCCCTGACCGCTTTTTTCGACATTACTAACCTTAACCCGAAAATCTTCAAATGAAATATCCTTTCCGTCAATACTACCTACATCCTTTGAACTTTCACCAAATGTTCCTCTTGTAAATAGATCTTGTATTATAAATGCAAATAATGCAAGTGCAATAACTCCTATTAATAAAGCGGAACGCTGTCTAATTTTTGCTAAAACTGCCATTTCTATTGTTGTTAATTTTTATATTCAGTTTGCGAAAATACAATTATCTGGTTAATAACAACACAACTACTCTTTAATTTTGCGCAATTTTTTTAATTATAGAAAAAAAATCATTCTTTTATCAGCATTTTCACTAAATCAATTTTTTTGTTTGAGCATTCCTCTATTAAAAAATGAAAATTCCCAACTATTATTTTTTCGCCTTTTTGGGGTATATCCTTCGTAAAATCAACTATAAAACCTCCTAAAGTGCCATATGAATCCTCTTCAGGAATTTCTAATTTATACGTTTCATTTAAATAGGCAACATCTAACCTGGCTGAAAAAAGATATTCATTTTCTGCTAATTGCTGTTCAATTAATTCTTCGTCCAAATCATGTTCATCTTCAATTTCACCAAAAAGCTCTTCTACAATATCCTCAATTGTAATTATACCCGAGGTTCCGCCATACTCATCCAATACTACTGCTATATTTTTTCGCTTTTTTATAAGTAATCCCAAAGCGTCTTTTATTAAAATCGTCTCAGGCACAAACTCAACCGCCATTAAAACTGATTTTATCGTTTTAGGTTTTTTAAACAAATCAAAAGAGTGCACATATCCTACAATATCATCCAGCGAATTTTGGCTTACAACAATTTTGGAATACCCTATTTCTATAAACAACGCTTTAAGATCAGCAATGTTATCGAATAAATCTATTGCTACAATTTCTGTTCTTGGAGTCATAATATCGCGTGCCTTTACACCCGAAAATTCCAAAGCGTTCTGAAAAATCTGAATTTCAGAGTCAACTTCTTCATTTTCTTCCACAGAACTCATTTGTTCAATAATATAATTTCCGAGTTCAATTTTACTAAAATACAATTGCACTTCATCACCATCTATTTTAAAAAATTTCTTTAAAATAAAATCCGAAATCCAGATAAAAAAAGTAGAAATATGGTAGAATAGCCGGTAAAAAAAATACGCTGGAATTGCAAAAACCCTGATCAGTGAATTGGCATAGATTTGAAAAAAAAATTTTGGGAAAAATTCAGCAGTTGCTACAACTATAAATGCAGAAATTAATGTTTGAATAATGACGTTTGTAAAATCAGAAAATTGATATCCTAAACCAACAATCCATTTTAACACCAGATCACCCATAAAAAAACCGTAAATTACCAGTGTCACGTTATTGCCAATGAGCATTGCTGCAATAAACTTTGAAGGCTTTTCGGTAAGTCGTGTAAGTATTCCGGATATGAAATTATCTTGTTTTTTTTCAATTTCAAGATAAATTTTGTTGGAAGAAACAAAGGCAATTTCCATTCCTGAAAAAAAGGCTGATAGTATTAAACAAAGTATTATAATACTAATTTCCATTTTTACTGTTTTTTATTGTCATCAAATTTTTTGGCAAATTTCCTTCTGAAGAAAAACATAAAAATTGCCATTACTGCAATTGCAAAACTAAGCCAGAACGAATCGCTCCCTGCATTTAGTTTAGTTATTCCGTCATAAATAAAGTAAACTGCAAACAGTAAATAAACGTATTGTGTGTATTTTAAGTAACCCATTGTGTATGTTTTATTCGTCGGCTTCTATTTCACCGGTTATTCGTTGTGAATTTATTATCTTGAAATCCTTACTGAAATCGATTCCCTGACCATTCGAAACCCCTTTTGCATCAGTAAGTTTGAATTTTCTTTCTGTATAAAACCACTCATTTCTCTGGTCGAAGTATAATTGCTCCGTTTCAAGCATCTGTCCGGTTTCTGATGTTATTTTTACTTTGCCCTGCAAATCTATTATTCCAGTTTGCTTATAAGATACCGCATAATTAGATTTTATAAAGGTACGTTTTTGTTTTTTATCGTATAAGGTAACATCTATTCCTTTAGGAAATTCCGTAAAAGGGAATTCAACATTAGAATAATCCAACATTTTTCGGCTTTTGAGAACTCCTGTAATACGTCCGGAATCTGTATACTTAATGTTAACAGTATCTGCATCACTGGCTGGAATAAATTCTGAAAAATTAATTTTCTGAATTTCTTTAAAATTACTTTCACATCCAAAAAACAGTGTCACAGCAAAAACTGTGACAACGGTTATAATAGTATGATTTTTTGGTAAATTCATTTGCCAAATGTAGTAAATTGTATTGAGCTTAAAAACACAAGCTGATCCCTTAGTTGAATTTGCTTTTTACAAACCATTTATCATTAAAAGAAAAGCCAAGGCTAAAGTTCAAATAATTTTCCTGAATTAAATTAGACGATACTGTACCCTTTTTTCCGAATTCAATTCCAAAATTAACATTTGAAAAAGACCCTGTAATTGGAAATCCGGCTCCGACAGACATTCCAATGTCTTTTATTGACTCATTATTAATTACCAGTCCGGTTTTTTCATATTTCAATCCGGCCCTGTAAGTGATTCTGCTAAAGTAACTGGCAAAAGAAGTATAGTTGGGAATATAATAACCTCCAACCGCATATTTTGCATAGCTTTCATATTGCACATTTTCATTTGTGTTGTAATTATTATTAAAATCACCACTACCCTGAAAAGCCACTGTCGTTCCTATTAACCATTTTCTTGCTTCACCTACACCTGCACCAATTGTTAATCTATTAGGCAATTTTAAATTTCTGACATCTGATGGAAAAACTGTCTGATCTGCATCTACTTGTATTGTTGTTTGGCTGTCTGATTTTAATGTACTGCCAAAAGTATAATTCAGACTCGTATATAAATTTAGTTTTTCCTTAATTTTGGACTGATACATTGTTCCAATATTAAAATTAACACCCGAAAGTCTGGAAGTATTAGTTTCGCTGGTACTTGAAGCAACGCCGGAAATAGCCTCCAGGCTGGTTGTTTCAATTTTTCCAAAATTATATTGAATGTCAGCACCAATATTCCAGTTTGGCTTTAATTTGTATCCCAAACCAAGAAAAACTTTATTTACTCCACCTTTACCTTCAAATTGGCTGCTTGTAGCTCCCGGGGTTGCACTATTATCATTTCTAATTTTATAACCTACCGAAGAAACCGGGATTAATCCGAAACCGGCACCAAATTTTCCCATTGGTATGCCTAAAAGTAAATAATCAAAAGTTGATCTAGAAGTTTTTGCTGTCTGTGTATCTGTCTTTAGTTTAGATGTGCCATAAGTTCCTCCAATAGTAAAAGTTGTTTGTTTCAGATTGGCATAACTCGAAGGGTTTTCGACATTCATATGTATACTATCCTGTTCAATCGAAACTCCTCCCATAGATCTGTTTTCAATAGTTCCTTTAAACTTCATATCGCCAATTCCATAAAATGAATAAGGTGAAGCAGTACCTTGCTGGGCAAATGAAACGAACGAGATAAGCAAACATGCGCTTATTATAATTTTTTTAATCATTGTCGATTTTATATTGAAATGTTTGGTTCAAACTCTCGAGTAAGAAATTTGAATTGGCAAATATGGTATTTTTTAATCGTTTAGCCAAAAAATCTGCATCGCCGCCCGTTAAAATTATTATAAAATTTGTAAAATTTGCCCGATATTCATCTATGAATCCGTCAATTTCATAGACTAATCCATTCACTACCCCTGAGTGTATTGCCTCTGCAGTAGAATTTCCTATATATGACTCCGGTATTTCGAGGGTCAGCAAAGGCAGTCTGGCTGTATAATTATGTAGTGATTCATAGCGCAATCGCATTCCTGGAGAAATGGCTCCTCCCAAATAATTATCAAATTCGTCGATAAAATCGCAGGTTATACAAGTTCCTGCATCAATAACTAATCTGTTTTGTTTCGGATATTGTAAAGTTGCACCGGCAGCCAAAACCATTCTGTCAATTCCTAAAGTTTTTGGTGTAGCATATTTATTAATAAAAGGAAAAGGAAAATCATGCGTGAGAAAATGAATTTTAAGCTTGTTTTGGAAAGCCATAAAAGAATGTTTTTCGACATCTCCGACTGATGCCACGACTAAATCTGAGCAATTTTGAAATTTTTTTAAAATATTTTCAATTTTTTTTTCGACTTCTTTTTTATCAAAAACAAAATTTTCCAAAACAGTATTGCCCTCAAAGACAGCTGCTTTAATTCGAGTATTACCAACATCAACTGTAACAACCATATTTTTTTATTTACCAATGCGAAGGTACGAATTGATTTTTTTTAAAAAATGTTTTGGATAAACTAAAAATCATTCTATATTTGCACCCGCAAACACGTTCACCATACTATGAAAATAGAAACAAAGTGAATTAATTAGCACGGTACCTTAGCTCAGATGGTAGAGCAATGGACTGAAAATCCATGTGTCCCTGGTTCGATCCCTGGAGGTACCACAAAGCCCACTCAATATGAGTGGGCTTTTTGTTTTTACTATCTCCTCAAAACTTAGGATTGACCCCTAAACTTCTTCTTACTCAAAAGTGTAAAATAAACAATTAATGTGCTTTTGTTAAAAAAGTATCAGCCAAATAAATAAATATCTTTTATATTCGTAAAATATTTTTTAATTATTTATTTATTATCAATTATATTATTTGCTTTCTATGAGTAATACATCAACCAAAGGCATTTGGAAAGTCATTTCTGCCTCCTCAATGGGAACTATGATTGAATGGTATGACTTCTATATTTTTGGAAGTCTGGCCGTTGTGATTTCAACTAAATTCTTTCCCTCCGACAATCCAACAGCTGCCTTTTTATCAACTTTGGCCACTTTTGCCGCCGGATTTGTGGTTCGTCCTTTTGGTGCCCTATTCTTCGGAAGATTAGGAGATATTATTGGGCGTAAATATACTTTTATGGCTACCTTATTATTAATGGGTGGTTCTACTTTTTTAATTGGATGTATTCCCAGTTATGAAACTATTGGTTTTATGGCACCGCTATTGGTTTTAATCTTACGTTTATTACAAGGTCTTGCGCTTGGTGGAGAATATGGAGGAGCAGCTACGTATGTTGCCGAACATGCGCCGGTAGGACAACGCGGATACTGGACATCCTGGATTCAGACGACCGCGACTGTTGGTTTATTTATTTCGCTTATGGTCATTCTGGCTACCAAAAACATCCTTTCTGCAGAAGATTTTGATAGTTGGGGATGGCGTGTTCCATTTTGGGTTTCTATTGTTATGGTAGGTGTTTCTTACCTGATCAGAAAAAACATGGACGAGTCTCCTGAATTTGCAAAAGCAAAAAAAGAGGGAACCACCAGTACCAATCCATTAAAAGAAAGTTTTGGAAACCGATATAACTTAAAATTCGTATTACTTGCGTTATTTGGAGCTACAATGGGTCAGGGAGTGGTTTGGTACACCGGGCAATTTTATGCCATGAGTTTCATGAAAACCGTAATGAGTATTGACTCCTCACAGGTTGATAGTTTACTGGGAATTGCGCTTTTAATTGGAACCCCATTTTTTATTCTGTTTGGGTGGCTCAGTGATAAAATTGGCCGTAAATATATTATGATGGGCGGAATGTTACTCGCTATTTTGCTCTACAGACCGATTTACAAAGCAATGTATACAACAACAGACATCAGTCTTAAAACTGAAATTACAGAAAAAACAAAAACTGCAGTTGAATTAAATGCTGTCAAAGATTCTGTTTATACAACTCATAAAGAATTTACTGACGGAACAGTTTCAATTGAAAAAAAGACTCATTTTGCCACTAAAAAAGAAGCTCAGGTAAGCACTTCTATTACAATCAATTCACACGATAAATGGATTTTGGTTTTCCTTGTATTTGTTCAGGTTTTGTTTGTTACAATGGTCTATGGGCCAATTGCAGCTTTTTTAGTTGAAATGTTTCCGGTAAAAATCAGATATACATCAATGTCATTGCCATATCATGTTGGAAACGGGATTTTTGGAGGTCTGCTTCCTGCTATTTCCACTTATTTTGTAACTCATTCAAAAGCCGCAGGAAAACAGGACTTTTACCTGGATGGGCTTTGGTATCCTATCGTAATTGCTTCGGTCTGTTTTGTAATAGGAATGATTTACATCGATAATAAAAATAAAAATACTCACCTCTAATCTGCTGAAAAATGAATCTAATAAAAAAAGTCTTAGGAATTGTTTGGATTGTATTGGCAATTGCGGCAGCTTATTTTTGTGTTTTTGAATTTGGCCTTCCAAAATTTTCATCAGGACAACAGGAGGATTTAGTATTTGGAATCATCATTCTTTTTATCCTGACTCCATTAATTGTTTTAGGATTGGGGACATTTGGATATTTTGCTTTAATGGGAGAATATGATAAAGAGAAATAAAAAATATAATATTTAAACAAAAGGGCTGTCTATTTAAGACAGCCCTTTTACATTACAAACCAACCAAATATTCAAATCTGCAAAAATCTATTTTTTAATAAATTTCAAAACTTGAATTTTGTCATTATTGTCAAAAGCTTTTATTACATATAAGCCTGTTTTTAAATCGCTCACACCAAACTGATAATCCGTATTTCTATTTGCCATAAAACTTTTCACTAATTGTCCGGAAATAGAATAAACCTCAACTTTAATCACTGGAATATTTAAGGTGAAATAATTAGAAACAGGATTAGGATATAAACTCACTGCATTCCCTTTTTCAAAATCAGCAATAGCCAAATTTGCCTGTTTATTTCCATAAATGCGATATTCGCCTGGTCCCAGATTTATTGTTGCATTAACATCAGTAACATTTATTGTAGTATTGTCCATTAAATTATACCACGCTCCAGGATAGGAAAAACCTGTTGCTACATTTTGAGCAGTTACATTAAAATTGGCCAGAATCAATACATCCTTAAGTTGACTGGCAGCTAAATTTGCGTTTGTAATTTTAATATTTGGATACAAATTACTCACATCGGCAATTGAAACCGTTCCTGAAAAAACCGGCTCAGTTATTTTCATTGTAATCATTTTTGACCAATCATTATAAATCTGGCTTCGGGCAGAATTTCCCAGCCAATTTCCTGTCCATTGCGGCTGTGGTTTAGTATCTAATTTACAGTCTCCTGAAATTGTAGCCGAAGCATCATTTACTGTACCATTGTTACAGGTGAAAATAGAGGAATCCCATCCTAATTCACCAAAGTGCCAAATCATTTTTGGACCCGGAACTAATAATGAAACTGCGCCAATCGCCGACATTCTTGATAATGCGGTATTTAATGTTTTTACATCATGAGATGGGTTTGCAGAGCTTCCATATTGGATATTTTTATACATCAATCGTTCTTCGTCATGACTTTCAGCATAACCCATCAAACGATTGGTCGTAAAATTTCGACTTGAACTCGTCATTCTCGAAATATTACCCGTATATCCCATCGACAACTCATTGTATGCGTTATTCAAATTACCCCACATCATGATTCCTTTGCTTGGGGATTCGGTAATTTTATAATTTGCCCATTGCTGCTCTTCCAAATCAGTACCTAAGTGTTCGAAAATAGTGTAATGTGTCGGATCTAATGCCCAAGAATAATCAGCATATGATTTTAAAACATCAACCCTGTCCTGTTGAAAATTTCCTGTACAGGGTTCTTGTCCGCCTGCAACATTAGAAGGGCAATTTTGAGTAAATCCTTTAGTTAAATCCCAACGCAGGCCATCAATTTTATACTCTTCAACCCATTGTTTGATTACTCGTTTAACATAATTCTGAGTTTTAAGCGACTGATGATTAAAATCTTCACCAACATTATAACTATGCATAGCCACTGTATTAAAATAAGGGTTTTCGGTAGTTGGCGATCCAAAACCGTCTCCGTCAGGATCGTTCATCCACATTCTTACCATCGGATTTCTTCCAAAAGCATGATTTAGAGCAACATCAAGAATAACTGCTATTCCGTTTTGGTGGCATAGATCGATTAATTCTTTTAGTTTATCCGAACTTCCGTAAAATTTATCCAAAGCCATATGAAAAGAAGTGTTATAACCCCAGCTTTCATTGCCTTCAAACTCCATCACGGGCATTAACTCGATAGCATTTATTTTGAGATTTTTAAAATAATCGATTCTTTCAATTAAACTTTGGTAGTTTCTGTTGGCATCAAAATCACGAACCAAAACTTCATACACTACTAATTTGTCTTTTTCAGGTTTTGTAAAGTTTGTTGCCTGCCAGCTGTATGGAGTTTGCCCTGTTTTTAAAACGGTTACTTCAAATTGCTGTCCGGATGGATAAACCGGCATATTAGGATAATTTATTGCCGGAATAGAACTATCATCATAAGGGGATAAAACTAAGGTAGAATATGGATCAGCTGTTTTGACCAATGAAGGTGAATTGGCTAAAGGCGTTGCATCCACAACCCAATATTGATAGGTATTGTTAACTCCAGAAACCAATCCTGTTAACTCGAACCAGAATTTTCCTGAAACCGGATCTTTTTTCATGGCATACGCCGATGAAGGCTGCCAGTTATTAAAACTTCCTGCAACATACACAAAGTCTTTTAATGGTGCGTCCAGAACCAAAGTTGCCTTAGTTACATCATTCGTATTATAATTAATTCCATCAACCAAGCCAACAGGCATTGCTTCTGAAACCGTATTTGGACTAACGACAACCGAAAACTTTTTAGAGATTGTTGCCGCTCCTTGTGTTACCAATAATTCATAAGTTTGATTTGTTGTGATATTGGTATGATTAAATGAATAACCTGCTGTTGCAGGATTAGAATTTATGACAGACCCATTTGATTTTAAAACATAAGCGGCTGTACCATTTGTGTTCGTTGCGGAAATATTGAAATTGGAGCCTGATATTAGAATCGTTGTACTGTTTTCTACAGGAGAAGTAAGCGTTACCTGAAAAGTTCCTACTTCGACTAAAATATCCTGTGATTTTTTATCGCCCGTTCCGTCTTTTGCTTTAACCAAAAAACCAATTCTACCAATTCCGGTGGCATTGTAATATGTTGTTGGTGTTATAGTTTTGGTGTACGTATCGGTTCCTGCATTGTATGTAAAAGCGCTCCCAGCACTGGAAGCAGACCAGTCACCATTATTTGGTGTTCCTTTTGGAGTAGTATCATTGGTATCTAAAGCCCAAGCCCATAAATACAGTTCGTGAGTTGCGGCAATTCCCCATGTGGTTTCATTGATACTGTTACCGTTTATCGTTATTGTTACAGCATTGTCCTCCTCAAAAGTAGCAGGACTTACTGAATAAGTTACGTTTTGCTGTTGTGGAAAAATTAACGATGAAAATAAAAGCAATATTAATTGTAAAAGTTTTTTCATAATGTGGTTGATTGATTAGTTTTATTAAAAAAGGCTACCTTATAGATAGCCTTTTTAATATTTTAAACTAAAAATTAGTCTAGTGTAATAGTTTTTGCAACATTATCAATTTTTAAAATTCTCGATCCTGTTGGTCCGGTATATTTAAAATTGGCATCTCCATCACCGGCATTTACTAATTCTGAATCAATAGTAAATCCTAATCCAGTGTAGTACGTATAATTGTGACTTGCATCCCAGTTACCATCATTGGTAAAATTATTCCCTAAAAACTCCCTGAATGCTTCCCCGTTTTTAAGAACGACAACTACTTCATAAATATTTGTTTTACCAGCGACCAATGGAAATTCAGTTTCATCATCTGCATTCCATGACCATCCTCCGGGAGTAGCAGCACCTACTAACCAGTGAGATGTAGCTAACGGAATATTATAAGGAGTCGCTTTAATTGTATTGGCGCTGGAATACTGGGCAACACCTGATGTCCCTACAAAAGATTTAATACGGATATCAACATCATTTACCTCTTTTTTTACAAAGCCACCGTTTACTAATGCTGAATTTAATTCAGAAACTTTCAAACTTTTAGAAAGCTCTGTTGTGGTAGCTACTGCAATAGGTATTGCAAAGTTTGTTCCTGATTTTGCAATTTCAATAGTATAATTTACTACTGTCTGAGTACCTTCATATTGGGCAGCATCCCAGGTTACCACAGTTGCAACATCATTTTCAGTGCTTTTTGAAAGAACAACACTAAAGCCTGTTGCAGGAGTCAATACTTTTGCAGTTGCCGAGGGCGTTACAATTATTTGATCATCCGGATTACAGGAAACTATTGTCGCAAACAACATTGAAAATATGCTTAGTTTTACTATATTTTTCATGTTTTTCTTAATTTAAGATTGAGGATACCCCGGATTTTGGGATAAATTTGAATTTGACTGTAATGCACTTGTTGGAATTGGATATAAATTGTAAGTATCAGGAATTGAAGTCCCATCTTTTACCCCACCTTTCCAGGGCCATAAATATGATCCTCCGGTAAATTTCCCGAAACGGATCAAATCCTGTCTTCTGTGACCTTCAAGATTCAATTCTCGTGCTCTTTCATCCAAAAGAAAATTCAATGTAAGCTGTCCGGCTGAAATAGCTCCTGCGTTTGATCTGTTTCTCACAGCATTAACATAATCTAATGCTGTTTGAGCAGTACCTCCAGAAGCTCCTCTTACAACACATTCAGCATACATTAGATAAGCATCTGCCAATCTAAATAAAGGAAAATCTGTATTAGAAAAACTTGTTGAATTAGAAGTTCCAACAAAGTTTTTATTTCTGAATTTCACACTAGGATAACCATCTGTCCATGTTTTGTAGTCATTCATTTCATAGGAATGTCCTGTAGTCCAGAACAATTTTGCTCTGTCATCTGTAGAACCGGCCAGATCTCCATTGTTAAATAATCCGTACCATGCTTTTGTTGCTCTGTGTCCGCCCCAGTTATCCGTAGCCCCAAAATCATTTGGATTCATTGTCTCTGTACTTAGATTTCCATTTACAATGTAGGTTGTATTACCATAACCCTGACTTACAACAGCATCAGCAATTAAGGTATAAATAATTTCAGGTGAAGTATTATTGTCTCCGGAAAATACACTTACGAATTTTGGAGCAATCGTATATCCACCTTCGTCAATTACTTTTTTTGTATACGTTAATGCGTCATCATATCTTGGCGTACCGGAATATACTTCAGCATTTAAATATAATTTTGCCAATAACATTCTAACTACATTTTTATCTGCTTTACCATATGATTTGGTTGCAGTGATAGTTCCTTCGATATCCTTCAGTTCAGATTCAACAAATTCGAAAAGTTCTTTTCTTGTTGATTCTTTTTTAGGTGTCGATGTATTAATATCATCTTCAGTGGTGATAACACCTTTTCCAAAACAGTCAATCACATAATAATAAGCCAATGCTCTTAAGAAACGCAATTCTGCAATATGATTTTCTTTCTCCGGAACAGCAACTGAAGTCGTTCTCAAAATTTTAATCAAATTACTCGCCTGAGGAATTGTATAATAAGCTCTATCATACAAATACCTGAAAAATTTGTTGTTTGGGGTCCAGTTACTTGTTGTCGTTAACTGGTCCAGACCATCATCTCCCCAACGGTTTTTCATACCATCGGCAGAGAACTCCTGCAAGTTGATGATACTTCTTAAAAAAGCAGCTTCACCTGCATCTTTTGTAACAACATCTGTCGAGGCTGGTCCGTCTGGTCCTGAAAGAGCAAAAGTTCCATATATTTTAGAAACTAAACCGTCTACCGCATTTGGATCCTGCTCTAAAAGCTTGTCCAGAGTCAATTCTACTTTTGGTTCTGTATTCAGGTCATCAACGCAGGAAGCGAATAAGAAAAGAACAAAAGCAGCTCCTATTATTTTAAATTTAAATTGATTCATTTTTATATATTTTTTTATTAAAAGTCTAAATTCAGACCAAAACTGAAAGTTCTTGATCTTGGATAGAAATTATTATCAATTCCATTAAAGTTCTCCGGATCTACACCAGTGTAATCTGTCACAATAAATAAGTTATTTGCAGCAGCATATAATCTTAAAACCGCACCTTTTAATACAGTATCAAAATTATAACCAATGGTAATATTCTGGCAACGTAAGAAACTTGCATCTTCTAAATAATAATTAGAAAAAGGAATGTTTCCATTTACATTCTGAAAAACGTAATCAGTATCTACAACGTTAGTTAAATTGGTAGAGTTAACCGGAATAGCTTTATCCAAATATCCTGACTGCAGTTTTCTGGCATTATAAACTTTTCCACCAATCTGACCATTAAAGGTTGTGCTTAAGTCTAATTTTTTATAAGAAGCCGTCAATCCAAAACCGTATGTCCAATTTGGTCTTAATGCTACGTAACTTCTGTCATTATCATCTATTGCACCATCTCCGTTTTTATCAACAAAAGCATTTTCAACAGGCCTGTTACTTGAGTCATAAATTTGCTCAAAAACCCAGGCAGAATAAGGTTGTTCACCAACAGTATTATATGCTATTTTTTGACCTGTTCCATTTGGAATAGTAGAGGCATTATCTACATTGGTAGTTCTGTTATTCAAATCGGTAATTTTACCTATGTTGTATGCGATATTACCATTTACAGACAAATTGAAATCATTACTGCTTATAAGCTTTACATTCAGGTTTCCTTCGATACCTTTGTTTTCCATCTCACCAGCATTTGAGATAAATTCGTTTGTTAATGCCTGTCCCGGAGGAGCAGAAACTACAGAAAGTAAATCAGTTGTATACTTTTGATACGCATCAATAGTACCTGAAACAATACTATTTTCAAATAATTCAAAATCAACTCCTATGTTGTAAGTAGTTGTTTTTTCCCAAGTTAAATCCTCATTAAAAGGTTTTGCAAAATAACCAGTTACTCCCGGAATATAAGTACTTGAGGCACTTGTAGAACCAAACAAAGCACTATACGGATAAGAACCTGCAACACCAGTAATGTCCTGCTGCCCTGTTATACCGTACCCTAATCTTACTTTTAATTCTTTAAATGTTCTTGAATCCTGTAAAAAAGATTCGTCATTAATTCTCCAGGCAAAACCTGCTGCAGGAAAATAACCCCATCTTTTGTCTTCTTTAAATAAAGACGACCCGTCTGTTCTTAAAGTTAATGTAAATAAATATTTATTTACCAAATCAAAATTTACTCTTCCAAAAAACGATTGAAGATTTCTCGCATTATAATATCTATTATTTGGAACAGTAGGTGGCGTTATTTCTCTTAATCCATTAATAGTGCTGTATCTGAAAATTTCTTTATTACCATCTGTAACAAAGTTTTGATAGGAATAACCTGCCTGAGCATCAACTCTAGTTACAAATCCATTTAAATTTTTATTGTATGCTAAATAAGCATCTAATGTTTTATTTGTTACCGTTTGATTTTCAGCATAATTTAACCCTGGATTAAAAACATAAGTTGGAGGTGTTGTGGGAGCAGAATTGTCTAACTGATAAGTCTGAATTGAGTTATCTGTGTAAACTTCTTCAATTTTTGTTTTAGACGCTTCAATACCTACATTGGCAACTGCTCTTAAAGCTTCCATAAAAGGCATTTTATAATCCAGTTCAATGTTTCCTAATAATTTCTGAACTTCTTCCGGACGTGATCTTTGATTTAAAATAGCCAAAGGATTTTGCTGTCCGCTTAAAGAGTTATTGGTATTAAGTAATTGATAATATCCTCCAAATCTATTAGTGGCACTATTGTCAAAGGCCGGTTTTGTAGGATCCATTCCCAAAGCATTCCCAATAACGGCATCACCGTCTATAGCATTCTTTTTAACCGAAATTCCTTTAGCATTTACATCAATTTTTAAATGATTATCTAAAAGAACCGGTGACAGTTTAATAGAAGCTGAATATCTTTCCAATTCATTTGTTCTTACAACACCTTCATTTTTTGCATAACCAAGAGAAGCTCTGAACGGAATTCTTCCGAAAAGGTTGGCTCTTGCACTAAAATTATTGTCGGAAGAAATAGATTCTCTGTAAATTAAATCCTGCCAGTTGGTATCTGATACAATCCTTCCTTCTATTTGAGGAGTTCCTGCAATATCAGTTGCCCCCGAACCATCAGGAATTCCCAACAAATTAGTATAAGTTGGATGATATTTTTGCATGAAAGCTGTAAATTCAGTGCCGCTTAGCATATCAACAGGATTGTTGACTTTTCCAATAGTAACATTAGATGAAAAGTTGAATTTCGGAGCGCCTGAAACTCCTTTTTTAGTGGTAATAATGATAACACCGTTTGATGCTCTTGATCCGTAAATAGCAGTTGCCGAAGCATCTTTTAAAATTGCAAACGTATCAATATCATTAGGGTTTATCAAGGTTAAAGGATTTGAAATACCTGCCGGATTCGTATTATCAATTGGCACGCCATCAATAATAATTAACGGACTGTTATTGCCTGATAATGAGCTTCCACCTCTAATTCTGATATTCGGATTAGAATCCGGCGCTCCACCATCAGTAGTAATTCTGACACCTGCAGCTCTACCAACCAAAAGCTGATCTGCAGAACCTACCGGACCTTTATTAAGCTGAGCGGCTGACAAAACAGTTACAGCACCTGTTGCGTCCTTTTTCCTAACAGTTCCGTAACCTACCTGCACTACTACTTCCTTAAGAACATTAGTGTCTTCTTCTAATAAAATGTTTACTGTTTTTTGACCGTTATAGTCAATGGTAGCGGTCTTGTATCCAATAAAAGAAACGATAATTTTGTTTCCGCTTTTTACATTAGACAACTGAAAATTACCGTCAAAACCTGTCGATGCGCCACCTGGTGCACCTTGTACATTTATGTTTACTCCCGGGATTGGTTGTCCTGTCGCTTTATCGACAACTGTACCATTTAAAGTGCTTTGAGCGAGCACAGCAAATGGTAACAGCAGGAATAAAAATAACAACTTTTTCGAAATTGTTTTCATACTTTTTGTTTAAATTAGTTTGAGTGTTTGATTGTTAGTTTAAGTTTTTAATTTTACTTCGAATTTCAAAATTATGAATTAATTAACATGCTCGACGCGTGACTCTTTTTATTGGTTTACGAAAACGTGGTAGTGTTGACAACTTTATATTTTATGTCGGTTTTTTAAGGATAAAATTATGATTTTACAAAATTAAGCATACCTTTATTATTAATAACATTTTTTCCAAATTAGCATTATGAAACGAAAAGTGACACTGAAACAGATTGCAAAGGAGTTGGATGTGTCTATTTCAACTGTCTCAAAATCATTGCGAAACAGCTCTGAAATTGGCGAAGAAACCAGGTTAAAAGTGCAGGCATTTGCCAAGTTTTATAATTACAAACCCAACAACATTGCCCTTAGTCTAAAAAACCGAAAAACCAAAAGCATTGGTATTATCATTCCGGAAATTGTACATTATTTTTTCTCTACCGTAATTGACGGAATTGAACAGGTTGCTAATGAAAATGGATATAGTGTTGTCATTTGTCTATCCGGTGATTCATTTGATAAGGAAGTACTAAATATGGAAATGTTAGCCAACGGAAGTATCGATGGTTTTATCATGTCGCTTTCCAAAGAAACCCAGTTTAAAGGTGATTTTCATCATATTACGGAAGTGATCAATCAGGGAATGCCAGTTGTAATGTTTGATCGTGTAACCAACGATATTTTGTGCGATAAAGTAATCATTGATGACAAAGCTGCTGCCTACGAAGCTGTGCAAAGTTTAATTGATAATGGAAGAAAAAAAATAGCGTTAGTAACAACTGTTGATTATGTAAGCGTTGGGAAATTGAGAACAGATGGTTATGAAAAAGCACTTTTAGACAATGGACTGCCTTTTAATGAAGATCTGATCATTAAAATTGAAGATGTGGATACCTGCGAAATTACCATTAGTCAGCTTTTGCATGACAGGGCTTTTGATGCTGTTTTTGCCGTAAATGAACTTTTTGCCGTAACTATAATCAAAACGGCCAATAAAATGGGTTTAAAAATTCCAAAGGATTTAGCCGTAATTGCTTTTACTGACGGAATTATCTCTAAATACTCTTCTCCAAGTATTACAACGGTAAGCCAAAGCGGAAAAAAAATGGGCAATAAAGCGGCTAAAATGCTTATTGAAAGGCTTGAAGCAGAACATGATGATGAGGAAGAAGAAAATGAAAATTACACCACCGAAGTAATAGAAACGCATCTTATAAAAAGAGAATCTACTGACTAATTTTCTTAAAATCAACACATTCTAAAGCCATAAATACTATTTATGGCTTTTTTGTTAGTATATATAAAAAAATAATTAATACTTTTACGCCTGCTCAAAGCTTTTACTTTTACTTCGAACCATAAGTAAGTTTTGATAAGCAAAGCGCTTATCGTCTAATTAATTCTTTAATTACGATAATGGAAAAGCGTAAATTACGTTTCTGGGAAATTTGGAACATGAGTTTCGGTTTCTTAGGAATACAAATGGGATTCGCACTTCAGAATGCAAATGCCAGCAGAATTCTTCAAATTTTTGGTGCCAACGTACATGAATTATCATGGTTTTGGATTATTGCTCCCCTTATGGGATTGATAGTGCAGCCTATTATTGGTCATTACAGCGATAAAACCTGGGGACGGTTTGGAAGACGAAAACCCTTTTTCCTCGTAGGCGCTATTTTAGCTTCGGTTGGATTAATTTTAATGCCTCAGGCCAATATTTTCATCTCTGTTTTACCCGCTTTATGGGTTGGAGCCGGAATGTTAATGATTATGGATGCTTCTTTCAACATTGCCATGGAGCCTTTTCGCGCTCTCGTTGGTGATAATTTAAGAACAGATCAGCGTACTGCAGGCTTTAGTATCCAAACTTCATTAATTGGTTTCGGAGCAGTTATCGGTTCGGCTTTGCCTTATGTGTTGACGAACTATTTTCACATTTCAAATAATGCCGCTCCCGGAAGTATTCCTTTAAATCTCAAATTATCATTTATAATTGGAGCAGCGGTTTTAATTGGATCAATTTTAGTGACACTTTTTACAACTAAAGAATATTCTCCTGAAGAATTATCCAATTTTGAAGATCCTCAAAGTGAAAGAGATATTCCATCAGAAGAAAAATCAAAACTGACAGACATTTTTACAGATTTTGCAAAAATGCCAACCACAATGCGCCAGCTTAGCTGGGTGCAATTTTTCTCCTGGTTCGGATTATTTGGTATGTGGGTTTTTACAACTCCTGCAATCGCACATCATATCTACGGATTGCCTTTAAGCGACACTTCAAGTCAGCAATATCAGGATGCCGGAGATTGGGTTGGAATTCTTTTTGGTGTTTATAACTTAGTTTCTGCTATTATCGCACTGTTTTTTCTCCCGTATATCGCAAAAAAAATTGGACGAAAATCAACTCATGCACTATCATTAATTATTGGAGGAATCGGATTAATATCGATTTACTTTATGCCAAATGAAGACTGGGTTGTACTTCCGATGGTATTAGTTGGAGTAGCCTGGGCTAGCATTTTAGCTATGCCATATGCCATTCTTGCCGGATCAATTGCCCCTAAAAAGATGGGAGTTTATATGGGTATTTTCAACTTCTTTGTTGTTATTCCACAAATTGTCAATGCTCTTATTGGAGGTCCAATTGTAAAATATCTTTACAATGGAGAAGCAATTTATGCTTTAATTACAAGCGGAGTAAGTTTTTTAATTGCCGCTGCTTTAGTGTACAAAGTAAAAGATGTAGACGACACTATTCAAAAATCATAAAATAAGAATTCCCCTATAATGAAAAAAGCATTTATTTTCGACCTTGACGGTGTCATTGTCGATACCGCAAAATATCATTTTTTAGCCTGGCAGAAAATCGCTCAGGCATTACATATTAATTTCACACACGAACATAACGAACTACTAAAAGGTGTAAGTCGCATACGTTCGTTAGATATAATTCTTGAATTAGGAAATGTTGAGGCTTCGCAGGAAGATAAGGATAAATGGCTTATTCAAAAAAACGAAGATTACTTATCTTATTTAGTTGACATGGATGAAAGCGAGATTCTTCCAGGGGTTTTTAAAATCCTGCAACTATTAAAAGATAAAAACCAGGGAATTGCATTGGGTTCTGCCAGTAAAAATGCAAGACCAATTTTAGAAAAAACAGGGATTCTTTCGTATTTCGATGTTATTGTTGACGGAAATGACGTTACCAATGCCAAACCGGATCCTGAAGTGTTCCTAAAAGCGGCTCAATTACTAAATATTGATCCAAAAAATGCAATCGTATTTGAAGATTCCGTTGCAGGAATTCAGGCAGCAAACATAGCAGGAATGGTAAGTGTAGGAATCGGCGAGGAAACAATTTTGCATGAAGCCCAATATATTTTTAAAGATTTTACCGAAATAAGCTCAGCGTTTATTGAGAAGTTAATCAATTAGAAAATGTGCCAATTAGATAATTAGAAAATGACTAATTATTTAATAAAAAAAAATCATTACAAATCATCTAATCAACAAACAGTAAAAACAATCAGCAATTAACAAGATAAAGTCAAATTAGAAACATCAACCAAATAATTATCAAATTGACACATTTTCTAATTATCTAATTGCCCAATCATCTAATTAAAGAAAAAATGAATCAGGATTATATAAAACCAGACAACTGGTCCATCATAGAAGAAGGGTTTGATGCCGAAAGCGTAAAGGCATCCGAAAGTCTTTTCAGCCTTGGAAACGGAGCTATGGGACAACGCGCCAATTTTGAAGAAACCTACACCGGCGAGACTTTTCAGGGAAGTTATATTGCAGGAATTTATTATCCTGACAAAACCAAAGTAGGATGGTGGAAAAACGGCTATCCAAAATATTTTGCCAAAGTATTAAACGCTCCCAACTGGATCGGAATCAATATTGAAATCAACGAAGAAAATCTAGACCTTAACAAATGTACTGAGATAAGTAACTTTCGCAGGGAATTGAATATGAAAGAAGGCTGGTACAATCGTTCTTTTCAAGCGACATTGAAAAACGGAACTGAAATCGCCGTAAATATTCGTCGTTTTCTTTCTTTGGATTTGGATGAAACCGGAATTATAAAATATGAAATTACACCTTTAAACAAAGATGCTAAAATTGTTTACAAACCCTATATTGATGCTGGCGTAACGAATGAAGATGCCAACTGGGAAGAAAAATTCTGGGAACCGCTTGAAGTAAAAAAATCAAATAGTGATGCTTTTGTAACCGCGCAAACTTTTAAAACGCATTTTAAAGTTACGACTTTCATGCACAATACGATTTTTGCAAACGGCGAAAATGTGAATATTTCACCGTCAACAATTGATTCAACTACTGATAAAGTTCAGTTTACTTATGGAACTATTATCGCAAAAGGACAAACCTCATCTATTCAGAAAATTGGTGGTTATACCGTTTCTTTAAATCATGAAAATACTTTGGCTGCAGCCGAAAAAGTAATCAAATCTGCCGTTAATTTAGGTTATGACGCTTTACTTCAAAATCAAATTGATGCCTGGACAAAAATCTGGGAAATGTCAGACATTACGATTGAAGGAGATGTAAAAGCACAACAGGGAATTCGTTTCAATATCTTCCAGTTAAATCAAACCTATTCCGGAAAATACAGCCGACTGAACATTGGTCCAAAAGGTTTTACGGGAGAAAAATACGGCGGATCAACTTATTGGGATACAGAAGCTTATTGTATTCCGTTTTACATGGCGACCAAAGATCAGCAGGTAGCAAGAAACTTATTGACATACCGTTTTAATCAATTGGATAAAGCGATTGAAAATGCCAAAGATAATTTAGGTTTCAAAAACGGAGCAGCACTTTACCCAATGGTAACCATGAATGGTGAAGAATGCCATAACGAATGGGAAATCACCCACGAAGAAATCCACAGAAACGGAGCAATTGCTTTTGCGATTTTCAATTATTACCGCTATACCGGAGATTACTCTTATATTCCTGAAAAAGGATTAGAAGTCTTAATCGGAATTGCACGTTTCTGGCATCAGAGAGCTTCTTTCTCTAAAGACAAAAATCAATATGTGATTTTGGGTGTTACAGGTCCAAATGAATATGAAAATAACATTAATAATAATTTCTACACCAATTATATTGCAAAATGGTGTATCGATTATGCTTCGGAACAAATCAAAAAAACAGCTTCAGAATATCCATCAGACCATAAACGTATTATAGAAAAAGTGAATCTTTCTGCTAATGAGATTCAGGAATGGAAAAAAGTGGCCGATAATATGTATTTCCCAAAATCGGAGCAATTAGGGATTTATTTACAGCAAGACGGATTTTTAGACAAAGATTTAGTTCCTGTAAAAGATTTAGACAAATCGCAACGCCCAATCAATCAAAAATGGTCCTGGGATCGTGTTTTACGTTCTCCATACATTAAACAAGCCGATGTTTTACAATGTTTTTATTTCTTTGAAGATCATTTTTCGAAAGAAGAATTAAAACGAAATTTCGAATTTTACGAATCCTTTACGGTTCATGAAAGTTCTCTTTCGCCTTGCGTACACTCGATTCAGGCTGCAGTCTTAGACAAAATGGATATGGCATATACGTTCTATTTAAGAACTTCCCGCCTGGATTTAGATGATTATAATAAAGAAGTGGAAGAAGGTTGTCACATTACATCAATGGCAGGAACCTGGATGAGTATTGTAGAAGGTTTTGGCGGAATGCGTGTTAAAAATGACCAGCTTCATTTTTCTCCAAAAAT
>NZ_JBDTTP010000041.1:0-37149 GCF_039930565.1 Flavobacterium sp. | reverse complement strand
TATAATCGAAAAATTGAAATGAGCACAAATATAAATTGAAATGTGCATTTTTTGAGCAAATATACAAAAGCCTATACGTAATCGTATAGGCTTTTTAAATACATTTTAAATAGTATTTAAATATAAATAAAAGTGATAATATTACCTTTGATTGTTAGGTTATTACACAACAATTTATTACCTTTATACTATATATCACCCTATATTTAATGTGAATTTGGCTGGCTTACCATTTAACAAAAATTCTGTGTTTTCAATGTTATTATCATAGATATGTACATTACCCAGAAACAGCGTAATACTCTTCAAAGGCACATTGATCTGTTTACTGATCAGATACAAGTGATATATGTCGCTTGGTAGTCCTAAACTGGCATCAGAACTACGTTGATAAGCAGATACAATCAGTTTTCCGTCCGATATTTGAAACTGAATCAAACTAAGGCAAGGCTGTTGGTTGCTCTCGGTGTCGTTAGAACCTAAGAATAGCACATAATTCTTTGATGTCCGTTTTTCTTTATTGATGCGATCAATAAGCTTTGGAAGCTTTTCAAAGTAGGTCGGATAACTATTTACAAGGATAGGACCGCAGTAATCCCACCATGAAACCCCAATTTCTCTATACGCTTCCGTAGAGCGTTCACCCGTCATAAATAACCCTAATTCATCTTTTAGCTTTTTTCAAGCCAAAGAATGACCCTCAAACAGTTCTAAGAGGTCAATCGGTTTTAATTCTAACTTTTCATTCAACAGGAATTTTATATTTCCCTTTTTATTATCCTGGCACTTGCCTTTAGTGACAATTTTATTTAGTATTTGATGATACTTATTCATTTTGATTTTTGATTGATGATTGATTATATTATATTTGCTGCTCTCAGGATAATTATTAAACATACTAAAGCCACAGCATAGAAGACTTATGTCCTCCAACGCTGTGGCTTTGTGCTTAATTAAATTACCCTGAGAAGTTTTTAATTGTTGGAGGACTTTTTTTAATTCCTTACCTCCATTGGAATTCTTTACTTTTCTGTTTCGCTTGGAAACAATTTAGAAACACCTGGCAATAATGCTGACAACACTAAGCCCGCTAATTTGATACGGTTGATTGTGATTAGGGAAAACCCTGCATCCTGCAATAGGTTAAAAGAAGTATCTATAATACCTGTTAAGACTATTAAAATACTAACAAAAACGGCAATTTTGGTTTGGTTCATTTTTTTAAATATTTAAATTTTTAGTAGAATTTAGACTAAACTATCAATGCTTGTTTTACAATGCTCTGTATGAATCCAGTCCAAAACATTACATAATATTGTTCCTAATTTAGTAAGCGTTTCATCACGCTGATTTTTACCCAAAACACTCGAAATAGTTTCTTTCCGATTGCCAAATTGATAACCTCCTTTCTTAATTAAAACAAGGTTAAAAAGGTCTTTACAAATTACATTCCCGGATGAATCAACACTAGTTGCAATACTTAAAAACTGTTGATCTAAACGCTTAAAAGAAAACTTCCAACGTCTTTTGTAAAAATTGATTACAAACGTTATCAAAAGCCCTAAAGGGAAAAGAAAAGATGCAAGAATGACAGAAACAAAGGCTAAAATTGTACCCATAAATTATTGAAGATTCAAAATTATTAATTCTTTTACTGTCATAGGCTCATAGCCAAAAACTTCATTATTTAACGCTGCCAAAATATTTGGTTCTGCCTCAGCATTGAGAGCATTTACAAAAGCTGTTTTAACACCTGTACGCAAATAACCGTTATATTCATTGCCATATCTTTCATAAAGCAATGCATACAATTGTGGGTTTTTTGCTTGTAAATAATCATCAGCGCTTAAACGTTCAGATTTTAAAACCTGACGTTGCTTTTGACTTGAAAAACCAACAACCGTTTCAGTTCCATCAGCTAAAAAAACAGGCTGTAAATCAAAGCTGTAAAATTGCTTTTTCTTTTTATAGGCAATTTCACCCGCCCAATCCATATAATTAATTGTTTTCTGTAGCCCTAAAAACACGTTTGTATATTCCGTTTCCTGATAACCATAAGTTCCAAAAACCCGATCATATGTTATTCTAATTGCTTCCCTTCCAGCAGTGTCGTAATATGATTTGGAAACTTTTTGCCCTTTCATATTATAGACAGCTTCTTTTTCTTGAAGAAACGTTAAGTTTTGAAAGTCAATGTCTGTCAAGGTATTCGCTAGTGTTTTATATTTTTCCAGATAGTGATCTAATACTATTTTTGCACTCATTTTTCTATTTTTTATGTTATTACATTAGCTCAATATACTTTATATCAATAAGGTCATAAGTTGCTAAGTACAATTGTAATTTTAGGCTTTGAGACAGTGCTGTAGCGTAAGTTTTTATTAAACCATTGTCGGCATATAAATAAAAAATTCCGTTTTTATTTCGAAATTCTATTTCTTTTTTATATAAATGTACATCTGTTATAACAGCAAGTCCATCACTATTATTTGTCCTAACAACCGTAAATCCACTACCAGGGTCTATACCAATTTCATATTTTACTAATCCATCAGTTGCACCAACAATGTATATTGTAGGCGTAGATGTGTTACCACCAGGTGAACCGAGTGGAGAAGGGTTTGGTCTAAATCGTAGTGAAAAATCTATTGCAAAATCGAGTTGCTTATTCCAAACAGCATTGACTAATGAATTATATGTAGTCATATGAGCTTCACCGTCAGTTGATAAATCTGGAGCACCAGAATAAACAGTCCAATTCGCTTCTGATGGTTTATATATAGTTCCTAAAACTATCAAAAGCACTTGCGTAAATGTTGCAGAAATCCCATTATTTAGTATTACATCAAATTTACCTTCTGTAGCTCCTGTTGTAACATTAATATGAACCTCATTGTCACTAATGAAGTTTTTGTAATTTATTACTTGACCCGGAATTGTAACGGTCATTGTTGGTGTAAAAAAAGACCCCTTTAAAATAAAGCTTCCTGTTGTCGATGGCAAATAGCTATCCGGGATTAACTCTTCAAGATATGGAGCTGGAGCAGTTGCAATTGTATAAAGCTTTATGTTTCCATTTACATCAGGAGCAAGAACTTTATTTGTCGGTAATTGACCATCATTTCGTGTAGATGGGTAATTCCCAAATTTAATATCACCATTCAAATAGTCTTTATCCAGTTTATTCGCCTGCAAAAGTTTACCCATTTCAGCTGTTAACGCTTTCGTGGTTCCACCGGTGGTCAGGTCATTCACCAGTATTGTATTTAGTGATAATTGAACCGTTTCAATTGCATCAACTAACTCCTGAACAGTGTCTAAATTGATATTGTCAGACGTCAGAATCAAATTAATTGCTTCAATTCTACTTTGCAATACTTTTCCCTGTTCTGCTGACAACAATGCTGTTGTACCTCCGGTAACAACATCGTTAACAATGTCTAAATAATCTGAAGCTATTTTTATAAACTCATTTAAAGGCGCATATCCGTTCGCATCACCTTTCTGGGATTTGTCTTCTTTTTCGAAAAACAAATTAGCATGAGCAGCAGGGTTGTTTATGTGGTTATTAAATTCCGCTTCTTCAGCTTTACCTTCAAGCAATGCATCAATTCCTTCAATATCTGATACAGGTACTTTTTCACTTTTATGTCTAAAACTGTCAAGCGTATCCCAAAACTGCTGTTGAGTTGGAATTAAACCGGTTTTAAACCAATTTTTTATATTATTTAATGCTGTTATTGCCATTATAGTAGTGGTATTAAGATATATTCAAATTTCAAAGCTTGTAATCTAGCGCCAACCTCACGTAATGCTAATTTAAATGAAGCATTTTGTTTATCTCGAATTGAAAAGATAACATCGTTATCATTATTAAAGTCTCCACCCTCTGAAACCATAGTGCCAATAACCATATAGTTATTACTACCAACAGTAGGAAAATTGACAGTTTGCAATATGTCAGTTGCTAAAACATCTCCAACATTATGAACGCCTTGATGTAGATATGCAATTATCCCGGGTTTGTTCTTAATGAAGTCATCTTTAGTATTGTCATTTTGTGTCCAATTTGCTTGCACGTTTTTTTGAGCGTTTGCTTCAATTCCACTTAGTTTTGTTGTGATTGTTGTAATTGCATTTGTAATTGCTACTAATGCAGCTGTATCAGCTTTGGCAGCAATTAAATCCGCAATAGATTTTGTTTCTAAGCCTCGGCGGAAATCAGACCACAGAAATGTATTTGTAGTTGCTGTACCAAATCTTACATGCCTTCTAAAAATAACATCTTTCGTTGTTAGGTCTTCAAATTCTAAAGCTTCTATAACTTCAACAATTCTTACATTACCCTGAACTACACCGCCTTTAAATTCAAGGAGTTCACCATTTATGTAAACCGTTCCGTCAGTTATGCTAGTTCCTTCAATTCCTATAGGCGCACAACCGGAAATAATTGTAAAATTGCCGACAATAGCCCCAAAAGCGTTTAATAATGAAAAATTATCTTGCAATTCTGCAAGCATGTTGGTGTCAAAAGGAAATCCAACACTTTGGTTAAAGTCTATTCTATTCATATTGGTCGTATTTGGTAACGTGTGGATGCAAGTTTATAGAATTCCAGTAAAGCCTTAAGCTCGTGTATTCTTTCGTTTACAATATTATTTGGAGCGAATACAATAAAATCGACGCCTGTACTTATATATTCTGATTTTTCATAAATGAACATTTTACCTAAGTAAACAGGTCTTTTTTCGGCTCTTGTGTAAATGTATTTTCGTGCAAAGGAATTTCCATCTCCTATATAAATTCTTCTTTCTGAGGGGTCAAGTTTATCGTTTAAAACCTTCCTTAACTTGCAAACCTGACCGTTATGGTTTATTTTGTACCAATCATCCAAGCGTTTTTTGTTCCAGGTATAATGCAATTTTTGAATAGGAGTAATAAGCTCTTTTAAATATGCGATAAATGATTTCTTGCGCATAAAAGGAGGTGTTAACAATAACACTAACTTTCCAAAATCTACACTATACCACATAGGTCACGGTATCAAAATTTATTATCTCAAAATATCCGGCCACAGGAATTGTTTTTACTTCAATTTCATTATATGGTGAGTATTCATTTATTGCTGTATCGTAAAAACTAGAGCTAGCTATAGAAATGTGAACATTATTAACACCATCAACAGCTCTTAACTTTTCAATCAGGTCATTAATTACGAGCTCACCATCAAACGGCAAAGCTTTCATGTAATTTTTAATTGCAGTTTCAACTGGTTTTCCTCCGTTTAAAATACTGGAGCCGTTTTCATCCAAAACCAATACATCCCGATAAACCGACATGTTTAATACTAACTTATCCGCCGGATTGTTTACCACATTAATTTTTACACCTGCATATTGAAACTCAATTAAGTATTGCTTAAAACTCGTAATTTGCGTTTCTGTCAATGGTGCTAATTCATCACCTTGCTCACTGGCAACTTTTAGTATTAGCCTATTACTTTCGAGTGATTCCTTAACTGAGCAATATTTTATAATTTTAGAATCTTCGATTTGATCACTAGTAAAACCTGAATTATCAAATTTGTCACTATCAGTAATTAAATCAAACCCGAATTGAAAATCTAAAGACATATTTCGATACCAACGAGGAGTTCCTGATTTCTGTTCATAAAGTGCAGTATCAATATCGATTCTATGCTTATCAAATATTGATTCAAGTAACCATATTGAATATGCCACAACAAAAACAATCAATCTGTAAATTGCTACCTTACTGGTTGAGTTGAGCTGTACTAAGTCAGAGTTAGCGGCAATACCGTCTAACATTTCCTTTTGTATTAATTCTATTTGTCTAGCCATTTTATCCTACTATAAAATCATTTTCTATTCTCATTGCACCAATTCCTATTGGTTTAATTGGCAAATCTTGGGTACCTATTTTTGAGCCGCATGCAACCATTTGTCTTTTGCCTTTAAAATAATTTGCAACGCCAGTATTTTCCAAGTTTGATATTGGTAACACCAAACTATCACCTGGTAATAAATCATCAGTAATGGAAAATCCATTTTTAATAGCCAATTCAAATGCAGTAAGTGCGCTTCCTTGTTCCTGTATGGCAACATCCAAAAAAGACTGGTTTTCAATAATATTTATCATGGATGCTCTTTTTTATAATTATCAAAGTCCTTTTTTAAATTGAAATACTTTTTTTTCCATTCATCAAGTGACTTTTCCAAATCATCGATTTTATTAGAAAATTCAGTAAGCTTTGATTCGAATGTTGTTTTTAGATCCTGATGTTTTTCCTCGTATCTTGTTTTTAAATCGGTCAGCGAGTCCCTGTATAAATTAACAATAGCCTGGTCGTTATCAATACTTTGCTTTTTTCTATTAGGAAGCCAGATAACAAGCATGCCGATAATACCGGAGACTAATTCATTTATGTAAGGCTGAATGATTTGAAACATTATTATTTTTTTATTATTAAATGCTCTTTAATGGCATCATAGTCTTTATCGTCTAACTCTAATTGAGTTTGTATGTGTCTCTTTATTTTTTCTTGGTTTGTGACGTCTCGAACCATTGTTGTAAGATTTGCACCTATAAAAGGATCGCTTTTCATTTCTCCCTGACTAATCTGCAAAATGATACCTACTTCCTGTAATTCACTTTCAGAAATAACAAAATCACCGTTTGCAATTTGTAAATCATTATCAACAGTTAACTTTAAATCTTTAGCCATTTCCGTGAGTAATTTTAGTATTTTGAATATCACTTAGATCAGCACGATCTAAACCAGTAAATGCTGTAACTAAACCTTTTAATGCTGCACCTCCGTCATTAGGAGTTGTAACCCAATTATTAAAAACTAACTGTATTTGCTTTAATATTTCTGTATTTTTATCAACTTGTGTCTTCAATTCTTTGGCGTTTACAATTCCTCCATATTGATTGCCATTAAACTGTAATAAACCATCTTTTAAAGAGACTTTAAACCCTGATTTATCAATCAATTCTATTTCTTCGATTTCCTCACAGGAAATCATAAAACAGGCTTCACCGTTATGAATTGAACCAACCAAAGCCAAACTTTCTAATTTTGGACGAATGTTAATTGCTCCTAAACCTAAAAGAACATCAAAATATTCAAGACCGTTATCCTCACCAATGGCGACCATTGTTTTATCTTCCCAATCAACTGAGGAAACTTTAACCCATTCTGTCTGAATAGGCACTTTTTGTTGCATTTTTTCCTGCATCAAATTTTTAAACTCAGTTAATACTTTCATTATTCTGCTTTTTTATCTAAATCAACAATTTGCCGGTATTTTGGGCTATCGTCAAATTCTTTTGTTACCTTTTTAATAAAATAGAGTCCTTTACGATCTGGGTATTGATAACTTATTATTTGCGCTTTCATTCCGTGTGTTACACTCGGAATTCCAAATACTGTAATATTTCCCTTAAATCCTTCAACTTTAAATTTTTCATAATCTGCCTTAGCTAACTTCATTAGCTCGGCTTCAAACTGGATATTGTAATAAGACAATCGTTGCTCTTGTCCAAATTCGTCTCCAAATTCAGCTTTTAATTTTTTTCCTTTCGGTAGTGTTGACGTAGCAATAATTTTAATAATTACATCCTCTTTATTTTTATACTGCAAGGCATTATCAACAACATTTTGGGAAAAATTAAATACCACTGGTTCTGATGAGTCATCAGTATAGATTTTGCCTACAATCAATTTTTTACCTTTGAAATACGAGTAGATATTATTTCCCTGCAGCTCTTCCAAAATCTTCGCTGCAGTTGTTTTTGGAAATCTCTTTGTACCAATGTTGATATCAGCTACATCATATTCGATACCTGGTGGAATAATTAACTTAATAAGATCCTCTAACCTCGTGCTTCGCATTGATATATTTACATCATGTTTCTTTAGTAAATACATATAATCATCACACTTTATTTTGATTGGTATTTCCGCAGAAACTTCACTTATAAATCCTGTAAATTCTAATATTAAGTTTTCATCATAGCCTAAATAAATCTCTACTGGATCACCTTTTTTAAAAATTGTCTTAATATTCAATTTGTCAAAATCCCGAACATTTCTAGGTAAAACGATAACTGCATTGTCTGTAAGCGTTTCCCAACTACTCTCAATTTTTACGGCGTTACACTTTCTTATAATAATTTCGCCGTGTGTATCCGTTTCCGGAAATACTATTTTTGAAACCATCGCAACTGTCATATGCCGCTTTTTATATTCAATTCAATAGGTTCATCACTTAAAGCATTAATGGTAAAAGTTCTAATATTCGGCTTACCACGCATAGGCTCAAATGAGACTCCTTTAATTGTTAGGTTCTTAATTTTTCTAAGTGTAAATAATTCGCCAAATACTTCAATAGAGCTTGCTAAATCATCCCACTTTATTAGTTCCTTTTCTTGCTGTAAAGGGTTTATGAATCCTTGCGGTTGTGAACTGTCAGGAATCAAAAAGCCATTAATAGTTACTTGCCAATCATCAAATCCGTAAATTTCTTTAACTGATCCGCGACCACCGTTTATTTTAGTCTGACTCATTATTTTATCACGACGAAAAGAAACGACTGATGCAATAGGCAATCTAAAATCACCCATTTTTTTATTAACTAATTCCCCTTTATCATTATACCTTTTGTAATTTCCTTCGGAAAAAATGACAGGAAAAAGGATTGGAGTTCCTTTACCACTAGTTTCAAAACTTTCATTGATATTTTCCACAATCTCCATTCCTGTAAACAATCCTGTTGGTTTGTCCGGATAACCTTTTGTGATTTCTGGCCTGTAGAGTTGATTGACTTTTAAGCCAAACGCATCTAAAAACAAATTAGGTATAGTATAATTTCTCATGATCCTGCTGCGATTAAAGCATCTTTCATTGTGTCGTTTATTCTCCCAACAACATGCTCTGTTATTTTTTCAAAATTTTGTAGATCTTCTTTTGCGACTTTATAAGTATTATAAACGTTTAAAGTCATATTGATAATTTTACCACCGCCAGAGTTTGCACCAGACGGACTAGATCCTATCTCACTTGGTTTATTTGGGAATACTGGTACAACAGGCCCATTTGGTTTTTTATCCTCTGGTTTCTCTGTTTTAGATTTTTTTTCCTTTTCCTTTTTTGGATCATTTTCATCTAAAGCAAGTTTATGCCTCATTTCAGTAATCCATTTAGCACCTCCACCAGCTAATCCCCCAAGACCAGGTATTTTTGCCAATAAACCTAAAAGTTGTTGTACCGGATATAAAACAGCATCTAATAAAACGAGTCCTATACGCTTAATTCCTCCTACAATTCCGCCTTTTTCAAAAGCTGCAGTAATACTGTCCCAATGTTTTATAAAAGACATTACTAAATTTATAACCCAGCCCAATGGACCCATACAAGCTGCGATTGAAGCACCCCAATCATCATAATAAACAATTACTGCGGCAACAATTGCTATTAATGCCGCTATACCAAGTATTATTAGACCTATTGGATTGGCATCCATTGCGATGTTTAAATACCATTGTGCAATAGTTTGTAATACAGTTGCATTCTTAAGTAGATTATACATATCAACTAGCGCCATTATACCAGGTGCTAAATTTATTAATCCCATAACACCTTGTAATCCTACATCAATAAATGGTAGCATTTCACCTGTACACCCGTAGATACTTAATTTTATATCATCAAAATAAGACGTAATCCTATCTTTGGACTCTTGATAACTGTCACCCATTGTGCCGGCCATATCTGCAAGAGCAGTTTGGTCATTTTCAATTTGAGTTGTGTATTGCTGCAATAATTCAAGGTTTCCTAAAAGACCGGTAATTGCAACGGTATTTTCGGTACCAAACATTGCCCCTAAAAGAGCATCGTTACCGCCTAATTTTTTAAGCTCAGTTAAGCGCTCAGCTAATGTTTTGTTTTTATCAGACAACACATCAATATCAACTCCGGCTCCTTGTAATTGTGTTCTAACTTCTTTGGGTAAAAACTCTTTTTTACCTAATGTGGCCAAAACATTTCTTAAAGCTACACCACCTTCAGCACCTTCTTTTCCATATTTTCCAAGAACTTGTAATGCTGCATTTGTTTCTATAAATGATACATTTGAATTTTTTGCAACAGCTCCAACATTATCAATTGCGGTTGCAACTTGTGAAACTTCCTGATTACCTACTTTTGCTGATGATGTAATATTATTTAACATTACATCCATAATTCTTGCAGCTTCTGCAGGATCTTTTAAATCAACACCAAACTGGTTCATTACACTTGATGCCGCATTTGTTGCACCAACTAAATCACCGTGCATGGTTTCGCCTAGAAGACCGACACTATCCCCCATTTTCTTTAACGCCTCTGGATTTTTGGCTAATTCAGGATCAAGCTTTGAAAGTAATAAAGTGTAACTTTTAACACTTTCTGCTGCATCTCCTCCAAGATCCTTTGCGCTTTGTCTCGCATTTGAACCGATAGTTCCTAAACCATCACCAACTACACCTGTAATTGCAGATAATTCTCTTAATGAAGCATCATAATCATAAGTGCCTTTTGCACCATCCAAAAAAGGTTGTCCCAAATTTTGAAGAGCCTCAGAACCCGCTTGCAAAGCCAACCTTTTGAGAGATTTATTCGAGTTATCGAAAGCCTGTTCAGTATGCTGACCCATTTTTGTGACTTTCTCATCAACTGAATTGATAGCATTTTCCATTGACTTTACACCCTCAGTAACTTCTTTTACCGGAGCTGTAATTTTATCAATAAGTTCTAATACCCAATTCGTGTGTTGATCTGCCATTATTATTCTGTATCGGTAGTAGCACCGAAAATTTTTGCTAAAATGTTGGTTTGAATTTCGGCATCAAGTTTTTTCAAATACATTGCCTCTTGGTAAAGCTTAGCCCATTTTTTAATAGAGAGCTTTTCAGGCTCCCTATTAAAATAACTTCTTATTAAGGCATTACCACGTTTGTAAACATCGTTATCGTCGTCAGATGAAATTACTTCATCTGCTAACGCTTTTTTACGGCTGCTTCCCTTCTTTTAAATAATTGCGCTAATGCCTTGTAAGCTGCAGCTTTCATTTCATCATCAATTAAGACAGCCTCAGAACCTGCAACACGGCAGGTATTGAAAAGCACTTTTAAACCTTCCATTTCCTGATCTTTCTTAGCGAAATTTGCTAATACTTGCAATTGATCAAGTGTTGGCTTTAAGAAATATGTTGCATGCATTACATCATCATCATCAGAGGTGATAACTTCATGAATGTACTTTGTGTTTTTTTGGGATTTTAAGCCGGATAAGGCATTATCATCCAAATATCCCTGAATAACATTTTCTGTTTGGATATCAGTTGTTTCTTTTGGTTGTAAATTTTCCATGATTATTGATTCCAATCTATGTGTGTACAAATAACTTCAACAGTTTGTTCAACTGTTTTGTCTCCTTTTTTTACAGATCTACCAACTTTAGTAAATTCAACGTTTCTAATAATGTCTTTATAAATTCGAGCATTATATACATATTGAACAATTACATCTGTTGGTGCAATATCTTGTATTCTGGTACCAGGTGGTAAAGAATCCATAATTGCTATTACCTCCTCCTGATAAAGTTTCAAAGTCATTTTTGCGATGTAATCACCTTCAGAAACACCTATCGGCATTCTTCCCGCACCCTTAACAACTTCCTTTTCAACTGTATCATCATAACCCAGTTCGCAAATTCCTTCAACATCCCTTCCGTAGATGTTTAATGTTGCTGAGTTCCACCCAGCCATACGCCCGAAGGCGTTAATTAGTGTTTTTACTTGTGCCATGATTTTAGTTTAATGATAAATCGACCTCAAAAAGGTGAGTGATTGCACCAAGTGTTACTGTTGTTTTTACCAGTAAAGGTGTTTGATCGTTTGGGTTTTGCCCTGCAGGTATTACTAAATCATAACCGCTTATTTCAGCATCAACAAGCATTTTTTGCAGAGGTTTCTTACCGATGTTTTCAAGATCCGTAATTGACGTATCTTTTAGTTTTCCGGTTGTTGGGTTACGTTGGAACCATCCGCGCACTTTAGGCAATAAGGCGTTTCTAATTCCTAATGCTGCTTTATCCCAAACCCCGTTGTTTTCCCCTGTTGAGTAATCTGATGATATAGCAATACAGGTTGGCTCACCGTTTAAATATACTCCTGCAAATCCTTGAAAACTTGCTGCATATATGTAAGCGTTTGTAGTTAAAGCCCTTTTTTCGATATCGGTTAAAGTAGAAGTAAGTGTACCATCGCTTAATGCTGCAGAAAGCCACAAGCCTTGCAAACTATCCGTTAATGGATATGTCAATTCTCCTTTTCTTGCATTTGGTTTTACAATAATATCAACAGAACCTAAATTCTCGTTAACTTTTCTTACCGCACGCATTCCTAAAATTGAGCCAACAGCAGCATAATGAGAATATGCGGCATCAAGTGCGGCAATAGCCGGATCCTGAGCAATTACTAAACTTACTTTTGATGCAGATAGCGTACGTCTTGAAATCGCTGCTTTAGATACATTTCTAGATTCTAAATAAATACCGTTTAAATAGATTTTATCTGCAAACAGATTATTTATAAATAATTGACTAGCATTGATTTCAGCAATTAAATCTAAGGCAACAACATCTGCGTTATAAACAAAACCTATACGCTTTACATCAGTATGCGTTCTGAATATTGCTTTTGCTGCATCACTTTCAAAAAATAGTTTTGCAGTTGTTTTTTCAGTAACTACTAATTTTAATATACCGTCCGGAGCAAGTCTGAAAAATTCAGTAATATGATGATGTAACAAAATTGCTTCGTTTGCATCATTTGAAGCGTCAAAGCCTAAAGCTTCGGCAGCTTGTAAACTGTTTAGCTCATAAACTTTATTCAGGTCATTTTCTAACGGATCACTTACAAATACTACCAATGCCATGATAGCATCAGTAGATGTTTCAGAGCGGTTTAAACCACCTTCGCTTTTGTTAATTATTACACCTTCAAAACTCATCGTTACTCTTGATTAGTGGTTAATTCCAATTTTCTTGCCTCAAAAGCTGCAACAACTGTCGCTCTTTTTTCGCCGGCTTGTAGTATAATATCTAACTCCTCAACTGTTTCTGCAGTTGTAGCAAATGCAATTAGTTGCTCTGCCGACTTTTTAAACTCTTTAACCTGGCTATCTTTAGATTCAACTTCTTTCTTTTCTGATGGTTCTGCAATAACCTGTGAACGTTTTACTGTTTCATAGTCTTTATTGTGAATTTTAGCCCTGTCTTCTTTTAAGAAAGCTTGAATATCTGGTGTGATAAATACCACCTTTGCTAATGGGTATTGTTCAAATACCTCAATTGCTTCTTTTTTTATTTCTGGATTCATTTTTATTTTTTTTTAGTTATTTACTAAGCTTATGAGCAAACAATTTTACAACTGTATCTACGCTCACAAAACTTGCAAAAAATCTTAATATTCGTCCGGCGTTTGTTGTTGCCTTACTTTTAGAATAGGTTTGTGCAGCTTCGTCTAAAACTGCTTTCACTAATGGTGGAATTTCTTTTTTCATGGTATAAAATAGTTTTGACCTTCTTTTATTCTTCGATTAGTTAATCCAGTAACTACTTTTCCTTTTGCTTTGTTCCATTTAAGGAGTTCGGCCACAATGGCTTTATCATTAGGATTTTTGTTTACCATTTTAAGTAATGTACTATCTCCTAATCCCTCTGGGATATCATCAGCGTCAATGTCTGTTCCTACGTTATAAGCAAAAGAAACCAAAGTGTTAAATTGGTTTTGCGTTACTTTTGATTTAATTAAACTAGAAACATCTTTTGCAAATAGATCTGCAACAAATCGTAGTATTTCAATTGCATAAGCTTTGGTAATCGGATGATCTTTTAAAGTGACTTTTCTACCATTTGGATAAAAAGTATTTCCGTAACCTATTGTTGGTACATTGGCACTACATAAGTAAGGCTCCAATTCCAATCCCTCGAAACTTGCTATAAGTTTGTAACCGTTTTCGTCTAGTTTCATAAGATGATAATTTAAAAAAGGCTTTAGCTTGTTAATGCAATTATGCTTGTCGTAACACCACTAATTTTAGTTATTCCGTATTGGTTGTGATGGTGCAAAACAACGCTAAAGCCTTTTTTAATTTTTATATTATGCTACACCGTCAATCATTGCCGCTAATCCTTGATCTTGGATAGCGAAACAACCAAAGTATAGATCGTAACCTACTACTGATTTTCTATTTTCCGGATCTGCTTTTTTATCTCTTGCGAAACGTTCAACAGTTCCTTTTGCTTTAACACAGCTTGATTTGTGGAAAATTATACTTGAAGTTCTACCTGCAGTAACACTATCAAATGCTAATTTTACTTTTGTTGTAGCGTGGTAAGTAGGCGTGTAAACCTCCTCATAAATCTTAAAGCCATAATAATTAATGGAAATTGCGCCATCTACACGGTTATGATACCCTTTTTCGAATGCTGAATCTTCCAATAAAAGATCGTTGGCGTGAGTTGAACTCATTACCCATACACGGCCTGTTTTTGGTACAGATGCTTTATCAAGTGCATTTTTAAGCCTAATAACGTCAGCTTTAACAAGTCTTCTACGAGCACCGTCTAAAGCACCGGTAGTTTCAAGAACTGGTGTACTGGACGAAGTAGATACCGGAGAAATTGAATGTAAAGCATGTTCTGTAACTTTAATTTCAAGCTCCTCTTTCATTTCTAAATTGATATCCCCCTCTTTATCGTAAGCGATAGCATAAAGCTCATCCTGTGTTACGTGTTTGTTCTCGGTAGAATATTTATTTAGGGAAACAACAACTTGTTCGTCGTCACGCCCGCTTGATACCATTGGATAAGTGGTATTGTTAATAAGTACAAGTGGCGCGCTGTCACCTTTTCTTTTCGGGATTTTAATTGCATTGTTACCAACCCAATTATCCTTACTTGTAACTTCCTGCAGCCAGGTTCCCAAACTTCTGAATTTGGTTAAAATGAACTTTTCATTTAATTCATTTAACAAGTCGCCATCGACTATTGAAACCCCGCAAGTGCGTAATTCCGCTTTTGTTTCTTTGTCAACGCTAAACTTAACGTTTCCTGCAATTGATACTACTGACAACAACAGCATCACTAAAACTAATCCTAATTTTTTCATTTTTTATAATATTGGTTTTTGTTTACGATTTAAAAAAAACAAGCTACAGCCGTAGCTTGTTTTACATGTTCAATTTTTTTTTGTTATTTTTTTACTTCAAGTGATGCGATATAAGCCGCTTTGAATGCCTCCGGATCTTCTGTAACCATTGATTGTTTTTCTTCGTCGGACATATCAGCAAAAGCTTTTGTTGACGCTCCTGAAACACCCGGAACAATACTAGCTGAGACTTTTGTCAAAGGCTGTAATCCTGAGATATAAGTTTCACATGCGCTGTAATTAGATGTAGCCCAAGTTTTTAAATGTGCAGCCTGATCAGCATTAATTTTTTTGGCAGTAATAGCGCCATTAATCAATGTTTCTACTTTTGTTGCAGCTGCTGCAGTTTCTGTCGCAACTTTTTCTGCTTTCAATCCGGCAACCTCTTCTGCAGCTTTTTTATTAGCCTGAATTGTTGCTTTAATTGTTGCTTCAGAAGAGTCTTCTGGTAGCCCTAATGATAAGGCAAGGATTTTTTGATCCATAGTTTTTAAAATTGGTTTGTGATTTGTGATTTTTGGAAGCGTTGGAGCTCCACAAGCTTGAAATAAGGCTTTTGTCTGTTTAGTAATTGCGGTGTTTTTGGTAATTCCGGTAATAAATCCCTGTGCTACAGCTTCTTTTGCAGAAAGCCACACATCACCTTTTACCCAATTGGCTTCAATGTCTTTTACAGGTATACCGGTTTTGGCGGCATAAGCTTCCTTATATTGAATTGACATGTTTTTAAGTAATTGCAAACCGGATGCAATTGTATCTTCATTTCCGACTAAACGTGCTGACGGCTTATGATACATGAATTGTCCGTTTTCGGCCTGATCGCAACTATCTAATGAAATTGCAATTTTTGTGTAAGCTGAGGCAAGTAAGGCACCGGCAGTTCCTGTTTTAGCACCCGGAAATCTTTGTATTTGGTTTTCTATTTCGGCAGCTTGAAAAACGTCTCCACCTGGTCCACTCATATAAACATCTACATCCTGAATTCCTTGTGCTAAAAAATCATCAATTTTCCTTGTGATTTCTTCAGCCGAATTATTCCATTCGTATATAACTCCTGTAATTCTCAAATAGGCTTTGTGATCTTTTGCCTCTGCCGTAATTACAAGAGGATATTCCTGCGCCAAAGCAGTAAGTGCTGCAGCAGTTAGACCAGTTCCTCCTGATCCCATTATTAATATGGATTTACATAGGCCTTTCATTTAATTTTTTACTGTTTGCATGTTGATGTATGAATTATTTCGATGACAAAATTTGGATTATTTAGGAGCTAAAAAAAATCATAAATCCATGACAAGGAGTGCATTCCTGTTGGTTAGGAGTGTATTCCTGATCTTAGAAAATCATACATATTGGATCCGTAATGATGTTGCAATTTTGTGAAGTAATAAGAAGACAAATGGCAAAGATTAGAGAGCAAAAGCTAGCAGAAGATTTATATATAAAAGGCAAAAGAACCGCAAAAGACATAGCTAGTTTAGTTGGTGTTAGCGAAAAAACTGTAGGTGATTGGGTAGACAAATACAAATGGAAGGATCGCCGTAATGCTATATTAGGTTCTCAGCAAAATGGTTTACAAAACATTAATAGTTTAATCGATATGTATGCCGAAAGTTTGGTCGCAATGGAGAATGATCCAGATGCAAAACAAGATCAAAAAACTAAGCTAGTCGATGCTATAGCCAAACTGAATAAAACAAAGGATAGTTTCGAAAAGGAACACAGAATACCTTACAACACTTATATAAATGTGATGGATTCTATTATGAGTGATATGCTTATAAAAGTTAATCCTAAACTTCATTTAGCCATCATGGAATTTTTCGAAAATCACACAAACGAATTAGCCCTTAAATACTAATTAAACTATGTTTAAACTCATCATTTCATTATTATTGAATAATGCCAAATCTCACGATTGGAAATTACAAATTGCTGCACACTTATTAAAAGATGCTTTCTTTAAAGACACTAAAGTTGGTGAAGTTGTATCGTATAAAAAAGTAGGCCATAAAAACTACAAGCGTAAAGAGGTTGTAGGTATTGCTTATAATTTTAGAACAAATTCAATTACAAGCTTAACTGAAGAAATTAGTTTCAAAGGAAACATATAATGAAGCATATTGATAAAATAGCCCAGAAACGTTTTCTTGAAAAGATAAACTTAATTCGTGCCTCCGGAGGTTCTGTTGATCCTAATGAGACAAAGGAACAAAAGGCCGCACGTATTGAAAAAGCAAGCAAGGATTACCGTTTTATGGTTAATTATTACTTTCCACACTATGCAACTGCAGACTGTGCTGATTTTCATGTGGAATTTGCCAACTTGGTTGCCAAAAACAAAGTTTTCAAAGGCTTTGCAGAATGGGGACGTGGATTAGCTAAATCAGTAACAACCGATATTCTAATACCTTTTTGGCTACATTATTTAAGAAAAGAACCAATGTATTTAGTAATCATTGGTAACAATGAAAAAAAATCAATACAGCTTCTTGCTGATATTCGAGCTGAATTAGAAAACAACCCCAGAATCATTAATGATTTTGGCGAACAAAAATTACTTGGTAGTTGGGAAGAGGGTTTCTTTACTACAAAAAGCGGTTTCATTGGTCAGGCACTTGGTATGGGGCAATCCGTAAGGGGTCTCCGTGTACAGGATAAACGCCCTAATTATTTAGTGCCTGATGATATTGAGACAAAAGACACCATCAAAAATGAAAAACGTCAGGATGATGTTGTTGAATGGATATTATACGACTTGATACCAACAATGGATGGAGAAATTAGACGATTTATACAGTCTAATAATGCTGCATTTCCAATAATGATTCAAAAAAAGTTACAAATTTTAAATCCAAAGTGGAAAGTACACCACATTAAAGCATACGACAAAGTAACCTATGCTCCAAGATGGAAAGAAAAATATAAACCTGATTACTACAGAATATTAGAACAGGAAATTGGGATTTTGCCGTGTTTGGCGGAATACAATAACGAGCCTCACGTAAGAGGAAAGATTTTTACTGAGGAATTAATTCAATGGTGCAAATTACCAAGATTAGACCACTTTGAACATATTGTTGCGCATTGGGATGTTGCTTATGCAGGAACGGCTACAGCGGATTATAATGCTGTTAGAATTTGGGGATTAAAAGAAAAGCAATTTTATTACATCACCTCTTTTGTAAAAAAAACAAAGATGCGAGCTGCTATTGAATTTATGGCCGATTTTCAAAAGGAGCTACCAGATAGTGTTAGAGTGCATTGGCGATTCGAAGCGCAATTTTGGAATGATGAAGTTGAAAGAACAATTAGGGAAGTTGAGCAATTTTTTGAGATTGATTTACGAATGACAAAAGTTGACAATCCTAGAATTAAAAAATACGATAGGATTGTTTCAATTCATCCTTACTATCAAAATGGCCGTGTGTGGTGGAACGAAAAAATGAAAAGCCATAGTGACACACAAGTTGGAAAAGCACAACTTTTAGGAATTGAACCAGGTTATAATGGGCATGATGATGCACCTGATGCAGATGAGCAATGTATTAGCTTTTTATCAAAACATATTTACGAAAAATCAAAAGGCGGTAGACCAATGATGGGCAGAGTTGAACGAAAACACATATACTAATGGCACTATCTTTTTTAACAATCGATGATTTAATAACACAACTTTTTGAAACGTACCTTGATGATAGTGTTCAGGAAGACTTAGACGCTTTAGACAATATTGAAGCGCAACAAATTGCATTTATAAAAAGCAAACTACGTAGCCGTTTTGATACTGCAGTTATGTTTTCCGCTGCAGAGTATGAAGACAAACCAGTTATAAGACAAGTATTGACCTCTTTAGTAAACTACTATGTAGTAAAAAGGAATGCACCCAGAAAAATACCAACTGATTTTAAAGACAACTACAATTGGGCTATTAAATGGCTAAATGATGTCCGTGACGGTGTCGAAGGTCCTGAATTACCATTAAAAGAAGTTGTACGCAAACAAGTCCTTTGGGGCAATAACAAAAACGAAGATCATTATTATTAATTATGGCACAAGGAGCAAAAGTAGGTAGAACCTACGACAACAGACCATCTAATATCATACTACCAAAAAGTAAAACGTTAAGCGTTCAAACCATTAAAAAATGGAAAGATGCGCTTACTTTGGCACAGCTACCTGAAAACGCCAACCGTAAACCTTATGTTGAACTTTGCGAAAGCATTTTATTAGATAGTCACCTGGCATCTGTTATTGAAACCCGTGTATTAAAAATCAAGCAATCAAAGTTTAAATTAGTTGATGCATCCGGAAAAGCAAATCCGGAAATCAACAAATTATTTGAGCAACCGTGGTTCAACTCATTCATTTACCATGCAACAATGGCTAAATTTAAAGGTACCACTGTAGTGGAATTGTGGGATCTAAATCCTGAAACAATGGAACTGGCTAATGTCAATTATATTGAACAGGAAAATATCATACCGGAAAAAGGATTGATTGTAAAAGAAAACGGTGACCAAACAGGATATTCTTATAAAGAGGATCCGTTGAAGCCCTATTATATCCAAATTGGTAAAAACAAGGATTTAGGAATTTTAAAAGATGTTGCTCCGGATGCTTTAACAAAGAAGTTTGCAAAAGCATCGTGGAGTGAGTTTGTTGAAAAATACGGAATTCCTCCACGTTGGGTTACTACTGATAGTTATAGCGAAAGCCGTGAGAATGAGCTTGCAGATATGATGGCCAATATGGTTAGTAACCATTGGGCTGTTTTGAAAGGGAATGAAAAAATTGAGGTGATGAATTCCTCCGGAAAAGATTCCTACGAAATCTTTGACAAGCTTATTGATCGTATGAATTCTGAAATCACCAAAAGAGTTTTGGGTCAGGATGGTACAACCGATTCAAGTGCTACTGGAACGTATGGAAGTTTAAAAGTAATGCAAGGTGTATCTGACGATAGACATGATGCTGATAAAACCGATGTAAAAGACGTTATTAACTCTGAATTGCTTTGGCGTTTACAGTTGATAAGTCCAATTTATGGATCTTTAAAAGGTTATACTTTCGATTGGGATGATTCCAAGGAAATGACCGCTGCCGAATTGGTCGACATGGTAGGTAAATTATCTACTGCAGGTTTTGAAGTTGACACTAAATTTATTACTGATAAAACTGGAATTCCTATTGTTGGATTAAAACAAGAGCAAATTACTCCGTTAGCCACTTTGGAAACGACTCAAAAAAAAAAGTCTCAAAATTTGAAGCCCGTAGCTTTTTACAAAACGAAGTTATAGCGTTTTACGCTAAACAATGTGATCACGATCATAATACTTTTGAAGCTTTTGAACTTACCGACTATACGAAACTTATAGAAAAAATAGCCAAAGATTTACATTCAGGAGATTTAAAACCATCAGATCTGAATGAGAATTTATTAACTACAATTTTAGGCGATGTCAAAGGAGCATTGGCAGAGGGTTACGGAAATTCATTTACAGATTATAGCGTAAATGCGCAAAGTAAATTGCAATTAAAACAAAATTTATATCGCTTTTCCGGTGCTAAAACATATCAGGAATTGGCTAAAATGAATTTCTTTTTAGACAAAAACAGATCATTTGCAGATTTCAAAAAAGAGGCTTTTAAAGTCAATGAAGAATATAATGTTAAGTATTTAAAAACTGAGTATGTAACAGCAAATCGCTCCGGTGCAATGGCTGAAAAATGGGATAAAATACAGTCTCAAAAGTCATTGTATCCTAATTTGAAATACAAAACCGTAAAAGATAACCGGGTACGTGAAGAGCATAGAACGCTGCATGATATTATCAAACCTGCAGATGATCCTTTTTGGGATAAATGGTATCCGCCTAACGGATGGCATTGCCGTTGTTATGTTGTTCAAACTGACGAACCGGCAACAAAAGGAAATTTTGAAGGTAACCCAACACCAGGCTTTAATAATCATGTTGGTAAGTCTAACATGCCATTTAATGAAAACGAACATCCATATTTTGTTTTTCCTGCTGCAGATGCTAAAAAGATAAAAGCAAGCTTTGAAGATCTTAAACTTTCATCACCTGATTACAATCTGGTACACATCAACAAAAAAGCAAAATTAGAGGTTTCGACATGGGCGGATCCATCAGATATTGAAAACAATTATAATAATGCTAAAATATTGGTAGATGCTCTAAAATTAAATGTAAAAATTAGGCCACACACGGATTTAGTTTCTATTAAAAATCCTGAATATGAAATCAATGGTTTGAAATCAGATCTAAAAGTAATTGATTCAAAAAATGGAATCACAAACGGTTTTAGATCTGCAAAAAATCAAATGGGATTTGCAAAAAATCATTACTCTATTGTTTTCAATTTAGACAATGTAAAAGGCTTAAAAATTAAAGACATTACTGATCAGTTAAAAAACAAATTTAGTGCGACCAGAGGAAAAAACATTGATACAATTTACTTTATCAAAAAGGGTAAAGCAGTATCGTTAAGTAGAGAAATGATATTGAAAAGCGACTTTAAAACGTTGCAGGATATTCTGTAAAAAAGGAGAGAGCTCAATCCCGTAAAGGACTTTGCTCTCATATATATACTGCAAATATAAGTAAAAATTACAATATGCTGGAGAAAATACCAAATTTTAAGGAAATAGGACGAAAATTAATACTTGATGCTCAGACAATTGCAGAGGTGGAAATGATCAATTTCATTATGTCAAATTTTGAGAGACAAGGATTTCTTGATAAATCCGTACAGCCGTGGCAAGAGAGAAAAAATAATTCTGATTCCGGCCGTGCCATCTTAACCGACTCTGGAGCATTAAGAGATAACATAAAAATCACAACCAGTACCGACAAACGTATTGTGGCCACCGCTTCATCAAAACATGCAAAGATTCACAATGAAGGTGGAATTATAAACATACCGGTAACCCAAAAGATGCGAAAGTATTTTTGGTACATGTATAAACAAACCGGAGAGGGAAAATACAAAGGAATGGCATTAACCAAAAAAAGTCACTTTGTAATAAAAATGCCAAAACGCCAATTTATGGGACCATCTGAGGCATTTAATAAAATTATAGAAACCAAGTTTAAAAAGATGATCGTAGAACGATTTAAAACCCAATAAAACACTGTTTAAATGAAAGATTTAAAGAACTTATACTTAGAGCATGAAAAGAGAGTTACTGATAACATTTCAGAAATAAAGCACATTGATCTATGGAGTGAGCAAGTTTCATTTATGGCCGATGAGCACCCGTTTAAAGCTCCTGCAGTATTTTTTGGATACCGTATTTTGAGTGCTGAGGATCTAAGCGAAGGTATACAGGAACTGCAGATACAAGTTGATGTTTATTTATTTTATGAAACCTTTGCTGATACTTCAAAAGGAAGCAAAAAGCAACAAAAAGCACTTGCATTTTTAGATCTGTTAACAAAAATTAATGCTTGCTTTCATGCATCAAACGGCATCTATTATAGTAGTATGCGCAGAACTGGTTTTAATCCTGTAGAAACTGGAGGTGCAGGTATTTTATATGTACAACGTTATGTGTTAACAATGATTGATGATTCGGCAAAAGAATTGTTTTTAAATATGAAGTTTGATCACATCAACATAGATGTTATTGAGGAGGCGGTACCGCCACCGGGCAACATTAGTGATTTATATAATATATCTGATCGTTAGCGATAAATATAAGTTTCTACGGTTTTAGGACGTAAGAAAAACTTTTGTGCGGTTGCTGCAGTACAATAGGCAATGGTGTATTTTTTCACACCATAATCCGTTACAGAACTTAACTTATTGAAATAAGCTACTATTTCCTGTTTTTTTTGGTTTTGAAGTTCTATATCTCTGGCCATGTGACAAAAATAACAAACCTTTTTCACATAAAAAAACCCACTTTTTACAGTGGGTTTTTAGTGGTATTTATAATAACTGGCGGGTTATTTTCCAACGTTCGTCGTTGTCTTCAGATAATAAATAAACTATTCTCTTTTCTTTGTCAATGTATTGTTTATCGTTATTGTCTTTTGTAGCAGTATTAGAAACATAATTTTTCCAGACATCAAAAACAACATCGTATGTACCTGTAATGTAATTAAATGAAAATGTGTTGTCAAAAGTTTTATAAACAACAGTTAAGTATTTATTTTGCTTTTCACTATCCAGTTTATTGTATTCACTTGGAGACATTCCAACAGGAATAAAACGAACAGCAAACAAATTTTCGTCAGTAAAATTTTGACTATTAAGCAGCTGTGAATTATTTGATTTTGCTGCTAATATTGAAGCCTGTTGTATTGCTTCATCCGGATTTGAAATATTCTTGAAATCCTGAGCCTGAACAAACATAGAGATTAGCAACATAATAGCAATATGAAAACGTCTCTTAACGAATTTTCTTTGTGTAGCTCTTAAATTATAGGGCGCAATATAAATTGCGTACGAATGATTTAACCTATTTATTGCATCAATTGATGATAAAGTTTCTTTGGGCAGCAATTCAATAGCTTTAGCTAATCCCGATGCTGCAACGCCTTTTAATTTAATTTGTTCCATATTATTCTTTTGTTAAAAATTTCGATAGAGGTGCATAAACTATTAAATCAGATATTGTTTTTTGCTGTTGGATGTTGATCTCTAATAATTGTTCAATCAAAACGTATGGATTAACATCTCTAATTAGGCATTCTATGATTTTATTAGTTGTAGCATCAACGTTTATCATTCTATCTTCTGTAAATTTCGATATTACTTCCTTTTTCTTAGCAAAATATTGCTCTTCTGTCATATCCATAATCATTTAAAAATTAAACGTGTTATTGTTCCGTGTTGTTCAACTCTCGCTTTGCCCGGAATATCTTTTTTCACCCTTTTATCAAACGTTTTTAGCTGCCATGGCGTAATGTTATCAATATCCATATAAATCAATTCCCAAAATCCTCGTAACTTACTTGGAAAGCCTATTATTACTTCTGATCTATATTCCTGACTTGCATCATAGAATTGAATGGGTCTTAGTGCGTTTGGAGCGATATAAAAGAAAATAGCTTCAATCTTATTGATTTCCAATTCATTAAGCATAATTATAACTTTTTGTTAGGAAAAATGGCTTTTTTAAGCCTTTTTAACAAACTTGGCTTTTAATAGCCCTTTAATCTTGAATTAAAAACCAAATATAGATAAAATATCTCCTACATAAATAAGGCATCCAATAATTAATGCTCCAAAGAAATATATAATTGCCATTGTTATTCTAAATCTACGATCAATGTCAGCTAATTTATTTCTTAGGTTTTCTTTTTCACGGTCTATAATGTCATAATACTTGTGCATGTGTAAATGTATTTAGTTGTTTTAGATATATTTTACGGTTTTCCGTACTTAGTATCTTTTATCTGTCCAATGAATAATTTTTCCTTTAAAATCTTTATTGAAGTATTTAAAATAATCTTCAACAGTATCAAAGCCGTCATTTTGCGCGAGCTCTAAAATCAAATCTTCATATTTATAATTTTCATAAAAGCCATTGTGTTCAACCTCATATAAACAATCATCAATCCAAATTGAAATATAGTCCATGCCATGTTTTATTTTAATTTTTTGAGTGCTTACCACCGGCAGAACCGGAGCAAACCGAAACATATTTTTTTTGCGGACATTGATAAAAAAATCAATCTTCATTCCTGCTTTCCAACGATCGGTTTTATCTTCCCGGATGGTGTGATACTTAAATACTTCTAATCCTTCAACAATCTCTATAATTGAGTGGTAATCTGTCTTTTTAAATTCGGTAGATTCTCTAATATATTTTGTTATATGAGCATGAAAAACAATGTTATTTGATCTTTCTGCCTCTAAAAGCAAGCCTCCTAAAATCTTTTCAGGAAAGTATGTAGGCTTTCCGTTTATTTGTGTGCTAAATCCTAATATCATAATTATGCCGTTTTTAGTAAGTTCTTTTTATATTCCTTAATTGGTGATATGTTTGGTGACATTAAAATTTTAGCCCATTCGGGAGGTACAGCATTACCAATCATTTTTACAGCATCTTTATTTGACAATTTTAATTCCGGATGACTAAAATAGCTTCTTGGAAAAGTGGTACATGCTGCTAACTCCTCTCTGTTTAAGAACCTGGTCTTAATATCAAAACCATCTAATATTGTCACTAATTGGTGTTTAAATTCGGTCATTATTGGTGTGATAGGCTCATCTAAACTTTGTACATTATGTTCCGGCTTTCCATTAGAACTGAAAAATTGAGCTAAAAATTGAAGTTTTTCTACTCTAACTAATTGGTGGCGATCTTTGGTAGTGACGGTGTTAAGTGGTACGTCAATGGATTGCGTTTGGTCACTACCTCCATAAAACTGGCAAAGAAAGTTTTCAATACTAACCAATTGCTTTGTTTGCCATGTTAGTTGAGGATTTAAAGGCTGTTCTAGCGTATTAAAATTATCAGTACGACAATAGTCCATTATGAACTGCAGTTTTTCAATTGTAACAAGCTGGTGTCGATTTGCAGTTGTAATTGTGTATAGAGGTGAAAGAAGTTCCTGTACTCTGTTTTGATTTTCTCCTCCATAAAAATTTGCGATAAATTGGGAAATGTGAGGTGCGTATTTCTTTATACCGCCGCCAATTCTCCTTTGCGAATTCTTAGCTATTGGTTTACGTAAGTGCTTTGGCAGGTTTTCGTTAAATTCTCTACCAAAAATACTTGTGCCGTGATCTTCTGTGTTTATATGAGGTCCACAAGGTTTCCATTTTTTAAAACCATTACCGCCCGCTTTTGAATGTGTAAATTCTGGAATAGTAATATCAACACCTTCACGGTAAAAGAAAGCGAAATATCGCTTTCTTCGAGTTGGCAAACCATCATCCGCAGCATTTCGAATTGTTTCTTTGTATTGATAACCTAAGTCTATTATTGCTTGTTTCCATCTCTCAAATTCTTCACCCATTCTTTCTTTAATAGGTTTGCCATTTTCATCAGTTGGACCCCATTTTTTAAACTCAGGTACATTTTCTACTGTTATCAAAATAGGGTTCAGATGAGGCAGATATTTGTAAAATTCCCAACCCATTGTATAAGATCCTAGTTTCTTTTCTTCGCAACTATTAGCCTGGCTGTGTTGGGTGCATTCAAGAGAGCCATGTACGTGATTAACGGGGGTTAAATCTTCTACTTTTTGAGTGTAAACATCTGCCCAAAAAACCTGTACATTATGATGAAATGCATTTGTTTTTACAGCAACTTTGTCATGATTTAGAATCCATAAAGTTTTATAATCTTCTAAATCGTCAGTTCCCTCTGTCCAGCCACCACCACCCGCAAAAAATTCTCCACCAGTAACTATGTTGTGATTTTTAAAAACCTCCTTAATAGAAGGGAAATTTATATTGAATTGTGTTTTGTTGTATCTCATAGCTAATATTCGTCGTTAAATCTTTTTTGATTAATCCAAGTAACCATGTGAGCTTTTGCCTGATTGCTTTTTGCAAGGAACTCATCATATTTTTTAAGTCCGTTGAAACATTTTATTCTATCAACTAGACTAAGCTTTTCAAATGCTTTTTCAGAAGGTTCTTTCTTAACTTTCAGGTTATAAGTTTTCCAAAATGTTTCAAAAGTATAGTCATCCAAAACCAGTTCAATTGTTACGAGCTGTTTATATTTGGTCCAGTTTTCCATCTCGTGAATGGTACCCGGAAATTGACCATTTGCAAAAAGCTTTAAAACTCGAATTCCTTTCAGATTGTAGAAACTGTAAATAGTTCCATCACCTGACCGATATTGAAACAACCATTCGTCAGCAGTTTCTTTAAAGGTCACTTTGTACGTTGTAAGTTGCTCATTCATATTAATGTCCGTTTAGTTTTTTGGACCATTCGTCCGGCATGTTATTGTATAGAATTGGAATTTTTAAATCAAGTGCTAACTGAATTTCAATTTTTGCACCTTTACTGAAATGCCAGTCATCCAACATTAGGATGCAATCACAATCGATTAAAGCCTTAAGGCAAGATTTCATTGCAACATCCCAATTTGCTTTCCAGTCGCCAACTACTTCAAGCGGGTTAACGGCTTTGTGTCCCATTATTTCGATTAGATCAGTTGCCTTTTCAAATTTGGCAATACATTGTTGCTGATCTTCGCCGCTTACTTTTCCTGCTATGTATATTTTTTTCATAAGTATTGTTTTAATGTTTCAAAATCTTTCGGAAACTCTGATTTATTAGCTACTTCGTTAAACTTTTCTTTGTCTATATTTATGCACTTAGAATGACCGGCAGTAGATTCAGGATTATAGTAATAAGTCATTCCAAGTAAATATGAAGCTGTTAATCTTTTTTGCTCATTTAGCAACCATTGTAATTGTTTTAGAGTAATATTTATTTTAGGCTCAATTTCAAGACTCATTTTAAAAGGTATTTTGTTGGTTTGGTATGGATAAATGTTTATGAAATTTCTTTTGCTTCCTGCTGTAATCGTTTTTCATTATCGAAAATGCTTTCGGCTTTTAGGGTTGGTCTAATTGGGTGTTTTTTTGTTCTCATTTAGTATAATGGTGAATTGATAATAATTATAGGCCTCCAATGTGTTGGTTCTGTTCTTTCGTCATTTAACCAAGTATCTTGATAGTCTAACCATTTTGCAGAAACCCAGTCTAAGACTGGCCAAATCCCAACATAATGACATTGCCTTTGTCCAGATGGATTAAAATCTTCGTCAATCCATTCTATAGAATATCCAATTACAATTGTGCCTTGATCGGGGATGTTATTTCCGCTTTCTATTTTAATCCAACCGTTGTTATCTTCAATCCCTTGCAAATCCTTTGGACGGCATAATGTCGTAGTCTGATTTAAATTAAAATTTTCTTTATGTTGTTGAAATTCCAATAAATCACAATTAAAGTCGTCTGGCAGTTCATCAAAAGGGATAAATCCATTTTCATAATCGTAGCCCAATGGTTCAAAACCTATTTCAATCCATTCCATTTGTATTCTAGTTTCTTTTGTCATGATAATTTTTGGTTTAAATGCGATTTAATTGAGTTTAAAACATTCCGATCATAAACACTCATAGGAAAAGTTTCAGCAACCATTATGAATTTTTCGAGGTAGTGAGCTTCGTAATATTCTAAGCTAAACGATACCATTTTAACCTTCTTAGAAAATAGATCACTTTTTTGCCGGCTGGTTTCTAAGTGCTTTTTTTCGAGTTTTAAAGTAACTTTATCCAGAACTGATCTGGCGACTCTTATTTCTCGGTCTCTCTCTGGTGTATAAGGCGGTTTTGGAAAGTGCCATACCAACGCGTTTAGTTGCTGTGCTGTTATTTTAAGGTTTACTTTCATTTAACATTCGGTTTTAGGTTTTTCTAATTCTTTACCACAATCAACGCAAGTGAGTACTGTGGTTTCGCAAGTGCATACAATTTCAAGTACTTTGATGTAGGCTACGTCATGCGGGCAAACATCGGTTATGCTGTAATTTTCCATTAGTGATAAAGTCCACAATTAGAACAATACAAACGCCCGTTTTTTTCTTTAACCGGCATTTCGATTTCACATTCGAAGCAATACAAATCCTGTAATGAGTTGATGGTTTCGTCATCTTCATCTTCCTCATCAAATTCAATTTTGAAAATGATATAAAGTCCGAGTACAATACCTATGATAAAAGCGAAAGTGAAAGCTGATAACAGCGCGATAATTATTAAAATGTAATTCATGTTATTTATATTTTTTAGTTACCATTGATTCAAAACAGCTAATCATTGTAGAAAGTTCCTTTTCGTTCATTTTCTTTAAAGGCTTTTTAACAGGTGATTTATCACTCTTTAAAAAGTCACTTAATCTATTCAAATCAGCTACTTCGCCCCACTTTTCAGATGGTAACACCCATTGCAATGTTCTTAATTGTGATAGTATTGCTTTGTGCTGCTGATTCTTATTGTCGAACAAACCCCAATTAGCGTCATTTGCTCCTTTAACAATGTTTTGAAGCTGTTTTTTTGGGTTGTTGTAGTTGTCGATTGCGGAACCGGTTCCGGTGTAGACTTGTGGTGATTTAGTTGTTGTCATTCTTACTCGGTTATTAATTCTAATTGCTCGCACCAAACACTATTTATTATAATTCCGGTGTCACTTTTTATACTTAATGATGTCTTGTCTCTGGGTGATCTTCCTGTAAGGGTTACAATTTCACCTTGAGCAATTTCATCACCTCCAATGTTGCGCTGCAACACTAACACTTTTGCTTTTTTTCCGTCGAAAAAGTCTTTTGCTTTGTTTTTTAAAAATGTTGATGTCATATACTCTTGTTTTAAAATTTGCTCCTGAGACGGGAATCGAACCCGCGACCTTTTGGCGAATAGGTTTAACATGTATTTCAAACACCTATCCAGAACCAAACGCTCTAGCCAATGAGCTACTCAGGAAAACCGAACTAACTAACCTGTTTTATTTACTGTTATAAGTTGCTTTTGTGTGTTTTTTAAAGCGGGTATTGTTGATAACCAGCTTTTCGTACCGGGCAAACATTCTAAGTTCAAGCGCGCTTAAATCATGTTTGCATGTCCAGTTTCCGTAAGTGTCACGGTACACTAAATGACCGTTAACCTTATATTCTTTATGATCTTCTACTGGGATTATTTCTACGTTCATTTGTCTAAACTTTTAAACCTGGCTAATAATTCAACCTTGAATTCTGTTATATTAGAAAGAAGACTATCAATTTTTTCGATGATTTCTAACCTACCCTCAGGAAGGTTTATATCATTCCAAATTGATATTGAATTGAAGCAATCCGACATTCTAATTAAGGCGGTTCCATTCTCTTTTATTTTGGTATGAATCGCCGCCATTGACATTATACTTTCATCCGATAAAAATTCTTTTGAACTATATATAACATGTGATTTTGGTTCGTTATCTTCCATTTTGCCAGTGTTTATAAGTTATTCTGATTTTAAATTTTAGCCACTCAATGTAATTGGCTATATCTTTCCGGTTAAACAGTATCAGCAGTATCACTAATAGTATTATCGTTGTGTTTTTCAATTTTGTTAAATTCAAATTTATATCCCTGTGAAAAGTCAACTGAGCTAATTGATAGTGGTATTGGTGTTTTGGTGCCATCATCACCAATTAAATTAGCTTCGATATACCAAACTGAACGAATTGACTTGTAAGCATCTGAAATGATATGCACACCGTCTGTAAATTCTTCATCATCAAATTTCTTGGTCAATTGTTGAAGCTCTAAAACCCTACTTCCTTTTAAGTTTCCTTTAGCATCCTTTTTTAAGAGATTAAATACAATTTCTACAAGTGCAGCTGTTGATTCATTTGTTGCAAGTGAGCTAATGTATTTTTCTACTTTTGCAATTCCGGCACTTACTGTGTCATCCCAACCGTCAGTAACTCTGAACCCAATTGTTATTTCACCACCTTTGCAGGAAAATGTATGTGACTGCTGTTTCTCTTTGATTCCGTACACATCTGCTTTCAGTTTTAGAATATCTTCAAAAAACTTAAAAGCGTTTGTTTTGGCGTTCGAAATCATTTCTGATGCCGCGCAAAGTGTAAAAATTGCTTTTGGCACTGCTTGCTCTACTAATTCTTTGTAGGCTTGGCGGTCATTGTCTTTTTTTGATTTAACATTTTTTAAAGCAGCTTCTAATTGTTCGGCTGTGAATTTTGATAAATCTGGTAATTGTTGAGTTTCTGTGTTCATGATTATTGCGTCTTTTACGATTATATTATTAATATTGTTCATTGGTGAAATAATTTTGATTGAAACCACCCCATGAAGTGGCTTGTATTTTTTCGAGTGTAAATTTTACTTTAACCTCAATGTGTGGCGGTACTTTGTAAGTTCTGACCTGATGCGGAAAATTGTCATTATTTAGCTGTGATAACAAAGAGCCACGTTCCTGATTAATGCAAACACGTTCGAGAGTTTTAAAGACATAAATTTTACCGTAACTCTGTAACTCTGAACAATAAGCCAGCACATTGTGCAAATCTTCTAATCGTTGATAAATGGCTTTGTTCATACATTGTAAATTTTATGTTCTCTTAAATCGAAGGTGTCACGTTCGATGGTTCTGGGTGTGGCTTGCGCTTTTAGTTTTCGCAAATCTGCCTCAATCTGCGGGCGTGCTTCGTGCTCTGGAGAATTATCAAACAACCATTGTTCTAATTCTGCTATTTTGTTTTTTCTTTGCTGTGGTGTCATATTGGTTAGTTTAGGGTAAATACTTTTATGTTTTGTGGGGCTTTGCTTTTCTTGATTTGTTTTAGCAATGACATTGGTCTATAATTAAAAATAGTTGTAGCGCATTTTTGATAACATCTTTCAAAATCTTTCGGAGTTACATTTTCGTTAGTGTAGCAGTCTGTTAATTTGTGGAACTCAGTTTCTGAGTTTGTGAGCTCCATTCTAAACCAGGCATTAATTGCGCTGTTTGCTACAACCTGTTGAAATTCCTTAGGCGTAAGGGTTACGCTTTCGCACCAATTACTGTAAAAATTCCAGATCATACTTTCGTATTGTTCCTGAGTAATGTCTAATTTTTGCTTTACTGTTTTCATAGCTTAGTTTTTTTGTTCTGTTCCTCTTGCTTTTTCGTAACCTTCCTGCCAAACAATGTAAAGCCCGCCATTGGGTCCTATTGTCCTGCCTTTACAGACCGCTAGAAAGGCGTTTACAAATATTTTTTGTTTACAATCGTACATTATATCTTTTTCTAACTCTGATCGGGGACTGTTTCCCTGAGCGTGGCCGGTTATAATTACAATCATGTTTTTTGTCACTTTTTTAAATTCCATATACTCCTGAAAGTTTTTAAAGAAGTAGGTAGCCGAATCAATTATTATAACTTTAGGTGGATTCCTTTTTTTGAGGTATGCTAAAAGTTCAGCAATTGTATATCGGACAGCTAAAAAATTATGTTCAACCTCATGCATTTCAAATAAGTCAACCCGTTCTATAAAATCAGAGTCGTCAAGTTCTTCCTCTAATAAATTGTACAGTACTTTAAAATGCTTGGCTAAGGCTTTGGCTAATTGCATCACAAATGAACTTTTTCCGCTACTAGAACCGCCCCAGATAAACCAAACTCCTTTATTTTGTGGCTGTCTATATGCTTCAAAAAAAGCACCTGTAAAAAGTATTCTATTAATGATTTGTGCCTTGATATTGCTTATTGTTAAGGCTTTTTTCATTATTTAAAGAACTGTTTTGGCATGTTTAATACTTTTCTAACAAAATCCTCTGTCAAAGGTTCGCCCAACCTGTCAGCCTCTCTCATTGCAGGCACTAAACAATCATGTAACTCACCGTAATTTTCACAGTTGGCCTGTAAAAAGGCTTTCAGTTTTTTATCTTCAATCATTTCAAGGAACCCGGCAAATGTTCTGTCTATATTTGGTAGCATTCTAATACCGAATTTGATACGGCGGTAAAATTGTCTCATACCTGCCTTTTTTCGTTTTCTTAATTTGTCTAAGTTGTCAAGCAGTTCGTCAGTTCCTATCATGATAATCGAGCAATGCCCTGAAAGATCATCGTATAATTCTTTCATCATCCCAAGTGTTGGCTGTTTCATGTATTCGCTTTCATCAAAAGCAATCTGGGGTTTGTAACCATCAAACTTTAGCTTTTGCATGTGCTTTACGATGCTGTTGATGTTTTTACTTTTCGTTTTGGCCGTTGGAATTTTAGCTTTTTCCAAAATCTTATCTATCAGATCAGAAAGATTGTCGGAGCTACCCACTTTAATAACAAATAAGTCTAAAGGGTTATGAGAGGCAAATAATTTAGTTATATAGCTTTTGCCGCTTCCTGTTTCACCTATAAGCAGGTTTGTAGACCCGTTTTCTTTTGCATCTTCCAAAACAGACAACATAAAGTTCATTTGATTGGTAGCCACCGGATGCCAATACTGTTTTTGTAATTGAAACCCAACTTTTTGCGCTACCAGTTCGAACCATTTTGGGGCAATATCTGTTTTGCCAATCACAAAACTTAAGTTTCTCATATTGGAAACATAAGCTTCATTGATTCCTGATTTTTTTACAAATTCATTAGCAGACATTTGATGTATTGCCAAATAATTTTCTAATGCTATTACAATTTCTTTTTTAACTTCTAGCTTCATGGTTGTAGGTATTTGTTAATGTTTATTTTGCTATTGATGTATTCGTTTTGTTCGTCCTGCCAAGTCCTTTCTGCGCCTTTCTCAATTAAAACCTCTTGTTTTTCTAGAAGCTTTTTAGCTTTATGTTCAATTCTTTGGTTATTTTTTTGCTCTTTGTGCTGACCTCGTGAATCAACTAATAAATGTTTTGCCAGTGTATCGTTAAGCATCGGGTTTTGTATAAAAAACTGATCTAACACGTTAGCATTTTCTGCTCTGGTATCGGTGATATACTGAACGGCTGCTTTATTGTAGTCGCTCACCATTTTTCTTTGCTCTCCATCATGCTCTTTATGATCTGCAATAGCCATCGACTGTATATATTTCTCGTTGAGAACAAACCTGTGTTTCTGGTCAGTGCTTATCGCCAGTACTTCGCTTAAGTTGTTTTCATCATATAGAATATTCCAGTTTTGGTGTGACTGATGCCTGAAATTCAAATCAAAACAATCGTAGGTACGTTTTAAACCTGCAATCTTTGTATGTAATCCTGAACCTTCTAATTTGTTTGTGCTTCCTGATGTTTTGCCTAATGCAAGAAGATAATTTTCGGTAGGCATTGGCAAACGATGCTCATTTTGTGTATTTTGCCATTGCTCCAGATATTCTTTTTGTTTTTTGGAGCGTTCGGCTGCTATAATGCTTTCAAGCTGTTTTCGGCATCCCATTTCATCAGGGAATGTGTGGCGCAATTGGTTCAGCATTTCAGAATTAGGCTGATTTTTTGAACCGGTACCAATACCGAAACCGCTCCAATTGTCCATCAGTTTGCAATACGTTTTGTTGATGTGAGCGAAATACGGTTCAATCACTTTCGATTTTGCATTCTTAACCTTTGCAGGGGTATAGAATTTTGCGCAAGCTTCGTAAACTGGTGTCAGAACCTTTTTTTGGTAGTTATCTGACTGGATTTGGTACGGTTTAAATCTTTGTCCGAATAATTCGACCGTATGATTAATTGCGTTACGCAAAGCCTCCTTTATCAACTCAGGCGTTTCATGCGTTCCAATCGCATAACCAATTGGATATTTATTGAAGGGGTCAAGAACTACAACAATTGTCAGACGATTATGATATGTAGTTGTCGAATAGCCTTCTTTGTTAATCGTTGTGGCTTGATACAAAAGTTCAGAATCCCAACCATCTAAAGTCCAGTACAACATTGGCGAACTTGGTTTTTCTCGCTTATTCTGCATCAAAATATTATTAGACAATGCAGAAACTCCATTTCTTCCGGCATAGATCACCAGATTAGATTTTTCTTTACGATTTCCAACCGTTTGAGCTGTAACCGTTGGCCAGTTCTTTTGTTCAGCTATTGCATTGTAAACCGTTGCAATAAGCGTATTATCTAAGTTGTTGTGTTTAGCAAGTAGTTCGTCAAGCAAAGCCTCTTGTTCACGTTCCTTAATTTTCAATGCGTTTTGCATTCCGAATTTGTCCGAAATAATACCCGCATAACCTTCTTTTACGTACTTATTCACTTTATATCTAAGTGAGCTTTTCGTAGTTGGTAACTTATGATCTACATCGTGGAAGGCGTTTACATCACGGCTCAAACTTTCCCAAATATCAACCGAAGTACAGCCCAAAGCCTTTAAATATTGCTTTCTATTGTTTTTCATAGTCAAAACCGTATTTAATACAGAGGCCTGATGAGTGTATCTTTCAATTACGGGATGCTCTAATTTTACTTTTTCACCGTATGTGTATGCCAAATAAAAATCGAACGCCTCACGATCAGCAACATAATGATTGGCAAACCAAGATTTTTTAACCTCCTCCTGAGGCTTGCCAAATTTTACGGTTATGCGTTCTTTCCATTCCAGACATAAACTTGAAAACTCTATAAGAGCATCGAAACCTAATGATGCACGTCTCAACTGTTTTTCATGACATGTGTTTGAATTCATACGACCGTTAATAGCTTTGTAGCTTATAACTTTTATGCTTTCGGTATGGAAATCACGGTCAAAAATCAAATACTTGATTTTGAACCCTAATTTTTTATCATGATACTCGTATGGTGTTTCCAAACTATAAAGTTTTTAAAAGTGCTTTAACGGCTAATTCCATTTTTTTATAATCCGCTTTTACAGTGTCGGTCATTTCACTTGTTCTGTCACCTGAAAGACTCATTGTGATAAATCTTTTAGAAAGGCCATATTTTTCTTTTATACGATTAAGGATTTCCGCATTGTAGTTATTCTTCTTTTTCGTTTCTTTGTCCATGTTGTAATTTGTTCCTGTTGTGAGAACAAATATATAGAGTATTTCTCTAAATAAACTAATTATTTAGAGAAATTATCTAATTTTAACGTTTAACAAGACATAACATATTGATTGTGAGTGTAAAAGAAAGAATAAAAATATTTATAGAATATTCAAATATGACTATATCGGCATTCGAAAAGTCGATAAATGTGACTAATGGTTATGTGAATAGTATATCAAAAAGTATTGGAATTGATAAAATAAACACAATATTAGAGAATTACCCTAATTTAAGTTTAGAATGGCTGTTTACAGGCCATGGCTCAATGACAAAACCACTGAATGATGTTGAAAACTGGATAAATGAAGAGAGAATTAAAAGAAGAGAGGAAAGTTATGAAGATGATACAGCACATATAGGTAATTCTGTTCTATTCGAACCTGAATCCAGAATATATAAAATGAAAACTGATAAAATTCAGGAAAGGCAATTGATTCCGCTATATGATATGCAAGCATCTGCCTCTGTAGTTGCCTTATTTCGAGATTCAATTAAAGAAAAACCTATAGATCACATTTCAATACCTGGTTTACCAAAAAGTGATGGGGCGGTTTATGTAAATGGTGACAGTATGTATCCATTACTTAAATCAGGCGACATTATCATTTATAAAAACTTGGCTGCATCTATTGATAATATTTTCTGGGGTGAAATGTATTTAATTTCATTGACAAATGATAATGGTGATGAGTTTGTTATGATTAAATGGGTGCAAAAATCAGATCAAGGAGAAATGTATATCAAATTGGTTTCGGAGAATAGACATCACCAGCCTAAAGATTGGCACTTAAAGAATGTTATAGGATTAGCACTAATCAAAGGCAGCGTTAGAATAAATTCAATGTACTAAACCATATTACCTTAACAATCAATTGATTATGTTAATTTGCTTATAAATATTATGCATTTGGGGTATTATTAAAGCCTTTTTTTAACTATTTCAATGTCATTAAAATACATTTGGGGGTATCCTTGACTAATATTTTATACATTCAAAAGGTTACCCATGAGGTTACCCATTAGGTTACCCATGTATAAATATAACCGTTTTTTGAATTGTACAAAATATGGTTTAAATTGTATTTAAAAAGCGTTTAATTGCTGTTTCAATTTACATGTTAAGGTCTATTTTCAGAGGTTTTAAGACCTTTTTTATATTATAATGGTACTATGTTAGTTATATTGGTTATTAATCCATTTTAGAATGGTAATTAAATGGTAGTAAATGGTAACGAATGTACATTTTAATTATAAACAGAAAAGCTCCCACATTCCTGTGAGAGCCTTATTTTATTGGACTTTTCGACCTTTTTTTTATTGTGTGTATTGTTTATCTTTATTTATAGCCCATA
>NZ_JBDTTP010000040.1:0-38260 GCF_039930565.1 Flavobacterium sp. | reverse complement strand
CAAATTGCAGGAATGGATATTTATGGCAAAGCCGATGAAAAAGAAGCTATTGCAACAATTCACCGTTCATTTGAATTAGGAGGGAATTTTCTGGACACTGCAGATTTATACGGACCTTTGCATAACGAACGACTAATTGCAAAAGCCATTAAACACAATCGTAACAATTATAGGATTGCCACGAAATTTGGTTATGAAATCGATGATAATGAGCAATTGACCTGGAACTTTAACGGTAAAAAAGAGTATGTAAAAAAAGCAGTAGAACGTTCCCTGAAAAATTTAGGAACCGATTATATCGATTTATATTATTTACACCGACTTGATTCTAATACTCCAATCGAAGAAACCGTTCAGTCCATGGCTGATTTGGTAAAAGAAGGAAAAGTAGGTTATATCGGGTTATCTGAAGTTTCATCAGAAACAATTCGTAAAGCACATAAAATTCATCCTCTAACGGCTGTTCAGACTGAATATTCTTTATTCGAAAGAACAGTTGAAGAAGCCGGAATTTTAGATACTTTAAAAGAATTAGGAATTGGTTTTGTTGCTTATTCACCGTTAGGCAGAGGATTTATTTCAGGAGAAATCAAAAGTCCGGATGATTTTCCTGATAATGATTTCAGAAAAACTATTCCACGTTTCCAAGGAGAACAATTCTATAAAAATATTGAATTGGTAAACGAAATCAAAAAAATGGCAGAAAAGAAACATATTACTGCCTCACAATTAGCTCTTTCCTGGATTTCTTCTAAAAATATTTTAGCAATCCCGGGAACAAAACGTGTTAAATACGTAGAACAAAATATTGCTGCTGCGCAAATGGTTTTAACTCGGGAAGAAATAGACCATCTTGAAACTATCATTCCGCTTGGAACTCAAACCGGTGCGAGATATGACGCTGCTAATATGGCCGGAATCGATCAATAATTTACTAAACTAATTACACAGGAAAAGTTATCTTTACGGCAACTTTTCCTTTTATTTTTCTTTAATTATTTTATTATGAAAAAAGAAGTTCACACTCCTTATACCATTCATTCTATTTCAGAAATGCATTCGTTACTAAGAATTCCAAAACCCGAACACCCTTTGGTAAGTTTTGTTGATTTGAGCAAGATCACCTGTCATTTTGATGATAATGTAAAAAGCGTCGTATATTCTTTTTATACAGTCTGTATAAAAAAAGGCTTTACAGGAAAAATGAAATATGGTCAAAATTTTTATGATTTTGATGAAGGTGTAATGACTTTCATGTCACCCGGACAAGTGATCTCGACAGAAGTTGGTGTAGACAGCGCTGTTTATGGGGCAATGCTGGTCATTCATCCTGATTTTATTCAGAATTATGCTTTGGCAAAAAACATTAAAGACTACGGTTATTTTTCGTATGCTGTTAGTGAAGCCTTACATCTTTCTGAAAAGGAACAAATTATGATTACAGGTATTATGAAAAATATTGAGCAGGAATATTGCTCTTCGATTGATGCTTTTAGTCAGGATGTGATGGTTTCACATATTGAACTGCTCCTTAATTATTGTAACCGATTCTACAACCGACAATTTATTACCCGAAAAAATGAAAACAATACACTTTTAAGCAAATTAGAAATCCTTTTATCAGATTATTTTGAAAGTGAGAAAGTGCAAAAGTTAGGATTACCAACAGTAGCTTATCTCTCTGATGAACTGAATGTTTCACCGAATTATTTAAGTGATATGTTACGATCCTTAACTGGGCAAAGTACGCAACATCATATTCACAATAAAATAATAGAGAAAGCAAAAGAATTACTTACGACCACTTCACTAAGTGTAAGTGAAACCGCTTTTCAATTAGGTTTCGAATATCCACAGTCTTTTAATAAGTTATTCAAAAATAAAACTAGTGTTTCCCCTTTAGAATTCAGAAGTTCGTTTAATTAATTCTTCAAACGTTCATGAAGGATTTTAAAATAAGGAAAAGCCTTTAATAATCGGCTTCCGTGCCAGGAGAACATTTCACCGTCGACAAAAACAGTTTTGGCGTGATGGGTAAATCGGCCAATTTCGAAAGCGTATTGTTCTTTAAAGGGATAAGGTTCTGACGAAAGAAAAACAATATCCGGGTCGCCTTCAATACGCATTTTTTTCAGTTCAATTTCCGGATATCGGCCTTTGTCTTCGTAGATATTTTTAAAATGATTGAGTTTTAATAATTCATTGATATATGTGTCATTTCCGGCCACCATATAAGGGTCTTTCCAAATAAAATAAGCGGCTTTTTTTACAGGAATATTTGCAATATATCTTTTAAAATCGGTTAAAGCGAAAGCCAGTTTGTCGTTCCACTTTTGCGATTCTGTTCTGCAATTAAAAAGCTGGCCAAAGTCTGAAATCATCTGGAAGTTGTCTTCTATAAGAATAATATTCGTTACCCAAACCGGGCAGATTGCACTCAATTGCTCAACAATTTCCAGCGTGTTTTCTTCTTTATTGCAAATTATAATATCGGGCTGCAATAATTTTATCTTTTCGAAATGAATCTTTTTGGTACCACCAACTACTTTTTTGGTTGATATTAAATGATACGGATGCACACAAAACTTTGTGATTCCGATGATTTTTTCTTCTAAACCTAAATCATACAACAATTCGGTTTGTGATGGTACTAAAGAAATAATTCGTTTTGGAACTGTTTTAAAAGAATGTAAAGTACCAAGCTGATCTATAAATTGTTTCAAAAGAGAGTTTTTTTCGGGTTTAAAGTTTGAGGTTTTCTTAACGTAATTCCGGCAACTCGAAAATTAAGACCTGAAACTTTTTAAACGTAAGTAAACTTATTTATTAGCTATAATCAATGCCATTTCCTGTTGTACTTTTAAAGCTTCTTCCCTCGCCTTTTCTGCAAAGTCCGTTCCTTTTGAAGCGTAGATAATCGCTCTTGCAGAATTTACCAGTAAACCAATTTTATCATTCATTCCGTATTGGCATACTTCAGATAAACTTCCGCCCTGAGCGCCAATTCCCGGAACTAACAAGAAACTATCCGGAACAATTTTTCTGATTTCTGCAAAATATTCTGCTTTTGTTGCACCCACAACATACATTAAATTATGGCTATTTTTCCACGTTTTAGAAGTTTCTAAAACTTGTTTGTATAATTCTTTTCCGTTTACATTTAAAGTTTGAAAATCAAAAGCACCTTCGTTTGACGTTAAAGCTAACATTATTGTATGTTTGTTTTCGAAAGCCAGAAAAGGCTCAACAGAATCTTTTCCCATATAAGGCGCAACGGTCACACTATCAAAATTCAAATCTTCAAAAAAAGCTTTGGCATACATACTGGATGTATTTCCAATATCGCCGCGTTTTGCATCTGCAATTGTAAAAATTTCAGGAAATTTTTCGTTGATGTAATTAATAGTTTTTTGCAATGACACCCATCCTTTTATACCACATGCTTCAAAAAAAGCAGTATTGGGTTTGTATCCTACAGCCAAATCATGTGTAGCATCGATAATAGCTTTATTAAATTCGAAAATAGGATCTTCGGTTGCTAATAAATGAGGTGGAATTTTAGTTAAATCCGGATCCAGGCCAACGCATAAAAATGATTTTTTCTGAAGAATTTGTTTGTGTAGTTGTTCTGTAGTCATTCTTGTTTTTTTAGTTCTTTTCATCCAAAGAAAGCATTCTTTTTTAGAAAGTAGGCAAAAATAAAAAAAGCCATTCAAATAAGAATGGCTTTTTTTATTTTATATTTGATTTAGATTATAAATTACCTAAATAAATAATTTCTGTTCTTCTGTTTTCTGCTCTTCCTGCAGCTGTTTTGTTCGACTTAACAGGTTTTGTAGCTCCAAATCCCTGTGAAGATAAATTAGCAGGATTTACTCCTTTTTCAATCAAAGCATCCATAACCACTTTGGCTCTGGCTTCAGATAATTTTTGGTTGGCTTTTGCGTTACCTACATTATCTGTATGCCCATTAATTGCAAATTTAGCATTTGGATAATTTCTTAAAATTTCTTTGATAGCATCTAACCTTCCTGAAGTTTCTCCTTTGTTGGCATCACTTAAAGTAGCTTTACCAGTAACAAAGAAAATAGATTTAGCCTCTACCTGCAATTGTTTCAATGTCTCTTTTGTAACTTTAGGACAACCTTTGTTGTCAGCTGAACCCGCTACTAGCGGACATTCATCATCTTTATCTAAAACACCATCTTTGTCAGCATCTAAATCCGGACAACCTTTATTTTCTACTAAACCGGCAACATCAGGGCAGGCATCATCTTTATCCAGAACTGTATCTCCGTCAGTATCAGGCCATGGACATCCTTTATTTTCTAAAGGACCTGCGATTGATGGACAAGCATCAACATTATCCAATAATGTGTCTCCATCCGTATCTTTCCATGGACAACCTTTATTTTCTACCGGACCCGCAATTGAAGGACAAACATCATCTTTATCAAAAACTTTATCTCCATCAGTATCTGTCCAGGGACATCCGTTATTTTCAACAGGACCTGCTACTTTCGGACAAGAATCCTCCTTGTCTATAACACCGTCTTCGTCCCTGTCTTTAAATTTCTTTTGATAAACCGGGATCTTAATTCCAAGGTGAAAGTCTACAGCTTTAGATTCTTTTGAAACCAAATTACTTACTACAGAACCAGAACCAATAAAGAATGCTCCAACACGTAATCCTGATCCAACCTGCATTCCGCTATACTCCATCCAGGTCATTGGCACATAAAAACTAAACCATCTGCTTTCATAGCGAGGCGTTAAACTTACTCTGTCTGCAATACTGCTTCCATTTAATTTGGTATCACTAACCATACTGATATCCCCGTTAAGATTCAGATAAAATTTATTATACATGTTCCAGTCCACGTCAGCATGAATAGCAGTTGGCAAATTTGTTTTTATGCCTTTTGAGGTTGATACTTTCGTATAATTATCATTTAAGAAATCATATAGATTATCGGCATCATCAATCATTTGCTGTGTAACCGTACCATTTATATCATACGTATCCAGCTTTGAGTTTTTATAATTTATAGAACCTATGTCAGTAACAGACAATCCAAAACGCAATTTGTATTTGTTCAGATCCTTAAAGTCATTATCAACAGGTTTCGCATTATTCAAATCGTATTGATCATAATCCGGTCTCCATTCATATACAAGTCCCAGATCAAAACCAAAGCCTCTTGAACCACTATCAAATTTATATTCCTCATTAGCTTCCCAATCCTGACTGGCGCCAATGGTAATCTGACCGCTAGTAGTTAAAGCTCCATTTTCGGGATTAATCAAATCTTCCTGAAAATCTACTTCTACATTTTTTGCCTGGATATAACCGTTAGTTCCACCTTGCAGGTACTTTGCAGTTAAACCTCCTTTTAAAAAATGCTGATTATTTTGATATAAAACTGCAGCATATGAAATCCCTAATTCACCCCATGTGTTGGAAGCACCATTTGGACTTCCTGCATTTAGATTAAAATCATCGGATTGATCCAGACCTTCTTTTACCTGATCTATCAAGTTTCCATTAATACTCCTTAAATTAGTAAGAGATCTTGCTCTTGTAAAAACTGCCAAAGTATGTTTTGGTGCAATATTAAACATAAATGACGGACCCATAATGTCAAAATTCAGAATACCATTATTATTGAATGATGGCTTAAATTTAGCCTCATTATCAAAATCATATCCATCTTTATATACGTCAAAAATTTTCACGCCATATAAATCGTTTCCTACTGATCCGCTAACTGAAAATAAGTTGATATCCGTTTTAAATCTTGAGTCTGCTATAGATGCAGGATTAAAAAGTACACTTTGTACACCGGCGTAATTATCATGGAAATAACCTATATAAGACTGCGCCTTAGCCGTTATTGAGATCATTAAAATTAATACAATAAGTAATGTTTTTTTCATTCAGTTAATTTTTTAATTTATAATTCAAAATTTATATAAACTCCACAAAACTACAACAATTGATTTATAATTACTCATAAAAACATTGAATTCTATAACATCTTTCATAAATTATGTAAACAAAAAAAGTTCATTCTTTTTAAATTTGAATTCAATCAAACATATATTAAATTATGACCCCAAATATCGGAATTGCTCCAAAAAATTTAAAAAAAAGCACCAATATATTAGCCACCGTATTATCAAATGAAATGACATTGTATGTTAAAACCAGAAAATTTCATTGGAATATATCAGGTAATAGCTTTATGGAATTACATAAATTATTTGAAGATCAATACCGAATTCTCGAAAATAATATTGATGAAGTAGCGGAGCGAATCAGCCAGCTTGGAGAAAAAACTATTGGGACTATGACTGAATTTATTGAAAATTCAACACTCAAAGAATCTCCTAAGCAATATGTTTCCCAAAAAAATATGCTTGAAGAGCTTTTACAAGACCATGAACAGCTCATAACAGAATTCAGAGATTACATTCCGGTTTTTGATGATGAAAGCCATGATGCAGGATCTGCTGATTTTGTTACAGGTTTACTGCAGCAACACGAGAAAATGGCATGGATCTTAAGAAGATATCTCGATTAAAACTACTGTTAATTATATAATATTTCAACAGATGTATATAACCAATTTTATTTAATTAATCGGAAATTTACATCTAACAAAAAAAAGAAATATTATGAATACTACTGAAATAAAAGGAAACTGGAACGAGCTGAAAGGAAAATTGAAACAAAAATTTGCTGATTTGACTGATGACGATTTAATGTTTGCCGAAGGAAAAGAAGACGAAATGTACGGAAAGCTTCAGCAAAAATTAGGAAAGACAAAAGAAGAATTACATCAAATTATGTCAGATTTGTAAATTCTCTCAAATTTTACCAGTATACCGCCTAATTTAATTAGGCGGTATTTTTTTTGATTTTCAAACATTAAACAATTCAGTAAATTAAAACCGAACATTAAATTAAAAAACAAAAAATAAATTAATTATCTTTAGCCATATTTTTAAAAAATGAAACTATTTATAAAATTTGATATAAACACGATTTGTTCTCTTTATCTTAAAGAAAAACTGGATGAACAAAATTTAAATTATTCTACTTTAGGATTTGGAGAAATTGAATTAGAGGAAAACCTAAATATTGATGCATTAGAAGAGCTTAAAAAAAATTTAAATCCTTTTGGTTTTGAAGTTGTCGAAAATCAAAAAAGTGTTTTAGTTCAAAAAATAAAAGATGCTATAATTGAATTGGTCTATACTGATGATAATAACAACTTTAAAAGTTCAGCTTATTTAGCTGATAAATTAAATCATAGTTACGGTTATTTATCTAATGTGTTTTCTGAAGTAACCTATTCATCAATTGAAAACTTTATAATTATACAAAAAATTGAAAGAGCAAAACAGTTGATGCTTATAAACGAAATGAGCTTAACCGAAATTGCTTTTTTACTTAATTATTCCAGCGTTGCACATTTAAGTACACAATTTAAAAATACAACCGGAATAACTCCTTCAGCATTTTTGAGAATTATTAAAAAAAGAAGAGAAAATTTAAAATAAACCCAAATACCTTATATCAATGCAAAGAAACGCATTACATATTTTATTAGCCGATGACGATGAAGATGATCGTCTTTTTTTTAAAGATGCTTTTGAAGAAGTAAAAGTACAAACCAAAGTTGAATTTGTTTTTGATGGTTTACAATTAATGGAACATTTAATGAATCCTGATACAAAATTACCTGATATTTTGTTTCTGGATTTAAATATGCCTAAAAAAACGGGTAAAGAATGTTTGATTGAAATTAAAAAAACTGATCGTCTTAAAAATTTAATTATTGCCATTTATTCTACATCTTCATCAGATGAGGATATTGAGGATACTTTTATCCATGGAGCTAATATCTACATTAAAAAACCAAGTGATTTCAATGCCCTGAAAAAAATCATTAATGAAGTAATAACCTTAAACTGGCACTATCATACTTCAGGTTTAAACAGAGATAATTTCCTGTTGAGCCTAAAATAATTTGATTTATAATGAAATGGATGCCTAATTTTAATTCTTCAGGATCATTGAGGGTTATTTTTATAATAGCTATTTTCATTTTATTGTTTCTTTCATCAATTGCTTACAGACACAATCAGGATTTAAACGACTCCAGTAAGTTAGTAATGCATACTTATGAAATTAATATCCAGTTAGAACAACTGATGTCGGCAATAAAAGATGCTGAAACGGGTCAGCGTGGCTACATGATCACCCGAAACAGCCGTTTCCTAACTCCTTATCTTTTTTCCAGGGATAAGGTAAACACTTCTTTTATTGCCTTAAAAAAATTAACGGAAAATAATCCTGAACAAAAGAAAAATCTTAAAAAATTATTCAAATTAATTCTTCAGCGTTATGTTTCATTTGAAAATTGCCTAAAATACAGTGACCCCAAGACATACGACAAACGAAAATTGGACAATCACATGTTTGGTGGTCGAATTTTAATGGAAAACATTCGTTTTCAGGCAAATGAAATGAATGATATCGAAAAGCAAATATTAGAAGAAAGACTAAAAAAATATGATGAAGAAATTTCCCTTAGTCCCTTTTTCTCTATTTCTCTTTTTTTAGCAGCATTAATTTTTATTCTACTTGCTTATAGACAAATCAGCCGTGATCTTGAAAGTTTAAAATCCTATAATAAAAAACTTTTAATTTCGTCCCGCCTTATGGCAGAATCTGAAATTATTGGAAAATTTAGTACCTGGCAATGGGATTTGGATGCCGATAAAATTGATTACTCAGACAATCAGTATCGTTTGCTGGGACTTGAACCGAAATCTTTTATTCCTACTAAGGAAATTTTTTTAGAATTTGTGCATCCTGAAGACAGATCAGCTATTGAAAAATCTATTCAGGGAATTATTGATAATAAGCGACTGCCTTTTATTTACTACAAGGTAATCCGCAGGGATAAGCAGGTACGCCATTTTAAATCTACCGGAAAACTTTTAATTGATAACCAGGGAAGCAAAATTTTGCTTGGAATTAATTTTGACATTACTGATGAACATTTATTAAATATAAAACTTCAGGAACGCAATAATGAACTTGAAAAAAGCAACCAGGAATTAGCTTCTTTTAACCACGTTGCCAGTCACGATTTACAAGAGCCATTACGAAAAATACAAACTTTTATTTCAAGAGTTTCTGATGCTGACCGTGCTGTAATCTCAGACAGCGCCAAGGAATACATTACAAAAATTGAAGCTTCCGCCAAAAGAATGCGGGTTTTAATTGATGATTTATTACTGTTTTCAAGGACAAATACTACCAAAAAAGAATTTATCAAATCAGATCTAAATCATTTGTTTGAAAATGCAATAGCAGAATTAGCCGAAGTTATTGAAGATCAAAAAGCTAAAATAACTGTTTCTAAACTACCCAAACTATCTGTAATACCTTATCAGATAGAACAGCTTTTTATTAATTTAATAGGTAACTCTTTAAAATACAGTCAGCCTGATTTACAGCCTGAAATAAACATTGAATCTGAAAAAGTTTTATCTGCTGATTATCCTGAATTATTAGATCAGTCTATAACAAAGTATCATAAAATTACTTTTAAAGATAACGGAATGGGATTTGATCCTCAGTTCAAAGAAACGATTTTCGTGCTTTTTCAACGTTTGCATTCAAAAACAGATTATCCCGGAACCGGTATCGGCCTTTCTATTTGCAAAAAAATAGTAGAAAACCATAAAGGGTATATTATTGCTGATAGCTCTATAAATATAGGGACTATATTTACAGTATATCTTCCTAAATAAAACATCCAAAACACCTTATTTAACGTTATATAAATCCATTATGGGAATTATATAACGTTTCTTTTTTATGCTGTAAAGAAAAACTTATGGTTGCTTAGCATCTTTGTAATGTAGTAATCAAGTACTAATTAAAAATGCCTTTCTCTAAAAATATCATTTTTAAAAGCAGGTTTTATAGTGATAATATTAGGTTCTTTTTTATCCTGTAAAAAGAATGAACCGATTGAAAAAGGAAGTAATTTAAAAAACGTTCTTATAAATAAGCAAAGAGGAAATAGATACATTTTATTGCAGAATCAAATGTAACGAAATCAATTGTTGTAAAAGTCAGTTGGCTCAACATAGGTTAAAAAACACAGTAAGGGAAATTAGCAAAGTAATAGAAAATAATTAAAATCTGTTATTTAAGGATGTCAATAAAGAAACCTTAAAAAATTGATTATGACTACTGAAGTGAATTCAACCGTTGAAATAATGATTCAGAAATTGATCGATACTGCCGATGTAAATTTTAATAAAGCCTACATCGATTTGAGGATAAATCTTTATCTGAGCAAATCAAATGATTTGAATCTATTTCTAAAAAAACACAAGATACGTCGATTTTAAATTTAGTGCTTTTTTATTTACCAAAATAATTATGAGCTTTTAAGACAAGCAAAAAATCAAACAAATTTATTATCAATTATTAATTAAAATTTTAACATTATGAAATCAAATTTTTTATACGCCTTAACCCTATTTATGACCGCAACATTTGGAATGCTGCACGCTCAGGAAAATGTTACTACTGAGTTCGGTATTAAAGGAGGATTAAACATGTCAAATTTATATACTGACGATGCAGATGATGAAAACGTATTATTCGGATTCAATGCCGGAGCTTATGCTACTTTACCTGTATCTGATTTTGTTGCAATACAACCAGAGCTATTATTCACTACAAGAGGTTCAGAATTAGAATATAATAATGTACTAGCTCAGGGAAATGTAAAATTAAAATTAAATTATATTGAACTTCCTTTATTAGTAAGAGTAAATATTACTAAAAACTTCAATATACATGCTGGTGGTTATGCCTCTTATATGGTTAGCGCAAAATCGACAGGCGATGGAGATTTCGAATTTGAAGATCAATATGATACTGATGACTTCAACAAGTTTGATGCAGGATTAGCTGGTGGTATTGGAGTAGATTTCAGCCCGTTAAGTGTAGGATTACGTTATAACTACGGATTGACAACTATTGTAAAAGATGGAGATGATTCATCTGATTTAAAAAACAGCAACTTGAGTTTATACCTATCATACAAATTAAATTAATTAATATTAACCATAAATAAATAATAACACCATGTCAAATTTATTATACACAATCGCAGTTATTCTTGTCATTCTTTGGGCTTTAGGGTTCTTTGTATACAGTGCAGGAAGCATCATTCACATTTTATTAGTAATTGCTGTTATCGCAATAATATTCAGACTTATTAAAGGACGTGAAATTTAAGAATATAAAAAAACAAGCAAAATTATATTAATCTATTAAATCAAATATTATGAAAACAAGTAACACAATTTTAGGGATTTTAGGAGCTGCAGCTGCAGGAGCATTTTTAGGAGTTTTATTTGCACCGGAAAAAGGTTCAGAAACAAGAAAAAAAATCAAGGATAAGTCAAAAGATTATGGTGATAACCTAAAAGGAAAAGTAGATGGTATCATAGGTTCGTTAAGTACTAGCGGAAAAGATATTATTGAAGAAGGTAAAGCCAAATTCAATCAGGTTAAAGACGAGTTTAATGCTGCTAAAGATGAAGCTAAAACTGTAAAGAATAACTATTAAAAAGTGAAATTTTTAATTCTAAATAATACCCACTATCATGGAAACTAATGCAACAACAAACGAAAACATCTTTGAAAAAGCTGAAAACTATACCAGAACGAGTTTAGAATTAGTTAAACTCAGAACAGTATCTGCATCAGCAGATGTACTTTCAACAATTACATCACGAATAGCTGTTGGCGCTGTTGTTGCATTTTTTACCTTGTTTCTGAATATTGGAATAAGTTTATGGATTGGAAAAGAACTTGGCGAATATTATTACGGGTTTTTTATACTGGCATTATTTTATCTGATTGTTGCTATTGTATTGCATACTTTTCAACACTCACTTATTAAAACTCCAATTGGAAACATGATTATATCGAGTATTTTAAAAGACAGCAAATCTGATTCTAACGAAACTGATCAAATACAAAATTAACTGCTATGGAAACAAGTATGAAAAAAAGCGTTTTTGATGTAGACCGATTAAATCAGATGATTCGTGAAACAAAAATTCAACAGGATCTGGATTGGATTGCGATAAAAGATGAAATTACGGAGATTAAAGAGAACATACAGCCTCTTAATTTAATTAGAAACACCGTAGAAGAAATCAACGAAGCCGTAGGTTTTAAAAGTGATATTGCCCAATCAGCTGTTAGTATTGGAATAGGTTATCTGGCAAAGAAATTAGTAGTTGGAAAAACTGATTCGACATTTAAGAACATCTTCGGATCAATAATACAGCTGGCGGTCACTACGTTAGTTGCCAAACCACAACATCATCAATCAACACAACAAGAATCAACGCAACAACAAAATACATGGGATGAGTAATTGTCTAAACTAAATTAGAAATATTATGGAAAAGCTAAACGAAATAATAATAAAAAATGGTGTGCACATTTACTCTAATTTCTATAAATGTTTTGAATTCACAAGAGTATTTTTAGGTATCTAACTCGTTTATACGTTATATTTAACAAACAACGGTTAAACAGTTAATACTTCACTATAAATTCTAATTGATGAAATTAGAGCCTTATGAAAAAGCAAAGTTTGCATTCGCCGACTTTGCTTTTTTTGCATTTAAAAGCCGGACTTAATCTTAAGTCCGGCTTTTTCTATAAATGCTATTTATTTAGTTTAGTGAATTTAAAACACTTCAGAAGCTTCCTTCAATTTCTCCATGTTATTCACCAACTGAAGCTCAGCTACAATTTTCTGAATATCACCATTCATAATGTTTCCTAAATCGTATAAAGTCAAACCAACTCTGTGATCTGTTACACGACCCTGTGCGTAATTATACGTACGAATCTTAGCCGAACGGTCACCAGAACTTACCTGAGAAGTACGTTTTGTAGCATCTTCAGCTTCTTTCTTGGCCAATTCCTGTTCGTATAAACGGGAACGTAAAACGCCTAATGCTTTATCTTTATTTTTGTGCTGTGATTTCTGGTCCTGACATTGCGCCACCAATCCGGTTGGAATGTGTGTTAATCGTACAGCAGATTTCGTAGTATTTACCGATTGTCCCCCAGGTCCTGATGAACAGAAGAAATCAACACGAACATCGTTCATATCAATCTGTACATCAAACTCTTCCGCTTCCGGTAAAACCATTACCGTAGCTGCAGATGTATGCACACGACCCTGCGTTTCTGTCTGAGGAACACGCTGAACACGGTGAACACCCGCTTCAAACTTCAAAGTTCCGTAAACATCTTCTCCCGTAACTTCAAAAATAACCTCTTTAAAACCTCCCGAAGTTCCTTCGTTCATATCCACAACCGAAGTTCTCCAGCCTTGATTTTCACAATATTTAGTATACATCCTGAACAAATCACCGGCAAAAATACTCGCTTCATCCCCACCCGTTCCGGCACGAATCTCGACCATCACGTTTTTAGCATCTTCAGGATCTTTAGGAATCAACATAAATTTGATTTCTTCCTCCAGTTCCGGCAATCTTTCTTTTGCTTCATCCAATTGCATTTTGGCCATTTCGGTCATATCTGCATCACTTCCATCAGCAATAATTTCGTTTGCCTCGTCTATATTAGCCATCAAAAGCACGTACTCATCACGCTTCTCCGCCAATGCTTTCAGGTTTTTGTACTCTTGATTCAATTGCACATAACGTTTCTGATCAGAAATAACATCCGGCTGGATAATCAAATCCGAAATCTCGTCAAAACGTTGTTTTACTATTTGAAGTCTATCTAACATTTTCTTAATCCTTTTATTGGAGTGCAAATTTACGAAAAATAGTTGATAGTTAAAAGTTGTCGTTGCTGGTTTTTTCAGGAGCTGTTTCCTGCTATCCGCTATATCTTTTTTGACAGATTGTTTACGTTTGAATTGGATATTTTACATTTGCCAAAAAAGGATGCCGCTTCTATCAGGGCTAGTGCAATTGTTTTTACAAGAAATATTTACAATTTCGAATTTCCTTTCATGTAAAAATCAGGTATTTTTACTTGGTTACTAATTTAAATAAAAGACGATGTTTGTTTTGTAAAAGCATTTATGATTTTGCGTAAAAGCTTTTAGATTATATTGTGTACAATCTTTACGGGTGATGATTGGCAATCGTCAATACGTGTTTTTTCAGAAATATTTCTATATTAGCATCCTACTAAAGTTTTACTTTTATCAGACTTATCTACCCCAATTAAGGCAGATAAACCTAGTTTTATCAGACTTATATATTAGTTAACTGCCATTTTACCCAAAAAAAGCATATGAAAATTAGAAATTCAATATTTATATTATTTGCAATATTTTTAGTTTCCTGCAAAAAAGAAATTATAAAGCCAAAAATAGAATATAATCAAAAGGCTAATCAACTTATACAACAACTAATTTCAGAAGAAAATTGTGGATGCATATTAGAAATTCCAAAAGAAAGTTTAATTGAAATACAAAAACTTGAAAACCCAAATTCTAACTTTGAAAAAATTTATATTAGAAAACTTTCACTGCAAAACAGAAACGAGCTTGATAGTTTAGATAAACTTTCTAAAAATTTCAAATTTGAAGAAAAATATTTAAAGAAAAATAATATAAAACTAATCAAGAGAAGTTCGATTCGTGAACTCGAAAAAGGCGTTACCTTTTTTTCGAAAACTTGTAGAAACAGTTTTAAATATTTTATAAAACCAATTTTCAACAAAGAATTTAACAAAGCAATAATAAATTATGGTAGCGTAGGTTTACACGGGGAATTAGGAATGAAATTTTTTGAATATAAAAATAATAAATGGATGATAAAAAACGGCAGTTAACACTTGCTAAAAGAGATTTGGGCAATTGGCTTAATTTGAAAATGGTCTTGTATTTGGGAAGTTTAGGCAAATCCGAAAATAAGGCTTAATTTAACCCCAAACCTCGTGTAGCGGCAGGAAGTCAGGCTGTGAAAAAACTAAGTCAAAAAGAGAAGATATTCGGATACCTGTCGGAGAAAAATTTCATACAGCCGATTCTCAGGAGGTATTTTTGAGTTTATTCACAGACTGATGTTAGCAAACATTCTACTATGACGATGACGTATAAAATTTACAATGGAACTTTAGATGATGGTGAATATCCCGCTGTTCTATATAAATATAGAGATTGGAATAAAGATTATCATGATCGATATATTAAGAATCGTGAAATATATATGGCCCCAGCAAGTTCATTTGATGATGAAAATGATTGTAAAATTCCTATCAGATACGATTTATTGAATAATAAGCAAACTATCGATTTTGCAGTTCGATTATCGAAACTGGAAAATCCAGAGTTTACCCGCCAAAAACATAGAAAAGATGCAAGGGATTGGGCAAAGCAAAAACTTCTTAAAAATAAAAAAATTTATGATGATTTTCAAGAACGTTATTTTAATGAAGTTGATCAAAGACGAGGCATTCTTTGTGTAACTGAATTTCCGTGTCTTGAAAGAATGTGGAATGAATATGCGAATAACTCAACTGGATTTTGTGTAGGCTATAATTCAAGAATAATGTTTGAATTTTTAGGCGGTGGCGGAAAAGTTACTTACGATGATTTACCAATCATTTTGCCAGAACCTATAATGCAACATTATGAAATTAAGAGTAAACAGATATTTTCTAAAGAAAAGAAATGGGATCATGAAAATGAATATAGAACACATACTTTTTATGAAGAACCAGCAACTAGAGAAATGAGACAAATTGAACTTCCTAAAGAAGCATTTAATAAAATAATTTTAGGTAAAAATATTAGCGAAAAAGATAAAAAGGAAATAATCGAAGTAGTTAGAGATAAAATTGGTAACATTCCAATTGAAGAATACAAGAACGTTTGCTAACACTTGCTACAAGAGATTTGGGCATCTGGCTTAATTTAAAAATGGTCTTGTATTTAGGAAGTTTAGGCAAATCCGAAAATAAGTCTTAATTTAATCCCAAACCTCTTGTAGCAAGGAAACGTAGCAAACATTTTAAAAAATCGAGACGAATTCAAAATGTAAATAAAACATTGTAACCATGAAAAAATTATTGTTCCGTTTAACTTTATTGATGACATTATCTACTTACTCACAAAATTCTAAAATCAAATTTGGATTTCAAGGAGGGCTTAATTACTCAAATTTTAGAGGTTATACAATTCCTTCTTCTTTTAATCAATTTTATTCAGAAAGTCCAGCATTTGCGTATCTTTTTGGTGTTAATTTTGAATATAAAATTCAAGGAAAATTAGGATTGAAATTGGAACTTAATTATGAAAGAAAAAGTCAGAAAGCAGATCAATCAATTGAGCTTAGAGAAAATTTTGATGATCCATCTCAAATATATAATTTCACTTCTAGAAAGAATTATGATTATTTAATTTTGCCAATATTATTAAAATACAATTTTACTAACAAAAATAGTTTTTATTTAAATGGCGGACCATTTATCGGATATTTATTAAAGTCGAAAATTACAAATGATCTTAATGCTCCAGGAATAAATTCTGATGATGTTGATACAACTAAAGATAATAAAAAAACTGATGTTGGAATTTCATTAGGTTTAGGTAAGAACTTTGATTTAGGTGAAAATAAAACTATTAATGTTGAAATTCGAGAAAATTTAGGTTTGGCAAATACTAACAAAAAACCTCTTTGGAATGGTGGAAATGCAAAAACTAATTCGATAAATTTGATAGTTGGAATATCTTTCAATTAAAAAAACGTTTGCGATAGGATTATTTTCGTTACCGATTTTTAATACATTTAGAATATGGCTTTCGCTGTTGTTTTGTTTACTAATCGTTTTGATTTTATTAATTCCTATGTTTATTAAGAAGAATTTCATAACAATTGTAAATAATAATCAAGTAGCTTAATACAGGTAGCAATGGAAATTGAAAACTGTAAACTAAAACAGAAGCATGAAAAACTTGCCGTTAAAACGAAATTTCGATAAAACAACCCCGCATAAGAGTCGTTACAGGAGATTTGTGTATTAGGATAAATTAAATATGGTTTTGTGCTTGAAAAATTTGTACTTAACCGAAAATAACGCATCTTTAATCCCAAACCTCGCTTATTTACGGGACTTTATACCGAATTTAGTCCGGCACAAAACAACAAACTGAAAACAATTTATGTTTCGACACAAAGGAAAGGAAAGAACACTAAAACACAATTTAAGAATCGCTTCATTACTTTCATTTGTAGCGGGAATTGTAAATGTTGCAGGTTTTCTAGCAGTCCAACGCCTAACAACAAATGTAACAGGACACTTTGCCCTGTTCGTGGACGAAATCTTTAAACTTAACTTTTGGCAAGGGTTTATTTATTTCTCATACATTTTCTTTTTCTTCTTAGGCTCTTTTGTATCAAATGTATTAGTCGAAATGGTATCTAAGATAAATGATACTTTAATTTATATAATTCCTATAATAATTGAAAGTATTATTCTTTTTTCTGTTGCAATATTTGGACAATTTTTAATTTTAGAACATCCCGATCTTTTAGCATTTTGTTTACTGTTTGCGATGGGCTTACAAAATTCATTAGTAACGACAATTTCAAACGCTACTGTCAGAACAACACATTTAACAGGTTTATTTACAGACTTAGGAATAGAATTATCTCAATTGTTTTTTTACAAGGAGAAGGAGCAAAAAGATAAACTTTTCTCTTCAATAAAGTTACGTTTGACCATTATCAGCTTTTTCTTTTTAGGCGGACTTCTGGGAGGTATCTTTTATTCGAAAATACAGCTATATGTTGTTGCAATCGCAGCAATAATTTTATTAATTGGAATAATCTATGATGACTTGAAAATGAAATTAATGGCCCAAAATCGAATTATAGAGCAGAATAAAAACGGCATATGACACATGATGGCTGTTTTAAGGCAGAATCACATACACATCAGCTCCGCAAAGTCTCCCGACTTTGCGTTTTTTTTTAATGTTCTTAGTAAACGTAAAGACAATAAGTCTCCGGACTTTTTTCGTCAACTTTTTAAAGACCTTCTAATATCATTAGTCAAGCATAAAATACTGAATTTACCAGGATATTATAAAGCTACTTGCAAAGATGCTTCCTTCGTTAGCAGGACAAAACAGATGAAATGACAGAGTACATTAGACATTTTTTTAATACAATCTTTCTCCTATCGAAAGAGGATATCTCCACAACTACTTCCATAATTCAAATCAGAAATAAATTACTTTAAAAGAAAAACAAATTCTACTACAATAGTACTTTACGTATTAATTTATATATTTGATAATTACCAAAACTGATCTTTAATTATTTTTTAACACTATTATTAATGAAAGAACTTAGTAAAATTGGTTCCATGTTCCTGATGCCATTGCAAACCCGTCAGCGGGAGGCGGAAATGAAATTGTACGTGCAATTGTGGCTTTGCTTTTTTATGGTATTGCATTAGTGATTGCAGTAACACATGATCCAAAAAGACAGCTTTAATTAAAACAATCAAACCAATGAAAAACATAGTCACCACCCTACTTTTAATTTCCAACCTAATACTCTTCGCGCAATCCAATCAGTTCTCTGGAGAATATACACGTTCGCTTGGTGAAGAAGGAAAACATAACATAGAATATAAATTAACCTTAAATCCGGACGGAACATTCCTATTTCATTCGTATTCGAAAATACAAGGCGGAATTCCGCCAGAAGTAAATAAATACGGAAAAGGAAAATGGAGTTCGATAGATAATCTGATTACTTTTTCTGCTAATAAAGAAGGAGATTTTGATGAACAATATACTTTAGATTTTAATAAAACTACGGCTAGATTTACAACTAAGAGTTCCAGAGATAAATCGGATCGGACAATTAAAACTAAACTTACGTTTTTCGATACAAAAATCTTTTGGCTGGAAAAACTCAATGTTTTTAAAGTATAAAAGTCATTTACAAAACAAATAATAAATCGAAAAATGAACAATGAATTCTACTACAAAGCTATAGAGCCAGACGCGTCACTTCTTGACTTTGTAGAGAATATCGGAATGTTTCATAACAAGTCAGACAACTCAATGGAAGTGGTTTTGATGCCGGATGGAAGAATTGATTTGTTTTTTATGCAATCAAAATCAGAGCCATTTCAAATTACACTTATTGGTCTGGAAAATGTACCTGAAGAACAAATTATTCCGGCAAATACACTGGCTTACAAAATTAGTTTTAAACCTTTGGGAGCCGAATATCTTTTAAATACTTCTATTGCAGATATTTTAAATAGTGCAAAAGTTTTACCAAACGACTTTTGGAATATTAACAGCAACAATTTAAAAGATTTCGATTCTTTTCACTCCAAAATATCTACAAAACTAAAAGAACTTTTACCTGCCCAAATGGATGAAAGAAAACGCAGTCTTTTTAAACTCGTTTACGAATCAAATGGTGAAATAAAAATAAAAGAGCTTTCAGAAAAAATAGCCTGGAGCAGCAGGGAAATCAATCGGTATTTCAATAAGCAATTCGGACTTTCTTTAAATGCGTTCTGCAAAATCTTACGCTTCAAAGCATCTTTGGAACATATTGCCAAAGGCCGGCTTTTTCCGGAATTAAACTTTACCGACCAGACTCATTTCATCAAAGAGATCAAAAAATTCTCAGGCGTAGTTCCAAGTGAATTAATTAAAAACAAGAATGACCGATTTATACTATTATCTGTTCTAAAACAACAATAATTTTGTCCCGTACTATTTAAAACTATACGGAATGTTATTAGAAAACAAACAAATAGCCATCATAGGTGGCGGTCCCGGCGGACTTACTTTAGCCAGGCTTTTACAACTGCAAAACGTAAATGTAAAAGTTTACGAAAGAGATTTAAATAAAAATGCACGTGTACAGGGTTCACCCCTTGACTTGCACGACGAATCAGGATTAGCAGCCATTCGCAAAGCTAATTTATTTGAGGAATTTAAAAGCAATTATATGCCCGGTGCAGATAAAACTCTAATTTTAAACGAATGCGCCGAAATATTTTTTAATGAACATGACAGGAATCGTGAGGAAAATTTTGGTGATGAATATTTTCGTCCTGAAATTGACCGCGGTACTTTACGAAAAATATTGCTTGAATCCTTACAACCTGAAACGATAGTTTGGGACAGCCATTTTATTTCGATGGATGCACAAAATGATGGATGGCTGATACATTTTAAAAATGGGTTGTCTGCTTACGCTGATATTGTAATTGGTTCTGATGGTGCCAATTCTAAAATCCGACCTTATATTACCAATATCAAACCTTTATATTCCGGCATCACCATGCTGGAAGGAAATGTTTACGAATCCAAAATTGCAACACCCACTATTCATTCGTTGCTGAAAGGTGGAAAAATAATGGCTTTTGGCAACACGCAAAATTTATTGATGGGACAAAAAGGCGGTGGAGCTTTAGGTTTTTATGCCAGTTTTAAAGCCGATGAAAATTGGGCAACAACCAACGGGTTAGATTATACCAATAACAAACAAATGTTGGAATGGTTTAAAAAAACATATACGGAATGGAGCACTAACTGGCAGGAGCTTTTTGAAAATGCAACGGTGCCTTTTATTCCTCGTCCTATTTATTATATGCCATTAAATCAAACCTGGGAATCTTTGCCTAACCTCACAATCATTGGAGATGCCGCACATGTTATGCCCCCGTTTGCAGGCGAAGGTGCTAATATGGCGATGCTCGATGCTTTAGAATTAAGTGAATTTCTAACTTCTGAAAAATTTAAAACAGTGCAGGAAGCTATTGCATTTTATGAAAATAATATGCTTGAAAGAGCTTCAAAAGCAACTTTGGAATCAATTGAAAATGGCGAAAAAATGCATTCGAAAGAATCGTTAAAAACTATGCTGGAGTTTTTTAATCACTAATAAAATATAGTAAATCTAAAACCAAGTGCAAGATTAAAAAAAGCAAGCTTAAAAAAACTTACTGCATTGTTTTCTTAGTGGCAAAAAATTTCAATACCAATTTCTAAATCCTTAATTTCGCTTTTAATTAAGAAAGAGAGAATGAAGGTCTGTATTGCCGAAAAACCAAGTGTAGCACGAGAAATTGCATCCGTTTTGGGAGCCAATACCAAGCATGATGGCTATTACGAAGGCAATGGTTATGCCGTAACTTATACTTTTGGACATTTATGTACCTTAAAAGAACCTAATGATTACAAACCACACTGGAAAAGCTGGGATCTTAATAATCTGCCCATGCTTCCGGAGAAATTCGAAACCAAAGTCGTTCAGAATTCGGGTATCGAAAAACAGTTTAAAATCATAAAAAGTTTATTCGACAAAGCCGACTTGGTAATCAACTGCGGGGATGCCGGACAGGAAGGAGAATTGATCCAGCGTTGGGTGATGAATCAAGCCCATTACAAAGGAGAAGTACAACGCTTATGGATTTCATCTCTAACCACCGAAGCCATAAAAGAAGGTTTTGATAACTTAAAACCGTCTGCCAACTACGATAATTTATTCTATGCCGGTTTTTCAAGAGCTATTGGAGATTGGCTACTCGGAATGAATGCTACCCGTTTATATACCGTAAAACATGGCGGTTACCAACAAGTATTGTCTATCGGACGAGTACAGACACCCACCTTAGCGATGGTCGTTGACCGGTTTAAAGAAATAGAAAATTTTAATCCCCAACCCTATTGGGAATTACAGACTTTATACCGTGAAACACTTTTTAGTTATGAAGAAGGCCGTTTTTTAAATAAGGAAGATGGAGAACTTTTAGCCAATAAAGTCAAGGAAAGTGAATTTGAAATTGTTTCGATTGATAAAAAAAACGGAAATGAATTTGCACCCAAACTCTTTGATTTAACAGGCTTACAAGTCTATTGCAATACAAAATTCGGGTTTTCGGCAGATGAAACACTTAAAATCGCACAAAGTTTGTACGAGCAAAAAGTAGTTACGTATCCCAGAGTGGATACGACTTTTTTACCAAACGATATTTATCCGAAAGTGCCGGGAATTCTGCAGAAATTATCAAATTACAGTGTATTAACCCAACCTATTTTAGAGAAAAAGATCAAAAAATCTCCGAAGGTTTTCAACGATAAAAAAGTTACCGATCACCACGCTATTATTCCAACGGGAATAGAAATCAATCTGCCGTACAATCAGCAGCAGGTTTATGATATTATTGTCAAACGTTTTATTGCAGTTTTTTACGACGATTGCCTGGTTGCTAATACTACAGTTGTTGGAAAAGCAGCTGATGTATTATTTAAAACCACTGGAAAAGAAATCTTAAAAAAAGGATTCCGCGTTGTTTTTGAAGATCCGAATGCCAAAGAAAAAGAAGCTGATATATTACCCCGTTTTGTTGTGGGAGAAAAAGGCCCGCACGAACCTTCTTTTTTAGAAAAAGAAACCAAACCACCTAATCAGTTTACGGAAGCAACTTTATTGCGTGCCATGGAAACAGCTGGCAAACAAGTTGATGATGAAGATTTACGTGAATTGATGAAAGAAAACGGAATTGGCCGTCCGTCAACACGAGCGAATATTATCGAAACACTTTTTAAGCGCCAGTATATTGTTCGAAATAAAAAACAGGTTTTACCAACTCCAACCGGAATCCAGCTTATTGAAACGATTCAAAATCAATTAATCAAATCAGCCGAATTGACAGGTTCCTGGGAAAAACAATTGAAAGATATTGAAAAAGGAACTTTTACTCCCACAGCTTTTATTAAAAATATGAAAAGAATGGTTGAAGATTTGGTCAATGAAGTAAGAAGTGAAACAAGACATGCTAATATTTCACATGCCGGAAATGTTCAGGAAGAAGCCGTAAAAGTTGAGAAAAAGAAAGCTGCCGGAATTTTGGCGGAATCCTGTCCCAAATGTAAAAAAGGAACTTTGATAAAAGGAAAATCAGCTTATGGCTGCAGTGAATACAAAGCAGGTTGTGAATTTGTATTGCCGAATATATTTTCTGGAAAAAAAATATCTGACAGTCAATATTTACGATTGGTTCAAAAAGGTTCTACTGTAAATTTAAAAGACTTTAAAATTGGTAACAGCTTTGTTGAAGGCTTGATTCGGTTCGGGGAAAATTTCAAACTCATATTAGAACAAAAGAAAAATATTCCAAAAGCAAAACCTGATACCCAATCGGACACATTACACTGTCCAAAGTGCAAAAATGGCATCATTCTTAAAGGAAAAACTGCTTATGGCTGTGGCAATTACAAATTAGGCTGTGATTTTAAAGTCACCTTTGATGAAGTCAGAGCTAAATTGAAAGATCAAAAACCCACCAAAGAACTGGTGTATGCTATCCTTTGTGGTTAGGCATAAATTATCTAATTGCCACATTTTGTTATTATCTAATTCAATTTTTCATACTTTAGTAATTCAAACAATATTAAATATTACCGAGATGTTTCAAAAAACTATTTTTATAATGATTTTGCTAGCCATTGTTTCTTGTCAGAAAAGAGAATCTGTTGAAAAAGATAAAATAAAAGCAGCAGACTGGCTTATCGGAAACTGGCAAAATACATCCGATGAAGGTGTTTTAAATGAAAACTGGCAAAAAGTAAATGACAGTACTTTTAGCGCTACTTCGCACTTTATAAAAGGAAAAGACACCTTGCATTTTGAAAATATTGTTTTAGCACAAAAAAGCGAAACACTAACGTATATTGCTACAGTAAAAGGTCAGAATGATGGTAAACCTGTAGCTTTTTCTTCAACATCAGAAACCGAAAACAAATTGACTTTCGAAAACCCTCAACATGATTATCCTCAAAAAATCACGTATACAAAAGGTGTCAACAATACTTTGACAGCAGAGATTTCAGGAAAATTGCAAGGAAAATTGACTTCTGAGAAGTTTATTATGACTAAAAGATAAAATTTAATTTACATTTTAAATAGCCAAACTATTAGTTTTTTAATCACCAATTGTAATGACTGAGATCCAAGTAAGGTCAAAAATTCTGGAAGTTTTTAAAGAAGAGCGTCAAAAACCAGCTGCACTTTTTGAAGAATATCACTTTTTAGATTTCCTTACATTTCCACCACATCGAAAAGATAATATTAAAAATTCTTTTAAAGGAGTTAAAAAATATTATCAATTCATGCACAAACTTGAACTCGAATTTGAAATTTGCTTTACTTTATCTGATCTTGATAGAGGTTATAGCGTTGATAAAATAACCAAAAAAGTAATAAAAGAATTGGAAAAAGACGCGGAAATATTATGATCATAAAGCAACGTAATGCTGAAAAAGAAACATACTACATAGAAATCTTTCTAATATTTTTATTAGGTATAATTTATCTCTTGTGGGGAATAAATTTAATTTCAATAGTACTAACTTTAGCTTTCGGATTTGCCATATATTGGATATTAAGTAGTAAAATTAACAGCCGAAAACATAATAAAAAACTGAAATTAAAAATTCTTAAAGAAGAATAACATCTATAAAAAAATAAGCATCTGACTTCACAGCAATTCTTTTTACTCGTTCTCCCCTATCTTATTTACCATCAAAATCATCAGTATTCCTAAAAGGGCCATTATTAAAAATGCCCATTTCATGCTCAGATATTCAGAGATGAAACCAACCATGGGCGGAACTAACAAAAAACCCAGATAGCCAATTGTAGATATAGAAGTTATAGCAGAGCCGCTGTTTAATTTTGATGATCGCCCGGCAATACCAAACACCAAAGGAACCACACAGGAAACACCGGCTCCAATTAAAACATAACCAAAAATAGTGGGATAGGCATACGGCAGTATAAAGCAAATGAAAAATCCTAAAGTGATTAAAATACCACTGTAAAACAGAATTTGTTTAGTCCCAAATTTCATTACTCCATAATCCCCAAACAAACGGCCTAACGTTACGGCAGTTGCAAAAAATACAAATGCAGCACTGGTTAATTTAGGAGAAGCATGCAATATATTTTCAAAGTATATACCGCTCCAATCGTACATCGTATTTTCGCAGGCCATAGAGACAAAACAAATTATGGCAAACTTAATAAGATTTTTTTCTGGCATTGAAAAAAACTTCTTTTTAACAGGTACTGGCTGATTGTGAATGCTCATTGGATAAAAACAAGCCGTAAACCCCATCATAAGAACACTTACACCAAGTAAATGATGTGAAGGTGCAATATGTTGTGTTACCATGACATAGCCTAAACCTGCTCCTGAAAAAACCGCTATACTCCAAACGGCATGAAAACGGGTTATAATTGATTTTGGATATAGTTTTTGAACCTCCAGGGATTGTGCATTAATTGATAAATTAAAAATATTACGAGAGGCTCCAAAAATTAAAAGTACAATAACCAACTGCCACACAAAACCAACTAAACCTGGCAAAGACAGGACAATATTAAACATAATTGCGCCTAACAGCATAATATAACGGCTGCTGTATTTATTTAACAACATACCTGTGAAAGGCATTGTAAGCATCAAACCAATTGGAAATGCGAATAATACAGCCCCGAACTGCGCTTCAGACAAATGAAGTTGCGCCTGTATATGTGGAATTCTCGATACCCAGGATGAATATCCGAATCCGGAAAGAAAAAAAAACACCGTATTAGCTAACCTAAATCCTTTGGGAGTATGCTGTATTTTTTTAAAGTAGGGAAAAATCATCTAGCGATTTAGATTTAATTGAATGCAAAATTAACATTTAAATTGGATTGATGGATATGATGATTGTTGCTATTTTTTCATTTCTTTTTACAGTTAAAAACTTTTTAATGTTTTGTTATTAATTATAACATTTAAATATAAATAAATGAATTATTATTTTTATTTATTCTAAATAAGTTTTAAGTTTGTGAAAAATTAATAAACTTTAAAACGACTTAATGAAATCAATTACAATAAAAAAAGCAATTCTATTATTTTTCCTGCTCATGGCAACACCTTCATTATTTGCTCATGCCCTTTGGATAGAAACTAATTCTACAGGTATAAAAGGAAAATCACATGAAATTTCAATTTACTTTGGGGAATTTTCTGATAATGACATCACAAAATCAGAAAAGTGGTTTTCAGATTTAAAAGATTTCACTTTGGTATTAATTTCCCCTTCAAAAAAAGAAACTAAACTTACTACGAAAGCTTTAGAGAATAAATATCAGGGCTTTTTTACACCGGATGAAGAGGGTGTTTATACAGTAGTAATGCACCATAAGGTAAAGGATGTTTACGGCACTATGGTTTTAGACTATAACTCGAGTGCGACTGTTGTAGTGGCTAATAAAAAATCAGGAAATTATGCAACTGCCAATAATAATGTAATTGGATTATTTATTGAGAATGCTGATATAGCTAAAAAGGATGTGAAAATAAATGTATCTGCATTGTACCAGGGTACACCTGCAAAAAGCCAGAAACTAAAAGTCATTGCTCCAAATGGCTGGGAAAAGGAATTATGGACAAACGATAAAGGAGAGATTTCATTTACACCACTTTGGTCAGGGAGTTATATGGTTGAATTTGCTTATACTGAGAAACTATCCGGAGAGCACAACGGGAAAAAACATGATGAAATCTGGAAAATGGCAACTCATTTAATCATTGTAAAATAATTCAAAAAACATTGTTTAAACATAGTTTCTATGTCTTTGACTTTGTTTTGAAAGGCTTTTTTTTAAATACTAAAATAAGCTTTAACCGCAAATTATAATGCTATTTACAATTTTTTCTGGTATTTAATTTTGTAAACAATTAACATGTAAATAGTTATATAATTAATAATAATAAGTCTAAATAAACTTTTAAATAAAAGATTTAGCTATTATATTTGCAAAAATTATTTTAATTTATTCTAAATAAACAACAATGAAATATATCTTACTTTTTAGTTTATCGTTTTTAAGTTTGGCAAGTTATAGTCAGGATTATTCCGGGAACGATTATGCTTCAGCAATAAATGATACTGTAAAAAATAAAAAAGGTGAAGTTTTAAATGAAGTTACAATAACAGCAAATAAACCAAAAAAACCAATATCTGCTGCCCGTTCAGGCATTAAGGCAATGGATTTACCACAAAGTGTACAGATAATTGGAAGTGAAGTTATTGAGCAGCAACAAGCTATACGTTTAAGTGAAGTTATAAAAAATGCCAACGGTATATATGTTGGTTCTGCTCGTGGTGGCGCTCAGGAATCTTTCTTTTCAAGAGGTTATGATATGGGAGCCAACAATATGTTTAAAAATGGATTTAGATATAATGCAGGATCAATACCAGAGGTTTCTTCTTTAGAAAAAGTAGAATTTTTAAAAGGTGGTTCGGCTTTATTATATGGAAATGTTGCACCGGGCGGAATATTAAATTTAGTTACCAAAACCCCAAAATTTACAGAAGGCGGCGAACTATCCATGCAAATGGGAAGTTATGCTTTTTACAAACCAGCAATTGATATTTATGGCCCTTTGAATAATTCAATAGCATACAGGTTTAATGCTTCTTATGAAAATTCTGAAAGCTTTAGGGATTATGTAAGAAACGAACGTGTTTACATCAACCCTTCGTTTTTATTTACTATTACAGACAAAACACAAATCACATTACAAGGAGATTATTTAAGTGCTGACTGGACTCCTGACTTTGGAACGGGAATTATAGGAAAAACACTCTTAGATTTACCCCGCAACGAGTTTTATGGAGCGCTTTGGTCAACAGGAAACACCAAATCTTCAAGTGCTTCCCTATTATTGAATCATAGTTTTAATGATAATTGGAAATTAAGTTTTAATTCTTCTTTCCAATCGTACAGAAGAACACAAACATCTACAGCACAAATAAGTACACTTGATGCACAGGGAAATTGGAAACGCGGTTTAACAAAATCTGACGGAGCAGAAAGAATATTTGGCGACCAATTAAGTTTACAAGGAAATTTCAATACCGGAAAAATCAAACACCAGATATTTACAGGTGCAGATTATGAAAATTCTATAGCTCCTAGTTATACTTTTGGTTTTTACGATGCTGCAAAACCTGCAGATCTTATAACTACAGAATCTAATGCTATCAATCTATTTAATTATGACTACAGTAAAGAAAGTTATAATGTGCCTTTTAATAATAGAATTACACAATTAATTTATACCGACACAAAAAGGTTCGGATTATTTGCACAAGATTTAATTTCTATTAATCAATATATTAAAGTTTTGGCAGGACTGCGTTGGTCATGGCAGGAAAGTGAAGCTACTACAACTAAGGAAGAAATTAAAAAAATAAACAATGCAAATGTAATTACTACTTCTTACGAAAATTCGATACCTACAAAAGGAGCAAAAAGCTTAAACAGAGCATTTTCTCCAAAAGCAGGTTTGGTAATTCAACCAACAACTGATTTATCATTATTTGCGAGTTACTCTAACTCTTTTACTCCTAACACAGGAACAACGGTAGATTCTAAACCGTTAGACCCGTCTATTATTGATCAATATGAAGTGGGTATCAAAAAAGATTTCTGGAAAGGTCTTTTAAGTACTAATTTAACAGCATATCAAATCTCTAATAATAATTTAGCACAAACTGCTCAATTTTTATCAGATGGTGTTACTCAAAATGCATCTAATACTTTAAAAGAATTGGTGGGAGCAACTAAAGGAAAAGGATTTGAAGTTGATGTTACTGCCAGACCTGTTGAAGGATTAAATATTATGGCAGGTTATAGTTTTAATGAAACAAAAGTTACTAAATCATCAGGAACAAACGGTAGTCTTATAGTTGGTGATATTTTGGCAAGAACACCAAAACATACTGCTAATTTAAGTTTTTTCTACAAATTGCATGATGGTAAATTAAAGGGACTTACTTTTGGGGCTATTGGAAATTATATTGGTGATCGTACCGGAGGTTGGAATGATGACTATTTGTGGACAGAAATTAAACCAGTACCTACTAATCCAAATGACCCAAAATATATTATCACTATCAGAGACAGGGATATTCCTATAAAAGGCTATACAACTTTTGATGCATCAGTAGGATATGACTGGAAAAAAGTATCGCTTTTGTGTAAAGTATCAAACATTACAGATGAATTGAATTATACAGTACACGAGAATTATAGTGTAAATCCTATTGCGCCACGCCAATTTATGGTAAGCCTGCGATATAAATTATAGCACATAAATTTGATTTTTATTTATACCAAAACTTTTCCTGCCTCTTTCATTTTTGAAAAGCAGGAAAAGTTTTTTATTTTAAAATAAAAAGTATTTTTGCCGATAAAACTATTAATTGACCAAATATAAAAATATGCCAAGTCCAGTTTCAGAATGTCTTTATTGCCAAAACAATGACACCTTACACCAATTAATGATAAAAATTGGAGATTTAAAAGTATCCCAGCTTTTCCTTTTCAAAGAACAATCCTATGCAGGACGCTGCAATGTAGTTTACAAAGATCATGCAGTTGAACTTTATGAATTAAGCGAAGAACAACGTAATTTATTTATGGAAGATGTGGCTACTGTAGCCCAAGCGATTACAAAAGCATTCAATCCTGACAAAATTAATTATGGTGCGTTTAGTGACACCTTATCACATTTGCATGTACATATTGTTCCTAAATACCAGGATGGTTACGGGTTTGGAAGTGTTTTTGAAATGAATCCTCAAAAAACATATTTGTCCGACAAAGATTATGATGTTGTTATAGGCAAAATTAAAGCAAATTTATAAAAGCCTCCATTTGTTTTTTATGTCTTAAATAAAAACTTTTTCTGCCTCTTTATATTTAAAAGCAGAAAAAGTTTTTTTATTATTTGACGGACTAAGTGGTATTTCAGTATTAAATAACTCCCATTTTTTGCATTAAAAAAGTAGCGCTTTTGTTTTTACAAATTCCGGCGCGAAGTTTATAATCAAAATGGAGTTCGTTATTTGCAATTTCGACTTCAAAACATTGATTGGTTAAAATATCAGGATATTGATTTGTCGTTAAACAAACCTCGATGTCGTGCGTGGCAATTGCACCAATTGCTTTTTTAGCTATAACTTTTTTTACTACTTCAATAGTTCCATTGCGTTTGTCATCAGAATTCGTTCCTCTTAAAATTTCATCTAATAAAACAAAAGCGGGTTTAGCTTCCAACGCATCCATAATTTGTTTTAAACGCTTAATCTCGGCAAAGAAATAAGATTCGCTATCGGCTAAAGAATCAGACAATCGCATTGAAACCAAAACTGGAAGTGGATGAATATTTGCTTTTGAAGCACAAACAACTGAGCCAATCCCGCCTAAAACCATATTTACCCCCAGACTTCTTAAAAAAGTGCTTTTGCCGGACATATTTGAACCCGTTAAAATCATAAATGATTCGGGATAAAAATGTGTATCATTACCAACTCTTGTTGCCGGATTTAATAAAGGATGCCCTAAATCTGAAAATCCGATTTTGAATTCAGAATTGATTTCCGGGAAAACAAAGTCCGGGTTGTTATAAGCTAAATTTGCTAAACTATTTAAGGATTCGACTTCTCCAATAACGTCAACCCATTTTTCAAGTTCAGATGAGTACTCATCTTTCCATTTTAAAAGTGCTTTCAGGACATGAAGATTAAATAAGAATGTACCATTAAATACCACCGCAGTTACTAAATTGCTTATTGTATCCATTCGGGAAAACAATTCTGACAACTGTTTCAGGTGATTGCTTGCCTTTGTTTTTTTGAATATCAACTGCTGCTGTAAATCAATCAGTTTTTTACATTGAAAAGTTTCTGTTTCGATTTTCTGAACCAATAAACTATATTGTTTTATAATTTTATCAATATTATCTGCCTTTGCTATTTCTGATTGAATTCGTTTAAGTGTTCTTCCTAAAACAATTAAATTGGCTATAAAAACATAAGTCAGATAAGAAAGTAATATCGTTTTTGAAGTAATAAAATAGGCTGCTAACAATCCGAAAAACAAAGTTGGCATTATAAATGACAAAGCTACTATAACTTTAGGTAAAGAATTGTTGTTATTTGAATTCCAATGCATTAATGATGTGTAAGAATCCTTCATGTCATGACTCACAGTTGCCAAAGCAAGAAAATCCTGTCTCCAGTCAATTTTTGATTTCAATTCGTTTATCGCTTCCTGATTTGCAATAATGGTTTCATTATCATTCAGCCTTAATAACTGATCAGCAAGTGTCTTTTTACCGATATAAGTAGCCGTTCTGTTTAGATTTTGGAATAAGGAGTAATCACCAAAAATATCCAAATCATACGCATAGGGATGATGAAAATCATTGAATTCTATTCCATTCTCAAAAGGAAATACTTCCCTTTTCAGAAAAGAAATCTCATTTTTATTAATTTTTAAAAGTGCAGAAGTAAGTTCTTTTTGTAAAGATAATTTGGAATGAAGTTTCATTAAAAAAATAAAACCAATAAAAGAGACAAAAGCAAAAACTACGTATAGATTTTCATTTGTTTTAATGTAATAAAACAATAAAAACAAACACAGAAAAACACTTAATAAACGCAGGATACTAATACCGTTGTATCTTTTATTGATTTTTTGAAATGCTTCGTTATAATGTGCAACCTTATTTTGATATACTTCCATTTTAATTATTTGGTGAAATACAAATATAGGTTTTGCAATATTAAATAATAGTAAAAAAACTGATTTTTAGGTTTCATGCATAACCAATACAGGAACAGAAACTTCTTTGGTGATTTTTTTTGAAAAGCCTGAATCAAATAAATTTTCGAAGAAAGATTTTTTATGTTTAATTGTCGTCAGGATATCTATATCCTTATAAAGAATGAAATCAAGAATTATTTCTTTGACATCATCACTTGGAATAATTAAAAAATCTACATTATCATTAGCAAACTCAGCTTCCCAGTCCTTGAATGTAGCATCAGAAACATCTGAAGAAGAAGTTTTAACATATAAACTTTTTACTTTTGCATTTGTTTTTTTTGCAATTTTTAATACTTTTCTTAATTCATTTTTATCTTTTTCACGATATCGGGTAGTGAATCCTATTGTTTTTATACTCTTAAATTTAGCATCAATTGGAACACATAAAACGGGGACGTCGACTTCTGAAATTACAGAATTGGTATTTGAACCAAGAAAAAATTTTGTCCAGTCAGAAACTCCTGTTGTACCAATAATTACAAAATCGATCTGATCTTCTTTCACTGCATTTTTCAGGTTATAAATTAAATCGCCATCCATTAAACGGTGTTTTATGACAATGTCTTGTAAATTTCGTTCCATAGCAATTGTTCGTAGTTTCGGAATTTCATCTTTAAACATTTCAAAATTTGCCAATTCTATCGAATTATATATGGAGGCATAATTTTCAGGAAAAAACTGACTATCGTAAATCGGGATTTCAAAAGTGTGCAACAAAATGAGTTCTGCATTTACAATTTTAGCAAACTCCAATGCATGAACAAAAGCATTTGTTGCCGCGTCAGAAAAATCGGTAGGTAATAATATTTTTTTCATTTTGGTCAAATTTAGAAAGTTATCCTCTCAAATTTAATCATTCTCAAAATAAAATAACCTGACAATTATCAGTAATTTAACATAATAATTTTTAATTAAATTGGTTTTAATCATTAGAGCATAAAAGGTTTCAAACCAGCTTATGTCCTTTATTATGTGCTTTTTTTATACCTTTGCAACATGATAAATCAAGATTCTATCGTTGCATTAGCTACAGCTGCCGGAGCGGGAGCAATTGCCATTATTCGAATTTCGGGTTCAGATGCTATAGTTATTGCAAATTCAGTTTTTAAATCAATTAAAAACAAGGATTTAAACAAACAGAAAACGCATACGTTACATTTGGGACATATTATAGATGATTCTAAAACTCTCGATGAAGTTTTGGTTTCAGTATTTAAAGGACCTAATTCATACACTGGAGAAAATACTATAGAAATTTCCTGTCACGGTTCAACTTATATTCAGCAGCAAATTATTCAATTATTATTGAGAAAAGGCTGTAGAATGGCAGATGCGGGAGAATTTACCCTAAGAGCGTTCTTAAATGGAAAGCTGGATTTATCTCAGGCAGAAGCTGTTGCCGATTTGATTTCGTCTGATAATGAAGCTTCACACCAAATTGCAATGCAGCAAATGCGAGGCGGATTTAGCAATGAAATTGCAAAATTACGGGAAGAACTTTTAAACTTTGCCTCCTTAATTGAACTCGAATTGGATTTTGCAGAAGAAGACGTGGAATTTGCTGACAGAACTCAATTTCATGAATTATTAAACCGAATAGAATTTGTATTGAAGCGATTAATTGATTCATTTGCAGTTGGAAACGTCATTAAAAATGGAATTCCGGTTGCAATTGTTGGAGAACCAAATGTTGGTAAATCGACTTTATTGAATGCTTTATTAAATGAAGAACGCGCTATTGTATCGGACATCGCCGGAACTACCCGTGATACAATTGAAGATGAATTAGTGATTGGTGGAATTGGATTTAGATTTATCGATACGGCAGGGATCCGTGAGACAAAAGATATTGTTGAAAGTATTGGAATCAAAAAAACATTCGAAAAAATCGAACAGTCACAAGTTGTCATATTTTTGTTTGACAGTGCTGAATTTAAAGTTTCAGGTTTAAAATTAAAAGTGGAATTAGAAAAAATTAAAAATCAATTTCCATTAAAACCATTACTGATTATTGGAAACAAATCAGATAAACTTTCTGAAAGTGAAATAATAAGCTTAAAATTAGAAATTCCGGAAATTCTGATGTTATCTGCTAAAGAAAACATTGGTGTCGAAGAATTAAAAAATCAATTGCTTTCTTTTGTAAATACAGGCGCTTTAAGAAACAATGAAACCATTGTCACCAATACAAGGCATTATGATTCTCTATTAAAAGCTTTGGATGAAATTACACAAGTAAAATTTGGACTGGAAACAAATCTTTCCAGCGATTTAATAGCACTTGATATTCGTGAAGCTTTATACCAATTCGGGCTCATAACCGGTCAGGTCAGCAACGACGAATTGCTGGGGAATATTTTTGCAAACTTTTGCATCGGAAAATAGGTTTCACAAAACTGTCTTGTCCTGCAATAGCGATACACAAAAAGTGTCATTATGGAAAACCATCAGGAATTACGCTATGTAAAGCGTACACAAAAAGACTACAGTATGTCTTTTAAATTACAAATTGTTCAAGAAATAGAACAGGTCTGGGTCTCAGATATAACTTATATTGGAAAAAGAGAAAAGCCATGTTATTTAAGTTTAATTACTGATGCCTATTCTAAAAAAATAGCAGGGTTTAATGTGGGTGATAATATGAACACTCTAAGTAGTGTAATAGCTCTGAAAAATGCAATAAAACAACGTCAGAACGGCGATAAATCATTAATACATCATTCAGACAGAGGATTGCAGTATTGTGCAAATGAGTATCAAAAAGTGTTAAAGAAAAATAATATAAAATGCAGTATGACACAAAACTCTGATCCGTATGAAAATGCCGTAGCAGAAAGGATAAATGGTATTTTGAAACAAGAATTTAATATTGATAAGTTTAATAAAGAACTTTCCGTTATGAAGATCTTAGTAAAAAATGCGGTTAGTATTTATAATAGCAAAAGACCCCATTATTCTAATTATATGCTAACGCCGAATCAAATGCACGAACAAAGTAAAGTTGAAATGAGAACTTATAAAACAAAAAACACCTGCAAAAACGTTTTTGCAGGTGTTTAATTAAAATATTTTTATCTAATAATCTGTATCGATTATTTAGGACTAGTCAATCAGCCGGCTGTATTGCGGAACGCGGTTATTTTTTCGTTTTTTTTGTTCTACAAATATAATTATTATAAGTCATAAAAAGTTGGCTTTATCATGAGTTATGCGACATACAAATAAGCGGTTATCCAAAAAATTTTTAGAGGTGTAAAGTTATGTACTTATTTTAATTCTTTGTAATCCAATATATTTTCGATTTATAATCCTTATTATTAAATTGTCAAATATACTTTGTTTGTATATTGATCTATTTAATCGATAACAATATTCGTCAATATACTTTCAATATTTTGCTCATACATCCAAGAATAAGTACTTCCTAACCATGATTTTACTTGATGGATAGTAGTATTTATTATAAAAAAATCAGAAGTATTACTCTTAATTTGTTCAATATTATATTCCTTTTTTACATATTATTTTTCTAAAACTACTTTTATAACTTTCTTTTGATTGTTTCTATTGACTTCAATAAAATAAATTCCATTTATTATTCCTGATAAATTTACTTCATTAAATAAATCCGGCGTGTTTTTCTTTATAATAATCTGTCCTAAAGAATTATAAACGGTTATAAAAGTGTCATTGTCAGCATCACCATAAACAATATTCAGTCTTCCTTTAGAAGGATTTGGATAGATAATCGAATTCAATTTTAGATTATTATTAATTCCCAATGAAAAAGAACTAAATTCATGAGCTCCTTTGTCTATGGTCGTATTTGTTATTCTATTAAAACTATAATAATCTAATTCGCCCGTAGTGATTAATGTCGCTGGTTTTCCTGTATCAATACATCCGCTGCCTGCTAATAATTTGAAGTCAGGAGATGTAAGATTCAATGAAGTTAAATTAGGATTACTGTAAGTAGAATTATTATCCTGACTCGTACCCGTTTTATAACTGGCAAAACTTGAATAAGAAGTTCCTCTCCAGTTTACTGTAACTGCATTAGAATTGTTATTTGGAGAATACCAGCAGTTATAATTAAAAGTATTGTTACTTTGAGGTGTAATATTTTCAACAGACATTAATACATTTTGAGTATTTGTATAAAAAATATTGTTTTCAAAAGTACAATTAGAAGCTTTTGTCATTGTTAATTCACCAGTTCCATCATTTAAAGAATTATTCTTTAAAAAAGTATTATTCCTAACAATACAATTGATTACCTGACCTGTCGTTCCTGTATCGTATCCGCCAATTGAAAGTCCAGCCTGTTGATTATTGTAAATTAGATTGTTTTTTACTGTTATAAGCTGCACAGTTCCATTCAATTCTGCACCAATTTCTATTCCCCAGCCATTTTGGTAACATTTATTTCTTTCAATGATTATATTCTTTGCGCCATCAACATAAATTCCGGCCGATGTTGCATAATTTGACACATTATTATAACAAATATTATTCGCTACTACACCATTTCTTGCCTCGTCTAGTGCTGCAGGAGAAGCAGTTCCTTCATGGCCCAATATATCAATTCCGATATTGGTATTGTCATGAACAATACAGTTTTTAACAGTAAATCCATCAATATTTCCGTTTATTGCGAGCGCTTCACTAAATCCTAAAATATTATTCGAAACTTCGCAATTATCTAAAGTAAGGTTGGTTATTCCTCCGTTACGGCCATAAGCAATAAAGCCCTGTGCATTTTTAGTTTCAGTGGGAACAGTACTGGCACTGCTTGTCCAGTTAATATTTTTTATTTTAATATTTGTAAAAGTTAAATCTGTTGAAGTATTGCTTCCGGTAGTCTCTACTAAAAGTCCCTGCGCATCATTAACCGTTTTATTCTGAATGGTAAAATTTTCAAATTTCAAATACCTTTTATTTGTTACTGTCAATAATGTCGAACCAGTGGTGCCAGATCCGTCAATTAGTACAACATCATTCAGATAGTTTTTAAAAACAATATAATTACCAGCTGTACCGCTGACATTGACAATTACATTTTCATTATAAGTACCGGCTTTTATATTTACAATACTGTTTGGTACTGCAGCATTTGCAGCTTTCTGAATTGTTTTCCATGGAGTGGCCGCGCTTCCGTTATTTGTATCATTACCAGAGACTTTATCAACATAAAAATTAGTCTGGGAAAAACTATTATAAAAAAATAATAGCACAATAATTTGTAAAAGGGTTTTCATAGTAGGTTTGTTTTAATAAATTATAAATTTGTTTTTTCGGGATTTCTAAGTATTATTTTTTGTATGAAAAATGGGGTTCTGTCGCATCTGCCAAATAAAAACAGAAAGAAATCACAGAGTTAAAATTATGCCGCTAATTTACAAAATGATTTAAACATATTTATGACAGGCTTAAGCATCTGATTTTTTCTCAACATATGTACAACTTCAATTCCAATCAGGGTTCTTTTGGCAGATTCACAACTTTTCAAACCCAAGGCGTTTTGTATTCTCCATTTAATAAATCGATGGTTCTGCTCGAGATATTTGCATTGTCGAATCTTTATATTGAAAAAAGAGCGTTTGTTGTAAACTCTTATTGCACTGGTGTTGTAGCCGCTTTTGTCTATATTTATTACCGTTGGTCTGCAGTCATTATTTATTGCCCTAATTAAAAATGACTGGATACTCATTATCTGTCTTCGTCTGTTAAAAGAAAATCGACTGTATTACCCGATTTATCAACAGCAAGATGTAAATAACAGCAAATATCTTTAACTTTTATATAGGTTTCATCCATTCGCCAGCTAGATCCTCTTTTTCATCTGTAACAATTACAGGGATAAATTTAAATACCCAACACTGAATCGTAGCATGATTAACTTGTATTCCACGCATTTTCATTATTTCTTCAACATCCCTATCACTCAATGTAAATCTTAATTTGAAATAAACCGCGTGAAGAATAATAGCTTTGGGATAACAATGTCCCTATTGTATTCATTTAATATTTTTTAATCTCTAAAGATAATAACTTGCAGAGATGCTACAAAACCTATTTGTGTTGTTGTAATAATCAGATTTAATTTTGCTGTTTTAAAGCAATTATTAACATTGCTCACCTTTACATAAACTGCATCATTACTAACAATTATGTTGCGATATGCTGTTGTATTCGATATTGGATTTGTATTGTTTTCTACATCTCTAAGTGTCCTAAAAAAGTTATTGTTTCATTTGAAGTACTTGCTGTTATCTTGCCAATGGCTTCTTCTAAGTTAAAAATACTAAATCCATCACTGTCATCATCACATTGTTTCAAGTCAATAATGACCGCGCATTTTTAGTGCAATCAAAAAATCAAATAAAAGAGTAAGATGTGTCACAAATCACTTTTTAAAATG
>NZ_JBDTTP010000039.1:0-38732 GCF_039930565.1 Flavobacterium sp. | reverse complement strand
GAAACATTTTTTCATCCTTATATCCGCTTTCGGCTACTTTTTCATAAATAGCAATAGCGTCTTGGATATGCTAATTTAGCTTCCAGTTAAAGTTAAGGATAAAATCTTATTTTTAACTTATGAAACGAGAGCGAAAAATTTATGATCCGGCTTTTAAGACAAAAGCCGTTCAATTAAGCAATGAAAGAGACAATATCTCTGAACTGGCTAGAGAACTTGGCCTAAAAGTCAGCTTGCTCTACAAATGGCGAAAAGAATATGAAGAATTTGGAGAAAGCAGCTTTCCTGGAAAAGGAAATCTGAAGCTCACACCAGAGCAAGAGAAGATTCATGAACTTGAGAAAAAACTCAAGGATGCAGAACTGGAACGCGATATATTAAAAAAAGCAATCGGCATTTTTTCCAAGAACGGTCGATGAAATATAGGTTTATTAAAAATCATGAATACCTATTTCCGATTGAAAAAATGTGTAGTGCCTTAGAGGTCGGTTCCAGTGGATATTACAAATGGAAAAGCAAACCTATTTGCAAAAGAACACTTCTAAAAAACGAAATAAAGCAACAGATAGCATCTATCTATTTTGCTTCAAAACAGCGTTATGGAAGTCCAAGGATTGCGATTGAGTTAAATGCTTCAGGCTACAAGGTTTCAAGAATAACGGTGGCAAAATATATGAGGGAGCTTGGATTGAGAAGTAAATTGAGCAAGAAATTTAAAGTTACAACAGATTCAAAACACAATTGTCTAGTGGTAGAAAATATATTGGAGAGAAACTTTATAGTTGCTCATCCATCAAAAGTTTGGGTATCTGACATCACTTATATCCAAACCAAAGAAGGATTTTTATACTTGACAACCATCATTGATTTATATGACCGAAAAATAATTGGCTGGAGTTTAAGCCATGGGATGAATACTGAAGAGACGACTCTTGCAGCTTGGAAAATGGCTGTAAGAAACCGAAGTTTTCAAAAAGGATTGATTTTTCATTCAGACAGAGGCGTTCAATATGCAAACAAAAAATTTGCTAATACAATTGAATCTTATAAGGTTATCAGAAGTATGAGTAGAAAAGGAAACTGCTGGGATAATGCGGTAGCTGAAAGCTTCTTTAAATCATTAAAGGCTGAATTAATTTACGGCAGTAAACTCATAACAAAACAGGAAATGGAACTAGAAATCTTTGAGTACATAGAAATCTGGTACAACAAAAAAAGAAGGCACGGTGCATTGAATTATAAAACAATCGAAGAATTTAATAATCAAAAAAACATTTGCAAAAATGTAGCTTAACTTAAACTGTAATTTTTATTTGCATATCCAATCTTTGAAATAATGAAAGATAGATATCAAAATATAATTGATGAGGAAAAAACAAAATTAAGTATGAGGTTGGCTCAAATTGAGAATGACTACAAATCAATTAAATTTATCTTGTATTTAATTTCTGCAATAATTATAGCAATTATGATCTATTTTCTTTTTTGCAGTAAAGCCATTTAGTAGATACTTTATGTTTTTCCATATTTTCTTTCCATTGCTTTTTCGTATTATTGTATATAAAATTATAATTAATGTCAATTAACTATTTTGATAACGCTAGTACAACTAAAATTGATTCAAGAGTTCTTGAGGTGATGTTACCATATTTAAATGAATTTTTCGGGAATGCTTCGAGCAGTCATGATTTTGGTAAAAAAGCTAAAATTTCAATTGAGAAAGCAAGAAACCAAGTTGCAGAATTAATTAACTCAAATGATGATGAAATAATATTTACATCAGGATCGACAGAATCTATAAATTTCGCTTTAAAAGGATATATAGAATCTAATTATGATAAAGGGAATCATATTATAACTGCAAAAACAGAGCATAAAGCAGTTCTTTCAAACTGTGAGTATTTAGAAACAAAAGGATTTGAAGTTACTTATCTAAATGTAGATCAGCGAGGATTAATTTCAATTGATGATTTAAAAAACGCTATTCGAACTGATACAGTTTTAATTTGCATAATGTATGTTAATAATGAAACGGGAGTTATTCAGCCAATTAGTGAAATAGGTTCAATTGCTAAAGAAAATAATATTGCATTTTTCTGTGATGGTACACAAGCCGTAGGTAAAATAATAGTTGACGTTGAAAAAGACAACATTGATATGTTATGTCTTAGTGGGCATAAATTAAATGGACCTAAGGGAGTTGGAGTTTTATATAAAAGAAGAGGGATAGAATTAATTCCTTTGTTACATGGCGGAGGACAAGAAAATGGCTTAAGAGGGGGAACATATAATACTCCTTTTATAGTGGGTCTAGGAAAAGCATGTGAGATCGCTTTTAATGAATTAAAAGTTAATGCTGTGATTCTTGAACTTACAAGTAAATATTTAAGTTTAGAGTTAGGAAAAATAAAAGGATTAGTTATAATTGGAAATGGAGAGAGGAAGATTCTCAATATTATTGATGTTTTAATACCTGGTTTAAATTCGGATATATTTATTTCTAAGGCTTCAAATTTTGCATTAAGTAATGGTTCAGCATGTACTTCACAAATTATTGAAAGTTCCCATGTACTAAAATCAATGGGATTGACAGATGCAGAATGTAGTAATTGCATCAGGATATCAATTGACAAATCAACAACAGAAAACCAAATAAAAGAACTAATTGAAGCAATAAAAACTGAAATAAATATTAATTAGCATGTTAAAAGATGTTTTTTGGGCAGAAGATAGAGATTATAAAACAGGTAGTGAAGACGAGCCTCTACAATTTTATTTAGACGCCTTATGTAACAGTAAATCCTTTGATTTGTTACTTGGTTATTTTAGTTCAGCTGCTTTAAATGTTTTGTCATTAGGTTTTGCAAATTTTATTTATTCTGGTGGAAAAATGAGAGCTATTATTAACAATGTGCTTTCAGAAGAAGATAAAAAAGCAATTGAGAAAGGACAAGAAAAAGACCAATTTTCAACGGTATATACCTTTAATAATATAAAAGAATTAAAGGCTTCTTTAGATGAATATGGTAAACATTTCTTTGAATGTTTTGCTTGGTTGATTGCCAATGATCGAATTGAAATAAAAATTATAAAACCTAAAGGCGGTAAAGGTATTTCACATTATAAATCCGGAATATTTAGCGATGGTCAAGATACCGTAGGTTTCAAATCATCATGTAATTTTACCGCTTACGGATTGTTAGAAAACCTTGAGGAACTTGATTGTTTTTTATCATGGGAAAATGGACGATCTAATAAATTTATTAGAAGGCAAAAAGTGTACTTTGATGAGATATTTACCGAACAAGCAGATTTTGTTGAGTACTTGAATATTGAAGATGTTAAGGCCATAATAAGGGATGAATTTGGAGACAAAAATATTCATGAATTATTAATTCAAGAAAAAGAATTATTAGACAAAAGGAATAAAATATTTAATAATTCAAAAATTCGAAAATCTATACAAACAGCAACTCAGCAGATTAATGAATTTGATAAAATTGAAAAAGCACCAAAATTTCCTTATCCAGAAGGGCCAAGACCTTATCAAATTGAAGCTTATAATAATTGGGTTATTAATGGCAGAAAGGGTTTGTTTGCAATGGCAACAGGAACTGGTAAAACATTAACATCATTAAATTGTTTGTTAAATCAATATAGAGATAATAATTCTTATAAAGCTATTATACTAGTTCCAACTGTAGCATTAGTAAATCAATGGAAAGATGAATGCAGGAAATTTAATTTTAATAATGTAATTACAGTTAGCTCACAGGAAAAATGGCCTCAAAATATTTCTTTTCTAAATTCAGCAAGCAATTTTATTGACGTTTCATTTGTAATTATAGTTACTTATGCTTCTTTTTATCGAAGTAATTTCCAAAGCCATTTTAAGAATTTACCAAAAGAAACATTATTAATCGCCGATGAAGCTCATAATTTAGGTTCAAATAATATTTCTAAAGTTTTACCCAAAATCCATTTAAATCAAAGAATTGGGCTTTCTGCTACTCCTGATAGAAAATTTGATGACATTGGAAATAAGAGTATTGAAGACTTTTTTGATGATAAGCCTCCTTTCGTTTATAGCTATACAATGGAGCAAGCTATGCAAATGGGTTGGTTGTGTAAGTATAAATATTATCCACATATTGTCAAACTCACAGATATTGAATTAGCAGAATACATTAAAAAATCTAAACAACTTCTTAAATATTTTGACAATCAAACTAAGCGTTATAAAGATTGTAAGGAGGTGGAAATTTTATTACTTGAAAGAAAAAGAATAATTCATAAAGCTCATAATAAATTAGCAGTTTTTAAAAATATACTTGATAAAGAATTCAGTGAAAGAGGAAATTTAAAATTTACATTAGTTTATGTTCCGGAAGGTATTGAACCTAATTATGATGTTGTAGATGATTTCATTGAAGACCAAGATGATGTAAGTTTAATAAATGAATATACCAGAGCAGTAAGTAAGACGGACAACTCAATTATGGTAAAACAATATACTTCAAATACCAGTAACAGAAACGAAGTTATTAAAGATTTTCAGCAAGGCAAAATTGATGTTTTAACATCAATGAAATGTTTAGATGAAGGTGTAGATGTTCCAAGGTCAGAATTAGCAGTATTTTGTGCAAGTACAGGTAATCCTCGTCAGTTCATTCAAAGAAGAGGAAGAGTACTAAGAAATCATCCAGATAAAACATTTGCTGTTATACATGATTTGGTAGTAGTTCCAAATATCGATGATGAGTCTACTTTTGAAATGGAAAAAAGCATGATAAAAAAAGAGTTAGAGAGAGTAGTTGATTTTTCTAATCTAGCAATAAATAAAATAGATACTTATAATGAGTTAAGACCAATACTTAACCATTATAACCTTAACTTATACGATACACAAAACGATTAATTATATTCAAATGGCTAGAAAGGACGACATTTTTATAAGTTTTATTAAGCATGAACTTATAAGAGAACAATATAATCTTACAGAAAGTGATTTACCTCTTAATTTAAAAGATGGTATAAAATCAGACCATACTATTATTAAAGCAATTGCTTTAATTGTTGAAAATACTGAAGGAATAAATCCATTGTCTGATAAGGCTCTTTATGGTCAAATTACTCAATTTTTAAATGAAGCTACAACATGATCATTAAAGAAATTTTAATAGAAAATTATTTATGTTATTATGGTATAAAAAAGTTTAGTTTATCTAATGGACTTAATATCATACTGGGAGAAAATGGAGAAGGTAAAACCAAATTCTTCGAAGCTCTTGAATGGTTGTTTAATGATGGTAATGATAATTTAGATAAATTAGTATCAAAGAAAGCACTTGCAGAGAAAGATAATGATGATTCTTTCAGAGTAAGAGTAGAAATTACTATTGAGCAGTATGAGCAAACAAAAATATTATCAAAACAATTTACAGTTAAAAAAAATGAAGATAATAAATGTAGTGTTGGAAATAGTGTTTTTTCTGGAATTGAAGAGTTTAGTAATGGGGAAAGAAATACAGTTGATGGCAAAGAATTATTAGAACAAATCTTTCCTTCGCAGATAAGAAGATATTCAATGTTTAAGGGGGAGGAAGAATTAAATATTTTTGATAATGAAGATGCATTAATCAAGCTTATTAATTTGTTTTCTGAAGCAAAACACTATGATAAATATGAATTAAGAGGGGAAAGTTTAAGGATTGCTGCCGAAAAAGCTGTTGAAATTGCATCAAAAAACAATACGAAAAATCAATCAGAATATAATAAAATTGAGAACGATATAAATTATTTTCAAAAACAAAAAAATGAAAAATTAGTATTTTTTGAAGAAGCAAATAACAATATTGAAAAGACTACAAAAAACATCCAAGAAGTTGAAAAGTACATTAATAATGCAGAAGCGTTAGAAACAATAAATACCAGAATTTACAAAATTGAAACAGAAATTTCCAAAACTGAGGCTCTTATTTCTGAAAACTACACAACTTCGTTATTTGATGAAAGTTGGATATTAATGAACTTCGAAAATATACATAAAGAATTTGCTTCAAAGGTTGCTAATTTAAGTATTGAAAGAAGAAAAATTCAATCTGATTATGATAAAGAATTGGGTATCAAAGAAGGTGAAAAAAGGGCAAAATTAGCTTTGTTAAAAGATTTAGTTCCACTTCCTAATGGCACACCTTCAAAAGCTATAATGGAAGAAATGATTAAAGATAAATTTTGTAAAGTATGCAATCGTCCGGCTGAAGAAGGCTCAGATGCTTTGAAATTTATGACTGATAGATTAAAACTATATTTAGATTCTCAAAAAGAAACAATTGAAAAAGAAGAATGTCCTAAAAAAGCATTTGAATTTAATTACATCAATAGACTTGTAAATATTAGCACAAATCAAGAAGATGGTCTTTCAAAACTTCGAAATATCAATCAAGAAATTGAAGAGTTATTTAATTTCAATCAATCCAGAAAAAATGATTTAGTTGAACTAAGAAATAAATTAGAAAAAGAGCTTCACGAAAGAGATAGGATAATTGGTAATTCTGCAATTGGTTCAGAAAAATTAAGCGTAGTTCTTAAAGACTACAACAGCTGGCAAAGAGACATTAAAATTATAAATCAAGATGTAAATAAATTGCAAATTGATATTGATAAGATAACAGATCAGCTTAATGTTTTAAAAGCTCAAAAAGAGAAAATTGATTTAACTAATGCAAATGCTTTCCTGATCAATACTCGAAGTATTTTAAGAAATATAGATGAAATTTTCAAAGACACTAAAAATAGAAAATTTGATGAGTTCATATTTCAATTGTCTAAAAAGTCAAATAATATTTTTTCTAGAATAAATATTGATGCTTTTACTGGCATCATTGATTTTAAATTAATAAAAAATAAAAAAGTTAAAATTCAATTACAAGAAGAAAACGGAAGCATCTTTTATTCGCCAAATCAATCGTTGTTAACTTCTATGCATATTTCTGTTTTACTTGCAATAGCAGAGCTTACAAATGAAGTAAAAGAAGAAAGATATCCAATATTGTTTGATGCGCCAACTTCTTCTTTTGGTGAAAGTAAAATGACAGAGTTTTTGAATCTAATTTATGAAACTGAAAATCAGACAATTATATTAATTAAGGATTACATCGCTAAAGATGAAAACAAAAACCTTTACATAAAACCAGAGTTTGAAAAAGTAAAACGTAATAAAGCATTCTGGGTTAGGCTTGAAAGACCTTTTGATGAAAAAAATTTAAAGACAATTAATACAGAAAGAATAGAACTATAATTATGGAAAATTTATTTGACAAATGGAAAACCAAAATTCCTAAGTATAGCGAGGAATTCAGGGATACTTTATTTAAATCATTATCTGAAAAATATGGTGCGGAAGGGGATAAAAAAGTGAGTTTGGGTAAACATTTTAGTACAAACTATGAATTATATACTTATGCTTTCTTTTTAGGACTTTACAATAATGAATATTCTCCGTTGCCTGGTAATGTGAAGAAAGTTGATTTTAGTCACCACATCCAATATTGGGGAAGTAAAACAGTATCAGTGAGAAAGGATTTCACAAAATTGCAAGAATATATTTTTGCAGCTTTAATAGCTAAATCAAATATTGATTTCATAGCACTTGATAAGGGAGAAATAATAGAAGACGAAGTAGTAAAAGAATTAATCAATACTATGGAAGCTTATACTCATGGTGGATTGACTTTGATAAAAGAAAAATTAGAAGATAATTCAAGTTATTTTTTAAATCCTACCTCTTTTTTAGATATGATTGTGGGATCTAGTCAAAAACAACCTCTAAAATTTAATTAGGGCTCTCGAGATGAAATTTAGATTTTTTTTGTGGAGTTACAAACCAACCGTTCAGATAATATAATTAGAAAGAATATTTAATATGATGCAATCTGCTTTTGATTTAGGCGAACATCTCAAATTAAGAGAAGTAACATTTAAAGTTTCACCGGTTTTATGGGAAAAATGGGATATTTCGGATTTTGATTTAGATTTCAATAATTGGAAAAAAATAAAATTTTTAAATGATGCTTTAGAAGATTTTCACACTGATATAGATTTAGTTCCCAATGACAAAGGTGGATTATATTTGTTTTATGTCAACTGTAAGACTATTTCAGGAATTACTGAAATTCCATTTTATATAGGAAGAGCTCAAATTACTGAAGGTCAAAATTTAAGAAAAAGAGTTCGTGAATATTTTAATAAATTCAGTAAAAATAATGAACGCCCTAAGATAACAAGAATGTTTAATTATTGGAAAAAAGATCTGTATTTAGCTTTTTATGAGCTTGATAATAATGTAGAAATAGTTGACTTAGAAAAGAAATTAATAAATTCACTATTACTACCTATGAATGACGAAATACCTGACTTAGAGACAAAACAAGCAATTAAAGCATTTAGCTAATGAAAATACCGGCAATTAAAGGACGCATAGGAGACTGGGATTACTACATTTCAACCTTAACATTTCAACAAGTAAATGATTATGTCTCTAGAGTTGATGACGAATTACATAAATCTGAAAGTTTAAAAGAACTTATTCAAAGGAGTATAACAAACAATTTTTTAAGTATAAAAAAATATATCATAAATCAACCTGAATTATTTTTTAATTCTTTAGTTCTAGCTGTTTATGATGATTATCCCGAGTGGGTTGAGATTGAAGTAAAGTATGATGATTTAGAAACTTATCAATTGGGTTTGCTTGATTTTCCAAGTAATCATAAAATCTTCCCAGTCGATGGACAGCATAGAGTAGAAGGAATTAAGGCGGCGTTACAAGAAAAAGCTGCATTAGCTGATATGAAAATTTCAGTAATTTTTATTGGACATAAAAATGATGAAAATGGTTTAAAAAGAACTAGAAGATTATTTTCTACTCTAAATAGGTATGCAAAGCCTGTGACAATGGATGATATTATTGCATTAGATGAAGATGATTCTATTGCTATAGCAACAAGAAATCTATTGGAAACGAACTTATTATTTACAGGAAAAAAAGTAACTAAGAGTAAAAATAAGGCTATATCAACTGATGATAAACATTCTTTTACATCTATTATAACATTATATGAATGTAATAGAGAGTTATTGAAGTATCACAGAAAATGTATGAAGAAAAATGCACCTGATACAATTAGAGATAAGAAATCATTTAACGAATATCTAAAATTTAGACCTGAGGAAGATGACTTAGCAAGTTATGAAGAACTGTGTAATCTTTTTTGGAATGATTTTATCAATAATTTTGAATATATAAAAGAGTACTCAATTGATAATAGCATCAATCCATCTGAAAAATTTAGAAATAATATTGAAGGAGGAAATTTATTGTTTCGACCGATAGCGCTTTTACCATTTGTGCAGTGCGTTCTTGAACTTAACACTGCTACTAATAAGTCGTTTGATGAAATATTTCAGTTCTTTGGAAATTTAAATTTAAATTTAAATCAGAAACCATGGAAGCAAGTGCTTTGGAATGATTTTCAAAAAACTATGATTATGGGAAATAAGACATTAGTAAAATATATTTTAAAATATAAATTTGATGAAAATATTTTAAAGCCTTACGAAATGAGTAATCTTCTTTTGAAATATGCACAAGTTGTAAATTTTCAAGGGGATAATATTGAAGATGTTTTAGTTGATATCAAATAATAAAACTTTTAATGTAATTAATAGCTTCATCTAATGTTTCAAAAGAAACGTTAGATGATTCTTTGCAAATCGAAAAATATCTTTTAAATGTTTCATCAATTTTAGAGCGTTCATCTACTAAAATAATTAATTTATTCAAAGCTTTCGCATAGCCAATTTCTAAAGCTAGACCATATCCTGATGGGTTTTCTTTTGACATATAACCTAGTAAAATGTCGCACTTTTCTACATGATATAGATCCCAAGTTGTATATTTTTCAACATCATCTAAATCATGTTTTTGAGGGTTGAAAAAAATAAAATCTAGACTTAATTTTTTAATAACATCATTTTGCCAGCCTCCTTTAAATCCACCAGCTAAATATATTTTGGTTTTCATTTCTATTTTAAATTTGATATGGGAAGTCTTTGGGCAATTGAATAAAAAATTCTTTTAGAGTTTCCTAATAAAGGAATTAGTACAATTAATAAACAATAAAATATTTTAAAAAGAAACTCAGTTTTAACTAATTTTAAGTCTATGAAAAATTGAAAAGAAGCTAAAAGACAAACTATCATCGCTATTGTGGAAATATGGTCAAATAGTGACGAACGAAACATAAAAGTATAAACTTTTTGATCCATTTCAGGATTACGTGACATCAAGATATTTCTTATTTCATTAAATGCCATATTATCAACGTCAGTGTAAGATTTAGATTTTAAAAAATCTTTTGCAGATTTATATGTTGAAGTAGTCACAAAATTATATTTCCAATAATCACCATGTTTAGATTTTATATGATTTATAAGATATTTTGATGATTTATTTATTACTAAAAATTTAAAAAATGTATGAGATAAATAATCATTTATTTTACTTAGATTATTAATCATTGAATTTTGAATTTTAACTTTCAAAATAGTTATGCTATATATAATGTAGCCTAGAACATATGAGACAACAATAATTAAATAGTTTTGGAAAACTTTCCAATCAAAGAAAAATTCATTCTTAATTCCAATATCCGGAAATATTATTAAATTAAAAACAATAATAAATAAGAAACCGGGAATCAAATAACCTATTATATCCCAAATGAATTCTTTTAAAGATTTTAAAGCGTCTTCCATATTTATATTTTATATAAAACAACTTACACAACCTTCTCCTTCGGCAAGTAATATTTCATCCTGCCAACTAGTTAGGGTTTTATTATTAGCTTTGTTTTTATTCATTCGTAAAAAATGTTCTTTTTTGATTGCTTTTACTCGTTCAGGATTTTTTAGTTCTTCAAGTGGCTCAATAGTCCAAGTATAACCATCTTTTTCATATTCAATTGCTTTTTCATATAATGTAGGATGCTGCTCTAATAACCAAACCCATTCTATTTTTTGTTGAAAAAAACAAAAGAAACAACCGGAACGACTACGAGAATAGCTTCCTTTTTTTAATTCTCCATCAATTTCTACTTCATATTCAAGTGGTAAATAATAGGCTGGTATTCCTACTCCAGAATCGTCCAATATTTTAAAGATATCATTTATACCTAAAATTTCATCGTTATCAATTAAAGAAAAAGTTTCAAGTTTCCCTACCGGATAATCAGTGGTCTTTAAAAATTCAAAAACTACTTTGTTAAAAAGCTTTACGTCAGTATCTAACATGGCATTAACTTTTTGTTTTTGAGTAAAACGTAAGGAAATAGGTTGTTCCACATATTGCAAAATCATTTCTAACTTTCCTTTTGGGGCTAATAATTCATAATTTCTTTTTACAAAATCAATATTTGAATTAGCTAGAAATTTTTTAATTACATCTTCGCTCCAAATATTTTTTCTAAAGGGAAAAATGGATTGAATATTCTCTTTTTTAGAAATATAACCTTCTCTGTTTTCATCACCGCGAATGCCAACATAAGAAATAGTTGGAGTAGTTCCTATTTCATTTTCAAAAGGTTCTAATTTCATTTTTCCTGTACACCAGCGTGCTGTAGCAGATGGTAAATAACCACCATACATAGCTAAAAAATGATCAAAAGGATTTCTTTCGGGTGAATTTAGTTCATCAATAGATTTGTAAAGCCTTATATTCTTCCCTAGTACTGAATTTAATTTATTTATTAAATCATACGTTTCATTTAATTCTTTTCCGGTATCACAAGTGTAATATTCAACATTTACATCGGGATGTTTTCGACTCATGTAAATAGCCAAAGCAGCACTGTCTTTTCCTCCTGAGATTCCTAATACATGTTTTATCTCACTCATAATACTAAATCTTGATTAAGTTCGGTAGACAATAGTTCGATAAGTAATTGCTTACGCTTATGAATATCTAATGTAATTAATTTTTCTTTTAATTCAACTCTGACAGCTTCAAATTCTTTACTATATTCATTTGAAAATATAATTTTATCATCAAGTATTTTGCCGGATGATCCGATCATTTGAATTGAAACCATTTTTTTGTTTTCACCGGATTTAAATTCATGGAGTTCAGAAGCCTTTATTAATCCAAGTAAAAAATGTTCTAAATTTGTAACTAATAAAACATCTTCCTCATCAATCATTCGATCAATTGATTTTCCTAATGCGGCATCTGCAACTGATTTTAGCCAAGAGGCCCTATCATCTAGTGGTGAAATTAATCGTTTGTAAAAAATAGATTGTTCAGTACCTAGCAAACTCAAATTAATATTGTTTAATCTATTTTGAATTTCTGTTTTGTAATTTTCGAAATCTACACTTTCACAATAGAAGGAATCAATTATTTTTTCTTCAATTCTATCTAATAAAGAATTATAAGCTGAACGTATTTCTCTTATGGCATCTTGAATGTGGTAAGTGAATGATTTTAATACTTCCTCGTCATCACTCACGGAAATAGAATGAAAACCTAAGGCATTAGGGAAATGATTAAATAAAGCATCCTCAGGGTCTTTTGCGTTTTTAATGGCTTCTCTTAAATTTATGGCTTTTGGAGAAAGTCTTCTGGTATTTATTGTGTATTCATTTAAACCTCTGTAAAATCGAAGGAAATTTCCAAAAATGGATAGAAATGTACTTTTTGTACCCAATTCAATATCTCCAACTTGTACTAATTCTTTATAGCTTTCTAAAAGATTGACTTTTAATCCAGAAACATCATAACTTTTGATAGAATAATTGGCTGGAGATTTGTGGACTAAATCTAAAACATCGTCTGTTAAATAAGGGACAAATCCATTACTTTCATGAAATAACGCAAATTCTTCTTTATTAACTATTAAGAATAATGGTACCCAAAATTCTGTAAATCCCTTTTTTAATTTAAAAGGAGTTTTACTCAAGATTTCATACAACTCTGCTAAGTTTCTTTTCGACGAATTAGCAGATTTAATAAAAGCATTACATTCTTCCCACAAAGGAATAAAAGTATTATCAGTTGGTGGGGAAAAAAGAAAGTAATTTAATTCATGATTAAATGAATGCATTCCTGTATCTTTTACTAAAGTAATATATATTGATTTTTCTGGAGGGAATTTATCATTTGGAAAACCAAGATTTTCTTCACTTTCATTATTTAACAGATTTCGAATAAAAGATTTTCTTGCGGTACTTATCTGAGGGCTTAAGAATTCTTTATTTACTAATTCATTTTTGTAATATGGTGCTCTATCAAATTCCAAATCACATATTCTAGATAATGTTTCATTTAGAGCCTTTTTTGATCTTATATCTTCAATTCTACCATCATAAAACCAAATATTTTGATCATTAGAAATGAATAAATTATCTAGTACTAATTTTTCTAATTGTTGTTTATGAAATTCTAGTTCTTTTGCTAATAATTTGCCAGCATTGATATCTTCTCTATGTTTTGAAATTAAAAAATTTAATTTGTTTATTGTGAAAATTTCATTGTGTATTTGTTTAGAATTTTTATATACGACAAAAAGATTACTGCCAGAATTGATTGATGAAGCTTTAATATCTTTTTCCTTGAGATTTATATCAAAAATTAAATTTATATAGCCATCAAGAGCTCCTTCAGCTCTAGTAATGGAATTTAAATTTGTTAAGATTCTATATTCGAAAAAACGCGGGGTACCTTTTTCATAAGAGTTCTTTTTAACCAAGATTACCGGGAAATTAACCAAATCAGTTATAGCATCATTGATCGAAAAATCATGGTTTATTTCCTTTGAAGCATCAGCTAATTCTTGTTCAATATCTAAATCTGTTCCTTCTAAAAAATTTAATTTATTACTATGATTATAAAACCTAATAATCCCGGATTTATCCAGTTTTTCTATAGCTTTTTCAATATCAGTTTCATCAAGTTCACCTGTATGATGAATATACTTTGATATAAAATTTTTATCCAATAAGCTACCTGCCTTAGTGAAAATATTAGCTAAGCAAATAGTTTTGATGATTTTAGCTGTTAAATTGTAATTTGTGTGTTGAATTAATTCGGCGCGCTCTAGTGCTCTAAAACAAGTTTGCCATTGTAAACGATGAGGATTATTTGAACTGTAAATCTCACCACCTAAAGTATTGACTAAATAGTCGAAAACATTAGAGATCGAATAAAATTTTCCTTTAAATGAATTAATTGAATATTTGCTTGTATCGTTTAAAAATGTAAACAATGACCTTTCATTTTGTCCATAGCGTTGTAAGGAATTGACCAAAATGTTTGCAGATAGCCAATCTAGTGGATATAGTGATTTCGCTAGTTCAGCTGAACTTATTTCGTTAAAACTAACAAGGTTAGTTTTCTTAATTGCTTTATTTAGTAGGTTAAAACTATCTTCATTTTTTTTAGGCAATTCAAAGTCTTGAAGCTTATTTGATGCAAAAAATAAAAGTTGTTCAACGGGTTCATTAAAAAGTAATTCTACGAAACGTCCTTTAATTTTCTCCCACTCTTGTTTTTCGGATAAGGCAAGTGAAGCAGAATACGAAATAAAACTTTGATGTAGGGAGATGATAAAAAATACATTTTTATCATCATCGTTAACCCATTCTGAAATTTGTTGCAATAAATAAAGATCATTTACATTATTATTTTTGCCAATAAATTCAAGGAATTTACCAAACTCGTCGATAATCAAAACTAAGCCCTTATTTTTTTTTGCAGAAGTAATTCTTCTGTTCTCCAGTTCTTCAATTATTTCATCTGATGATCCTTCTTTTAGTTTTAATGTTTTTAATAAAGAAGCACTTAAAGAAACATTATCTCCAATTAATTTAATAAAATCATATGAGTTTACTTTTGAATCTACATTATTTCTAAAATAGATTTTTTCTTGCAGTAAGTTTTTTTCTAATGCCCAAAGAAATGTTGATTTACCAGTACCATAATTCCCGATTAAGGTAAATGATTTATTGCTTTTTCCTTCACTAGTAAGAATACGATCATAGATTTGAATCGCATTCGGGGTAACAATATAATTTAAGTCTTTTGACTCGTCTCTTAATATGTTAGTAGATATATTATTGTATTTCATAATACGATTCTAATAAATTTGTCTTATAATCTTTTGCTATGCCTTTTATCTGAATTTGTCTTATTCCTGCATCATTTTTATATATGAATTCTGGATATACTGAACATAACTGTTCTATTAAATTGTCTAATCCATCATTTGAAAGGCAGAAATAAGAGCCGATTGTATTTCTTAACTCGTCATAGCTAATATCCTTTCGATCATCAAGATAATCTAAAAGACAATATGCGAAAATGGTAATTGGTAGATTGTTTCGGACTTCTTTGTTTATTTTATATACTATTTCACCATTACCGTTTCTAGAATTTAGCTGTGATATCAAATTTAATTCTAGTAAAGGCGAATTAAAATCATCTTCAATAGTCTTTAATGATTTTGTTGGTGTGGCATAAGATTTTACAAAAACTTTAAAATCAGATGTTAATGTGTTTGTGCTTACTTCTCTTTCGTTATTATCTCGAATTTTCTTTTCGATGAATTGAATGATTTGTCTTTCAGAAAAATCTAAACTTACTTTATCGTTAAAATACTCAGCGAAAATAAGGTTAAATATACTTGCATAATTGGACTTACAAATTTTATATTGTAAAAGCCATAGTGTTCCTTCATCTTCTAGATAAGGATCAAATGCATTATTATTATTTAAAAATAGCTTGTTTGATATTTCTGAAATTTCATGCCTGTCATTTATCAATCCAAACGCCTTAAGCCAATGTTGAATTGATTGCACCATGTTTTTACCAACACCTAATCTTGAGATTGCAATTTCAGGTCTGTTTAAAACCGTATAACCCTCATTATCAATTAGTTTTATACCTTTTGATAGCCACTGTTGTCTACAATGAAAGGTGTCATGACCTGAAAATTTTAAAGTATTCATATGAAAAAATTAGTACTGCAAGTTACTAAATTTACTATGGATGAATTCATCCATAGCAGAAAACTTATAAAGAATAACCTGTTTTTGGGTCAATACTTTAAAAATGAGATTGTTATGGTATTTTTTTAAAAGAAATTGTCACTCAATTTGTTTATTAAGATTTCATCTCAAAAATTAAAACCTTTTAAGTTTAAGACAATTTACATTAAAAGAGAAACATTAAGTAAATTATCTTAATTCCGTAAACTGTCATTTTTTTTGATATTTTTTTCTTCTTCTGTAAATTCTTTTTCTCTTTTTTTAGAATTCATTTGGTTCAGATATATTTCTCTATTAATTCGGGTAAGCTCTTTTTCTAATTCGATAGTCCTATTATAATTACTAATATAAAACGCTACTAATAATACAAGACCAATTAGAATAGAAATGTATAATATTTGTTTGGAATTGATTTTTTAATTTTTTCCATCTGTGTAGGGTTGTATTAATAAATCCTCTATAAAAATATCTCAGCAACTTTTTCCATTACTTCTTTTTAACTATTTCGAGTTTATAAAAAGATATAAATCATTCATCTCTTTCGTACTTCCCTTCACAGAAGATTTTTTAGTTTTATTATTTTCTCTTAAAGCATCTTTATGCTTTAATAAGCAGAACTGTTCATATCCCTTAGCAGTTTGAATCAAAAAAGTGTCAAGATGACGCTGTATTGCCTTACGTGCTAAAGTTTCAAATAATAATCCCCAAAATCGGGAACGCAATTTAAATAAACATTCAAGTTGTATATGTGTCTTACCCAGCCCCAGATCAGAAAAAGAAAAATGACAATCAACAGACTCTAGTCCGCTGAAACGGATAGCAGTGAAATCATTGATTTGGGTCGAAAATGACAATTCCGGTATAAAAGACACTAATTGATATCTTGCAGTATTGTCACCATCAAAATAAATGATGTAATCAACTGCTCCGGGTTTGGAAAATTTATTTTTAAAAGTAGGAGACAGAAACTTGGGAACAAACCATAGTTCTTGAAAAACCTTCAGCAGATTTAACGTAAAAAAATGCGAAAATACCTCGGGAAGAGGAACCGCAATTCTTGCAAATGAATGTAAATCTTTAATCATTAAATATATTTTTATAAACAAATCATATCATTCTAGGATTTATACAAAAACATATGACCTGATATATTACCCACAAACAATAAAATATTTACTTACATTTTATTTTCTCGAAAATAGTTTTTAATTGATCCAAGACAGATCCCTTTTTAAAATCTTCTTTTGCGATTGCATCAATTAGCTTAGGACAATCTGCAAAAGCTTCTTTTGACATTTTTCTGATTAATGAATCTGTTCTATCGCAAAACCATTTGATGCTGTTGTAGCATAACCAAATACTAATTCTTCACTGTTTTTTTTACCAAAAAAGTAAGCTGTATTCGCAAAAGTAACTACTGTACTTGTGCCGCCTGCATTTGGTCGACAGCCACCTGCCGAGGCAACACCACCGATTTTTACATTTTTATCATAAACAATGTAGAACCACTGTTTTTTCTTAGATCTTGAAAATTTGCCTGTTAAAATGTTAGCTGTTGTGGCATATAATCGTTCTGCAATATATTTTTTGCTTTCGCCATCTCCATATTCTATTTTTTTGATGTTGGAACTTTCAATTTTTTCTTTTTTAGCTTCTTCATCTGTTTTGAAATAGACTTTAGAATCATCACTTTCTACCATTTCAGCAAGTCCTTTTTTTGTTGATCCGTCTTCCATGTGTAAAACAGCTTTAATGAATTTAGCATGTCCGGTTGTAGCGAATAAAAATATAGTTATAAGTAATATTATTTTTTTCATATTTAATTATTTAAAAAAGGATTTAGTTTTATAGAGGTATATCCTCAACTTTAATTGTAAAATACTTATCATCAGATTCTATTAAGGAAACATGAGTCTTGAAATTTCTTTTTGTGATGCTTATTATAGAATCCTGAAAATATTTTATGTTAGTATCAATTCCATAATATTGAAGTAAGATATATCCTCTTCTATTTACTAAACTATCATTATAAAAATTTAAATATCTAGAATATTCTTTTATATAGTCTTCAGATTTTATTTTTTTGCAAGTTCCTGATAATGCAAAATTAAAAATGTATTTTCCATCCTTAAAACGCATTTGATAAGCACCAAAATCTTCTGAAATATGGTTTTCTGTTAATATATAAGGGTCAGGTTTTCCAATTTCTTCATCTTTATTTTTACATGATAAGGAATAAAAAAAGAAATGAAATAATTACTATTTTATATTTCATAATATTTATTCTTTATCATATAAATAACAACCAGATGGATTCTTTGAAAAAAAAACTTTACAGAAGGTTTCTTGTGCGTGCAATATCATTCAAGACTTTTTAAAATATTAGTTAATCTGTATTTTTACAACTAATCGAGATAAGCAGTCTTAAAATAATTACTTTTTTTATATACTGATTTTCTGCAATATTTGATTATTTAAAATGAACTGGTTCCGACTTTTATAAATTACTATGCTGAAACCATTATAGATCTATTTTATTTATTGGTTTTTTATCAATATTTAGATTTCCTTTTACCCTAACATAATAAACTTTGGTTTTGTCTTCTAAATTAATAGCGTGAATAGTGTCTTCAGTGTATCGAATTATTTTCTTTTTAACCCCCATAATAGTTAAAATCGAATCTTTTGATACACTCCACTTACTAATATCTGGATCTTGGATATCCCAAAAATATCTTCGTTTATTTTCTACTTTATCAAAAGAATATTTCTTTAGCTTTCCATTCTTATTCAGACTAAAGGTAAATCCATAATATTGAGCCCTATACCTTGGCCACTCATAATTCCAATATTGAGTGGAATCTTTACAAATTAAATATTCTAATTCTTTTTTTTTATTTGTACAGCTAATCGAGATAAGCAGGCTTAAAATAATTACTTTTTTCATATAGTATTCTTCTTGAATATTTGATTGCTTCAAATGAAAAGGTAGTGACTTTTTATAAAACTTCTATTCTAAGACTATTACAAATCTATTTTAGTTTTTGGTTCTTTAACAATATTAAGATTTCCTTTTACTCTAACATAGAAAACTTTAGTATTATCTTCTAAATTTATAGCATGAATAGTATCTTCCGTATATCTGATTATTTTCTGTTTGTCACCCATAACACTCAAAATAGAATCTTTTGACACACTCCATCGATTAACACTTGGATCAGGAATATCCCAAAATTCCCATCTTTTATTTTTGGTTTTACCATATGAATATTTTTTTAAATTTCCATTCTTATCAAGACTGAACGTAAATCCATAATATTGAGCTCTATACCTTGGCCACTCATAATTCCAATATTGAATGGAATCTTTACAAATTAAATATTCTAATTCTTTTTGCTTATTGGTACAACCAATCGAAATAAGCAGGCTTAAAATAATTACCTTTTTCATATTTATATATTTTATTATTCTTCCGGAAAAGTTAGCGTCTTCAAATGAATAGGATGAGGCCCATCTGGTAATTGAACACTGATACCATTACCATCAAATTTTGATAAAAGCTGAACTCCATTTTTAGCATTAAGCTTATTAAATTTACCAACTTGAGATTTGAAATCCTCAAAACTTATCTCTTCTTTCAAATAAGCATTATACATTCTGTTTGCAAAACCTGTAGCTACAGAATATTTATTATCATCACTTGTGCTGTTAAAATCGGCTGTTTGCGACTGTCCTAAATATACATTTGCATGTCTTACGAAGGTGTAGTTATTACGGTTTGTTTCTCCTTTATGCCCAAAATCAGGATTACCTTCATGGTCAAGCATACTTCCTAAATCCTTGTAATCATCATAAGTTCCTTTGCTTAGTTGCTTAGTATTTGTCCAAATGGTATTTGCTCTGTTAGTGTACGCACCCGTATCTTCTTCATCCATACTTCTAACTCCATAATATCCTGTATAACATCTTAACGAAGCTTCTTTAGCAATTATTCTGGATACAGCATATCTAGTGCCTTTTTTACTATAATCAAGTCCTGACAAATACCTAGGGCCGTGTTTTGTTTGTACAACAATTTTACTGCCTACACCAGTATCTCTTATTAATCTGCCTGATGCACTATAAATTCTATCCATTCCATCGGGATCTACAAAAGCAATAGGATTATTACCACAGTACATATAGGAACTTTCATGTGGATATTTTTCCATTTTTGGATCCGTAGTTAGCCACAAACTTGTCTTCATATCCAAATACCTAGCTCCATAGTAGCTGAGATTCGTTTCTCTATCTAATTCCTTCCCATTAAACAAATATGGCGAGCTAAACGATGAACTATGCTCCTCAAACAAAACTTCCCCAAAAGCTATGTACTCGACATGCTGTGAAATAGAGCCATTCTTAGATGTAATATACGAAGTACTTCCTAAATGATCGGGATGAAAATAAAAAATATCATTCTCGGGCATTCCTATTCCTGTAAAACCTTCTCCGGCTTTTACAGTTTCAGGTTCAACGGGAGGGCCAAATTGTACAGGTGGTCCCGGCACATCACCAGGTTCATTAAAAACAGGATTTCTAGGCCAGCCTTCCGGTGGTTCCTGATTTTCCTCAACAGGTGTAAGTGCTTCTGATGGATATGGATCTCCTGTAAATTCTGGTGTCGCATAAATACCCTGTTGTGTTGGTGGTCCTGGAGGAACTCCTAAACCTCTCACATAATTGTCCAATGCTTTTTGCTGCTCGGCAGTAAGCTTACCGTAATTTACTCCTCCTGCAGTTAATTTTAATGGCTGTGCAAATGATCCATTTCCTAACTTGCTTACAATTCGTCCTGCACCCTCAAAGTAGTGTTTGGTAAATTTTCCTTTGCTTATTACAAAATAAGGACTTATATACCCTGTATAATCATCAGTGTGTACAATCGTTGCAGCCGTTTCTCCATTGATAGCAACATTCTGAGAATCACCAGAACTTTTAATTACTCGTTCTCCTGCTGCATCATATGTAAATTGATGAATCCTGCCGTTATCATTGATACCCATTAAACGGTTTTCTTCGTCCCATGTCATTTTTCTGAAACTCTTTTCTTCAGTATAACTTGTTGGGTTTCCGTTTCCGTCGTATACGTATTCTCTTGGTTCGGTTTTTCCTGCCTCAGCAATCTTGTTTGGTGCGTTAGGATGTAATTCGTTATCGTAATTATAATCCAATACATAACCTTTCTGCTCATTGTTTACTGTATGAACCAATTTTTTGCTTGTAATATTATGCATTTTGTTATAGCCCATAGTGAGTTCATAACTTGCTTTAGTAAACTCGCCCTGATAAGTTGCTTTTGCCGATTTTAACCTGTAAAAATCATCGTATTCGTATTCATGCGAAGCAGTTCCGCCTAAAGTATTGTTAACAATTGGTGCAGTGTTTTTGATGTTTAGTACATTACCGGCCAAATCATAACCATAGGCATTATTCATGACTTGTCTTGAACCGCTTTTTACCTGCAGTTGTTGCAACCTGCGCATTACATCATCGTAAGTATAATTGGTTTCGGTATCGTTTCCGTATTTCAAATACTTACGCTGCTCAAATTCATCGTATGATAATTGTTTGATATAATCATAAGTATGGCTTTCTTTTTTGCCCTGCATGCTTTGCAGGTTTCCGGCGCGGTTATAGGTATAATCTACTACTTCACCATCAGGATACGTCATTTTCTGAATACGGTTCCAGGTATCGTATTCGAATTCCGAAATATACGTCTGAATATCTGTAGGAGTAATGCGAAGGGTACGGATTTCTTTTTCAATCTCGCCTAATTTACCATAGAAAAATTCCTGTCCACCGCTGGCATCCTGCACAAACCACAATCTGCCCCGGCGCGATGCTGTTCCATCGGACTTACCATAATTGTACTGTATATTATTTTGTGGATTCTTCGGGTACTTTATGCTTTCTAATCGGTTATAATCGTATTCGTATTGTATCGCACCATCGTTTGGTACTGTATTTTTAATTTCTTGCGTAATTCGACTAGTTAAGTTACCTGCCAAATCATATTGCATGGTTGTTCTTCCTGCATCAGGATGTGTAAACTCAATTCGTCTGCCTAACCAATCGTAACTGCTTTTGGTAATATGGTCCATCGCATCGGTTACTTTTACCATTTCACCCAATGCATTAGTCTCAAACTTTGTCAGCAAATCATTTTGCATACTGGCGATATTCTGACCAGTTGCATCTGTATAGGTCTCACTTGTTTTATTCAGTGCATCGGTTTGTGTAGTATGCAAGGTCTGTATACCATCATAATTTTCTACACTAAAAGTAGTTGTATTAGTGCTTCCGTCAGGTAACGTTACTTTTACGGCACGACCCACTTCATCATATTCTGTTTTAGTTGGGGTTACGGTTGATACTGCTGTGCTAAACTTATTATCGACTGTTGTTGTGGTCGTTGGGTAATAACTGGTTGTTGATCTTCCCAATCCGTCATAAACAATTTTTCCGGACACAATTTGTGCTTCCTTATCGGCAGTCCCTGCCGTGGTAAATAAACTGGCTGTTTTTTTGACTTGCAAGGCTTTTCCTAATCCATCGGTATAGCTAAAAGTCTCAATGTCTTTATCTAATTCAGGATCGTAGTTGCTGGTTTTGGCATACGGCACTTTTGCTTCCGGAAAATATTCGTAAGCAATCGTGTACGCTTTGCCTGATGCGATTTCATAAGGTGCTTTAATCGTTGCCGGGCGTCCTTTAGCATCCAAAGTATAAATAGTACTTTGATCGTTACGATCTGTCGTTTTTAATGGCGCACCAAAACGATAATCGTATTCCATTTTATTCTGGTACCCAAATGCATCTTTTATCTCAGTCAGGAACTGATGATTGTCTGCATCATAAACATACTCCAAAGTCATACGCTGTTTTTTATAATTCTCTGGTCCTGTTATTTTTTGCAGGTTTCCGTAAGTATCATAAGCAATATCGGTAACCGCAATTTTATCGGTAGCAATGTAATTTTTAATCTTCGTAACTTCGGCTGTCTTAGTGTTGATTGTTGTAGCCCTTTTGCGACGAAGTCCTTCAGATGTAGACACTTCTAATTGTTCCGGAATCCCACCGTAATAAGGCGTTGTACTTTCATGGTAACTTATTTTTGCGGTTACTTTGTCGTCGGCAGTTCCATTACCTGCGTCGATGTACTGTATAATGTTTCCGTTGGCGTCATATTTGTTATAGGTATCGGTTTCCAGATAATCACTACCGCCTTCGTACACTTTTTGATTGGTATGAATTAGTCCTATAAAAATACGTTTGGCATCACACGATGGTAAATTCAGGTCTGATACCGGAACACTTGCCTGAGTTGCCACATCAACAAAACTATATTCGTTTTCAGACTCCTGACGCATTTTGTTGTTTTTGTCCAGTATATAACTATATTTCAACAGATTTTTTCGGAAATAATCCTGATTATAAAACTCCTGCACCCTTGTTGAGAAAACCGAATCATCTGCAGCATCAATTTGTTCCTGTATTACTTTCCCAAAACCGTAAAATTCTCTCTCGCGACGATCATGATATCCGTCCTCATATTTAAATTTCGCAATCAAATGATCGATCCCATCACCACTATGTCCATCAAAAACATCAACAGACTGTAAAACCCATTTAGCTGAAGGATTTTCGTAACTTGGTTTCAATAACTCGTAATCGACCACGTAACTATTTCCTGCAGCATTGCTAACGCTTTTTAGTTTGTTGGTTCTTTTGATATTGGAGAGACGTACTTTCAAATTATCCTCATCAGTAGATATAACATAATCGGTATTTCCATCTCCGTCAATATCCATAAAACTCGCTTCGGAACGCGAAGTACTCCATCCTTTACTGGCTCCTAATGATGGTGTAAGACGCAACAGCCAAATAGGAATATCATAAGAGTAACCGGCATTAAAACCATAACTCACACTTTTATTCTCGTTCATTTCAGAATAAGTTGGATAAGCAATTGACGTATCAAAAGAGCTTCCTAAGTTTAAGGATACCATCATTTTATCGGATACATACTCAATTTTATCCGCAAGTCCATCACCATTAATGTCCATAAAGGACTTATTCCCATTTGCTGTTGAACGGGCATAGTTAGCTCCGGCAGTAATAGAACCTGCATTAAAATTGTACCCCAAACCTACACTCCAGTCGGTAGAAGTTCCTGCATTAAGCGCATTGTCATTCCAATTTTCAGCTGTTAAAAAACCATATCCGGTATTCAGTAATACCGTTCCTGAATCGCTTATTTTATCAGGCAGTCCATCACCGTTAATATCAGAGTGGATCATTGTTGCCTTATCTGTACCTTTACCCTGAGAAGCACTTACGGAAAGCATGTTTTTAGCTTTATCCGCTTCTTTATCTGCAGCAGATTGCGCATTTCTCCTTAACGTTGCTTCTTTTCCTATTACAAGTGCTCCGGAAGCCTGGGCTTGACCGTGGCTGTAACCTCCTCCAAAACTTGGTCCTTCGGCAGTAGTTTCGGCATGACTAAAATTATCTCCCAGATTCATTACTTCAGTCGAAATACTTCCTATGGGTTTGGTTAATTGCACATCACTTCCCCTGATATAATCAGGAAAACCGTCTCCATTAAAATCCCCCATGGTCTGGGTTACATAGGAATCCCCATCGATAGATTTACTATATCCCATATTAGCAGGGCCCGCACTTAATCCTGCTGCAATACTTTTACTTTTGTTCTCGCTTACCAAATCCAGTGCCGAAGTGCTTCCGCCTTGCAATGTTGGCAATGAAAAATCGGTGTAATCCGCAATATCATCTTCTCCTAATCTCGAAGTTCCTATTGTTGCTCCTTGTATGTAAATTGATTCTTCCAGACCTTCCCATTTTGTTTTGGTATACGTTGGGTTTAAAGACACAAAATAGCTGTCAGCGACTTCATATCCTTTTCCATCATAATTTTCCGGATCAGTGTTGTTTACATCCGGCTCTGTATTATAGGCGTCAGATTGTTTTAGTTTTGTCTGGTCTATGGTATTTGAAGCTAAATTTCCGTTTACCACAAATCCTCCCCAATTGCGCTGATACAATCCTAAAGTTCTTTCGTCAGGATTTAAAAGACTGTAAATGGCAAAATCATCTGTAACAGTATTCCAAATTACATCATCTGTAAGATCTGCTACATCTTTTAAATCCGTCACCTGAACCTGAATATTCAGGGCGTTCAATTTTGGATAATTTCTAAGGATATTTACAGATTCCGGGTTAGAAACCGTAATTTCCAACTGAATTGGAGTGCCCAAAACCGCATCGGGATAAATAACCGAATTATCAAAAGCGTTTATTACTTCTATCAATGTTCCCGTTGTAAGCTTGTATCTTTTGCGTGCTAAGAGTACATTATTTTGTTTGGCAGAAATAATGACATCTCCATTATATTTATTGACTGCTCCCGGAGGGAAAGGTGCTGCCAGCAGCAAGTCCTGTGGCAATATGCTTAGTTTTACTTTTCCGTTTACTGTAGAAGTAACGCCCGGTATGTTGTAATTTCCTTCTCTTTTATTATACAGCAAATGAGAAACCTGCATGGGAACTTCTTCCAGGGCTGCACCCGGATAAGCCGGTATGGTAACCGTTGGAGCAAAGGAAATGGTTTGCCAATTGATATTGGTCTGGGTTTCCAGTGCCATAGTCACTTGTGTATCTGCTTCGAAAGCCGGCAGATTTACGGAAGTTAAATCAAAGGAAGCAACTTCATTCGCTAAAAAAGTCTTTTCAAATAAAATGACAGGCGGATTTGTCTGTCCAATATATGTTTTGGTGATAACTAATGTAATATGGTCAGAAGTAACGGGTTTATTCAATATTCCATTAAAGAGCACGTTTCCTACTACCGGAATTACTTTTGTCGTGTTGTTGCTGCTAAAAAAATCTGTACTTGCCGTATAGGTTGCCAACGAGTATAAATTGGCATCTTGCAAAGTGGCAGGAACTGTAAAATCGCTTGTAACTAAATTATTAGTAATCCCCCTGTCATATTGTTTTACCTTTGAATAGGTAATAACAGGATCCCAAATCACGGTATCAAAATTTCCGTCTTTTGCAGCACTCACCCTAAAATACAGACGTTCTCCTTTTTCAACAGAAACCCCCGCATTTTGTTTGGATTTGATACCGTAGTCTGTTGCACCGATGGCTTCGTCCCAAAGCAATTGGTTTCCTTTTTGGAAATACAAATGAACACCATCAGCTTTATCGTCACCTGCATTAGTAACATATTCGGCGCGGGCTTTTATTCTTTCCGGTGTTGATTCCTGAACTAATTGATACTGATGCGAAATAGAGACAGTTCCTTTTGCAGGGGCCTCCCACATACGCACGACATCATGCAGTGGATTTTGCTTTTCTATTTCTGCAATTGAAAGGGTGGTAGTTCCTGAAATCGTAACATCTCCGCCTCCAGCAACCGGTGATGGCGTTCCTGAACTGCTGTTTTTGAAAGTTGGAACTCCGTTTACCAATCTATTGTAGTATACTTGTCCGTTACGCACATAATCGATTAGTCCGTCTCCATTAAAATCCATAAAATAGATTTTTGTCTTGCTGGTAGAACGCTGCTGATCGTAACCAATATTTCCAAATTTAAGATTTAAATCTACACCCCAGTTAAACGAGGTTGATTTAGAATATCCAATATCGCTGATATTGATTTCCTGCGTTTCCCCAAACGAATTCTGACCTGTAGCGGATAAATTTTTTCGATAAAAAACACCATTCTTATTTTTAAATACTTTGTCAGGCAATCCGTCTCCATCAAGATCTTCCAGTAATACAGCTGTATCTGAGGTTCCCCAGCCATTTCCACCATGTCCTCCAACGGTAAATGGTTTTAAATTACCGGATTGTCCGACAAATCCAACGCCAATACGGTAATTTATCCCAATATTTGATCCTTCGGAACTGCTTACCAATGAATGATGTCCTGAAAATAAAATGTCATTATAAGAAGGGATGGCGGTATTGACTAAATTATCTCCTGGCACAGTCCAAATCTGTTCTGGCCCATACGGATTATATTTCCCTGCAGCATCACGTACATCATCAAAATAATCCAATGTATTGGTATAAAACAATTTTGATTCGGAGTCATATTCTGAAACAGACTTCAATAAGGTTTTCTTGAAAGCTCCAAGTTTATAATTCAGTTCATAACTGCGGATCATATCATCTTTGTAGCGTACCTCAATTTTTCGCAGTAATTGATTGTTCAGCTGTTTGAAACCCAATCGGGCGTCAACCTGAACATCCGGGCGGTCTGCTTCTCCCAAATCGGAGTTTTTTACGAAAGTGATACTGTAATTTCCTTTTTCAGAACCAAAACCGGTATAGTATACTTTTTTGAGATAGAGTTCCCCGTCTTTTTTATCGTATTCATATTCAACGGTATTACCTTTTAAATCGACCTGAAGGCAAAGTGCCCAATGCCCAATATTTCCTGAGGCATCTTTCAAAATTCCATCTGTAGAAAGCCCTGCTGTTGTGCCCCCGTAGTAACTGGCAACACCACTTTTATCTTTTACAACCCAATAATAGTTTTTAGGAGAAGATCCCTGTCTGATAATCTGCTGAAAAGCACCTTCACGTCTTGGATAAAACTGTTTGTCTGTAGTTCTGTCGATCCAATCTGCTCTGTGTGAATTAGGTATTAGTTGCTCTCCGGCAATGGTGTATGATTCGGTTTCCTTGGCTGCATCATATCTTGGTGCTCCCCAACGGGTTTCGATGCTCACTGCAGGTGCCGAAATATCCCAGCCCATACCTGCCCAGCTATGCCCGCCGTCACTGTCATATTGCAGGTTAAGCGATGGCTGCATGCCGCCTCTTCCTGCGGGAATTACGATAGAAAATCCGGTGCTTGCCGTTCCTCTTCCGTTGGCTGAAGGAGGTGCGATCGATTGGATTCCCACCAGCGGACTAGCCGCTTTTAAATCGTTAATGCTTGTTGGCGTATATCCTGAGGTTTCAGGAGATTCAGGCATTTTGATAATACCGGCAATAAAATCGGTAAAATGCGTGGTTTTTGCCTTAATGATACCTTGTTTGATATCAAGTGAATCTTTGGTTACTTCCTGCCAAAGACGTTTGTTTTCATCAAAGTAAAATACATTGATGTCTTTTTCAGTATAGCCTTCCGGGATTGTTTTTTTGTCGTATGGTAATGACAAGGTTACGGCTTTATCGAAAATAGTTCCATGTGGCAATAATCTGAAACCGGCATTGGTTCCCGTAACATTCACCATTGCCGAATTTAACGGCGCGATGTCTATTTTACGTAAACCGCTAATCGATACCGTTACGTTATTTTTTAAAGAACCAACTGGGAAAACAGCTGAGAATTCTTTATAAGCCAACCTGTTTTCGGTCTGAAAATTAATAGTTTTGAAGATGCGTTCTTTTGCATTTTCTATCGGTCTGAAGCTGTCTACTTTTGAAAAATGTTTTAATTCTAATTTTTCATTAGTGATAAGTCCGGTCGCAGTTTCTTTGGTAACAACAATGGAATTTTCGGCGGCTGCAGCATCCAAAATTAATTCAAATTCAGGCTGGTTGATATCAATTGCAATGCCGCCGATACTCATCTTTTTTATTTGAGATGGAAAATTGGTTCCTTTGATATACAGTTTGTTTCCTGATTTCAATAATGTAAAATCAGTTGAAGCAAGGGCTGATTTATAAACGATTCGAACATTTTTGATTCGATAGGAATTTGAAACACCTTCAGGAGCAGTAAATAACAATACATTATCTCCAGCTCGCAAAGATTTTTCCGAAAGCAGTTCCGATTGTTTGGTCCAGTTTTTATTTTGGGATAAAAATTGTCCCCCAATACTGGGCTGGTTGTTTAAACTTCTTGAAATCGAAGCCGCCTGATCGTATCCGTATAATTCATATTCCAGATAAGCACTTTCTTCAGTTGATGGCAAAACATCAACTTTCAGATGAAAAACATTATCATAAGCATCATCAATATCCTCTGTGCTTGCAACACCAATAATTCCCTCGGGAATATCAGCACTAAATAATTTTGTGCTTTTGGTTTCGTTTTTAGTAATAGCAATCGAATCTGTTTTTGAAACAGCCAATTCTTTTTCGGAAACCGTTTCTGTAAATAGAGAAGCTATTTTATACGGTCCAAAATTTGCGGCGAACAAAAATGTTCCCATTAAAAACACCAGTAATATAATTTTATCTTTCATAAAGAAGGTTAATCGATTAAGGGGAAATCGTCTTATTTTTAAATTATTTCACAATAACTTTAAAAGTTTTTGTGCCAAAATCTGAGCTTACCGTTACCAGATACATCCCGGAAGAAGCAGCAATCACCTCATCATATAGGTAAGTTTCAATTTGGGTCAGCTGATGCTGTTTTATAAGAGCGCCTGTTGGAGAGTAAATACTAATATTTGCATTTGTCTTGTGTGGATATTGCATTGCCACTGAAAAATGACCATCAGGTGTTGGGTTTGGATATAAAATAATAACACTTGAATCTGTAATTTCTTTTCCATCAGAAGCAACTGCAATTTTAGTAGCAGTTTTACATTCCTGACCGTTTAGCAATCGAAGCTCATAAGTACCAGCCTGATCGATCATTATTTTAGGATTGTCATCTATAAAATCACCTTCATAAAACCATTGGTATTCATAATTTCCCGCCGGCAGATCTTTACTTGCATCCAGTACCAAGGCATTTCCGTTGGTTAATAGATAATCAGATTTTAAATTAGGAAACGTTCCTTCCTTATCAGCTACAAAAACGGTTTCTGCATATAAATTTCCTCTTTTATCCCGCACTATATACTCGTACGTTCCTGATGAAAGCTGTACACCCGAATCACTTTTTGCAGCCTGGTTCCATTGTTTGACAACGACATCGCTTCCTTCTTTTTTAACAGTAACGGTAAACGGGGCTTCACCGCCTTCAATGGTATAATTTAACTTGCCTGATCCTGCAACGCCACAAGTAGCCTCGGTGATCCACACCCTGCTAAACATTTCGGGTGCTACTTTAATGGTAAATTTTGTTTTTCCCGTTTTTTGCTTGTCCCAATTGAAATCTGCAAGTTTTAATTTTTCAGCAGCAGAAGTACTTCCCAAACGGACATATTCTGAATCTTTTTCATCATAAGTTCCTTTGCCCGAATAGTCCACCAATAACCAGTAAAAAGTATCTTTTGGCAAAGTTCCTTTGATAAAATCCGGATTAAAAGACCAGTCAAGGCTTAAGTCTGCAGGATTTGTAAAGTCCAATTGCCATTCTCTTGAAATACCAATTGGTTCTCCCTGTTCCTGTTTTTTTACCAGAAGATTTTTTCCGTTGTCACTCCAAAAAGTGAAGTAATTGTTGGGTATTGTATTGGATTTGCTTTTGAGTTCTATCGTAAGCAATCCCTCTTCGATCATATTACTGCTTTTGGGCTGTAACAATCCGCTGGCATCATCTCTTCCTACTCCTGTAATTGAGGAGGCAAAACCTTTGTGCTTGTCAATATCCCAAATGATTTCTCCCTGACTGTTGAGATAATTCTTAAAATCATATTGCGAAAGGGAAATGCCATATTTGATTCCAAGATAACTGGCTACTTTTTGGGTTTCTTTACCGGATAATACCCTGTTGTACACCAGAATTTCGCTAATGTTCCCTTTAAATTCTTCCGGCGGAAGTTTTTCAAATTTAGATTTTTGACCTATCGTTAATGAAGATAACTTTGCAACACTATCCGTTACATTCTGCTGAAAAAAATGAATATTGGCTTTGTGAGGTTTAATTTTTTCCTGATAGGATTGATAGGAGTATCTTTTTAAATCAACTAGACGTTTATTGGTAGCCACCGAAAGTGTTTTTTGCGGATCATTGATTGTCCATAAAAATTGCTCCTTCAGGCTGTCTTTTACTTTATAAACCAAAAATAAAGTCTGGCGTCTTTTGCTTTCTGATCCTAAAGGTAAAATCAAAGAATCCTGAGCGGTGTCAAAAACAATACTTGGATTGAAATTAAAAGTGGCTCCGGCTTGCCTTTTGCCTGATATTTTTCCTTCTTTGTTTGTTAAGCTTTCCCAATAATAGGCATCACCATTATTTCTGGATGTAATCCAAAAATAAGGATCCTGCACTGCTCCGGGAATTATTTTTTGCTGTGCCAAAATAGGCAAAGGTGTCAATGCTAAAAGTGTCAATAAAAAAAAGTACTTCGTGTAAAGTTTTTTCATTCCATCAGGATTTAAAAATTAGCAAGGTCATCAAAGTTGAATGAGTACCCAATAATCAATGAAATACTATTGACTTTGTTTTTGTTTTCACTGTAACGATGCCCGTTTTCTTCTGTAGCCAAAGCATCAGTAATGCCTAATGTATAACGTGCTCCAATGGATAAGTTTGAGCTGAATTCATATCCTGCAGAGAACATTCCATAAAAATAATTCTTCCCTGTCAACGACTCTTTAAGTACTTTTTGCACATTGGTATCAGGCTCAAAATAAGTGTCTGAATCAGCAAATACTTCCTGGGCATTAGAGGAATATTTTATATTATCACTATTTATATTGAAACCCACGTAAGGACCTACACCTATATAAAATCCTTCAACAGGATAATATTTGAATTGTGCCCCAACATTCAGGTAACTATAACCGAAAGTCATTTTGTATTTTAATCCTTTAACATCTTCGTAATTCAAATCAGTTCCCTGGCCTGAATACGAAAGTTCTGTTTGAATACTGACTTTTGCGTATGGATATTTCCAATTAATCATAATACCAGCAGTTGCTCCAAACTTGCCTTCCTCTTTTAAGGTATAGCCTTCGTAAACACCTTTTGGGACTATCACATCAGGAAGATTAGACATTGTCGAATAAATTCCACCGCCAAAAAGACCATAGGTTATCTCTCTATCGCCTTGGGCAAAAAGCGATTTTGTGCCCACTAATACTAGGAGCAAAATAATTTTTTTCATGTTTTTTATTGAAATTACCATTGATGAAAACTATAGCCTAAAGAAAAACTAACAACCCCGCTTTTGTTTTGATTTTCGATAAACTGAAAAGAAGATGCATTACTTTTTACCACATCTTTTACCCCTAAATAATAGCGTAAATCAAAGTGGATACTTTGGTGCAATTCGTAACCCAAATCAAAGCACAAGGAGAAATCGTCTGCGCCATCCAGTCCATCCTGATAGAATTGTCTGGTAGCGACATCGTACATTCCGCCAGCTTCGTTGGATTTATAAGTAATATTGTCGGGAGATAAACTGATGCCGTAGAAAGCACCAAAGCCTAAATTTAATCCTTCGTATGGGTATACTTTGTATAAGGCTCCAATTTCAAGATAAGAGTAATTTAATCCCAGCTCAAATTCCTTGCCTGTAGTATCGCGATAATTGACAGTCTGGGCAGACTGCCTGAATAAAATCTCGGGCTGAATTGCAACACGGGTATCATAAAGTTTGCAGTTCAGGAAAAAACCGCCTTCTATACCGTATCCACCTTTGGTCTCCATAACACTATTATCAAAAGTGTTATCCCTGCCTTTAATACTTTCAGGCAAATTATTGATTGTAGAATAGATTCCTCCAAGTTTCAATCCGTAGGTGATATTGGTCTCATTTTGTGCATAGACAGCAACATTAAAACAACAACAAAATATTAATAAGTGTAATAGTACTTTCATTCACAAAATTTTTGCGAATATAGGTATTAATGTCCTAAAAAAAGAAGGCAATCATCGATAAAACAGGCAATTAATCTGTTTAAAGGTAATTTTTTAGGTTAAATAATAAAAAGGCTAATAAAATTGTGAAATTGTTTTTTTTTAGGTTTAATAGCTATAATACTGTAAGCTATTACTTAAAAAAAGCAAAAAAGTTTAATCTTCTTACATTAAAATAATAGGAAATACTAAGATAATTTTACTTTATGATTCGAAAGTGCCTGAAAAATCAAAATACAAAACACAAACATCGTTAGCTATATTGCGATTACTTAATGAGCAATGTATCTAACGATGTTGTTCCGTTTTAAAGCGCCCCGCAATTGCCCGACCAAAGGAGGATCAATTGTGGGGCGGTGGGGCATCAGCCTACCGCTATAGGTTCTAACCTGAAAGTGCCAATATTTAAAAAGAATCCCCTTTGGGCTGTCATGCCTTCACGAAACAGCTTCCATAAAAGTGATGCCCCTATATTAGCAAGTGTACTGTTGATAAACAAATCTTGCTTTTCGAGTGCCTCGGCAAGGGAACAGCTCGGCTCATTGTTATCAGTCTGCTCTTCGAGTAATTCCTTAAATTCGACAGTTACCATCGGAAGACTGGGCACAGTTCTGTATAGTTTGGAATCAGGCTGTTGGATTTCGCTGATTGTCGAAAGTATCGCCTGCCCTGTATTTTGAGCGTTGCCGAGGTCAAGCCAATAGAGGGATTTGGTACGCTCAAAATCGCTGTTCCCATTACAATTCAGCAGTAAATCTGCAATATCAAAACGTGCCGATACGGTATCAACACAACTGATGTAAATATTTGCCCTGCCACGGTTGGGCAGGGATTTCAGATTAGCCGTTGAAAATTGCTCTGTTACGGCTTTCCAATTCGTTCCGAAAAAGCGATTCGTACGATTTATAAGTGCTACTGCTTTAGGCAGTCCAACCTCAGCATCTGCAAAAAGCTGTCGTCCCTGATTGGCATTAGTGACTACATCATCATCAAACAGATTAACCTGCAGTCCAGCATGTTCCAAGGCTATAAGGCTGTGATTCATTCTTGCGAGTTCGGTGAGCATCCTGCTTCCTGTTCCTCCTGCGCCAATGAGGTTTACCGTTATTGGATTGGTTGGATTTATTAGATAATTGTGCGCATAATGCATTGCTTTTTGTGTGTTCATGATATTATATTTTTAATTGTTAAACCATTTTTGAGTAAGGATTTTATGGGAAACGATTTTCCGCTACCCACAAGTTTCTGCCAAAGCTGAATAATGTTTCCTTTTACAGGACTTTTATTTCCAATCAGATGACTGAAATAGCTGTTAAAAAAATACTGTTCCCAAAGCGAAATGAATTCTTCCAAATGGCAGTCTGACTTTATAGTAACTGATACAGTCCCCATGCAGACCCTGCCATCTGCATATAAATTAAAAAACGGTGCATGATAAAGGGGTGTCTGTTCGTTTATTTGCATTTCGGTGTCTATTGCATAAATGTACAGCGTGTTTTTAGAGGCTTTCCATAACAAGGGCGGTACAAATGCTTTGTCGTTTTTTATACCCAAACTCTCCACAAAAAATAAACTGACTTTTTGGGCAGGCGTGTACCAAATGGCAGAACCATCATGCTCGGGATTCAAATGCAGTACATTTTTAGGAAGCAGTCCTGATGGCTTTAAGAATTTACGGGTCAGTTCGTCTGATGTATCAAGGGCACTGGCAAGCTGTGTACTTTCTTTAAGGCTTAAAGGATGGGCGTTTATGGGACAGCCATTTTTATCCATATCATAGGCTTCCACATAAATGGATTTTTCAGCAGAATGTTTCTGATAGACTACAAAGGCTTTTACAGGATTGTACAATGTTCCGAATACGGAGGTTATATCTTTCATGGCATATTATTTAAAAGGGTGCATAAATCATTTAGAAGCGGAAACAGCCTGTATTCGAAATCGAGCGTTTTATGGGTTAACTCATTTTGAGAATCATAGATTTGCAGGAGTGTCGGCTCTTCTATTTCGGAGCATTCGTTAAATTCATCATTGATTACCCGTGCAATATTCTCATAGAGCAGACCATCAGTGTCTGCTATAAAGGAAATGTACTGTTCTGCTCTTATAATCCCCTCATCGTTTTCAAATTCCCGATTTGATGTACTTTGAAAAATAGTGCAAGCAGGATATTCGAGCATTAATGCCAATGCCTGCTTGGCAACACTTAGGCAGTCTTTTTCGAAACTGTTATTGAATTTATAACTGCTTATGCGTTTTTCAAAGACATTTAGATGATAGGGATTGTACATTTTACGGTGCATAACATCCCCACAGTAAGATGCCTTATTCAATTCTGAAATCATGCTGTTACCTGCTTCAGACTCTTCATCTTCCAACTCATCAATCATCCATTCTTCCATACATTCATAGTGATAATACAGACAACTGGTGTCTTCCCTGTAATACGGAATCCCTGCAATATGGTATAGATAGGCAAAAACAGACAGCAGTAGTTCTGCGGTTTGTTTTTGTTTCCTGTCCTGCAATAGCTTATATAAAGGCAGTACAGGAATATAGTACAGCGTATTGCATGTGTTATAAACATGCTTGGTTGCTAATTTTACGCTACTATCATCCTGCATAATTGACAATTCAATATCGCGACTCAAACTGTTTAGCTGTTTCTGAATGTTTGCGTGTGCCAATAAGATATTATATGGATAGGATTTACCTGTCGTATTCAAAACCTCAAAACCATACAGCCTTGTCAGGATAGCAAGCGAATTGAAAAAATCCCTTTCGACCTGAGATTGGTCTGGTACTTTTTTACCTTCTTCGAACAAGGGCAGAAAGGAATGTCTTAAAAAACCATCGGCAAAAGGTCGAGCGGAGCGGAACTGTTTGAGTTCTTTTTTACTTCCTGTGCATCGGGCAATCTGTTTGTGTTTTCTACCCATGCTCCTAACTGTTTGTATAGTCTGCATTGCTTTTTGTTTTTTGGCAGTTTGATACTGCCTGTTATCGTTTCTGTTTTCATAGTCTATCCTTTTGTGCCGATTTGTGATATAAATTTGTACTGCACCGCATCGTCATTTATACTTGGTCCTTCGATAGTTGCCGTAGTTAATATGGGATATGTCTGCGCATAAAAGTTCAATACCGCTTCGGGACTGAATGACGGCGATGGGTCAGCGAGTTTAATATCCTGATCTTTATCCCTAAAGATAAAAATGCGTTCTAAGGTGGTGGCTGTTAACATGATTCTTCGTTATTAGGGTCATTGAAAAGGTCTACGGGAAACTTATCGGCAAGTTCTGCTCTTCGGGAATGAATAATATCCTTATACTCGGGGTACAGGTCGGCAGGTGGCACTTTCATCCATGCTTCTTTAAATTTTCCTGCTGATTCAAGTTCCTCTGCTTTTTTCATGGCTGATTCGTACTGTTTCTGCATTTCTGATTTTTCTTTGCCCATTTTCAGAATATTGTATTTTTCCATCTGTAAACTCACTTTTGCCTGTTCCTTTTCTTTGAGGAACTGTTCCATATTAGCAAAAAGCTTTGCCGTATCTTGTACAGGCTCTGCAATTGCTTCAAAAAATCCGTTGTCAATTTCCTCTACTGTTCCTTTTAGTAAAATAGGCGGTACTTTTTTACGTGCATCATCGCCAACAGTATCATTATAAAACAATACTGATACAATGAGTTTGTCCGTATCTTCTTTGGCTATATTTATTTTCCAATTCCCTGCTACCTGCAAGGCTAAAATGGATTTAAAAAAATTAGTTTCCATTGTTTTACTCTTTAGTCTGTTCTACATCTAAACCATTAATTGCTACTAACTTTTCGTACAGGTCTTGCCAATAGGCTTGTCTTTTTTGATCAAACTTTTCAAGGAGTTTGTCTTCATGGGCAAAATTTCTGAAATAGTCCGCCTGTTCAATTGCTTGGGTTAAATTAGTAACCCTTATATTTTTTCCGTTTTTATCCTCTACTTGTATCATAATGTTGGGATTTAAAGGGACAGGCAGGTTATGCCTGTCCCGATTAACTAATTAAGGAGTAATGAATCAGACCCTTTACTTGCAAAATCCAAACAAAGGTTAAAAGCGGATTGGGTACGTATTTGTCCTGTGCCACCCATCAAAAGGGAGGTTAATTTGGCTTCATCGTCCTTGTAATTTCTCATATTTTGAAAGTAGCCTGTTACGCTATTATATGCGCCAAACACAGTTCCTTTGGTGGTGTCCATGAGTTGGGTCGGGTTACTCATGGCATATTCAAAAGCATTATCTACCATATTTGTAAAACAAGTGGAAAGTTCATCTTCCTTGCCATCTTGTATGGTTTTGAGTACCTCCTTATTGGGAACTAGGGCAGACTGTATCAGTTTTTTTACTTCATTGTCCGTGATTCGGATTTTTGTCCAATGGTTAAAAATGGATTCCATCTGTGCCGATAGCATATCGGATATACCCATTACTTTGTGCGCCTGTTCTAAACGCTGTTTGGCATTAGAAGTGTGACGAATACGAACGGTATTGGTCTTATTGTTCATAGCGGCATTCAGGGTATTGTTGCATACGATACGGATAGGCGTGAATGCTGCCGTTATGCTTCCGCTTCCGTCATGGGAAGTGGTCAGAAAAAGATATTTCTCAATCAAATCATCGTTACCAACCCTAATATAATCGGGCAGTTTTGCTGTTATAAAGATGCGTTCCCCTTTTCCGAGTGCCCCTGCGGTTTCGTATAGGATACCGTCACCACCTACGATGCTATCAAAAAAAGAAAAAGCATCCCTATTTTGTACAATTTGGTAATCTTTGCCTACCACACCGAGTACGGCATCATTATCGGTTCGCACCGTACTGTAGTAATTTGGTACTTCTATTTTATTGTGAATGATTTCATTATCCAAAATAATTTCGGCAGAACTGGCTGTAAACAGTCTGCGTTTTTCTACCTCATAATCCAAACCTGCGTGGATAACTGCCTCGGCGCTTGTTGGGTAATCTGTAATAATCTGCCCCAAATTGTGCCATGCTTTTTCCTTAGTACTGAAAAAACTGTGTTTTCCTGTCTGCTCGTTATAATTTATATTGTGTGCCATGGTGTTATCTTTTAAGTGATTACGCTATTATTAAAAAGGGACGTCTGCTGTTTTTTTTGATTTTTTTTCTTTTACCGCTGAATTGGCTTTAGCCGTTTCTGTCTTTTTGGCAAAAACCAAAATTTTAATATTGTTGGTATGAAACGTCAGACTACCCACCGCTACACCTTCGCTGTTATTGTATACACTCATACCAATACGTCCAAAGAGCTGTACTAGTGTTCCTTTTTTTAGCCACTGTACTGTTTTGGCATTTAACCAATAGGAGCAATCGATATAGGTAACTACTTCCTTTACTTCGGTACTCCCCTTAGGTTTGTAATTGTCATTGATGGCAATGCTGAAATTGACCACTTGTTTTTCGCTGTTCACTTTTTGAACTACTGCATCTGCTGTTAATCGTCCTGTGATTTCCATAATTTTAATTTTTAATGATTACTACTGTTTTCTTTCTCTCTAATCCTGCTCCCACAAAAATTGTTTTCAAAAGAAAAAACGGAAAAAAAGAAAGCAAGATGCCAGTGGCTTAAGGATGTGCATGTGCTATAAGTCCCGAAGGGTGGCAAGTGAAGCGCCGCCATTATGCGCACGTGGCATGCTTAAGTCACTATCTTAGCTGCCCTTTTAGTCCGTTTCGAGTGAAAGCTTTAAGTAAAATTTTTGAAGTGTCTTTTTTAATTGAAATACAGATAACGTAAATTCAATAACTTAATGCAACACTTTTAATTTTTTAAATTTGTTGTATATG
>NZ_JBDTTP010000038.1:0-39032 GCF_039930565.1 Flavobacterium sp. | reverse complement strand
CCTCTTCTTTTACAATACCCAAATGATCACTAATATAATCTACCCTTGATTCGGCGGTTTCATTGGTGGTCTGCTTTCTGCTTTTACTTGAAAATAGTTTCTTTATAATACGTACGCCGTGCTCTTTTTGTTTTTCTTCAAATTTTTCAGAAGTGTTTATTTTATCAATGGCATCTTGGGCAGTTTTAGATAAAATACTATTAGCAAACACCCTGGGCATATTTTGTCCACGTTTAAGATATCCGGCATCTTCAAGAGCAGCAATTGCAGTAGTTACGCGTGTTTCTATTTCTACAACATTATCATCCCAACCGGCTTTTCGGGCGATTTCTAACGCAGAATTAGATACCTTAGAACGAAATCTTGTAATATCTTTTATAGCTTTCCATACCTGCTGTATCTCTTTTATGGAAAGTTTGGTCTGGTTAAGCAAAATAAAGTGCTTGCTAAGGTCTTCCTCATTAAACAACATGAAACAATCGGCCGAAATATTTTCATCCCTGCCCGCACGTCCTGCTTCCTGTACATAGTTTTCAAGAGAATCCGAAATTTCATAATGTATTACCAGGCCTACATCTTTTTTATCTACTCCCATACCAAAAGCAGATGTGGCTACCATAATTTGCGTTTCACCATTTAAAAAAGAATCCTGGTTCTCTGTTTTCTCCTGTTTATCCATTTTGCCGTGGTAGGGCCTGGCATTAAAACCGTCTTTTGCTAAACGTTCGGCAAGCAGATATGCTTTCCTGGTTCGGGAAACATAGATAATGGCCGGACAGTTTTTTTCTTCAATTAAATCTCTGGCTGTTAAATATTTTTCTTCTTCATTTTCCTTTTCAAAAACCTTGTATTGAAGATTAGTCCTCGATGCTTTTGAGGTGAAAACTTCAAGATCCAGCGCTAACTTTTCGCTAAAATAATCTCGGATATCCTCAATTACCTTTTGTTTGGCCGTTGCGGTAAAGCACGATACCGGTATACCATCCTCTAGGTTTTTCTTTTCCTGAATTAGTTTTATAAAATCCCCGATGTATAGATAGTCGACCCTGAAATCTTGTCCCCATGATGAAAAACAGTGCGCTTCATCAATTACAAAACGGACAACTTTCCGCCCTAAAATTAGCTTTTCGATAGTCTTTGAGCGAAGCGACTCAGGAGAAATGTATAAAATAGAAGCAGAACCATCTTCAATCCTCTCAAATGATTTGGCTCTTTCAATAGGATCTAATAGTCCGTTAATGGTAACGGCTTCAGTTATTCCGTTCTTTTCAAGGTTGTCAACTTGGTCTTTCATTAGCGACTGAAGCGGAGAAATTACAATAGTCAATCCTTTTGAATTTTCAGCGCTCATAAGTGCCGGAACCTGAAATGTAATTGATTTTCCACCACCTGTTGGAAAAACAGCCAGTACCGACTTGTTATTTACAGCTGCCTTTACAGCTTTTTCCTGAAGCGGTTCGCCACCATAAGTCCGGTATGAATCGAAACCAAAGAATCTTTTTAATCCTTTGTATATGTCAAGGGCATTATTACAGTAATTACAACCGGTTATACAAGGTTTACTTCGTAACCATAGCATTATGCGCTCTACCTCAGGGAAGTTCTTTAGAACCCATGGGGGTGTAATGGAGTGAACCGTTTTATGGGTTATAAATGAATTAATCAATGCCAGGCAATAGGCCAACTCAATAGGATGTTCAGCTATCATTTTGGTTAGATTTGCATCTTCACAAATTTCTTTACTAAACTTTAATCTAACCAGAGCTTCGGTATTAGGGTTGATACTCCTGTAATTTACAAACTTAAAAAATGCACCAAACTCCTTTGTGGAATTTAAGAGAAGGTAAAAGATTTCTTTAAGGGGTTCATCCGCTTGCCAAAAAGCGGCAACCTCACTATAGAATAAATCTCGTGCCTTAATAGAATCGTTTAATGGATTATTTGTGTCTTCCGTCTGAAGTTTATCATCCTTCAATAACGCATGGTAAGGCTTTGTGGGAAATAGTAAGGGAGATAGGTATAGAGTATCAATTATGTTTTGAGGGCTAATACCAACATCGTAAATTGCTTTACCTATATATTTTATATCATGATTTAAAATGTTATGCCCGCACACATAATCGTCACCTTGAAGGAATTGGATAAAATCTCCTAAAGATGCTTTATGGAATTGACTACCGTTTTCTTTAATTGCACCTATATCAAGGATCTTACCTTTGTTTGGTTCAATTTCGGTGTCAATAAATGTAATTAAACGGGTATTATTTTGTTCATCTATTAGCATTAGAATCAATAAAATTGCGGTTTGGTTTATCTAGCTTGGCTATAAATTCACAAATATTTAATAGCGAGTATGATAGGATGCTAATTTAACATTTAATTCGTAAAAATTAAAAATATGTTTTTTGAATCAAATTATGGCAATTGATAAGCCTTACTCCAAAATCTTAGGATGAAGTCTCTTTTTAAGATTCAAAGTACCCAAATAGTAGAAAACCCGAATCCATTATACAGGCAGAATATTGAAACCGGACTTCGCTACAGTCTGAATGCCTTCTGGCACATGATCCAAAATCCTGTTTACTGTGGAAGAATATTCATTCCGGCAATGGATGGCAGTTCTGCATGAAAAGAAATCATGAAGCTCTTATATCCGACGAGATATTTAACCTTGTACAGTCAAGACTTAAAAACCGAAAGAAAGTCAATACAACTCAAAAGGAAAATCTGCTCTTAGTTTTAAGAGCGTTTCTGCATTATCCTACATCAAAAAGAATATGAAAGAGTTAAAATTTATATATTTACTATTCAATAAAATTTTAATTGTTTTTCTGTAAAGGTGACAGAATTTGTTTCAAAACTAAAAGCGATTAGAATTATTTTTTAACAACTAATATTCTTTAATATATGTGGGCAGATAATGAAACCTCTGATGATTTACTCGGTTTTAAAGTTCATGCAGATTTAATTGTAGATGTAATCAATGATAATGATGTACTACCTGTAACGATTGGCGTTTTCGGAGATTGGGGAAGTGGAAAATCTAGCATACTTAAAATAGTAGAAAAGGAGCTAATCGGAGATGGTGAAGATGGATTTAATGACGGTACTCTAGTTTTGTATTTTAATGGTTGGGTTTTCGAAGGTTATGATGATGCAAAAGCTGCTTTATTAGAATCAATTATTGAAAAATTTGCGAAACATAAAAAATTAGGCTCAAAAGTTAAGGATGAAACCATAAAACTTTTAAAGTCTGTTAAATGGATGCGTTTAATGGGGTTAGGTTTTAAAAAAATTGCGGTCCCTGCTGCAACAGCATATCTTACAGGAGGAGTTTCATTAATACCATATTTATTAAATGAGTTTTCAAAAATAGAGCCTACAGAATTAGCTAATAAGTTAAAAGGCGATGAAGCAGAAAATTTTTTGAGCAGTATCATCAAAAAAAATGAAGATGATGAAATTACCATGGTTCGTGAGTTCAGAGACGATTTCAAAAAAATGCTTGATAAATCCAAGATAGAAAAGCTTGTTGTGATTATTGATGATTTAGATCGTTGTACTCCTGATAGATTAATAGAAAACCTAGAAGCTATTAAACTCTTTTTAAATGTTGATAAGACTGCTTTCGTTATTGGAGCTGACCCAAGAATTGTAAGACATGCAATAGAGCTACGTTACAAAACAGATGGTATTGAAAACTCTCCCGATATAGAAAGCCGAAATGAGAGGATTGTTAGTGATTATTTAGAGAAATTAATACAGGTTCCTTACTATCTGCCTAAATTAACTGATAATGAAGTGGAAACCTATTTATCATTATTGTTCTGTCAAAAAGAGCTTGGTAGCGATTTCAATAAAGTCTTAGATGCTTTTTATTTATCAAGAGAGAATAATAGATACGGCGTATTTGGTTTAGGAGATATGGAATCAATTTTAGAATCTAATGAAAAGGATAAGCTGACAAAGAGTGTATCAATTATAGCTTCCTTAGCACCTATTATAACTGAAGGCTTAAAGGGAAATCCTCGACAAATTAAAAGATTTTTAAACACCTATTCATTAAGGGATAGGCTTGTCAGAGTTGCTAAAATATCAGATTTTAAAATGGATATTTTAGCTAAGTTAATGGTACTCGAATATTCATCACAAAGTTTATTTAGGCAAATTTATGAATGGCAGTCATCTCAAAAAGGAGAACCAGCAGAAATTATTGATTTAGAACTTTTAGTAAGTGAGAATAAAGTAAAAGAAATTAAAGATAAATATACTTCTGCATGGGGTACGGATAAAGTTTTAAGATGGTTAAATTCAGAACCGAAACTAACAAATGTAGATTTACGTGATTACTATTGGATAACCAGAGATCAATTAACAACTTCGATTAGTGGCAGCTCATTAATATCACCACATATTAGGTCATTAATCAAAAAACTAATTGAACCAGTTTCTGGTACTGCTTTAACAAGAACTGTTACTAATGAAATTAAGGACAAATTAAGTGAAGGAGATTATGAGACACTGATATCGTTACTCGAAAAAGAACTTACCAAAGCACCTGAAAAAACAGAAATACATCAGGCCTTTATTGAGTTGATTGCTGGAAATTGTCCTAACATTATTGAAGCTTACAAAAGAACTATCAAAAAGGTTGATAATAATAAGATTCCATTTAATTTACACAATGACTATAAGCTAGTCGAATCAAGAAATCCTGAGATTAAAACATTATATAAGATTTTCACAAAGGAAAGTCAGATTTATAAAGCAATAAATAATGATAAATAATGGGTACTACACAAAGAATTAATCCAGGAGTAACTAATCAACCCAATTGGGGGGATTTATCAAATTCAATTACTCAAATAGCTAAAACTTTAGAACAGGAAAAAAAACTTGATGATGAAGGAGCTAAAGATAATGAAAAGGATAAAAACGAGGATGAAAAGGATGATAGCAAAAAAACCGTAGTCAGTGATAACTCTAAACAGTATAAAAAAATATTAGATAGGAGAACTGAACATGTTAGATCGGTATTTAAAAATCTGGTAAAAACAGGTGGTGGTCGCAAAGCTATAGCATCTGGTAAATCGTCTTCTATCGGTAAGGCGGGATTAAAATCTGCTGGCAAACTTACTGGATTTTTTACAAGTGTAGCAAACAATGGTCTTGATAAAGCCTTAACCGAAATTGGTTTTGGTTCACTTCAAGGTAAATCGTTTAATGATGTAATTGACTATTTATTAATTTATTGTTCAGACTCCAACCAAGGAATGGATGAGACTGCAGCTAATAAAGCTTCATGTGAAATCATGAAAGAAATTGCAGCTCAATCGGATAACGATGTTAAAAAATACCAGGATTTAATAAAGGAATTGGTTGATGGTCAAGGGTTAGCGGACACGTTATGCAAATTTTGGGGACTTTACATTTTCGAACATTTATCACAACGTTTTGAAGAAAAAATACAACAGCAAAAAGGAGAGGAAGTCAGCAAAGAAACTTTTAAAATTATAAAAGATGACATATTAGGTCGTGTAAAAGTTTTAAATACACAAAGAGCTGTATCAAAAATAGATTGGAATAAAGCTGAAGGGAAAAAAGAAATTGAGAAAATATTTGATTCCATAATTAAAATCATCTGCAATGAAAAAAATTAATGTTGAAATTCCTAAGTATGATTTGAAAAGTGGAATTCTAAATATAAAACTTACAGAAGATAAAGGAGACTCTTCTACTGTTAGTGTTGATTATAAAACATTATTGCCATTTGCCATTTCTGTGAATTCAGAAATTAGAGATTTCTTCTTTATAACGTGCTCAGTTTATGGGATTGATCGGTTTGTAAATCGAAAACAACATTCAGTTGATGGTTGGTCAAGAGAGCTAAATATATCATTTCCTGTTTCAGAAATTAAGGTTTGGAATAATGTCAAGAATGATTTGGAAGAACTTTTTTCTTTTTTGACAGGGGATTATTGGAATATTGATTTTTATAAATCTGATTTTACAAATCCGGAGTTTCCATTATCGCTTGATTTTGATGAAAAATATAAGCAATTAAATCTTTTTTCTGGAGGCTTAGATTCTTTGATAGGAGCAGTTGATTTTTTAAGCACACACCCTAAAGATAAAATCCTTTTAGCATCGCACTATGACCCTCAAATGAAAGGTCCTTTAAGTGACCAAAATGTTTTGTTAGAAAAATTAAAAGATAAATATACAGGGCTCTTTGAACATGTGCCTTCTATTAAAGTAACTTTATCTCAGACAACCACAAAACGCGAAACGACCTTCAGAAGCCGTTCAATTTTATTTATTGGTATTGCTCTTTTAGTTTCCCAAGGCAAAGAAGTTAATGAAATTATTGTACCTGAAAATGGTTCGGTATCTCTAAATTATCCTTTGAGTCCTTCAAGGCGAACTTCTTGTAGTACTAGAACCACCCATTCATTTGTATTAGACAAAACCAATTTGGTTTTAAAGAAACTAAATATTATAAGTAACATTTCTAACCCTTATGAATTTATGACAAAAGGTGAAATGGTAGATAATTGTAAAGACTTAAAATTTTTAAAACAGATAATTGGATTTTCAAATTCATGTGGAAAAAGAGGACATAGAGCTCACTGGCAAAATTTGACTGCAAGTCATTGTGGTGTTTGTATGCCCTGTATTTACAGACAAGCATCATTAATTAACCAAAAAGACTCTACTAATTATGGAAATACTATTAATTCTCTAATTCCTTTTAATACAAAAAAATCACAGGATGTAGGTATATGTCTAGATTTTCTCAAAAAAAATATTACCCAAAATGATATTAAAATAGAATTAATAGTTAACGGGATAAAGAATATTAATAAATTGAATAAATATATTGATGTAGTATCGCGAACAAGAATCGAATTATCTAGATGGATTAGCAAAAATGGTAATTCATTGATAAAAACAAAATCTGGTTTATAAATGTTAGATACTCATTGTCATATAGACTTATATAAAAATCCTAAAGTCATATTAGATGTATGCGAAAATAAAGGTATTACCATTTTTTCGATGACAAATTTACCTAGTCACTTTGAGATGGGGTTTCCATTTTTTCAATCAAAAAAACATGTAAGAATAGCACTAGGGATGCACCCTCTCTATGCTGCTCTTCATGAAAATGAATTTTCAAAATTTGAATTATGTCTCTCTAAAACTTCATATATAGGTGAAATTGGATTAGACTTTTCTAAAGTGGGTATTGAAACAAAAGAGATCCAACTAGTTTCATTTAATCGAATTTTAAAGTTGGTTTTTGATAAAAAGAAAATACTTAGTATACATTCGAGAAAGGCAGAAAAGGAAGTTTTAGAATTACTAATAAAATATAAAATTCAAAATGCAATTTTTCATTGGTATTCAGGAGGGCTTAATTTAATTAGCAATATATCAGATGCAGGTTATTATTTCTCTATCAATCCTGCGATGGTAAAGTCTATATCTGGTCAAAAAATAATATCTAAAATACCAAAGGAAAATGTATTGACAGAAACTGACGGGCCTTTTATTAATAAAGGTAATGAGCCTTTATTACCTGGTGAAGTTGAAGAAGTAATTGAGTATTTATCAAAAATTTGGGATATCACTATTTACGAAGTTCAGAAAATTATTAATTTGAATTTCAGAAGATTAATAAGTAATTTGAAGTAATTTATATAAGGGAGTATCGCTGCGACTGTAAAAAAAACTGTAAAAACACATGACAATCTTGTCTTTTGTAAAGGTCTTTTCATTCTTGATATTCTTTTTTAGATAATTGAATATAAATGATTATCCTTTGACACAGTTTGATTTACATTACCAAGCTATCTTCCATATTTACAGAAAAGTGAATCTAGTGATTTTGATATTTGGGAGTCAGCTCATACAAACTTCCTTTTTATTCTCTTTGGTCTAAAAACTCTTCAAGAGTTATTGATTTAGCATAGTTAGGAACCTCATTAGTATTGCTCAACCAAGAATAATCAGCATCTATTCCTACATCAAATTTTGACGGAACAGTAATGAAAGTTAATTGTTCATATTCTTCTATTTCTAAAGGAAAGAAAGCACCACCAGGTTCTGAATGTAGAAAAAAATCGCCTTGCAAGGCACCACAATGATCACAATGATTTGCCCAATAACTACTTTCCGCCGTTTTTGAATACGCAATTTTATAATTTGGAAATAATCTATTGATTTTGTGTGCAAGTTCATTTTCGATAAATACCGCCATACTAAAGAAAGACAACCCATCCGCCCGAAACCATTTTTCACTATCATTTTCGTCAGTACCCAAATGATAAAAATTATTTGAAGCTAAGGAGATGACAGCAGTTTTGTTTGCACATTTATAGCAATCACTACTATTTAAAGCAATTGATACGGGCGATTTTATAATAACCGATACTTTTGATTTATCTATCCATTGTTGGAAATCATTAATATCCTTATGGTCAGGAATAAACCAAGTTTTTTGTTCCAAATCCCAAAAAGCGCCTTTTGATTTGGCAACATTTTTATCGTTATAGGGTACATTTATTTTTAATGACATAGTAATTTAATTTTTATTGGCTTAATCCGTTCCCTCAAATTTTTGAGAAGAATAATCATAAACATATTCAAGTAAATGTGAGGTTGGTGGTTTTCCTTCAGGTGCGTGGTACCAATGAACATTTCTATATTTTTCAGAAATAAGATGTAAATTTTTTCTTGCTCTTGAAGCTAAAACATACAAGAGTTTCTTTGAATTTTCAATACCATTATTATCATTAAAATGAGGAACATAACCGTCCAATAAGCCAAAGCCAATAACTGCATCGTATTCTTCACCTTTAGTTCCGTGTATTGTGGAAACAGTAATCCCATCTCGCTGTCTGAATACTTTTCTGAAATTTTCAATATCCCCAATATATGGATTTCCTTCATCAATCAATCTCTGAATTCTACTTTCAGAACTTGCAAAAAATGAATTGAAATGTTCATTTAACAAGGGAAAATTGGGTAGTACAATTTTTAACTTTTCACAAATCTGATTAAAGAAAATTTTTAAATAAGTTAAACCGTCTGTCTCGTTTATCTCAAAAGAATTACAAATTCTTAAAAATACTTTACTACTCACATTTGAAACATCAACTCCTGCACTATCCAGTTCATTTAATATTTCTTTACTCCACCTTAACCTTCTTACATACATAAATGGAGAAGGTTCCGTCAATGCAACTATTGAAACCTTGAACCAAAAATTATCAATATCCCGAGAAAAAGGAGCCATTCCCGGTCCGTCAAAACTGAAATCAGGAAGTCTGATGATAAGTTTTCTTGTAATGCTTGCGATATGTACCCATTGTGGAGCAGTGATGCATATTTCGTTTGGACTAATTCCGGCTGTTTCTACATTGTACAAAATTAACTGAGCTAATTCTTCAATTAAATCATCTACTGAGACAACTGAATTGAATGTAATTGTACTTGGATAATCTTTTCCATTACCAAATGCAACAATTGGAGTTTCGAAAGTTTTATAATAATCAAAATAGCTGATAATAGCCGACGATGACCTATAGTTTTTATCTAAGCTTAATGGGGTCAATTCAAATCCTAATAATTTTTCTAATTCATCTTTAGGCATTGGGTATCCTCCCAGCGAGTCGTAAATAGATTGGTTTGGGTCGCCAACAATAAGTGTTTTTGAATTGCCTTTGCTTACGCTTAATATTTTAGATATGATGTGATACTGTATTTCCTTAGTATCCTGATACTCGTCAATTAAGATAAAAGGGAATAATTTGGACAGAATATTAGCTACAACCGGTTTCGATTTGAGTATATCATAAGCGTAAAACAAAATTTGTTCAAAATCAATCTGTCGATTTTTTTCAAGGATTGCAAAATATTCCCCAATAATTTTTTGTAACGAATTATGTTTTTTTGTGTCTAGACAAGTCAAATAGAAATTATCAGTTTTGGCAAGGATGCCACAATCATAATAAGTTATTTTTTCTTCTTTATAGGATTTGCATAATTCGGTCAATATCTTTTCACTGTCAAAAGAATTGATAACCTTAAAGCCGTTCTTCAATCGTTCAGAATACAAATGATATGGTTTTAAAATCCATTCCATACAAAAAGAATGGATAGTGCCAATCCATAATTGTGTCGTATCAACGCCTAATAACTCAACACGCTCCTTTATCTCATCGGAAGCCCTATTAGTATAGGTTATGGCTATAACGAATTCCTTGTCTGATTTCAACCTGCTTAACTCATAAGCAATTTTGAAGGTAAGGGTTCTCGTTTTACCGCTTCCTGGACAAGCAATAAGAAGTACGCTATTATCTTCAAGAATTGCATCTTCCTGTTCTTTATTGATACTGTCTTTTTCCCAAATAAACATAACTACTTCAGTTTATCTATTAGGGTTAAAATTTGGTCGTCTGGCAGTACAAGGTCAAAGTCAAAAGCTAAGTCTTCCAATTTATTTGTTCCATTTCTATATTTCAAAAGCTCCGCTTTACAACTTGTAAAATCGAGGGCATTATCAGCTTCAAAATGTTTATTCATTCTATACTGGATAATGTCAGCAACAATATTTGAGGAATAGGTTTCTTTTGCAAAAAGGATAGCATCAAGAATGTAAATTGGAATTTCGGTCTTATAAGAAATATGTTTGCCAAGCATAATTGCAAACCAGCCCTTACCTTCCTGTTTTGCCATTGTAAGCACCCGCTTTCCATAAACAGCAACATCAGGATTTTCGATATCTGTCTTTGCTTGATTCCGTGTTGCTGGGTCTATATAAACATTTTTAATTAATCGTTTAACTTCCCAACCATTTCCTTCTGTAATAAAATCAACTTCGAACGTATGTTTTGCATAAAAAGCTTTTACCCACGTATTACCTGCTTCAAATGCATCTAGTTTTATTTTTCTTTCTAGCCCTTTTTGCATAGAACCAGCAACTTTCTTCTTATATTTTTTTAGGTCGTCATTGTCGCCAGCATTTTCGTTAGTATCGCAGATAGCATCATCTAAATCAGTAAGGATAGCACATTTCCTTTGTATTCTGTCATTATGGAAAAGTTGCGCAACATTTTCAAACCCTGTGCTTCTAATGTTTATCAAACTTATTCCCAACTCATCCAAGCTTATCCCAAAAACTTTCTTCACCATAATTGGTATTAGAATTTCTTCGGCATCGCCCTCTACCAACATCACACCTTTAGCAAAGAGCAAATTAGTTCTTACAGCATCCAAGTAACGTTGTACCTGATTGATGTTTTCTGCACCTAAGCCTGTAGAAGGCTGATAAACCTCTGCATAATTTAATTTTTTAGCTAAGATGTTTATGTTTTCTACATTACTGACTTCAGATATTTGGGTAGAATGGGTTGAATATATGATTTGAGTATCACCATAATCTAATTTGTCGAACAATGTTTTCTGAATGTGATTATGGATATGAGCCTCTGGCTCCTCTATAATTAAGAAATTTGCGAAAGTATCCTTTGATTTTCGATATTTAAATTCCAAAAGTTTTAAGGTCAGGAAAATAAGATTAGCACCTCCTAAGCTTAATTCGTGGATACCGCCTTCATATTCTTCTCCAGGTTCTCCAATAAATAATTTCAAGGATTGGAGCAGTTTTTCTGCTTCATCAGGAACACTGGATTTTATAGATAAGGATGAGGGAGAATAGGTAAGCCCAACAGCATCTTGAATTGTAGTTTTGATATCCTCACGGATAGTCTGTACATCTGGAAGTGCTTCAATGCTTTCATTCAAATCTTTTACTAAATCGCTGATAGGTTGGTAATCAGCATCTTTTATTTCGCCACTTTTATTTTTTAAAAGGGTGAGTAACGGATTGGTTCTGTTATTATGGAAATCACTTACAACATCTCTTAGTGCCTGTATAAAAGTAAATGAAACTTCTTTTGCAACAGATAACTGATGAGGGATTTTGGAACCAAATTTTGATGCATCAATAGCAGAAGGAAAAATGACATTTTCAAAATCACCTACAAGTTCTTTGTACACTTCAGGGTCGTTAAAATCCGCTGTGCTTTTCCCTGTAAAAAACGTTTCATAGTTATCTAAAATATTAATATCATCAAATATAGCTTGTAATCCTGCTTTGTCGCCTTCAGCTAACTCAGAAAGTTTTTGTCTGATGTCTGCTTTTGGGCGAAAAAAAAGATTGTAAGTAGCTTTTTCTACATAGTCCGCTTCGGCAATACCGGTTCCGTGTATGAATAATGATTGAATGGCTTCTTCATCATTTAGTTCGTCAAATTCAATACTGATAATAATCCAATGACCTTTCCATCTTCCTTTGTCCAAAGTCCTATTAAAATCACCTTCAGTTAGTTTATAGGCAAACTGTAGAGAAGCATCTTCCAAAAGCAGTCTGATTGCTTTAAAAACGTTGGTTTTTCCTGAACCATTTTCACCTATAACGGTGTTTATTCCTTTATTGAAATTAAAATATGCATTTGCAAAATTTCTATAATTGACAAGGCTGACTTTAGATATATACATTTAAAAATTGCGTTTTAAAATTTAGATTTTCAAAACAACTAATATAATACTTTTCTCCGTTCTAGTTGCCAATAAAAGCCAAACAATTCCTCTGACTTCCAAATTGTTATAAGGCTTTGATTTCAGAAACACCTTTGTCCTGGAAGCCCGAAAAGTGCCGGCTATTGATAACAAATTAATGTGTTTCAATTATGGAAAAACAGAGAAAAAAAGTTTTGCTGACAGCAGTAGCTACGCTGTCAGGAATTGGTACATTCGCACAGGGAAATGACACAGCCGGTATCAACGAGGCAACCCAAATAGTAAACTCTTATTTCGACCCAGCAACCGAGTTAATCCAAGACATCGCACTCAGAACGGAAGAAGTGCATATTGGCTACAAAAGATTATCACTGCAAACCTTATCCGATACAGATGATTTGCTTGGAACGGTATGAGAGGGTTAAATGTATTTTATGCATTTATAGGGGGCATAAAAAAGCCGAGATTTATAGGCCTCGGTTTTTTAAGAGTGATAGATCCAGATGATCTGGTTTTTGCGATAGTAGTAAGGTATGAGGTTTTGTCGCTTGCCGAAATTTTTGCAGAGGATAGTTGTGGTGTCTCCAATTCATCAGGAGCTCCCTGCTTATCTGCCATGCTTTGTATGGGCAATACTGCATGGCCTGCAATATCTTCCATCTCGGTTTCATACCGCCTATTCGTAAAATGTGGTTTAAAACTCATCTATTTTTCTGGTTATTAAAATTAATGAAAATCCCGCTGATTTTATTCTAAATTCAAGATTAAGGTAATTCTATTAAGTCATTTTTTTATTAACATGAATGAATAAAACGGCCTATACCATTCTTACGTATTTTATTGTAAATTTGGTCATTAGGATAGGAACAACATATTTAAAACAACGTAAACTAAAGTTTGGAAAATCATTTGGTGTATCTTCTTTACGATACCGTAAGTTAACAGCTGATATTCCAATCGATTTCGATAATCTCCAAATCACTTTCCATGTTGTTCAAACAATAGTATCGGATTGACAGCAAAAAGCTTAATCTTTTAGCATAGTACTGGAATCCTAATATAGATGACTCCGTGCTTTGCAACGACACAACATGAAAATCTCATCTATGCCTTCAGATTTAAAATTTAATAAGCGGACTGTCTTCAGGGTTATTAAAGTTTAGTTGTAAAATAAATAATCTGATAATCTGATTTTTAAAAAAGGTATTTTGTCAGGAGTAAATTATGATGTTAATTTAAAAATCAAGGTATGTATGATCAGACTAAATCGGCTTATCTATATATCCGGGTCAGTACAGACGAGCAAAAAAGGAAAGGATATTCGCTACCCGAACAGGAGGACCGGTTGCTAAAATATTGTGCGTTCAATAATATAGAAGTAAAGGGTATTTATCGTGAAGACTTCTCAGCCAAAAACTTCAACCGCCCTGAATGGAAAAAGTTAATAACGGTAATTAAAAACAAGTCAAAGGAAGACAAAAATATACTTTTCATAAAATGGGATCGGTTTAGTCGAAATATTGAACTTGCCTATGAGATGATAGGAATACTTCGAAAATACAGGACCACAGCAATGGCTATTGATCAACCTATAGATTTTTCTGTTCCTGAAAGTACGGTCATGCTTGCCGTTTACCTATCTGTACCGGAAGCAGAAAACAGCAGGAGGGCTCTAAATACGGCAAATGGTATTCGCCGGGCAAAACTAATGGGCAGGTACCCTAATAAAGCACCTATAGGATACATCAATCTGACGCTTGTTGACGGCAGAAAAATTATTGCTCCTAAACAGCCCGATGCAGAAATTATAAGCTGGGTTTTCGATCAGCTTGCAAAAAATATCCATAAAATAGAGAAAATCCGCAATATGGCCTATGATAAAGGCTTGAAATGTTCCCGATCGCATTTTTTCAGAATCATACATAACCCTGTTTACTGTGGACTTATCCCGTTAAAATTCAATTCAGATGAACAGCAAATGGTAAAAGGAACCCACGATCCATTGATATCGGAAACATTGTTTTATGAAGTTCAGCATATCATTAATACAAAAAGAAAAGTTACTGCTAAAACGGATATTCTCAAATCGACATTTTTTCTAAGGGGATTTTTAACATGCCCTCTTTGCGGACGGAAACTAAGCGGAAGCTTTTCCCAAGGATCTACAAAAAAGTATTCATACTATCATTGTCAAGGAAGATGCAAGACAAGAATTAGCGCCCCTTTCCTCAATGATTGCTACCAACGCAAGCTGCAACGGCTTGTACTCTCAAATGGAGCAATTGAGTTATTTAAAATTATTTTAGAAGACTGTAATACAAATACACAAAAAACAAAGTACTTACATGACCGAAATATGGTAATAATAAAGTTAAATGAAGAACATTCAATCCTTTCAAGAGCCCGTAAGTTATTTGTAGTGGATACACTGAAATATGACGATTATAGCGAGTTAAAAAAAGAAAGTTTGGCCAATTCTAAATGCTTGAAAAGAGAGTTGCAGGATATCAATGTCAAATTAAAGAACATTGAAGAGCAAAGCCAATTGGCAAGCAAACCATTTGTAGATATCTTTCAAGGGTTCTTAAGTTTGGATACAGCAAATAAAAAATATCTTGTCAATCTAATTCCACCTGTTAAGGTTAATCCGCAAACAGGAGATATTTCCTTGGAGTTAAACGGCGCACTATCAAAGATATTAACATCAAAAAACAAACAAAAAAGCAACAAATATGAATTTTATAGATAGAAAGGTTTCAGTTAACCGGGCAATAGCTATCTTAGCGAAAAATGGCATCGAGGTGGATGATGGTGAAGCTGCTGTTATACTAGACTTTCTTTATCTTATATCGAAAAATCGCAATAAGCCTGAAGAAGGGAAAAATGCTGAAACCCTAAAGAGAAATCGAACTTTGGAAAAAAAGCCATAAAACCACCGTAAATCAAGGTTTTTTAGCTAGTCTTTAGGACTGTAAGGATTTAGGACAGTAAAAAAATCGAACTCAAATGACTAAGCATCAACTGTTTGTGTCATAGACTTTTATTGTCAAAAAAAAAGGAGATACTGCTTAGCAGTATCTCCTTAAGTAGCGGGAACAGGACTCGAACCTGTGACCTTCGGGTTATGAGCCCGACGAGCTGCCTACTGCTCTATCCCGCGATGTTTCGTGTGCAAAGATACACAGTAAATACGGTTATGCAAACAAATTTTTATATTTTTTCAGAAAAAAACCGTTTGATTTATAATTTGTTAATTATTAACGCTCATATATTTTCAATCCCATTTAGCTTCTTTGATTTCTTGTTTGATTCGTTTATTAATATTCACTTTTGCATCTTTAAAAATATAAATAGTTGTTTTATATTCCCTCGCATTTTTATTTGTTATTTGACCAGCAACAGCCGAAGATCGAAAATGGGGACTCGTTTCGTTAAATTCACTACTGTTTTTTTCATAAGTCTTAATCCTGATTAGATTTGTATATTGCACATTTAGTTGAAACCAGTTGACATAATCAGCATTAAAAGACACTGCTTTGATCCCTCTTTTTGTATAATAATTTATGGCTCCGGCTTGTCCGTAATTGTCACAAAGCACAAGGGTTGTTTCTGGGTTTGGAATGCAGGCATAAACAGAATCTGTCTTTCGCGCAAGTTCCTTCCAACCCAGCATATCGGCAAAATCTTGTGGTAAATCATGATCCTTGCCATCTTCCCAACGAAGCATACCCAGTTTTTTATAATTTTCCGGATGTTTGGCTATATATTGCGGACTTTTATTTGGAAAAGCAAGATCATACATCGGTATAAAAAGTAATAATGGAATTATAACTAACACCGGTTTCAAATAGCGTTTCCATCCAGTTTGTAAAACAGCGGAAAGAAAAACAGAACCAAAAGCAATATAAATTGGATACAAACCGATTGCATAATAGGCTTTTGCTTTAAAGTAAAGAAATACCAGAAGCGTAAAAATTATTGACCAAAAAAATAATTTATATTTCTCAAAAGGCTTGTAAAACAGCAAAGCATAAAAAGCCGAAAATAGTACTGGAATGGAGCCAAGAAAAAAAAGTATTTGTTCTTTTAAAAATCCAATCCTATCTACATTAACCAGCTGTGTTTTTGCTAATTCCGTCATATGGTGAATAATTGGGAACTGATTGTTGTATTGCCATAACAAATTCGGTAAAATCAAAAATGATCCTAAGGCTAATGCATAATAGAACTTTTTCTGTGTCAATATTTTTCTTTGATCAGATAATAAAAGGGCTGGCAAAATACCAATAAGCAGAAAAATAATATTGTATTTATTAAGAAATCCAAACGCAAATACTACAGCACCTATGTAAAACCATTTCGTTTTGCCGCTTGTAATGTATTTAATAACAATATAATAAAAACAAGTCCAGCATAAAATGTCCAAAGAATTGGGTTGGTACAACATGTTAATCCGCAGCAATGATGAAAATACAATACCGGTTGCTCCTAAAATCAAGGCATATAAATTGCCTTTAAGGGTTTCGATTGTTTTCCAGACAATAACTAATGTCAATACACCAAAAAGAGCAGGAAAGAACTTAACCCAGAAAACAGAATTCCCCAATAAAAAAATAAGAAAAGAAAACCAGGATGTTACTGGTGGTACAGACAGATATCCCCAATCTAAATGATGTGCCTGATCAAGATGCAGATATTCATCACGATGTAAATTGTATTCGGGACTTAGCAGGAAATATTGAAGCACAAATTTTAAGATGATAAAACCAATTAAAATTAGGTATCTTTTCGTCATAGTATTTGGTTTTTTTAAACAAAAGTTATTATCCATAACGAATATATAATTTATTTTTAGTTCACATATTAGAAGTAAAAAAAGAACACTACGTTTAGTAAAATATTACCCTGTAATTATAGAAATAAGTAACAGGAAATTTTGACAATCATTTTGAAAATCCTAAAAATAGTAGTAAATTCATTTTAATCAAGAGCTTAGGCACTCATTAAAGACAAATGTTTTTTTGTAGTTATTAAAGTCATGCTGTTATAGTTTAAATCAAATAAAAATAATATCGAACAAACATGAAAAAGTATAAAATAGGAATAATTGGCTATGGTGGATTTGGAAGGTTTCTTCATCATTGGTGGGAAAAGGTAGAAAATGTAGAAGTTGTGGCTATTGCCGATTCTGGTAAAAATCCAAAATATGTTGAGAACTGCAAAAATTATCATGACTGGAAAGAGCTAATTAATGATCCCGATATAGATATTGTAAGTATTGTTACACCTCCAAACCTGCATGTTGAAATGGCTTGCGAGGCTATGAAAGCAGGCAAACATGTATTGCTCGAAAAGCCAGTAGCCGTTACTGACGAAGGCGCACAGAAAATCTTAGACATTCAGAAGGAAACCGGAATGGTAATTACTGTTAATCATATGATTCGCATAATCCTATTATTCAAAAATTCATGCAATTAGGAAGCAGCGGTACGCTTGGTAAGCTTAGACATGTAGTGGTAAACAATTATGCTCAGGATGCTTCTTTGCCTGCTGATCATTGGTTTTGGAATGAAAAAATGTCTGGTGGTATTCTTATAGAGCACGGAGTACATTTTTTTGATATTGTCAATGCCTTAAGTAATCAGCAATATACTGAAGTATATGGGGTTTCTGATAGCCGTAACGAATCACAGCGGGATCGGGTAGCTGCTATGGTATCATATAATGAAGGACTTATCGCCAGCTATTATCATGCTTTTTCAGGTCCGGGTTTATTTGAACAAACGACTATAAACCTGGTTTATGACCTGGCAAGAGTAGAAATTGAAGGTTGGATGCCCTTGAAGGGAACTATTAAAGCACTTGTAAACGAACAGATTAAGGAACAATTGGGAGCTCTTCCGGGATGGACAATCTCCAAGTCTGATACACTCGATAATTTAAGCGATATTTCCAGGCCAAAGGGCTGGGGTGAATCAGACTCATCAGCGAAGACCGATAAAGAATTGACATATTGCGGCGGGATAGCCTATGATGTTGATGAAATGATTTCTGGGACTTTTGAAATTCATCAAAGCAAAGGGGAGGTATATGGAAAATGTGTACAATCTATTCTGTCTGACCTGATTGAGAAGATAGAAAATAAGGATCACCAACTCACAGTAACTATTGAGAATGCCGTAGAAAGCTTGAAAATTGCGGTTCTGGCTTCAAAATAAGTTTTATACCTGATTTTTTACAAAATTTGATAGTGTTTACCCGACTCAGAATAAAAAAATATAATTTTTTTCAAACAAATAAAAGGTTGCCCTTACTTTTGGGACAGCCTCTTTTTTTAGTAGCGGGGAGCATTCCAATATCTAACCAGTTTTTTGAAGATTATTATAGTATGATTTCATAAGTATCTTAATGATTTATAGTAAAAAAATAGAACACTTATCAAGTATATCTACCCAATTTGGTAGCTTTGTGTAGTTTGTCAGGCGTGGAGTAGATAAAATTTAGAATTAAAAACCGAATTTGTATATTGTTCTGCTAAAATTAGCTATGCCAGGCATATATATTTAAAACATCGGCTTTCAAACATTTTTCAGTTCATTTTAATATAAATAGTCCAGATTATGAAAAATTCATTAATGCTCTTCATAGCATTCTTAGCTTTTACAGCGTGCTCAAAACATGAAGTGAAAAAAAATATTGCGATCACTGGAATAGATTCCACATTGCGGCCTGGGAATGATTTTTTTAAATATGTAAATGGTAAATGGTACGATTCAGTAGCAATACCTGCATCTCAAGCCGGAGTTGGTGCCTATATGTTTATGAATTTTCCACAACGAATACGCCTGAAGGGAATATTGGACAGTCTTTCGCAAAGCAAGAATCCGGCAGGAAGTACAGCACAAAAGGTAGGAGACTTTTATGCATCAGGTATGGATACTGTAGCCATTGACAAACGCGGTTATGCGCCTATCAAACCCCTACTTGCCAAAATTGAAGCCATTAGCGATTTACCGTCCTTAATGAACTTTGTAGTTAATGAAGTAAAAGTGAACAATTCTTCTATTATAGGTTTTGGAGTGTCACCCGATGAAAAAAATAGCAGTATGAACATTGCCCAAATCTATCAAACGGGTATTGGTTTGCCTGACAGGGACTATTATTTCAAATCAGATGCATCAACCGTTGCCATACAGGAAGCGTATAAAAAATACCTTACTACATTATTTCAACAAACAGGCAGCAATGCGATAGAAGCTAAAAAGAATGCTAATTTGGTTTACGATATTGACAAACAACTCGCCGTTTCGCATAAAACAAAAGTTGAACTTCGGGATGTACAGGCAAATTATAATAAAATGGCTGTGACGGATCTTGCTAAAAGACATCCCAACATAGACTGGACTACTTTTTTAAATAATTTAGGCGCTAAAACCGATGTCATTAATGTTGGCCAACCTGCCTATTATGATGCCCTTAATAAACTCTTAAAAACTATTCCCATTACTAATTGGAAAATTTACCTGAAAGCAAATTCTTTAGAAAGATATGCAGATGATTTAAGTAAGCATTTTGCAGATGCCTCATTTGAATATACCAAAGTGCTTTCTGGCCAGGCTGTTCAAAAATCACGTGGCGAAAAAATGGCGAATGTCCTTGACAGTTATTTAGGTGAAGCGTTGGGTGAATTGTATGTAAAGAAATATTTTCCAGAAGATGCCAAAAAACGTATGTTGACCCTCGTGAATAATCTGCAAAAAGCGTATGCCAAAAGAATTGATAAATTGGAATGGATGAGTAGCAGTACGAAACAAAAAGCGAAAGAAAAATTGGCAGCCATGACTAAGAAAATAGGATATCCGGATAAATGGAGAGACTATAGCAAGGTACATATCGCAAGGAATACCTATTTTGAGAATATGGTATCGGCGGCTACAGCTGCCTATCAATTTCAATTCGCAAAATTGGGTAAACCAGTTGATAAATCAGAATGGTATACTACAGTTCCAACCGTTACGGCATACAATAACCCTACTGCAAATGAAATTGTTTTTCCTGCAGGTATTTTACAACCGCCATATTTTGATAATAATGCAGATGATGCACTTAACTATGGAGGTATCGGAATGGTGATAGGTCACGAAATAACCCACACTTTTGATGATCAGGGTGCTCAATATGATAAAGATGGAAACCTAAAAGACTGGTGGACAAAAGAGGATTATGCGCAGTTTAAATCAAGAATACAACAGGTTATTGATTTGTACAGTACCTATACCGTTTTAGGCGATTTACATATTAATGGTGCCATGACAGTTGGCGAAAATACAGCAGATATTGCCGGAATAGCAGTTGCTTATGATGCTTTTAAAATGACCGAACAAGGAAAAGGAAATACAAAAATTGACGGTTTTACTCCAGATCAACGCTTCTTTATTTCTATAGCGAAAATATGGAGAGTAAAAATGAAAGACGAGTTCCTGCGTTTGTGGATTAACAATAATCCGCATTCTCCACCAAATTGGCGTGTTAATGGCCCCCTAATGAATACAACACCTTTTTACGAAGCATTTAAGATACAACCTGGAGATAAAATGTTTTTGCCGAAGAAAGACAGAATAACAATTTGGTAATACATATTTCTCCGAAGTACTCCCATGAAAAATTTCGCAAATATCTCTGTGATCTTGCGTATTTTTTTGGTTTCTGAGAAATGTAAAATTTATAAAAGTACCTAGCTTAATAGTGGCAATCATCGTAATATCGGATCCTTTTATTGAGTTTTTTTTTGAATTGAATGTGTTAATAATGTAGTAGAACTTAGAATATTATGATGCAATAGATAATCGATTTAAATGATTAAATAATATGTGCCAATATAATTTCTTGGGCTGAATGAGTAAAATAATCGCAAGTTGACAACATTATAAAAAGCAAACCAAGTACAATTAATATCCAAGACATATTTTTCAAAAATGAAACAGTGGTGGTTTTGAAAAGTGTTTTTTCAGGTTTTTTATGAGACATAAGTTCTGTATAAAATCAATAAAATAATTGATACAAATACGCTTATAAAAATTTTATTAAAATGATTCTATTTGTTATTTACAGCAGATATGAATAACAAATTAAATTTCTATAATATATTCTTCCATAAAATAGCTTAACCAAAAAAGCCTCAGATTTCTCTGAAGCTTTTTTTAGTAGCCCTAACGGGACAATTTTCGAAACATTTTACTCATGAGTTGAAAATTTAAATGTAATATGATGTTGAATTTTTCTGGTTCAAAACCTTTAATAATTGCTATTTAATAAATAGTTAAAAGTAATCTTAAAGGTAAAGAATTCGAACCACTTGATAGGAGATTTAAAAGAATTTGAAATAAACTATATACTTTTTTGGATAATGTAAAACATTGCTAATGAGTGTTCTGAAAGCTATTATGGAGTTATAAACACGTCACTATAAATTCTGTTCATTGTTCTTTTATTTGTACACTTGCCTGAGTTTATAAAATTTTAATAAAATCGAATTTATTTCATAGTATATGAAGTAGTAACTGCTTCACAAAGTCTGAAATATCCCAAGGCATAATCATTATTATCTTTAGAATTGACAATATTTCCTCTAATATTTCCCGGTGATGTATTAAATGGATTTGAACCTGATGCTTCCAAAATTAAATTCATATAATTATAAAAGTTTTTAGAAATTCCACGATGTACGATTTTAACGATTTTTCCTGGTTTTAAATCCACATCAGAGAATTCGTCTTTTATTTCGTTGCCATTATAAAAATTATCATTTGATATTATATAATAAGGAATTTTTAAAAAATCGGTTGTAAAGTAAGTCAGGTAAAAATTTTCCTGATCTGCTGGATCGTTATAAAAAATGGAAAGCACCAATAAGTCAGGACCCGATACATCTGGCATATATCTTTGTTCTACCTTATTAATTAGTGATGCAGAAGTAAGTTTTTCAAAAGCAGTAAAACTTTTTCCTTCTGCCTCAACAAATAGAGTATAATCCATATTAAGAACTGCAGCGAAGTCATTACAAACATACAAACCCGGTTCAGTTTCTGCAAAAGTAAAAGTCACGCCTTCACTATTTTGAACTCTAACCTGTGCTCCCGAAACTTTTGTCGTGCTTGTATTATAATAAGGAGCCATTTTACTGATTTTTATGGTTTGTGTCTTTCCGTCGGTATCTTTATTCCAAAGGATTTCAGCATCAATTACTATTTTGGCTTTACCTGTTTCAAGATCAAGAGTCACAACCTCTTCACAAGAGGATGACATTAAAACAAAAAGAAGACTCAATAAGGCAAGCGCTTTACTTTTAAAATTATTTTTTGCTGCTTTATTCATATTGTTTAAAATTTAAAATTATAAGAAATACCAGGAACCAACCCGTAAATTGATAGTTTTTTTGTCTCGTTAATTCCCGTTTCATCATTAGTCGAGAATGTCATTGAAGCCGCATTTTGTCTGTTATAAATATTGTAAATGCTAAATACCCAGTAGCTTTGCCATCCTTTCTTTTTATCGGGTTTGGGCGTATAAGTCGCCGCTAAATCTAAGTGATGGTAAAGAGGAAGTCTGCTTCCGTTTCTTAGCGTAAAGTTTGGTACATTGAATCCATCAAATTCATAATATCCATTTGCATACGTTACCGGCTGACCCGATTGCAGTGTAAAATTAGCACTGTAAGACCATTTAGGACTATATGTATAGTTACCTACAACATTCAAATTGTGCAATTTGTCGTATCCTGACAAATACCATTCTCCATTGGCAATACCAGGTTCCTGATCGGTTCTTCCTGGAGTTTTTTGTTCTGCTCTCGACAAAGTATAAGAAACCCAACCGTTAAAGCGGCCTGTATTTTTTCTAAATAATAATTCCATACCGTACGATCTTGCTTTACCGTTCAGAATTACTTGTTCAATATTATTGTTTGCTACAATATTTGATCCGTCTACATAATCAATACGATTTTGAATTTTTTTATAAAACAATTCTCCTTCAAAAGAATATTCACGTTCTTTAAAATTTCTAAAATATCCTACTGCAAACTGATCTAGCAACTGAGGTTTTGTAAATGGTCCACTGGGTGTCCAGATATTCATAGGCAACGGTGATTGTGTGTTAGATAACATATTAATATATTGTGCCATTCTGTTGAAACTTGCTTTTACAGAGGTGTTTTCATTAAAAGTATAGGACAATGCGGCACGGGGTTCAAAATTGTCAAATTTACTTATGGTCTCACCACTTTTATACGATATCGTTCCTGTTGGAGCTCCTCTTTCGTAGATGTTATATAATGGATTATATACGACTGCATTTCCATTATCGTAGGTACTTATTTCCTCGTTTCCTAAACGATAGAATAAACTATAGCGTAATCCGTATCTAAGGTTTAATTTCTCTGTAATCTGGTGCTCGAAGTCTAGGTAGACAGAAGATTCAAAAGCATATTTTTTATCCAATTGTTCATAATTATACTGCGAATTTGTACCGGTAGGCTGCACTGTTCCGGGATTGAAATTATAATAGGTCCCTTCAACGCCGTAATTTAATTTAAAATTTTGAGTTAGCGTTTGATTCCAATTGTATTTTAAGCCATATGTTTGAACCGTATTTTTCCATCTGAAGCCTTGAAGTGGCAACTCAAGGTTAAATTTATAATCACTATAGAAAACAGACAAGTTGTTATCTAAATTATCTGAGAATTTATGTTTCCAGCTCAAAATCCCCATAGTATTTCCAAAATCAAGATCTATATTATTATTAAAATAGATACGATCATTTCCTAAATAACCTGAAAAACTAAGTGTGTTGTTTGCATCAAAACGATAATTTAATTTAGCATTCAAGTCATAAAATCTAATCGTCGTTTTAAGATCAGTTAATTTTAATAACAGATGCAAATAAGAAGTACGTCCGCCAACTATAAATGAACCTTTGCCTTTTTTTATTGGACCTTGTACCAAAAGTCGGCTTGAGATTAGGCCAATTCCTCCGTTTACTTTAAAGTCTTCAAAATCTCCAGTTTGTTGGTTTACGTCGAGCACAGAGGAAACTCTTCCTCCAAATTTAGAAGGAATGCCACCTTTATATAAATCTAAACTGTTAACCATATCGGCATTAAAAACGGAGAAGAAACCAAACATGTGAGAATCACCAAATACCGGAGCGCCATCCAGCAAAATAAGATTCTGATCAGCCGCACCACCGCGTACGTTAAATCCAGAAGAACCTTCTCCAGCATTAGTAACTCCCGGCAATGTCAATATAGATTTTAAGGGATCCGGCTCCCCCATTACAGCCGGAATCCTCTTAATATCTTCCATAGTAAGACTATTGACACTCATTTGTGTATTCTTAACATTAACAGCTTTAGAACTCGTTACAATTACCTGATCCAGCTGTTGACTGTCATCTTCCAAATTAAAATTCACAAACATGTCGTCAGAAACTATGATTTGTCTTTCCTTATTTTTAAAACCAACATAGGTGATAACAACAGTATAATTTCCTTTTGGCACTTCAATCTCAAAAAAACCATTTTTATCAGTTATAGAACCTGCCTCAAGTCCTTTGATGAAAATATTGGCACCTATAACTCCGTGACCCGTATTATCTAAAACTTTACCAGTCAGCTTATTTTTTTTTTTAATTGCTTTAGGGAATTTTTGTTTTACAAAAATATTATTGCCAACGATTGAAAATTGAATTGATGCAGTCTTATTTAATTCATAAACAAGCTGTTCTATTTTCATATTAGTATAAGTCTGTTTCTTTGTGAAATATTTTTGATTGGTGTCTATTTCTTCTGTAAAAGCAAATTTAAAATCTGTTTGATTCTCAATTTGTTTAAAAAAATCTTTTAGAGTTATTGTTTTATCTAAAGTTGCCGTTACATTTTGGGAAAACACAGACAAACTGAGTAAAAAAAAGCATGCTGAAATTATATGCTTCATGAATTTTTGTATTTTTGAATATTAATAAATGGTATAGTTTGATACTATACTTGTTATGGGAAGGATGTGTAGTTTCGCGGCTAGTGCATCCTTTTCTTTTCTATAGAAAAATAATCTGTTTTACTTTTTCATTTACTTCAAATTTTAGGTTATACATTTCCGATATTAATTGGATAATCGTTTTTAAATCTTCTTTCTTGGTTATTCTTAATGTGATGCGTTGGTTGTTATATTCTGTTGGAATTATCATTTTATAACCATAATTCTTTTCAATATAAGTGCTCACATCGCTTATTTTTTCATTGTCAAAATCTGTAAATCTGTTGAATTCTTCTACAGTAGGATTACCATTTGCATACGTAAACTTTTCACCCGGTTTCAGAATCCAATTTTCATTTTGCCCTTTTACATCCATCTGAACACTTCCTTCATAAAGTGCTACAATTACCTCTTTTTCAACCTGTCCATTTACAGTAAAAGAAGTTCCTAAAACGGTGGCAGTTGTCTGCTTGCAAAAAACCTGAAAAGGATGTTTTTTATCTTTTTTAACTTTAAAATAAGCCTCTCCATCCATTTCAATTTTTCTGTTGATTGAAAAATTAACAGCTAATTCAATTTTAGAATTAGGACTCAATTCTACTTTTGAACTATCTGGAAGTAATACAACTTTGATTTTAGAAGTAGTATTCTCAATAACAGTCGATGCAATCGAAATATCGCTCTTCAATAAATCCTTCTTTAGATAAATTCCAGTTCCTACAAGCATAATAATTGCAGCTGCAGCTGCTGCATAATTTCGCCATACAAAAGATTTTTTCTTAGAAGGAAAGGTACTGGAACGGAATTCTTCCCAAGAATCTTCTTTTATATCATTAGAATGTGCATTGGGCGTTTCATTCCATATCTTTTTTAATTCCTCATCTAGTTTATTCTCGTCCATATCTTTAGGTATTACAATTTTTGACAATAAAATCCATGTTTATTAAAAACACCATAAACCATTTCTTTGATATCTCTGTTTGTCTCAATTTTTAAAATAGGATTAGAACTATTCCTATCAAAATGCATGATACAATCTGAAATGACAAATTGAAGAAGCGCTACAATAGGAGTTGCATCTTCTTTTGTTTTGACATCAGTTTTATAAACTTCTATATCCATTTCTATTGTCTGTTTTTATATATAACAAACGAGAATGGAAAAGTTCCTAATGGTTTTCGATTTTTTTTCTAATAAATTTACTGGCAAGATAAATATGATTTGCAATAGTCTTTTCAGAAAGTTCTGTAAGCTCGGCAATCTCCTTATAGCTAAGGTTTTCCAGTTTGTGTAAGGTGAATATTTTTTGTTGCTGCTCGGGAAGCTGATTTATGAAACTGTATAATTTTTCTCTTCTTTCTTCAAAATTTCCAGTTTCGGTTTCTTCATCTGCAATTTCAACTTTTAAAGGATCAAGCTGTATTATTTTATTTTCTCTGTTAAGATGATTGATAATGATGTTCTTGCAGATTGTATACAATTGTTTGTCAAATAAAACATCTTTATTAAGTAATTCTCTTTTATTATAAAGTCTTAAAAAAGTCTCTTGAACAAAATCGTCAGGAGTAAGGACAGTAAAATTAAATCGTTTGGCAACATTTATAAGTTTATCATAATAATTAAGATAAACTTCTTTGAAAGAAGCTGCATTGCCTTTTTTTAAATTTATTATCAATTTTCTATTGTCCATAAATTATACATCTATTTTGTCTTAAATCAATGATCAAATTAATATTGCCTTTAAACTTGTTAATCTAAAACTTGCCAGATTCTAATTAGATAATATGCTTACTTAGTCTTTTAAACAAAACCTCATATGTATATTTAATAAATTTTGTTATAAAGTAATCCGCTTTTAAAATATGATATATTTTAAATCTCAATTATTACACTCTAATTCATCTATTTGAAATTCATAATGTAATAAAAGAGGATACAATCGATTATAGTTTTACAGTCATAAATGTCAATTTTATGACTGTAAAACTATTGCTTTGTTTTTTGCATGTTGTTAAAGATTATATAATTAAAAGCTAATAAAAAGATAAATAAAAAAATGAAAAATACATTTTTAAAATATTCTCAAGTCTAAAAAAAAAGCTTAAGTATCTATATTTTTTTTAAATTTCTAGCGGGAAGCATTCGAATATCTAACCAGTTTTTTTGGGATTATTATAGTATTTTAGCATGCTCATCTTAAATTTCAAAATAGAGTAATAATTTCAAAATTATTACTCTATTTATATTTACTCAAATCCAGATTAAGAATAATACCTACTCTGCTAAACTCTTCATTAATTTTTGCATTCAGGATTAGTTGTTCATTTTTTATTGGATGATTAAAAATTAACTGATGTGCATGAAGCATCATTCCTTTCAGGTCATAATTCTCCAGCCATAATTTATTTTGTTTGTTACAACCATGTGGACGACTTCCTAAAATGGGATGAAAAATATGTTTGAAATGTTTTCGTAATTGATGCATACGTCCAGTTTCAGGAATCGCTTCTACCAAACAATATCGTGATGTTGGCTGCTTATTAAATTCTAACTCGATTTCTGCATTTTGCAAACGATGAAAGTATGTTATGGCATTTTGTGTAATGTCATCATCATTGGTTAAATCATAATCAATCGTTAATTCTTGAGGTGACCAGCCACGTAAAATTGCTAAATATTTTTTTTCGACTTCGCGTGTGGCAAAACGATCATTCATAATTTTCAAAACGGCTGCATTCAATGCAAATAATAAGACACCTGATGTTTTGCGATCTAAGCGATGAACAGGATAAACGTGTTGCCCTATTTGGTTTCTCAATTCCTGAATAGCATAAACTTTTGCATCGCGCGCATAAAATGATTTGTGAACCAGCAATCCGCTTGGTTTGTTAATTGCTATAATATATTCGTCCTGGTAAAGAATTTCTAACATTTGGCAAAAGTAAAAGAGATTTCGAGCAAAATCTCTTTATTCTTTATTTAATTCTATTCTTTTTTTATTTACATCGAAAAATAAAAAACAGCCTCGAAAGTCTCTTTGTAGAAGTAATATATTTTTAGGAGATATTCAACATAAGAAATAGAAAATTAAATAAAAGCTTCAGATTTGTCTGAAGCTTTTGTTTTAGCAACGGATTACATTTTTCTCGGAATAATTCTGAAATTTCTACACTATTAGATTTTAACTAATTCTACTCTTCGATTTTCTGCTTTATTTTCTTCTGAGTCATTAGTTTTTAAAGGTTTTTCAGCACCAAATCCGGATGCTTTCAGTCGTTTTATATCAATTCCTTTTCCTGCCAAAGCGTACATTACAGTGTTGGCTCTTTCAGTTGAAAGCTTTTTGTTTCGTTCAGCGGTGCCAGAATTATCAGTGTGCCCTTCTATTGATAATTTTAGTTTAGGATCTGCATCCAATAATGCAAAAATTTCATCTACAGCTTTTTGTCCATCTGATTGTAAAGAGGCTTTATCGGTATCAAAATTAATGTGCAAAACAGCTTTCCCGGTTTTGTCAATGTCGGTTTTCATTTGTGCTGCAGAGTACTTTTCTATGGTTTGCACAAAATCCTTAAGTTCCATTATAAAAACATTCCCTTGTGCCGAATTGGATTGAATGTTTAGCATATATTTTTTTCCATTGTTTTTAAAGGCATATACAGCAAATGGAGAATCACTTTCTCTTAAAAGTCCTTTAGTACCGTGTTTTCCACTCCACATGTTTTTTTCCAATTTTGCCTTGTCGTTTTCATCCTCTGGGAAATTGCCTTGATATATTTTTTTTGCACCAATTTTGTCCAGATAGTCGTAAACACTTTTATCAAAAAGTTTTTGATTAAAATCTTTATCGCCCTCACCTTCAAAATCTAAAATTCCTAATTTACCCTCGGTTGTATAAACAGTACTTCGGATATAGTTTTGCATTGTTTCATAATCAAAAAATTCTGAAACACCATCTTTCTCATTCGCTATTACTAGTCCTGTTGGAGCTGTGATGAACGGAAAATTTCCAATATTTTTTAAATCGGGCATTTCGTCCCAATTTATTTCAGTAGATGTTATTTCTTTATTTATAGGTACTGTTGTAGTTGTATCCGTATTTTGTTCAGCTGATTCTGCTTTTTTTTCATTTTTACAAGCAAATAATACCATTCCTAATAGTGCAACGAGGGCAGTTTTTTTCATTTTTTATATTTTCTGTTTATAAATTTCGATTTAAATATACTTTGCAAATTTGGTAATTTATGTTTTGTAAATACTAAGGTATAATTATTTTTTATAAGATAGAGTGTTTGTTGTTGCAACTTAAGTGGGTAGAAATTGTTGCTGGAACAGAACTTGAACCTTTGTCTGCGTGAAGGATATGAATCTGGCAGCATGGTTTTAAAATAAAAAAAAACACCATCTTTTTCAAGTGGTGTTTTTATTTAGTAGCGGGAACAGGACTCGAACCTGTGACCTTCGGGTTATGAGCCCGACGAGCTGCCTACTGCTCTATCCCGCGATGTTTCGGGTGCAAAGATACGTCGTTTTTTTAGAAATGCAACGAAAACTTTAAAAAATGTTTTATTTTCTGTATTGACTTGATATGCCTACCTTTGCACAATAAATTACTACACAAATGTCACATAAAGCAGGTTTTGTAAACATCATCGGGAATCCAAACGTTGGAAAATCAACGTTGATGAATGCCTTTGTTGGAGAAAGATTGTCCATCATTACATCAAAAGCACAAACAACGCGCCACCGTATTCTTGGAATCGTGAATGGCGAAGATTTTCAACTTATATTATCGGATACTCCCGGAATCATCAAACCCGCTTATGAAATGCAGGAGTCGATGATGAACTTTGTAAAATCAGCTTTTGAAGATGCTGATATCTTGGTTTACATGGTCGAAATTGGAGAGCAGGACTTGAAAGACGAAGCTTTCTTTAATAAAATAATCCATGCTACAATTCCGGTTTTGTTATTGCTGAATAAAATTGACAATTCGAACCAGGAACAATTAGAGGAGCAAGTAGCATTTTGGACAGCAAAAGTACCAAATGCTGAAATTTTTCCAATCTCGGCTTTGCAGAATTTTAATGTACCGGAAGTTTTCAGCAGAATCATTTCTTTATTGCCTGAATCACCTGCCTATTATCCAAAAGACCAATTAACAGACAAACCGGAACGTTTTTTCGTAAACGAAACAATTCGTGAAAAAATATTACTGAACTATAGCAAAGAGATTCCGTATGCAGTAGAAATCGTTACCGAAGAGTTTTTTGAAGACGAAAAAATCATCCGAATCCGTTCAATCATCATGGTAGAACGCGAAACTCAAAAAGGAATCATTATTGGTCATAAAGGCGCTGCTCTAAAAAAAGTAGGGATGGATGCCCGTGCCGATTTAGAGAAATTCTTCGGAAAACAAATTCATATCGAACTCGTTGTAAAAGTCAACAAAAACTGGAGAAGTAACGCCGATATGTTAAAGCGTTTCGGGTATAATCAATAATATAGTTTGGGCGTGCCCCTCCGGGTCGGGCTATTCGTTGCAATCTTTTTATTTTTAAAGAAAAAATAAAAAGGATTTCCACTTCTATCCCTCACGCAAATAGAACTAGAAAGACGTTGATTTTTAAGAGAAATGAAATAGTTTGAAATTTAAACTAAAAAGTTCTTGATACCATGAAGCCCTAGCCCTGATTACTTCACTTAAATTTTATTTTAATTGGAGTTCAGTGAACTTCGTTTGAAGTGGAAATCCTTTTTCTGGTTGCTGCCAGACAGGAAAAGATTGTAACGGATAGCAGGAAATAGCTCCTGAAAATAATAGGAGAAATAATAAAAATTGCAGGTACTTAGAAACTTAGCGACTTAGCCACTTTTTTACCTACCTTTGCAAAAAATTAAAATAAAGCGTTTTGGATTTCAAGTGATTAGCTTTTTAGTAAACTAAAAATGCGAAAGCTAAAATTCTAAAATCAAAAATTAAAAAAAATGAATAACATTGTTGCGATAGTAGGAAGACCTAATGTAGGGAAATCAACCCTTTTCAATAGGCTGATACAAAGAAGAGAGGCCATTGTGGACTCAGTTTCCGGAGTTACCAGAGACAGGAATTATGGAAAAAGTGAATGGAACGGAAAAGAATTTTCGGTAATTGATACCGGCGGATACATCCGTGGTTCTGATGACGTTTTTGAAGGCGAAATTAGAAAACAAGTAGAGCTTGCTATCGATGAGGCTGATGTTATTATTTTTGTGGTTGATGTAGAAGAAGGTATTACACCAATGGATGATGTTGTTGCGCGTTTATTGCGTAAAGTGACAAAACCTGTTTTATTGGCCGTGAATAAGGTTGATAATGCGATGCGTGAGAAAGATGCTATTGAATTTTATAACCTTGGATTAGGAGAGTATTACACATTTGCAAGTATTTCAGGAAGTGGAACCGGAGATTTATTAGATGCTTTGATTGAGTCATTTCCGGTAAAACCGGAACCAGTTCAGGAAGAAGTTGTTTTACCGCGTTTTGCTGTTGTAGGGCGCCCGAATGCCGGAAAATCAAGCTTTATCAATGCATTAATTGGCAAAGAACGTTTCATGGTTACGGATATTGCAGGAACTACCCGTGATGCTATTGATACCAAATTTGACCGTTTTGGTTTTGAATTTAACTTGGTGGATACTGCGGGAATCCGTCGTAAAGCGAAGGTTAAGGAAGATTTAGAATTTTACTCGGTAATGCGTTCGGTTCGTGCGATTGAGCATGCTGATATTTGTATCTTGATTATTGATGCAACCCGTGGATTTGAAGGTCAGGATCAAAGTATTTTCTGGCTGGCTGAGAAAAACCGTAAAGGGGTTGTAATCCTGGTAAATAAATGGGATTTGGTTGAAAAAGATACTATGTCGACCCGTGATTACGAAGCTAAAATCAGAGAAGAATTAATGCCTTTTACTGATGTGCCAATTTTGTTCGTTTCGGCTTTAACGAAACAACGTTTATTGAAAGCATTAGAAGCTACGGTTCAGGTTTTTGAAAACAGAAAACAAAGAATACCGACTTCTAAATTTAATGAATTTATGTTAAAAGTAATTGAAGCGTATCCGCCGCCAGCTACAAAAGGTAAGTATGTGAAAATTAAATATTGTATGCAGCTGCCAACATTAACACCTCAGTTTGTGTTTTTTGCCAATATGCCACAATATGTTAAGGAACCTTATAAAAGATATCTGGAAAATAAGATTAGAGAAAACTGGGACTTTTCAGGAGTGCCAATCGATATTTATATCAGAGAAAAATAATTTCAAAGTCCCCGTTAAGCCGGGGATTTTTTTTTGTCCCATTTATTTTTTTTAATAAATGTAAAAATTACAATTAAACCTTTTTTGTTTTTTGAAGTCTAATCTGATAACTAACCTAAGTATTGTTTTTATGACCAAAATTTATTCTTTCTTATCGCTTTTTTTTCTTTTTGTTTCTGCTGTAAATGCACAAAATGACATTACAATTCAGGGAACTATCGTTGATGTTAATACGCAACTGCCATTAGAATTGGCCACAGTTTATTTTACAACAATAAAAGATTCTACAGTAATTGAATATGCAACCACAGATAAAAATGGAGCTTTTAGAATGAACATCAAAAAATATGATAAACCTGTTTTTTTAAAGGTGAATTATATGGGATATCAAACCTATTTTGAAGAATATAAAGGACTGACCGAAAGTAAGGATTTTGGAAAAATTTATTTAATTGAAAATGTAAATGCCCTTAATGATGTTGTTATTAAAACAGAAGCTGCGCCAATTACAATAAAAAAAGACACTCTTGAATTTAATGCAAATTCGTATAAAGTACGCCCGGATTCCAATGTCGAAACATTATTAAAACAACTCCCTGGTTTTGATGTCGACAACGATGGTAAAATTACTGTGAATGGGCGAGAGGTAAATCAGGTGTTGGTAAACGGAAAAACTTTCTTTGATAAAGATGGTGCCATTGCACTTAAAAACCTGCCTGCTGATATTATTAAAAAGATACAGGTTTCTGATTTTAAAACAAAAAAAGAAGAACTATCAAAACAAGAATCTACTTCAGATTATTCGAGTATCAATATCACTATTGACGAAAAAAAGAACAAGGGTTATTTTGGCAAGGTAATGGGCGGTTATGGAACCGATGACCGGTATGAAGCAAATGTGAATCTGAATTATTTTAACAATAAGCAAAAGATAAGTCTGCTGGCCGCATCAAATAATATCAATTCTACAGGATTTTCAATGGATGATGTTTTTGATAGTATGGGCGGTGGGAGAAATAATACCAGAGGTGGTAATTCTGGTGGCGGTGGTGCTAACGGAAAAGGAATTACACAGTCTAATTTAGTTGGCTTAAATTATTCTGATGACTGGAACAAAAACCTTATTGCTATGGGAAGTTATAATTTTTCGAATATGGTTAATGAGAACACCAGTAAATCAAATCAGCAAAGTTTTCTGCCAGACGGAAATATTATTACAGCAGCCGATTCTAAAACAAGAAATGAAAATACGGGCAATAATGTCAATTTTGAATTGGAGTATAAAATTGACCCGACCACCAGAATTGTTTTTACGCCAAAACTTAGTCAGTCCAGGACAAATAACCATTCAGAATCATCAAGCATCTCTGTGGATGAAAACAATAATCCTTTAAACAATAGTAATTCAATATCAGATTCAGAGGGTAATAGCACTAATTTTGGTAATTCTATCAACTTTAATAAAGCTTTTGAAAAAAAATCAAGAAATTTAAGCTTTGTTTTATCTAATAATAATACAGGAAGTAATTCTGAAGCAATAAATATTTCTAATACCTTTTTTGAGCAAGGTGATCGGCCGGATGAGATAAGAAATCAGAAAGCTAAAAGGAAAAGCAGTAATGATTCGTATTCCGCAGATATAGAATACACAGAACCTATAACGGATTCATTAAGAGTTAGGTTTGGTTCTGATTTTGACTGGAAAAGCAATACAAATGACGAGAAAACATTTAGGATTGATCCCTCTACTGGCGAATATACTGATTTTGATCTGGCTTTTAGTAATTATACAAGCTCAAGTCAGAATTCTGCTACACCGAAAGTGGGGCTTACTTTACAGAAAAATAAGTATACTCTTAATCTTGACAGCAGGACTTCAATAGTCAATTTTGACAATCATTCTCTCTATTTAAACAATGTAACAGATTTAAGTAAAAAATATGCACTTCCTTTTGCTAGTGCCTTGTTGAGGTATAAATTCAGCCGTTCTAAAAATTTATCGTTTAAATATGATTATTCCAATTCGCTTCCTTCTGCTACACAGTTAATGCCAGTTGTAAATCTTAATAATCCTTTGAATACTATTATAGGTAACCCTGACTTACATCCTGTTGAAAAAAATAGTGTCAATTTTAACTTTAGAAATTACGATTTTCGTTCCCGTTCCGGATACAGTGTATATTTAAAAGGAGATCATTATGATAACGATATTGTATCAACTTCAATCTATGATGAAAGCGGAAAAAGAACGACAACCTATGTAAATATTTCGGGAGTGTATAATGTTTCTATTGGTGCCAATTGGAATCAGCAGTTTAAAACGGGAGCTCACATTTTGAGGTATGGTTTAGGCTTAAACAGTGGCTATTCTTTTGACAAGGGATTTACAAATTCTGTTTTATACAATGCGAAATCTACTTCGGTAAGTCCAAAAGTTTATTTATCCTATGATTATGGAGAGTTGCTTACCATCGCTCCCTCTTATAATCTGTCGTATAATGAAACACAATATGAGAATTCTTCAAGTCCGGCAAGGTCAAACGTTGTGCATAGGATAAATCTTCAAGCAACTACTTACTGGCCGGAGAATTTGATTTTCGGAAATGATTTTGGGTACACCTATAATTCCAATATATCAGGTAATTTTAAAAAAGATTTCTATTTATGGAATACCAGTTTGTCTTACGGTTTCCTGGATAAAAAATTATATGCAAAAATAAAAGTTTATGATGTTCTCAATCAAAATCTTAGTGCAACCAGAACGATATCCGCAACCTCAATCCGTGATGAAGAAAATACAGTTTTAAGACGTTATGTGATGTTTTCTTTAGCGTATAAAATTGGAAACTTTGCAGGTGCTGGTGAAAAGGGTAAAAGAAGAGAAAGAGAATATTAATAAACGGTTTAATTCCTTGGATGTAATTAATATTAAAATTACCTTCAGGGGTGTTTATTTAATTCCTGAACAAATTGTTTAGCTTAACTTTATAATCAGAATTTATTGGTTCAGTTTTGTGTTTTTCATTTGTCTGAAGATTTTTTTTGTAAATAAAAAAGCATACAGATAGATAAAACAATAACAGAACAAAAAAACAAATCGACGTCCTATTTTTTTATTTGCCTGTTTATTTTATGATATAAGGTAAACCGAATAATATCACGGTCATAAAAATCGACACCGCTTGCCCTTCTCTGAAAGCTTTTTAAATACCCTAATTCAAGACCTATATTTGGGTTAAAATGATAACGTAATGCTGTATAAATTCGGTTTTGATCAAAAGCATTTCTTTTATTGTCTTTTCCTAAATTAAACATAATTTCATCAGAAATAGTTCCTTTTAGGCTTCTTTTTCCTTTTTCACAAAGTGTAAAAGTTGATTGTAAGCGATATCTAAACCGAAATGAGAAAGAGAATTCGTTTAATAATTCTGTTTGATCTGCTTTTTGAATAAAACGTTCTTCTGCCTGAAAACGGTTGTGAAAAGTAATTTTTGCAATATCATTAACAAAAGTAATATCCTGCTGTCCGCGATATTCAGGAATTGAAAAGTCGGGATCAACATACGGATTTTGAGTATTAACATTAAAATAAGCAAATCCGCCTCCCAAATCAATATTTTTGTTAGTTCGGTATCTTGCCTGAACCCTGATTACAAATAAATTTTGATGAACAGGATTTGCAAAACTACGATTGTCTATCTCTGAGTGAATTGCCCACTTTTCATTTATGGGCAAAATAGTATAATATCGAATCCAGATTAAGGTTTGTTGATCGACATTTTTGGTTTGTGCTAATGAAGATTGGCTCAAAAATGATAAAAAAAGAAGGATTTTGAAAAATTTCATTTTAAGTTGTATAATTTCAAGCTGCGAATATATACAAATGAGAAATGATTTTTCGGAAAGTAATGTGCATTTTAAAATTGGTTTAAACTCTATTTTGTGATTTTGTAGTTTAATCAAATAACAAAAACGAGATACGCTTTTAAAACGCATCTCGTTAAACAACCACTTACTTATTTGTTATAGCGAGTATTTTAATGTAACGCCATACGTTCTTTGGTCTCCTAATACAGCAGCATATTGTCCTGAATTCCCGCCAGCAGGCAATAATTGCTCATAGTAATCTTTATTTAAAAGGTTACGACCCCAAAACTGAACAGAAAGTCCTTCTGATGTGCGGAAACCTAAACGGGCATTAAAAATAGCATAACCAGGAACGATTAAATATTTTGAAGCCGATGGGCTTGAAGAAAATTCAGAACGGGCGTAAGAATCTATTCCCAGAAAAATTTTCCCTGCATTTCCAAAAAATTTCGCATTGTCAGAAAGTTCACCCTCTAAAGATCCTGCCCATTTTGAAGTACCAGGTAAATCAGTTCCTGAAACATCTTTATAAGCAACCTGAACTCCTCCAACAGTAGTTCCGGTTTCTTCTAATGGAAGTGGCGCATTTGTAAATTTCACATATTTACCATCAGTATAAGTTGCAGCTGCATTAATGCTAAAGTGTCTGTTAATAAAAAAACTAGCATCAAATTCTGCTCCTCTTACGCGTACTTTATCTGCGTTCGCAAGGTATCCACGATTTACACCCAATTCAGCAGCCTGAACATTAGTTTGGAAGTCTTTTATTTCAGTATTAAAGAAGGTTAAGTTAAATATTGAATTTTTGAATGGAGAAGTTTTTATTCCGATTTCATAATGATTTACATCTTCCGGCTTAACTACTGCAAGATCACTTAAGGTCTGACCCGCTGGTGGAGTAGGGAGCCCAGCTACATTTACTCCAATGGGTTTGTAACTTTTTGCATATGTTGCATAAGTATTGATCTTGTCAGAAGCCTTGAATGAAATGGTTATATTTCCAGAAAAATCAGTATCATCTGTGTTTGATTTAAAAGCCTGATCTGTATAGACTAATTTTTTCAATGCAATTAATGTAGGATCACTTGTTTGGAGCCCTCCATATGTAGTGCGGGAATAATCAGCATCTTTTTTATCAAAGTTGTATCTCAAACCTGGTAATAGGTGTAAACGTTCAGTAACTGCCCAGTCTAATTGACCAAATACTGCGGCACTTGAAGCTCTGATTCTTGCATCTGTTTTTATTCCGTATCCTTCAAAAAGTCCCGGTGTTTTCCATAAATTGCTTGTTGTACTTTGAGAAAAACGCCATTGAGCCCTGCCAGATTCTTCAGTACCGTCAGTTTGTGAAGTCTGATCAATAAAAAAGGCACCTGCAACACCGCTTATTTTAGATGTAAGCTGGCCTGCATAACGAACTTCCTGTGTAATTTGTGTTTGTCTGGTTGGGTTTTGTGATTTTGCCAAAACTTGTAATCCTGTAAAATCCCTGTCGTTTGACGGATCCCAATTCCAAAAACGCCATGCTGTTGTAGAAGTTAATGTTCCTCCTCCAATTTTTGTATCAATATTCACGGAAATACCACCCATGTCCTGACCTGAGCGCCAAGGGGTATCATGATCTATTTTTCGGTCAAATGCATTTCTGCTTGGTAGCTGGTAATTTAAATCGGCAATAATGGCGTCAAATTGACGATAAGCTGCTCTTTGTGTTGGAGCAACTCCAGCAACAACCTGAGCATATCCATCCGGACGCTGGGTTGTGATATCTGCAGCTAATATAATAGTAGTGTTTTCTGTTGGAGTATAAAGTAATTGTCCTCTAATTCCTTGATTGTTAAGAGTGTTTGTTGCTCTTCCTGTTGCAATATTGTCAATTAATCCATCACGTTGTGTGCCTGAAAAAGACAAACGGCCTGCTATTTTTTTGCTCAATGCTCCCGTAACTGATGCTTTAGCCTGAAGGAATGCATAATTTCCATAACTAACTTCAAAATCAGCACCGGAAATAAAACTTGGTTTGCGGGTAGTAATATTAAAAGCTCCCGAAGTTGTGTTTTTACCAAACAAGGATCCTTGCGGACCTCGCAATACCTCAATTTGTTCTACATCAATGAAGTCTAACGTAGTTGCAGCCGGACGTGCATAATAAACACCATCTACATAAAAACCAACACCGGGATCAATGCCATCATTGGTAAGTCCAAAAGGAGAACCAAGGCTTCGAATGTTAATTCCGGTATTTCT
>NZ_JBDTTP010000037.1:0-39059 GCF_039930565.1 Flavobacterium sp. | reverse complement strand
ATCGAAGACATTGCTGATAACGATCCTTTGTTTGGAGACGGTTTAGGTTTAGACTCCATTGATGCATTGGAATTAATCGTGATTTTAGATAAAGATTACGGAATTAAATTAATAGATCCGAAAGAAGGAAAAACCATTTTCCAGTCGATCGAAACGATGGCGGCTTATATTAGCGCTAACAGAACTAAGTAAGACTGTTTAGAATAACTTAGAATTTTAGACAACTTAGACAAAAACTGTCTAAATGTACTTGCCAAAAAAATCTAAGGAGTCTAATATCTAATAATCTAAGAAGTCTAAAATGAAAAGTGTCGCAATAACCGGAATGGGAATTATCTCTTCGATTGGAAATTCAGTCGAAGAAAATTATATTTCGTTGATCGAAAATAAAATTGGCATTTCCAGAATCCAAAATATTCAGACCGTTCATGCTGATGTGATTAAAGTTGGTGAAATCAAAAAAACCAATGAAGAACTGGTTGCCGAATTACAGCTTTCTGAAAACAATAATTTTTCGAGAACGGCGATGATTGGCACTTTGGCTGCCAAACAGGCTGTTGAAAATGCAGGAATCACCTCTATTAACGAATTTAGAACCGGACTAATTTCTGCCACAAGTGTGGGCGGAATGGACATGACTGAAAAATATTATTATGAGTATTTCGAAAATGCGGAACTTGTAAAGTACATTTCCTGTCATGACGGTGGTGATGTTGCTGAAAAAATTGCAGGAGAACTGCGTTTAAAAGGACTGGTGACTACAATCAGCACCGCCTGTTCATCGGCTGCGAACTCAATTATGCTTGGTGCCCGATTGATCAAAAGTGGAAAATTAGATCGCGTTATTGTTGGCGGAACTGATGCTTTAGCAAAATTCACCATCAACGGATTCAAGACCTTAATGATTTTATCTGACGATTATAACAAACCTTTTGACAATAATCGTAAAGGTTTAAACTTGGGAGAGGCCGCTGCTTATTTGGTTTTAGAATCGGATGAAATGGTTCTGAAATTCAACAAAAAAGTATTGGCACGAGTTTCCGGTTACGGAAATGCCAATGATGCTTTTCATCAGACAGCTTCTTCAGAAAATGGTGATGGTGCTTATTTGGCCATGAAAAAAGCTTTTGAGATTTCAGGATTACAACCTTCTCAAATTGACTACATCAACGTTCACGGAACTGCAACACCTAACAATGATTTGTCTGAAGGAAGAGCTATAAACCGTATTTATGGTAATGAAAAAGTTCCTGATTTTAGTTCAACCAAACCTTTTACCGGACACACTTTAGCAGCTGCAGCAGCTATTGAAGCAGTTTACAGCGTTTTGGCGATTCAGCATAATGTAGTGTATCCTAATTTGAATTTTGAAACTCAAATGGAAGAATTTGATCTAAAACCTCAGACTTCCTTAAAAAATAAAACTATCGAACACGTTTTGTCTAACTCTTTTGGGTTTGGAGGAAATTGTTCTACTCTCATATTTTCAAAAAGCGAATGAAAGCATATATAAATGGAATAGGTTGTATATCTGCTCAAAAAACATTTGATACTGTTTTTTTAGAGGAGGCCGTTGTAAATACTCCTGAGAATGTATTGGCAGTTGTGGCTCCGGTTTATAAAGATTTTATTTCTCCTGTTGCTGCGAGACGAATGGCAAAAGGTGTTAAAAACGGAATCGTAGCTTCTGCTTTGGCCATGAAAGATGCGAACATCGAGAATGTGGACGCTATTATCACAGGAACTGGTTTGGGATGTATTGAAGATTCTGAAAAATTCCTGAAAAACATTCTCGACAATAACGAAGAATTTTTAACACCAACTTCCTTTATCCAATCCACACACAATACTGTTGGTGCTCAAATTGCTTTGACATTGCAATGCAAAGGATATAATTTTACGTATGTAAATGGCGCAGTTTCTTTTGAGTCGGCAATTTTGGATGCTAAAATGCAGATTGAAGAAAACGAAACGAATTCGATTTTGGTTGGCGGTGTTGACGAAACCGGCGATTACACCCTGTCGCTTTTTAAATTAGCCGGAAGAATCAAAGAAAAAAATAATGACCCTTTTGATATTTTAAATTCAACTTCAAATGGAGCAATTTACGGCGAAGGTGCTAGTTTTTTTGTTTTGGAAAATAAAAAAACAGGGACAACTTACGCTCAGATTTTAGATATTGAAATCATTAATATGCTGGAAGAAAATGAAATTGAAGCTGCAATAATTACTTTTTTGAAGGCAAATAATTTACAGATTTCAGATGTTGATGCCGTGGTTTTAGGCTTGAATGGGAATGTAAAATCTGATCTTTATTATAAGGATATTGCAGAAAACGCTTTCGCGGAAACACCTCAATTGTATTACAAACATTTAAGCGGCGAGTATGATACGGCTTCGGCTTTTGGCTTATGGATGGCTTCTAAAATAATCAAAACTCAGGATATTCCGAAAATTATCAAAGTAAATTCAGTTACAAAACCTGCTTACAACACCATTTTATTGTACAATCAGGTAAATGGAAAAAATCATAGTTTTACGTTGCTATCCAAATGATAACGCATAAAAACATCTCTATATTTTTTATCTTTTTATTGCTTTTACTGGTTCTTCTGAATCTTTATACAGCAATTAACTGGTTATGGTTTTTTGGCCTAATTTTAATCTGGCTTGGAATAAATGCGTTTGGATCAGCCCGAATTTCTTCCAATTATCATGTAAAAGCATTTTGTCATAATCCATCGGAAACTGAAAAAAAAATTGCCCTTACTTTTGATGACGGACCAACAGTTTTTACTTTGGAAGTTTTATGGCTTCTGAAAAAATACAATGCAAAAGCGACGTTTTTCTGTATTGGAAAAAATGTTGAAGCCCATCCCGAAATTATCGAAAAAATTATTTTTGAAGGACATTTGTTAGGCAATCATTCTTATAATCATTCCAAGTTTTTTGATTTTTACACTGCCAAAAAAATCACTAAAGAAATTCAAAAGACAGATAAACTTCTTGAAAAATTCACTTTAAAAAAAATAAACTTTTTTCGTCCGCCGTATGGAGTAACCACGCCTTCCGTCCGCAGGGCTTTGCAACTAACCGGGCATAACGTAATTGGATGGAATATTCGCTCAATGGATGGAGGAACAAAAAATCAAAATTTAATTTTGAATCGCATAATAAAACGGGTTTCGCCCGGTGGAATAGTACTTTTGCATGACACGGGATCACACTCGGTTTTGGTATTGGAACAGTTTTTGCAATTCCTGAAACACAACAATTATAAAGTAGTTTCTGTGGAGGAACTTTTGAAACTTAAAGCTTATGAAGACTAAATTATATATTCTCTTTTTATATGTAACCATTTCAATAACTGGCGTATTTGCTCAGGAGCAAAAAATGACGACTGCAGAAATTACTGCTTTCAAACAAGAGGTTAATGTAGTAGCCAAAAAAATCAAAACTTTAAGTACTGATTTTGTACAATACAAGCACATGGATTTTTTATCGAAAGATATTGAAACTTCCGGGAAAATGGTTTTTAAAGAACCGGCTTTGCTGCAATGGCAATATAAAAAACCATATAATTATACTATTGTTTTTAAAAACGGAAAAATCCTGATTAATGATGAAGGAAAGAAAAGTGCTGTTGATATTGGCAACAGCAAAATTTTTGGCCGTATCAATAAATTAATTGTGGGAAGCGTAAGCGGGAATATGTTTGATGATAAGGAATTTACGATTTCGTATTTTAAATTGAAGGGGCAGAATCTGGCGAAATTTATTCCGAAAGATGCAGCATTGAAAAAATACATCAAACAAATCGAACTGACTTTTGATAAAGAAGAAGCTACGGTTGTTCAGGTGAAGTTGTTAGAGTCATCTGAAGATTATACCCGAATTGTACTTAAAAACAAAGTAATCAATGCAAAAATCGACGACTCCGTTTTTACTAATTAGTTGCTTTTTAGCTCTTTTATTGGTTTCCTGTGGCTCAGTCACGAAAAATTACACGCCCAAAAAATTAGACAAAACGTCTTATGAGGTTCCGTATTTTTCAGACTCAAAAACAGATTATGTTTATAAAACAAACATCTCTGTTTATGGTAATGAATTGTCCGGAATTTTCATCGCCAAAAAAATAAACGAGACAACACACCGGATTGTTTTTACAACGGAATTCGGGAATAAATTAATGGATTTTGAAATTTCAGAAACGGATTTCAAAGTCAACTCTATTGTATCAGAATTAGATCGAAAAATTCTAATCAATACTTTAAAAGAGGATTTTAGACTGCTCCTGAAAAAGCAATATCTGATTCAGGAACAATTTGAAAATAAATCCCATGATATCTATAAGTCCGAAGATGGGAAACGGGATAATTATATTTTTCTATCCAAAAAAGATCAAAAATTGGAAAAGATCGTTCATTCTTCCAAAACAAAAGAAAAATTTACACTATTTTTCAATTCAGAAAACAATATTTTTGCTGAGAAAATTCAGATTATTCATCAAAATATCAAACTGAAAATAGAGCTTAATTATTTTAAATCAGAATAAAAACTTCAACTAATCGTAAACTTAAAACGTATCAAAATGAAAAAAATAACTTTAATTGCATTTGTTTTATTTATTGGTATTGTACAATCACAAGCTCAGGTAACGGTTAGTCCTGGACTTAGAGGTGGTTTAAATTTATCAACATTAACCAATATTGAGGATAATAATACTAAAACTGATTTTTATGTTGGTGGATTAGTAAATATTAAATTTAATAAATATTTTTCTTTACAGCCTGAGATAACGTATTCAAGACAAGGCGATGAAGGAAGGGAGTATCAGGAAAACAGCAATAATTATCGTTATGTAAATTATGAATTAAACTATTTAACACTTGTTGCAGTGGCAAAATTTAACTTTGGCGGTAAAGGTTTTCACATTTTAGGCGGTCCCTCTTTAGATTTTAAAATTGGTGATAATTACATCAACACCAATCCTGAAAATTTTGACCTTGCAATTGTTGGAGGCGTTGGTTACAGTCTGCCAAATGGTTTGACTTTTGAAGCCAGAATCAAACAAGGATTAATAGATATTTATGGTTATGACGGAGTTGAGTATGATGACAACGATTATTACTATGATGATCTTATTTTAAATCAGGTTTTCCAGATTGGTATCAGTTATACTTTTAATGTAAAATAATGGATAGAAATAAATTAGCGTTTGTACTGATTAGTTTTTTTGCTATTGCAGCTACACAAGCCCAGGTAAATTTTAAGCCTGGTTTAAGAGTGGGTTTGAGCCTTTCGACAATTTCAGAAATGCATGCTGATTACAGAACGGATTTTTACATTGGCGGTTTTGGAGAACTTAATTTAACGAAACACTACGCACTGCAGCCTGAGATAAATTTTACACGACAAGGATCTAATAATGTTGCCCGTAATTTTACCAACCCTGATACACAAGTAGAAAAAATGGAGTATCAGGATTTACAACTCGATTATCTATCGCTTTCCCTTATCAACAAATTTACTTTTGGACAGGGTTTTCAAATACAATTCGGACCTGCCCTCGATTTTATTGTACATGACAATTTAGCTTTGAGAAAAACCAGCCGTGACGTCTCTTTTGTTACGGGCCTTGCCTACCGAATGCCATCAGGTTTGGCATTTGAGTTTCGATTTAAAAAAGGCTTTTTGGATGTTTTAGACAGCGATTACTATACTAATAATTATAACAATGATTACTTTTTTGGAGATTATAATACGAATGTCAATTTTCAAATAGGTGTTTCTTATTCTTTTGATGCGAAATAAAATAATACAATTATGGTTTTAAAAGACTTTTACAGCGTACTTTCAGAAGAAAAAACTGGAGACGCTAAATATAATTTTCGTATATTAGTTAATGCCGGTCATGAGATTTTTAAAGGTCATTTTCCGGGAAACCCAATTATGCCGGGAGTCTGCATGATTCAGATTATCAAGGAACTTACAGAATCTGTAACCAAAAGTTCATTGATGATCCAGACATTGACAAATGTAAAATTCATGGCATTGATCAATCCGGAAGTTAATCCGGAATTGCGTTTGGAACTTGAAATAACAACCACAGATGATGATTTGGTAAAGGTGAAAAACACCACTTATTTTAACGATACCGTTGCACTTAAATTGAGCAATGTGTATAAAAAATTATAATTATGAAATTACTGATATCATTACTTCTATGGATAAATTTTGCCGGAACTCCAGATTTGGCTTCAATCCGAAAAATGTATGCTGATGTTGCGAAATCAGAAGCAAATGCTAAGGAATTTACAGAGAAACTTTCTGCTGTTTCAAACAACGATGATAAAATTTTAGTTGCGTACAAAGCAGCTTCTGTTTTGCTGGATTCTAAATTTGAGAAAAAAATAGGTGAAAAAATAAGTCGTTTCAAAGAAGGTGCAAAATTGCTGGAATCAATTATAAAAAGTGACCCTAATAACATTGAAATCAGAATGATACGGTTAAGTATTCAGGAAGATGTTCCCGGAATTACAGGATATAAAAAAAATATTAAGGAAGATAAAAAATTCCTGACAGAAAATTACAGTAAGCAAAATACTGCTTTAAAAGAATATCTAAAAGCATTTGTTTTGCAATCGAAAAGTTTCTCTGAAAAAGAGAGACAGTTTGTAAAGTAAGCCTACATAAAATCTAGATGAAACCTATTTTATCCCAGCAGGAACTAATTGATTCAACTTCTTTTTGTGTTATTGTACCCACCTACAATAATCAGAAAACATTAAAAAGAGTACTGGATTCTGTTTTAGATTTTACCGAAAATATTATTATTGTTAATGACGGTGCTACTGATGGAACGTTGGAAATTCTACAACAATATTCACACCTTACCCAAATTCATCATCCTAAAAATATCGGAAAAGGAAGAGCGCTCAGAAATGGATTTCGAAAAGCAATTGAAATGAAGTTCGAATATGCCATTACAATCGATTCTGATGGTCAGCATTTTGCTTCTGACATTCCGAATTTTATTGCCGAGATTCAAAAAGAACCCAATTCCTTACTGATAGGAAGCCGAAACATGACACAGGAAAATGTGCCAAAGAAAAGCAGTTTCGGGAATAAATTTTCCAACTTTTGGTTTAAGTTTGAAACCGGAATCAGTCTTGAAGACACACAATCTGGTTTTAGATTGTATCCGTTACAATTGATTCCGAAACAATTTTTTACCAATAAATTTGAGTTTGAAATTGAAGTCATTGTACGTTCGGCATGGAAAGGAATTGTTGTAAAAAACATTCCGATAAAGATTTTATATGATCCTGAAGAGCGGGTTTCGCACTTTCGCCCTTTTAAGGATTTTACCCGAATCAGCATTCTGAATACTGTTTTAGTTTTGAATGCTATTTTATATATCAAACCCCGGGATTTTTTCAGGAGAGCAAAAAAAAAAGGTTTTAAAAAATTCTTTCTTGAGGATATTTTAGAAAGTAAAGATTCTAATTTCAAGAAATCCGCTGCCATTGCATTAGGTGTTTTTATTGGAATTTCTCCTTTTTGGGGCTTTCAAACCGTGTTGCTTTTTACTTTCGCCGCTTTATTCAGGCTCAATAAAGTCATTGCTTATCTGGCCTCCAATGTGAGTTTTCCCCCTTTTATTCCTTTTCTAATTTATGGTTCCTTAAAAATGGGAAGCTATTTTGTGTCAACTGATGTACCCTTACTTTTGGACAGTTCTATTACACTTGATGATATTCAGAAAAATGCAACGCAATATATCGTTGGAAGTCTTACTTTAGCATCCGTTTCAGCGCTGACTTTTGGTCTCTTAAGTTATTTCCTTTTAACAGTTTTTAGTAAAAAACATAATTGAATAACTTTGGCAAAAAATCCTGCCTGAAAAATCTAAAATTTTAAAAATGCATCAGTATTTCTACGCCATACATCAATTTGTAAACCGACGAAAATCTTTATCGGTTGTATTGGCTGTACTGTTGCTTTTTATATTTGGATTTTTTGCTTCACGAATCAAATTTGAAGAAGACATTACCAAATTGATTCCAACCAACGACAAAGCGGATGTGACGGCAAAAGTGCTGAAACAACTCAATTTTGCTGATAAAATTACGGTTATTTTTAAAGTCGGAAAAAACGCAACAGACGAAGATTTAAAAGAAATGGCCTCCGCTTTTACCGATAGCGTTGCTCAATCCTGCAAACCGTACGTTACCGGAATTCAGGGCAAAATTGACGAAGAAAATATTCAGGAAACTATTGATTTCGTCTACCAGAATCTTCCTCTTTTCCTGGAAAATAAAGATTATGATGCGATTCAGGATAAACTTCAAAAAGACAGTATTGCCGCAACGGTTCAGGGAAATTACAAATCGATTGTTTCTCCATCCGGGTTTGTAACTAAAGATTTTATTCTGCAAGATCCTTTGGGAATTTCCTTTATCGCCTTAAAAAAATTACAGCAGCTTAATGTTGGTGATGATTTTATATTGGACAACGGTTTTGTAATGACAAAAGATAAAAAGAAATTATTGCTTTTTATCACTTCAAATCTTCCTTCAAGCGAAACAGAAAAAAATACCATTTTTGCGGCTAAGCTTAAATCAATTCAGGGAAATCTTAACCAAAAATATAAGACCAAAGCTTCTATCAGTTATTTTGGTTCCGCCCTGATTGCGGTCGCCAACGCTAATCAGATTAAAAGTGATATAATCCTGACCACAACAATTGCGATGATTACGCTGATGCTGATTTTGATTTTATTCTACAGAAAAATATTAATTCCAATTATCATTTTTATCCCAACGGTTTTTGGTGCTTTGTTTGCCGTTGCATTTTTATATTTTGTAAAGGAACAAATCTCAGCCATTTCGCTCGGAATCGGCTCTGTTTTATTGGGAATTACCATTGATTATTCTTTACACATTCTCACGCATTACAAACACAACAGCGACGTAAAAACATTGTATAAGGATATTACAATGCCGGTAATTATGAGCAGTTCGACGACAGCCGTTGCTTTTTTATGCCTGCTTTTTGTAAAATCGGATGCGTTGAATGATCTCGGGATTTTCGCAGCCGTTATCGTGATGGCTTCGGCATTTTTCTCTCTTTTGATCATTCCGCATTTGTATAAACCGAAAGAAAATAATTTTGAACACAAGAAAAATGTGATCGATAAATTGGCGCATTTTTCTTTTCATAACAATAAATTTCTGATTGGCTTTTGTGTTTTAATCACTATAGTTTGCTTTTTTACCTATAATGATGTCGGTTTCAACAATGATTTATCGCAACTGAATTTTGTTCCCAAGGAAATAAAAGCTGCAGAAAAAGAGCTGGAAGAAAGTACCAGTTTAACATCCAAAACCATTTACGTGGCTTCGTACGGAAAAAGCATGGAGGAAGTTTTGGAAAACAACAGCCGGCTTTTTCAGGATTTATCCAAAGAAAAACAACAAAATAAGATATTAAATTTTAGTTCCGTCGGCGGAATAATGCTTTCACAAAAGGAACAATTACAGAAAATTGCTAAATGGAATTCGTTCTGGGACGGCAATAAAAAACAGCTTTTGCAAGCCAGACTAATTGCCGAAGGATCAAAATTCGGATTCAAATCCACCACTTACTCACAATTTTTCGATCATTTAAATTTTAATTTTAAACCCATTTCAGCTGCTGATTATCTAAAAATACAGGCTTTGCAATTGCATGAATTTGTCACTCAAAAAGATGGTTTTTTCACAATTTCGACTTTGGTGAAAGTGACACAAAAACAACGTGATGCTTTTGTAAAATCGGCCGCAGCCAAAAATAATCTGATTGCAATCGATCGCCAGCAAATGAATGAAACGTTTTTCAGTACTTTGAAAACCGACTTTAATTCGCTTGTTAATTATTCATTTGTAGCGGTAATATTAATTTTGTTTTTCTTCTTCCGAAGAATCGAATTGGTAATTGTCAGCTGTATTCCGATTGCCTTAACGGGAATTGTAACAGCCGGAATTATGGGAATCTTTGGTATTCAGATGAACATTTTCAGTATGATTGTCTGTACGTTGATTTTTGGTCATGGTGTCGATTTTAGTATTTTCATGACCAGTGCACTTCAAAAAGAATATACCACCGGAAAAAACGAAATTGCAATTTACAGAACCTCCATAATTCTGGCAGTCATTACAACGATTTTAGGAATTGGCGCGATGATTTTTGCAAAGCATCCCGCCTTGAGATCCATTTCATCAGTTTCGTTGATAGGGGTTTTTGCTGCGTTGATTATTACGTTTATTTTCTATCCGATTCTTTTTAAATTGTTTATTTCAAATCGTTCCAAAAAAGGAAATGCTCCTTTTCAATTACGGACGTTTTTTCATGGAGTCGTCTCTTTTTTCTATTACGGAACGGGCGGGATTTTAATGTCGATTTTCAGTTTTACCATTATGCCGCTTCTCCCCATTAAGGAAAAAACAAAAATGAAAGCATTTCGATATGCGATTTCAAAATTTATGAAATCGGTTTTATATTCGAGTCCCTATCTTCATAAAAGAGTGATCAATAAATGCAATGAAAATTTCGAAAAACCAGCGATTATAATTGCCAACCATTCCTCATTTCTGGATATTCTGGCTATGGGAATGTTAAGCCCGAAAATCATTTTTCTGGTGAATGACTGGGTGTACAATTCTCCTATTTTTGGCGGAACGGTTAGAAAAGCAGGTTTTTATCCCGTATCAGAAGGTTTGGAAGGCGGAGTGGAACATTTGCGCCAAAAAATAAACGAAGGCTATTCATTAATGGTTTTTCCTGAAGGAACACGTTCAGAAAGCAATCAGGTCAATCGTTTTCACAAAGGTGCTTTTTATCTTGCTGAAGAATTCAATTTAGATATTGTCCCTATTTTAATTCATGGTGCATCAGAAGGGATTCCGAAAGGGGATTTTGTAATTCATGACAGTACTTTAACGGTTTCTATTTTAGAAAGAATCAAACCAGACAATAATACTTTTGGAAAAAATTACACAGAAAGAACCAAACAAATTGGAACTTTTTTTAAGGAAGAATTCCATAAAGTCCGTCAGGAATTAGAAGGTCCTGAATACTGGAAAAAAATGCTGATCAACAGTTATGATTACAAAGAAATTGAAATCATCAACAGCATAAAAAATAACCTGAAAACTCATTTGGATATTTATTATCATTTGAACAGCCACATTTCGGCGAAAGCCAAACTATTGCATTTATCAAATGATTACGGGCAATTGGATGTTTTATTGGCGTTGCAGGAATCACAAAGAAAAATATATTCTTATAATTCTGATGAAGAAAGACAAGATATTGCCAGAACCAATTATATCGTTAAAAAGAGAAAAATCACTTATCTGGAAAAAATTGAAATTGCGCTCGAAAATCAATATGACACGATATTAATTTCAGGTGAAAATTATAATAATGATATTGAAAAAATCGTTTCTACAATTTCCTGCATTATTCTAATTGATAATCCAGCTTTAAGAGATACTTTGATTAGTTTTGGTTTTGATTCTGTTTTGGAAGAGAATTCCATAATCATATTAAAGAAAAAAAAGGATGAAAGAGCGATATGATGTAGTGATTGTGGGCAGTGGTTTAGGCGGTTTAGTTTCGTCGATAATTCTCGCTAAAGAAGGATACAGTGTTTGCGTGCTTGAAAAAAACAATCAATATGGCGGAAATTTACAGACTTTTGTTCGTGATAAAACCATTTTTGATACGGGAATTCATTATATAGGAGGTTTGGATGAAGGGCAAAACCTGTATAAATATTTTAAATACCTGGGCATTATTGACCAGTTGAATTTAAAAAAACTGGACGAAAATGGTTTTGATATTATTTCTTTTGAAGATGATCAAAACGAATATCCACATGCTCAGGGCTACGATAATTTCGTAAAACAGTTAGAGCATTATTTTCCTGAAGAAAAGACAAATATTCAGGAATACTGTGAAAAAATAAGAACAATTTGTAATTCTTTCCCGCTCTACAATTTAGTACCGGAGGGAAAATATGATAATTCGATTTTAGAATTAAATGCCAAAACCACGATTGACGGATGCACAAAAAATGAAAAACTCAGAGCTATTTTAGGCGGTTCTAATTTTTTATATGCCGGAATTGCTGATAAATCGCCTTTTTACGTTCATGCCCTTTCGGTCAACTCCTATATTCAGAGTTCCTGGCGCTGTATTAATGGCGGAAGTCAGATTACGAAACAATTGCTTAAACAGCTAAAAAAGCACGGAGGAGAGTTTTATAAATACAAAGAAGTTACCCGTTTTAATGTTGAAAACAAAAAGGTAACTTCGGTAGAAATAAAAGATGGAACCCAACTTTCCGGCTCCTATTTTATCTCTAATATAGAACCAAAAACCACACTGAAACTAGCCGGTGAAGAGAATTTCAGGAAGTCGTTTTACAGCCGGATCCAGAGTCTGGAAGGCGTAATTTCTGCCTTTAGCCTCTATATCGTTTTTAAACCTGAAACTTTCAAATACATCAATCATAATCATTACCATTTTAAAAAAAGCAGCGAAGTCTGGACGGCTCATGAATATGATGAAGATTCATGGCCAAAAGCTTTTATGGCGTCTATGAACGCGTCAAAAAAACAGGAAGAATGGGCCGAAGGAATGACGTGTATCACCTATATGAAATATGACGATGTTGCACCCTGGATGGATACTTTTAATACAACTGCTGAAGAAAATGACAGAGGAGAAAGTTATGAAGAATTTAAGTCGAGAAAAACGGCTAAATTTTTAAATGAAATTGAATTGAAATTCCCCGGAATCAAAGATTGTATTCGTTCTGTTCATACCTCAACACCGCTTTCTTACCGCGATTACATTGGCGGTGACAAAGGCAATATGTACGGTTACGTAAAAGATTCCAACAATCCGATGAAAACACTGATCGCCTCAAAAACCAAACTGGACAATTTATATTTAACAGGGCAAAGCATCAATATGCATGGGGTATTAGGCGTGACTATTGGTGCCGTGGTCACTTGTTCAGAAATTGTGGGAAAAGAATATTTAGTAACTAAAATCAATAAAGCATCTGAATAAACAGGGGTATGAAGAATAGAATTATAATACTTTTCCTTATTGGATTTTGGCTGGTTTTCGCTTCCTGCGGCACCTCAAAATCAAAACACCATTTGCCTGATGTTACGAATTACAATATTGCAAAACCAGTTATAACAAAACAATCGGATACTGTTTTTAATTCCGGAAAAAATTCGTTTTTAAAAAACAAACAAGGTCTTTGGGAGTTGTATGTTGAAGGTGATCCGTTTGAAATTGGCCTTACAACCGGAGCCTTATCCGATTCTCTTTTGGAAAAGCAGGAAAAAATATTTTTCTCCAGAATTGAAGATATCGTTCCTTCAAAACTACAGCAAAATCTACTTCGGAATTTTTTGAAATGGTACAATCGAAAATTATATAAAAACGTACCTGAGGAATATCAGGTCGAAATTTATGGCCTTTCGCAATATACTTCTCAAAATTTTAACGATATAGCACCTCAATACCAACGCAGTTTATATCTGCATGCTGCTCACGATATTGGTCATGCCCTGCAGGATCTGGCTTTAGTAGGCTGCTCCTCTTTTGCTGCATGGGGTGAAAAGTCTGAAGATGGGAATTTAATCCTGGGGCGTAATTTTGATTTTTATGTAAATGACGCTTTCGCGGAAAATAAAATAGTGGCCTTTATAAATCCAAAAGAAGGTCATCCTTTTATGATGGTGACCTGGCCCGGAATGATTGGTGCCGTTTCCGGAATGAATAAGGAAGGCTTAACGGTAACGATTAATGCCTCCAAATCTAAAATCCCGTTAAGTGCCAAAACCCCGATTTCTATTTTGACCCGGGAAATTTTACAGCATGCCCAAAATATAGAGGAAGCTATTGCCATTGCGAAAAAAAGAAACGTTTTTGTTTCCGAATCGATTATGGTGGGAAGTGCACATGACAACAAAGCCGTTTTGATTGAAGTTTCGCCCCGGGAAATGGATGTTTATGATGTTCCCAATACAAATCAATTAATTTGTTCGAATCATTTTCAAAGCGACAATTTAAAAAATGACAACCGCAATCAATTACAAATCGCTAATAGCCATTCTGAATATCGGTTCAAAAGAATGCAGGAACTTCTTTCTGAAAAACCAAAAATTAATCCAAAAATCGCTTCCGAAATTCTTAGAAATAAAGAGGGTTTAAAAAATATTGCTTTGGGCTATGGAAACGAAAAAGCATTGAATCAGTTGATGGCACACCACGGAATTATTTTTAAACCAAAAGAAAAATTGGTTTGGGTTTCGTCAAATCCTTATCAATTAGGAGAGTTTGTCTGCTACAATTTAGATTCTATTTTTAAAGATCGAAAAACTAATTTTGCAATTTCATTCGAAGAAGAAAAACTGAATATTCCGAAAGATTTATTTTTACAAACAACTGCATTTCAAAACTATCAGAAATTTAGAATCGAAGACCATAAAATAGATGTATTTTTGAAAAATAAAACAGAAATAACATCTGATTTTATTGACAACTATAAATCCTTAAACCCGAATTATTGGATTGTATATTACAAAGCAGGATTGTATTTTTATCAAAAAAAACAGTTTCAGCTGGCTCAAAATAATTTTGAAAAAGCACTGACAAAAGAAATAACAACAGCTCCTGAAAAAGCTCGAATTGAAAAATATTTAAAAAAAATCAAAAGAAAATGACCATTATTCCAGCAATAGAAAAAGATTCTTTAGAAGCAATTAAAATTTTTCAGGAACAAAAATTAGCCGAATTTTTAGGATATATCAGTCATAATTCCCCTTTTTACAAAAGACTTTTTGCCGGACAGAATATTGATATTTCGAAGATAAAAACGCTGGAAGATTTACAGCTTTTACCGGTAACTACAAAAGAAGATTTACAGCAATACAATGATGATTTTTTGTGTGTTCCACAGCATAAAATTATTGATTATGCTTCTACTTCAGGAACTTTAGGAGATCCGGTAACTTTTGGCCTGACCGATTCTGATTTGGACAGACTAGCGTATAATGAAGCCATTTCATTTGCCTGCGCCGGAATTGCAGAAGGTGATGTTGTACAATTGATGACGACAATTGACCGTAAATTCATGGCGGGTCTGGCCTATTTTTTAGGATTGCGAAAACTACAAGTCGGAGTAATTCGTGTTGGTGCAGGAATTCCTGAATTGCAATGGAATTCTATTTTAAAATACAAACCTTCGTATGTAATTACCGTTCCTTCTTTTCTGTTGAAGTTAATAGAATATGCGGAAATTCACGGAATCGATTATGATAACTCCAGTATAAAAGGAGCCATCTGCATTGGAGAATCGTTGAGAAATCAGGATTTCTCGATGAATACCTTATCCAAAAAAATCACTGAAAAATGGGATATTAAGTTGTTTTCGACTTATGCTTCTACCGAAATGAGCACTGCTTTTACAGAATGTGAGCATGCAATAGGAGGACATCATCATCCGGAATTGATTATTATTGAAGTTTTGGATGAAAACAATAAACCAGTAAAAAATGGTGAAGCCGGCGAATTAACTTTTACAACTCTGAGTATTGAAGCGATGCCATTACTGCGTTTTAAAACAGGTGATATTGTACAATTGCATAATGAACCTTGTGCATGCGGAAGAAATACAGTTCGCGTTGGACCGGTTTTGGGACGTAAAAAGCAAATGATCAAATACAAGGGCACAACACTTTATCCGCCGGCAATGAATGATGTTTTAAGCGATTTTGATACTATCGAAAATCATATTATTGAAATTTCAACCAATGATTTAGGCACAGATGAAATTCTAATAAAAATCGCTTCCAGAAATCAAACTCCCGAATTTTTACAGGAAATAAAAGATCATTTCAGGGCTAAATTACGTGTAACACCGAAGATAGAATTTGCCTCAAAAGAAACTTTAAATCCTTTGGTTTTTAATCCGATGAGTCGAAAACCAATTCGTTTTTTCGATTACCGAAATAACATATAGAATGTTTTTTTTCACCATATAAGTAATAGAAGTTCCTGTAAAACTTTTCGCAAAGATAAAATGAACTTATATTACTTATAAGGTTTACTTTCGCGCTTTCAACTTCACTTTTAATGTTTTGTCTTCGAATTAAACTAAAAGTTGTAATTTTGCAAAAAATAGTGAAGATGGTCAAGATTGGCAATATAGAATTACCCGAATTTCCTTTATTACTGGCTCCGATGGAAGATGTGAGCGATCCGCCGTTTCGCAGATTGTGCAAAACGCATGGTGCTGACATGATGTATTCTGAATTTATTTCTTCGGAAGGGTTGATTCGTGATGCAATCAAAAGCCGCATGAAGCTGGATATTTTTGATTATGAACGCCCGGTTGGAATTCAGATTTTTGGTGGAGATGAAGAAGCAATGGCGCTTTCGTCTAAAATTGTTTCTACAGTAAAACCTGATTTGGTGGATATTAATTTTGGATGTCCCGTTAAAAAAGTAGTCTGTAAAGGTGCCGGAGCCGGAGTTTTAAAAGATGTCGATTTGATGATTCGATTGACAAAAGCGGTTATCAGAAGTACGGATTTGCCTGTAACGGTAAAAACACGTTTGGGCTGGGATGACAACTCCATCAATATTGATGAAGTTGCCGAAAGATTGCAGGATATTGGTGTTCAGGCTTTAACAATTCACGCAAGAACCCGTGCACAAATGTACAAAGGCCACGCAGACTGGTCGCATATTGCCCGTGTAAAAAACAACCCTCGAATTACAATGCCTATTTTTGGAAACGGCGATATCTACAGTCCTGAAAAAGCATTACAATATAAAAATGAATACGGCATCGACGGAATCATGATTGGCCGTGCCGCAATTGGTTATCCGTGGATTTTTAATGAAATCAAACACTATTTCAAAACAGGACAACACTTACCGGCACCCACTGTTTCAGATCGTGTTGAAGCTGCCAGAAATCATCTGCAATGGTCTATGGATTGGAAAGGAGAACGTTTGGGAATTGTAGAAATGCGTCGTCATTATACGAATTATTTCAAAGGAATTCACTCGTTCAAAGAATACAAACAAAAACTGGTTACTACAGATGAGCCAGAAAATTTGTTTACCGTTATGAAAGAAATTGAACAGGTTTATGCAGGGTATGAATTTGTTTAGAAATATAAAAGAGCTTCAAAATTGAAGCTCTTTTTTTTAAATTATACCTGAGTGCGTTTCCACCTTCCTCGTTTGTAAAGTACAATTCCAGCTAACGTAATGGCGGTTTCAGCAACCGGAATTGCGATAAAAACGCCTGTTGGTCCCATCTCAAAATGCTTTGCCAATACATAAGCCAGTGGAATCTGGAACAGCCAAAAGCCGAAGAAATTAATTGCTGTTGGTGTCCAGGTATCTCCTGCTCCGTTGAACGTATTGATTAAAACCATTCCTATTCCGTAGAAAACAAATCCGGCACTCATAATCTGCAAGGCTTCAACAGCGACTGTTCTAACCATTTCGTCGTTTGTGAAAAAGGAACAATGTATTTGCCAAAACACAATGAAATAATCATAATCGTTGCCATAAAAATCACATTGTATTTCGCTGTTGTAAAAACTGATTTTTCTGCACGCTCAATTTGTTTGGCCCCTAGATTTTGTCCAACCAAAGTGGCAGCCGCATTACTCAATCCCCAGGCAGGAAGAATAAAAAACATCATAATTCTCAATGCTGTCTGATATCCTGCAGATCCATGATCACCACCAGTCGTTGCTACCAATTGTGCCAAAAATATCCAACTGCAGGATGCTATTACAAATTGCAAAATTCCCGGAGCTGCAATTTTCACCAAAGCTTTAATCTGCTGAAAATCCGGGATAAAATATGGCATTATAATTCTTAAAGCACCTTTTCCAAAAAACAAATGGTATACCTGATATAATACGCCGATACTTCTTCCAAAAGTTGTTGCCAGAGCTGCTCCGATTAATCCAAAAGCAGGAATTGGCCCAAGACCATTAATTAAAATTGGACATAAAATAATATTGCAGATATTAGCCAGCCAAAGACTTTTCATGGCAATTGCTGCATTTCCGGCACCACGAAATATGCCGTTGATCAAAAATAAAAGCATGATGCATAAACTCGAACCAATCATGATTTGTGTAAATCGGTAACCGTGTTCGGCAGCATCTGCAGAAGCTCCCATTAATAATAGAATATCTTTCGCATAAATTACGCCCAAAACACTCATTACGCTATTGACTGCAAAAGCAATAATGATGGCCTGCATTCCAGCTTTTGCGGCAGCAACCGGGTCTTTTTCTCCAATTCGTCGAGCCACAACTGCTGTTGCCGCCATACTCATTCCAATCGCCAAAGAGTAAATAATTGTAAGTACTGATTCGGTTAAACCTACTGTTTGAATGGCGAAGCTGCTGTGTTCTAAATGTCCGACAAAATATAAATCGACTAAAGCGAAAACGGATTCCATCATCATTTCCAAAACCATCGGAATGGCTAATAAAATAACTGCTTTTTTGATGCTTCCGGAAGTATAATCAAAAGATTCGTCGCCTTTTAAGGCTTGTTTTAAAGTCGTAAAAATTTTAGAAAACAGACTTTTCTGTATTGTTGTTTCTGTCATGATGTATTAGGATAAATTATAAAAATTGCTCAGATCCAATAATCTGAACTCAAGAAAAAAAAACGTAAGTATCCTAATTATTTGAAAAATAAAATAGGATTAGGCAGAAACAATCATATGCTTGTAGATTTTAAGGCGGTAAATGTAAGTAATATTTTTTATGAAGAAATACTAATCCAACAACTTTTTACTCACACGGCTGCTGGCAATTAAGGAAGCCACAAACCCAAGAGAAATAATGGTTCCCATAACAATGAGAACATTCTCAAGTGTAAAAACCACAGGATATGCCAAAGTTGGCGTTATCATGATGAGTTCATACTGCTGCTGAAGCACTACTAAGACAATCCCCAAAATAAGTCCAATTATACCACCAAAAACACTTAATAAAGTTCCCTGAAGCAAAAATATTTTTCTCAAGTGATGAATAGGTGTTCCAAGATTAAACAGCGTTTTCAGGTTTCCTTTTTTATCCAGAATCATCATAATCAAAGCACCAATCAAGTTAAAAAGCGCTACGATAATCACCAATGTAAAAATCAGGTAAACTGCAATATTTTCGGTATTGAGCATTTTGTACAAAGACTCGTTTAACTGTGCCCTGTTTTTTAAGGTAATTTTATTTTTAAAAATTGTTTGAAGTTTTTCTTTGACAGCATTTTCGTCTGCGTTTTCTTTCAGGTTCAATTCAATTCCGGAAATTTGATTCGGTTTGTACATCAGCAATTCCTGTACTAAGCCCAAATCGGCAAATACATATTTGGAATCTAATTCTTCGCTGACAGAATATATTCCTACCGGCAATACATCTGTTTTGTTAAATGCTTCTTCGGGGTTATCAATAGCCCCTTTTCCGGGTTTTGGTGCAAATATCTGTAATGGATTTTCGAAATCCAGTATTCCCATCGAAAAATCCTGAGCAATTCCGTAACCAATTACCACCTGATAAGTATCCGGTTTCAGCCATTGCCCGTTGAAAAGTTTTTTTTTGATATCGTTTACAACCGGATAAACACTATCCACTCCTTTTAAATAGGTTACCTGTTGTTTGTCCTTAAACAAAAACAAAACCCGCTCTTCGATAATTTTGGTATAGGAAGCAATTCCTTGTATGTTTTTAATTTCCTTTTCCTGATCTGGAGATATAAAAAATGATTTTCCTAAAGTACTGGTCATTTTCAAATCTGGATCAATCTCATTGGTAAAAGAAAGACTGAAAACTTTTAACCCGCTAAAAACAGAAAGCACCACAAACAAAGCCATTGTACCAACAATGATTCCCATGCTGGCAATATAATTAATAACATTAATAGCATTGTTTTTACTTCTGCTAAAAATATAACGTTTGGCTATGTAAAGTGGGAAATTCAATTTATGATTTTCTTCTTTTTTCTAAAAGATCACGGTTTTCGATTGGGTTTTCTCTGTTTGACAAAGCGTTGTCAATTTTCTCGATATAATCTAAAGAGTCGTCGATAAAAAACACCAAATTAGGCACTCGGCGCAATTGTAAACGCACTCGCTGCGACAAGTCATGCTTAATTAAAGTTGTATTTGATTTTATTCCTTCTAAAGTCTCTTTTGCTTTCTCTTGTGGAAAAATGCTCAAATACACTGTCGCCACAGATAAATCTGAAGTAACACTCACTTTGGATACCGAAATTACCAAATTATTAATTCCGTTTTTTCTCACTTCACCTTGCAAAATATCAACCAAATCTTTTTGGATGACACCGCCTATTTTTTTCTGTCTATTTGTTTCCATAGTGCAAAAATACTATTTTTAAATTCAATCATTGCAATTTCGTAATCAACAATCCAATGATTTTTACACGATTAAATGCTCCTTTTCACCGCTTTCTGTTTAATTCTAAAATTTAAAAATCTTTATTTTAAAAGTAAATTCATCTGAAAGTATTTTTTAGGAATATCAAATCTTAAAAAAACACAGCCATAAAAAAGAAGATTTTCAAAATTAAAACCTCAAAAAACAAATCTTACATAAATTACAATATTATCACACTTAATACGAATTATAATCTTTTAAAGTCGTATTTTGGATTAAAAAAGCAAATAATTTTCACCAAAATACTTAAAAAAGTATTTATTTAATAATTAGAGTATGGCGAAATTAGCACCAGGTTTAAATCCCAATGGCTGGGACGAAATGTTTTCTAATAAAGGTGTCCGGGATTCGTATCGTCAGGTTTTTCAAACCCTGCAAAGTCTAAACCACAAAACTTTGACCAATAAACAACAACAAGCCTCTGACTTATTCATGAATCAGGGAATTACCTTTACGGTTTACAGCGATGATGATAAAGGAATTGAACGCATATTTCCTTTTGATATTATTCCGAGGATTATCACGCAAGAGGATTGGCTGGAAGTAGAATCCGGAATCAAACAGCGCTTGTTAGCACTGAATTTATTTTTGGAAGATGTATATAATGATCAGAAAATTGTAAAAGATGGTATAATTCCGGCAGGATTAATTGCTTCATGTCCGCATTATATTCAGGAGGTTCAGGGCATAAAAGTACCTCACAACATTCATGTGCACATTGCAGGAATCGATTTGATCAGGGGAGCAAAAGGCGAATTCTATGTGTTGGAAGATAACCTGAGATGCCCCAGCGGCGTGAGTTATATGCTGGAAAACCGTGAAATCACCAAACGAATTTTCCCGGATATGCTTTCCTCGAACCATGTAAGTATGGTGAGCAATTATCCTATGATTTTTCATAGCATTTTGGTTTCATTATCACCTAGAAATATATCCAATCCTAATGTAGTTTTACTCACGCCCGGCGTATACAATTCTGCCTATTATGAACATACGTATCTCGCACGGCAAATGGGAATTCCGTTAGTAGAAGGACGTGATTTGGTCGTAAACAACAGCAAGGTGTATATGAAAACGACAGCGGGTTTGCAGCAAGTTGATGTAATTTACCGGCGTTTAGATGATGAGTATCTTGATCCTTTGGTTTTTAAACCGGACAGCGCTCTTGGTGTTCCTGGCTTAATTAGTGCCTACCGACAAGGAAACGTTGCGCTGGTGAATGCTGTTGGAAATGGAGTTGCCGATGACAAAGCCGTTTATGCTTACGTTCCGGATATGATTAAATATTATCTGAACGAAGAGCCTATCCTTAAAAATGTTCCCACTTACCGTATGGAGAATTTAGATGAACGTGAGCATGTTTTTGCTAATATGGAAACCATGGTTATTAAAGAAACCAACCAAAGTGGCGGTTACGGAATGATTATGGGCAATAAAGCGACTCAGGAAGAAATGGAGGCCGCTAAAATCGCCATTACAGAAACGCCGCGAAACTTTATTGCTCAGCCCATTATTCAACTCAGTACTGTTCCTTGTTTGATTGACGGGCAGCTAAAATTACGTCATGTTGATTTAAGACCTTATGCCCTTTGTGGTCCAAAAGGGATTCAAATCGTACCCGGTGGTTTAACCCGTGTTGCCCTTACCGAAGGATCTTTAGTTGTAAATTCATCTCAGGGTGGAGGCAGTAAAGACACCTGGATAATCAAATAAATTATAAACATTCAAAAAGAAATAAATATGCTTAGCAGAGTTGCAGATGGAATGTTTTGGCTTAACCGATACATGGAAAGAACCGATGGAATGTTGCTTACCCTAAACACTTCCTATATTTTATCTTTCGATAAAGAAATTGGTGATTCACAGGGTTATAAACCACTTTTAGAATATTATACAAGTTTGTCTCATGCCAAAATTCATTCCATACAGTATGATACAACTTATGTATTAAAATATATTATTTGCGATAATCAGAATGATAATTCGGTAAAGAATTTGGTTGTAAAAGCTCGCGAAAATGCCAGAGGCGCACAAGATAAAATTACCAAAGAATTGTGGGAACACATCAACTCTATGTACCATTTTGTGAACTCACCAGATTTGCCAAAAAAACTTGAAACCTCTGATGCACTCAATGTAATTACCAAACTCAATAAAGATCTATTACTCTATAACGGAATTCTTCAGGTAACTATGCCTAGAGGTTTAGGCTGGTGTTTTTCGAGTATCGGCAAGCATATTGAAAGATGTTTACAAACTATTTCGATGACACAGGCCTATTTTTCACCTATCAATTACAATCTTGAAGGCGAAGAAGATCTAATGTACTGGCGAAGATTATTGTTATCACTTTCCGGTTATGAATTGTACATGAAAAGTTACAGCAATATTTCCCACAATCGAAAAGTGGCACATCAGGTTCTTTTTAATAAAGATTTTGCACACTCTGTAATTTATACACTGGACTTCATTAATACGTATCTGGATAGTTTGTTTAAAGACAATGATTTAAGTGAAGGACGTACTTTATTAAACCAATTTGGACGTCTTAAAAGTTATATTGAATTTACTGATTATCAACATTTAAGCAATCAGGAATTAGAAGATGTTTTAAAAAATACCAAAAACCAACTGATTCAATTTTCAACCGATTTCTCAAAATTATTCTTTTCTTACACTTAAAAATATGGCACTTTTCAAAATAGTACACATCACCAAATACCAATATAATCATCCTATCAAAGAAAGCATCAACGAAATACGCTTATTTCCGCATCATTTTGAAAATCAGGAAGTATTGCAGTACCAGCTTTTAATAACACATGCTCCAAATGTTGATATTTCTCAGGATTATTATGGAAATCGTGTCGGCAATTTCAATGTTTTAGCCAGCCATACCGAAATGACAATCGAATCCAGAATGCTGGTCCGGGTTAATCATTCCCTTAAAATTCCTGAAATTGATGCCACTTCCGTGAAAGATATCCAGATCGAAAAAGAAAAAAGTATTTTATTATTGCGCCTTTGTTACATCGATAAAATCAAAAAACAATCTGAGATTGAAAGCATTTTAGAGGAAATAAATATTGAGGATAAATCTATTATCGAAATTGCACAACAATGTAATTCTTATGTTTTTAAACATTTTGCTTACACAAAAGGAATTACAAACATTGAAACAACTGTAGATGAAATATTAATACTTAAAAAAGGGGTTTGTCAGGATTTTGCTCATATTCTTCTGCATCTTTTGCGCACAGCCGGTATTCCTTCGCGATATGTGAGCGGCTACATTTGCCCAAATGAAAGTGGACTCCGCGGGGAAGGTGCTACACATGCATGGGTAGAAATTTACACGCCAACTCAGGGTTGGTTAGGTTTAGATCCAACCAACAACATCTGGACAATGGATAATCATGTTCGTCTTTCCGTAGGAAGAAATTTTAGTGATTGTACTCCTATAAAAGGGACTTTTAAAGGGCTTGCCAGACAGACACTTTCTGTTTGCGTTTCTATAGGATACGAAGACGGCAGGCAATTTGAAGAAATAAACGACGTGAAATTACAAGAAGTTTCCTCAAAAGTACAGGAGCAGTTAAATTATATGGATCAGTTGCAGCAGCAACAACAATAAAAAATAAAGGGAGCTAAATTTAGCTCCCTTTATTTTTTATCTGTTTTGCAACCATCCTTCCGGATTGTTATTTGATATATTTTGAAGAATCAAAAATTTAATAATTGTTTTTCCTGTGTCACCACTAGTTCTTACCTTTCCAATACTTTGTTTAACTTTAACTTTATCACCTTGTTCAACAGATACTGAACTTAGGTTTTGATATACGGTGAAATAATCTCCATGCTGAATAAAAACAGCTCTGTTTACAGGAGACAAGGCTATAACTTTTGACACTACTCCTTCAAATACGGCGCGGGCAGTTGCTCCTTGTTCAGTAGTAATCTCTACTCCGGAATTATGGACGGTCAATGACGGATATAGCGGGTGCGGCTGATCTCCATAACCTAATGAAATAAATCCTTTTTCTACCGGCCACGGTAATTTTCCTCTGTTGGCCTTAAAATCAGCTGCTAATATTTTACCTTCTGGAGTTAATGTAATTCTATCAGATGAAAAACTTTTAGTTGGAGCCGGTTCACTACTTTCTGTGCTTTTGCCTTCTGCTATTCGTTTTCGTCTTTCTTCTTCTGCTCTTAAATTTGCTAATCTAATTTGTTCACGAATTAATTGCTTAATTTTAGCATCAATTGCTTTTGATTCTTTCTGTTTCGCTCTTGTATCGGCAATAATTTTACTCTTGTCTTTTTTAATTAGATTGACTAACTTTTGCTGTTCTTTCTTTTCAACTTCCAAGCTTTGTTTTTCTTTTTGATTTTCAGCGATAATCTTTTTCTTAACTTTTCTTTGTCCATCTAATTTAGCATTGTAGTCAACTAATTCTGCTGTTTTGGACTGAATCTCTAAGCCTTGATTTTTTCTGAAATTGGTGTATTGTTTTAAATATTGTGCTCTTTTGTAAGCCTGCAAAAAACTCTCTGAAGATAAAATGAACATTGCCCTGCTTTGTTCAGAACGGCTTTTATATGATTTAAGGATCATCTTGGCATAATCTTCTTTCAATACCTTAAGTTCTCTATTTAATTTATTTACTTTCATTTGATTAATGTACATGTCATTACTCAAAAGTTTTTCCTGCTTTGCAGTAGTACTAATTAATTTTTCTTTTAGCTTGATTTTGTTTTGCTGGATCAAAAAAACATTTACAGCTGACTTCTCTTGTTTCTTTACAGACTGAAGCATTTTTTCGTTATCTCTGATTTCCTGCTGAATCTGGGCTTTACGCTGTTCCAGTTTTTCTTGTTGATCATCTTGTGCCCACACAAAAGTTGTGGCACATATAAAAATTAGGCTTAGGAGAAATTTTGGCATCTGTCTTTTATCTTTTTGCAAATTTACTTAATTATAACTTTTTTATAGCCATTTGGTACACTATAAGGAAAAGAAAGTTCCTCATTAAAAGAAACAGAGCTGTACTTTAAATTAATATCTGTTTTCCCTTTCGGTTGAATCGCATTAATTTCAATGCTTGCCGGAAGTATTCCCTGATCAAAAACCTTGTGGTCGGAATATAAAATTTCCAGCTTTCTGTTTTCCTTGTCTTGAGATATTTCTTCCTTTTGCAAAAAATATTTTTCAGCATCCAAAAAGAAAACTTTTTTTAGATTAGCTCCTTTTTCATCTTCCAGACGATACAAATTTTCTATAATTGTCTGTGTGTATTTGCTTTCTCTTAAATCATCTAAAGCTTCTCCAACCAGTAAGTTTTGTACTTTAGTGTAATCTAATTCGGTTCCAAGCCATTTGCTCAGACTGGTAAAATCACCTTCATAAAAAGTGCCATTTATTTTTTCATAATAACTTACCGCTGTTGGTGTTATTAGTGCTTTTGCCATTGTAATTCCTAAAAAACGTACACTTACCAAAATTTGTTTATCTTTTTCAATTTTAATCTCAGCAGTAACATTCTGACTTTGCTTTTCATCAACATATTTAGCATTTGCCTTGATGTATAATGTTTTAAAATCTAATTTATTACCGTAATGTTTTTCTATTACTTTGTTATCCTTTTTTACCTCTGTTTCAGTGGTATTACTGTTCTGTACAGCAACTGCCTTTGATTTGCAAGAGATTGTAAAAATCGCTGCTACTATTATTACTATATATTTTTTCATCTGAATCTAAATCTTTTACTTCTTTTGTTTTAATAATTCTTTTGCCTTCAAAAAGTATTCCTCTTTTTTCTTAGCATCTCCTAAACCATTATGAGCTTCTCCAAGCTGCATATTAAAATCCGCCTCCATTTTTTTATCATCTACTACATAATCAAGTCCCATTTCTAAAACGGTTTTTGCATTCTTAAATTGCTTTAACTGATTATTTCCTAAACCTGCGTAATAATAAAATTGTGGCTGGCTTGGATAAACATCAATCATATTCATGGCTCTTTTTGTCATCAAATCAAATTTATTGGCCTGAAAATAGGCTTCAAGCAAAAGTAAATTAGTCTCTCGATCTGTATCTGAATTTGCTTTTAAATCTTTTTCATAATATTTAATTGCATTCTCAAACTGCCCTTTGCCATGATAAAATTTTCCTATTTCTTTTGCAACATCAACTTCCTTATCATTGTCAAAATAACCGATTGCTTTTTCTAAATCCGAACCGTACTGAGGATTTTTATTTACATAAATCAAAAACTCATTTAGCGTTCTGTGTTTTATTTTTGAATCTATTTTTGAACTTGACAAAATTGTATTCATCGAGCTGATGGCTTTTTCAGCCTGATTAGTATCTAAATATCCTTTAAACAAACTCACCTGTCCCCACTCAGAACCTGGTATTTCCTTTGCTAATTGTTTTGCTGTTTCTATAGCTTTATCTGTTTGATCTGCTTTAGAATATAAAAAAATTAAGTTGACATAATTTGATTCTTCTTTCGGATTTTGTTTGATCTGGTTTATCAAATTATCAATTTCAGCGTTTTGATACTTTCCTTGTGCTAAAATCTGCATTTTATAAATATTCCTTTCTTCGGATTTTCCGAATCTTTCATTCATTTCGTTAATCGTTAAAAGAGCCTTGTCAAACTGATTGGTAATCATATAAAGTGAAATCAGATCGTCCTTGTATTCTTCATCAAAAGGAATAATTTTTTGAATCGTTTCAATTGCTAAAGGATAATTTTTTGTTTCAAAACTCACATCATAAACGCCCAACCAAAACCATTTGTTTTTAGGATTTAATTGTATTGCTTTTTCAAATGAATCCTGTGCGTTTTTGTACTCTTTTAAAGCCAGATAATTTTTCCCTAATTCAAAGTAAGCGACAGCATCATTAGGTTTTAGCTTAATACATTTTTCTAAAGATACAATTGCCTTATCATAATTTTCAATTCCTTTCTGTTTTAATGATTCATAAAACGAGTCCTGATATTCATCAGTTGCCATGGCAATATCTTCCGGTTCAGTCTGTGCCGTAACCGAAATCTGATTGCCCATTAGAGCAAAAAATAAAATTACTAAAATTCTTTTATGCATCATTTACAGAATTTCATTTTATACTATCATTTATTCCAACACTGAATAGTCACCAATACTAATACTGGTAAATTTACCATCATAACTAACATGGTTTCCAACCATTGCATTATCTAAGTTAGCATTTTTTATATGTGCATGTGTCTGAATCAAACTGTTTTTTATTGAACTGTCAACAACATGACACCCTTTTCCTAATGAAACATTTGGTCCTACTGTTGCGTTTATCAACACTACATTTTCTCCTATATAACAAGGTGGAATAATCGTTGAATTTTCTGATTTTACTCCATAATCAATTAAGTGTTCTCCATCATTATGCAAGAACCCTAACATTCTCGAATTGGTCTCGACCGTAACATTTTTATTTCCGCAGTCCATCCACTCGTCTACGCTTCCGGTTTTAAAAACTTTTCCGTTAGCCATCATTGCTTTAATTCCGTCATTGATCTGATATTCTCCACCATTTTGAATGTTATTATCCAAAACATCCTGAAGTTCTTTTTTCAAATCGCCAACTTCTTTAAAATAATAAATTCCGATAACCGCTAAATCACTTACGAACTCTTTTGGTTTTTCTACCAATTCTATAATTTCGCTATTAGCGTTTAATTTTACAACACCAAAGGCTTCCGGTTTATCAACTTGTTTCACCCAGATTACTGCATCAGCAGCCGGGTCTAATTCAAAATCAGCCCTGATTAATGTATCTGCATAGGCAATTACTGCCGGACCAGACAGAGAATCCTTCGCACACATAATGGCGTGTCCTGTTCCTAAAGGCAAATCCTGACGATATATAGAAGGCTTTGCGCCTAAACTTTGCGCCAATTCTTCTAAACTTGCTACAAGATCATCACCAAAAAAAGCTTCATCACCTAAAATAAAAGCCACCTCTTCAATTGGTTCTTTTAATATTTTGGCTATATCCTCTACTAAACGATGTACGATAGATTTTCCTGCAACAGGAATTAATGGTTTTGGAATAGTTAATGTATGTGGTCTGAGTCTTGATCCGCGACCCGCCATTGGAACGATTATTTTCATGTTTTTCTATTGAAAGATTAAAAATTTAAAGATTATGGAATCCTTAAATCTAAAATTATTAAATTTCTATTTTACTCCTGTACTCCCAAATCCGCCTTCACCTCTTGTTGTTATTGAAAGTTCTTCAACTTCTCTCCACTCGGCTCTTTCGTGTCTGGCTATAATTAATTGTGCGATTCGTTCTCCGTTTTCAATCACAAAAACTTCGTTCGATAAATTTACTAAAATTACACCTATTTCTCCCCTGTAATCTGCATCAACAGTTCCGGGAGAATTTAAAACCGTAATTCCTTTCTTAGCTGCCAGACCACTTCTTGGACGAACCTGTGCCTCGTAACCAATTGGCAGCTCTATAAAAAGTCCTGTTTTTACAATTGTTCTTTCTAATGGTTTCAACGCTATTGCCTCGGTTAAGTTAGCGCGCAAGTCCATTCCTGCCGAAGCAATGGTTTCGTAATTTGGTAAATCGTGCTGTGATTTATTAATGATTTGTATTTCCATTTTTTTGTTAAAATATAAAAAAGTAAGTTGGGTTATAAAAAACGAATTACTTTCTATTGATAATTCCTTTGATTGTTTCTTTTTCGTTATGATAAACAAAATACATGAAGCCTAATAATAAAAGAATTCCAACAAAATAATTTTCCCTAAATCCATAAAAGGAAATAGCTGAAAATCCAATAGAAATTCCTAAATATGCGCCAATTTTGTTCATATCATATGGTATTGGGTAATACTTCTTCCCTAAAATATAAGAAATCAGCATCATACTTCCGTAAGCACAAATAGTTGCAATTGCTGAACCATAATAGCTGTAAATTGGAATTAAGAAATAGTTTAATACCAATGTTACAATAGCGCCTATGATAGAAATATAAGCTCCTATTTTCGTTTTATCAGTCAATTTATACCAAACTGATAAATTATTATAAATTCCTAAAAAGAAATTTGCCAGAATTATGAGAGGTACGACTTTCATTGCTTCCCAGTATGACTTATTATCAAGTAAAAGGAATTTTAAAATGTCTGCAAAAACAATGACTGCCAATAAAATCATAGAACCTAAAATCACAAAATATTTGGTAATAACAGCATAAGTCTGGGGAGCATTTTCATTTTTGGAATGACTGAAAAAGAAAGGTTCAATTCCTAATCTGAAAGCAGTTGCAAACAAAACCATGAACAATCCTAATTTATAACATGCCGAATAGGCTCCAACTTCAGATTTTGCAAGATTTTCCGGAAGCCAGTAACCTAATAATATTTTGTCGAAATGTTCATTAACCGCAAAAGCAATTCCTGCTACTAAAATAGGCAGCCCATATCGCATCATCTTTTTCCATAAAACCCGATCGAATCTTCGTCCCAGTAAAAGGTAATGAGGGGAAAGAACTATAAAAGTTACTAAGCTTGCCAGTAAATTGGCAATAAAAATATAGGCTATTTGGAAATTTTCAATGTATAAATTATCCCAGACAGAACCGGGATTTGAAATTGCAATCTTTGGCAGATACAATAAGAAAAAAAGATTCAATAACAGATTTACAAGCACGTTTCCAATCTTAATTATGGCATAAACTATTGGTCTCTGGTTTGCTCTTAATTTAGAAAATGGGACTAAAACCAATGCATCTAATACTAAAATCCAGACAGAATAGGTAATATATTGCGAATCAACTTCAGCCCAATTAGCTAAAGTGTTTCTAAAAATTAAGGCAGCGAACAAAAAACCTATTGAAGACCAAAATATAGATATCGTGGCAGTTGCAATTACGTTTTTTTTATCCTCTTCTGCACTATAAAACCTGAAAAAAGCAGTCTCCATTCCGTATGAAAGAACAACGTTGAAAAAAACCATCCAGGACAAAACAATTGAAACTTCACCATATTCTGCTGTTGGCAAAAGACCAGTATATAATCTAACCAATAAAAAACTAAGCATTCTAGGCAATACTGTGGCTAATCCGTAAATAGCAGTCTGTTTAAAAAGATTTTTATATAATCCCAAAATAATTTAATAAATAAGTTTATAAAACAAAAATAACCATTCTTTTGTTTATAAATTGCCTCACGTCATAATTAAACTATAAATACATTTAATAAATTCATTTTCAATAAGTAAATGTAAAATATATAAGATACGTCGGAAATTATATAACAATTACCCTAAACTGTTTTCTTAAATTTGTTCATAGGGATTGAGAAAGCTAAATACAACCCTTATAAAAAAGGAAGCACTGGGACTAATAAAGCTTGTTTGTTCCCATAAAAGACAAAGCACAAGGGATTGATTCTGCTGTATTGTAACCCTATAAAAACAGAGCATTGGGACTAATAAAGCTAGTTTGTTCCCATGAAAGACAAAGCACTACAGATTTTATTATCTGTTATTATTTATAAAATGGAACTGATTCTCAGTTTTGGTAATTGAGAATCACCATTTTATAAGTTTAAAAATAAATGAATATTCCTTATAATAAAAAAGAGCTGACAAGTGGGGATGTCGGCTCTTTTTTATTTATGATTCTTTGTCTTTTTGCTCAAGATTAACATTTTGCTCTGTTTCTTTAGGTTCTGGAATATCTTCTTCAGTCAATGTCTTTAAAGCCTTATTAGTGATTTTCTTTAATTTAACAATTCTGTTAGCCTGATTTTGAACACACTTTTCAAATAAATTTCGAACAGCCCTTGCGTTTCCAAAACTTTCATTTTTTGTTTTATATAGTAAATCAAAGGTGTCAGAAAGTTTTTCTTTGGCATCATTAGAGACTATAAAATCTGATTTGGTGCAAAGTGATTCAAAAATTTGTAATAATTCTACAGGCGAAAAATGATCAAAATAAAAAAATCTATTAAAACGGGATCGCAATCCCGGATTTGATTCTACAAAAATTTTCATTGGTTCTGTATATCCAGCCACTACCACTGCCAAATCGTCCCGATGATCTTCCATTCTTTTTAGCAATGTATTGACTGCTTCTGCACCGTAATCATTTCCAAAAGCATTTTGAGAAAGCGCGTAGGCTTCATCAACAAACAAAACACCTCCAAGACTTGAGATTACAGCAGCATCTACTTTCGTGGCCGTTTGCCCTACATACCCTGCAACCAAACCTTCCCGATCTGTTTCATACATTTGGCCTTTTGATAAAAACCCCAAATGTTTGAAAATCCGGCTTAAAAGTCGTGCTACAGATGTTTTTCCGGTTCCTGGTGGTCCTGAAAAAACAGTGTGCAAGGTGATTTCTACATTCTTTAATCCTTGATGAGAACGTTTTTTTTGTATTTCTAATAAATTAATAAGTTCACCAACATCTTTTTTGACTGTTGCTAAACCCACTAATTCATTTAATTCTTTTAATACTTTTTCGAGTGTATCTTCTTCCGGAAGCACTTCAACTTCTTTATTCTTTGATTTATTTAAACTTAAACCTAAAAAATCAGCAAAAACAGTGGTGCTTTCTAACTTTTTATCAAATGCAAAACTAAGAAAATTTTGATATTGAACTAAAATTTCGTCCCTTTTAATATGCCTTGTTTCAGACAAAACTACAGGCAGCAGAGACCGGTTTTGCTCTGCGTTTGAAGTAAGAATTTTGTTTTCTTTTTTTATTTTTAGAATCTGATTTTTAAACTCCTCTGTAAAAACCAATTGATTCAATTGTGCTGTAGCATTTTCTTCAGCAAAATGATTATTGCGCAAAGCATCGTAATAATAGGCAAGTACAAATTGAGATTTTTCATTTTTATTCGCCCATTCTTTATCATACAATGTAATAATATCCGAAAGGAAAAAATGTTCTGCCTTAAAAAGTAATCCTCTGGAAGCGGTCGGATTTACCTCCTGATTTATTTTTTGAATAAATTCTGTATCTTGATTTAGAACCTTGCAGGTTTCAAGAATCCTTGCGGTTTCTTTCTGTAAGTCCTTAATAAAGGAAGCCGTAAAAACGGCTTCATCAGGATTTATATTGGTCTCCAAATATTTTTTAAGAGACAAAAAAGACTCTTCTATAATAGCTATCGGATTGTTTTTTTTTGCCATGTAGCTAAATTTAAGAAATCATCATTTGATGAATAATCTCTTTTGATAATTTATGATGGTCATCACAATAATCTTTCCATGCCAGATCCATATCCCTCAAGTCATATTTGGCAACTATTGTTCCGTAATGTTCCTTTTTACCATTTATGGTTGGGTATCCAATAACATAAATAGTCTGTGCTAATTCTATTGCCAGTTCAATATCATGAGTAGAAAAAATAACCGTATTAAAATCTGAGGAATTACTCAGTAGCTCAAAAGATTTTTTTACCTCTTGAATATTTCCTACATCTAAACCGGAGAAAGGTTCATCTAAAACAATAAACTGATCAGATGAAAACAATTGCTCTAATATTGCGGTTCTTTGTCTTTGCCCGCCAGAAAGTTCGTTAGGATATTTGTCCATGCAATTCTCTAATCCCCATTCTTTTAAGTAATGCTGTATTTTTTCTTCTTTTTCAGTGTTCGAAAGGGTAGTTTTCCGCAGCGAAAATTTTAAGGCTTCAGTAACCGTTTTATGTCGGAATAAAGTATACTTCTGATCTACAAAACCAACATCACCTTCCCTGACAGACTTAGCTGCATTTGGCTCTTTGTTTTGAAAATCACGAATTAATATTTTTCCCGAATTACAAGGAACCAATCCCGTAAGTGCTTTAAAAAAAGTTGATTTTCCTCTTCCGGATCTTCCAACAAAAGCAATTACTTGTCCTGTATTATCTATACCATCCCTGACAACATCTTTTTCTATAAAACTTATATCTTTTATAATTACAGTATCATCATACGCAACACTAAGATTTTCTACGTATAAAAGTGTTTCTTTATATTCGTGTTTCATGATTATATTTTTGAATATCTAAATATTGCTTTTCTTAAGAAATTTATTCCTGCATCTAAACTAAGTCCAATTAATAAAATTATGATTTGAAGTGCTATAATTCTACCTGTATTCATAAACTTATCAGAGTTTTTGATTAAAAATCCTAAACCGCCTGATGCAACAACTATAGATTCTACAGTAACCAGCATCATCCATGTAATGGCGAGATTTTGTCTGATTACATCCATAACATAATCTAATCTTCCTAAAACGATAACTTGCCATAGCACTTCTAACCGGGTACATTTTAACATTTTGGCGTGATCAAATTCTTCTTGCGGAATATCTTTGATAACAGCAATTAATGATGTCGTTAAAAATGTAGTCAGGAAAATAACTAAAATCCAAACCTGCATTGTTCTTGCTTCGTGAATTACCATAGTAATATAAAATGAAAGTCCGGTAAAAGGCAGAAAACGAAACTTGGTCACAAATTCAGAAATTGATTTCAATACCGGAATTGGCCACGAATAAGCCAATACTAATGAAATTACAGTAGCCAGAAAAATAGAAATAAAACACAGTTTCAAAGAATTGAAGATATGTACCACCAAACCTTCCTTATACAATTCTGAAAATCCTTTTATGACCTGATTTGGAGAAGGAAACAGATGTTTTTCACCAGTTGTTGTAGCAAACCAGATTACAATCAAAAGAACCAGCCAACATATTAAAATGATTGTTTTTTGGAGCTTTGAAATTTTTTCGAAAGGAGTAAAATATTTTATCATATAATAGCAGAAGGCTACCCATAAGATAGCCTTCAATATTTAAGTTATTATTTTAAGAAAGTAATCACTACACGTCTGTTCAACGCTTTTCCAGAAGCAGAATTGTTGTCTGCAATTGGATCGTTCTGGCCTTTTCCATCTACCATTTGAAAACGATTGGCAGGAATTCCTTTTTGTTTTAAATAATTTACAACGGCTTCAGCCCTGCTTTTTGATAACGCTAAATTAGAATCTGGATTTCCAACATTATCCGTATGTCCTACCACAGTCAATTTTGTATTTTCTGCCTGCACTAAAAGATTGTAAATTTTTTCTACCTCTCTGCTTGACGAGTTAGAAATATCTGCACTTCCTGTATTGAAATTAATTTTCCATTCTCCGGAAGCTACTACCTCTGTTGCCTGGTTGCTGTAATCTGCTTTATCTGCCGAAGTCGATTCGATGTCATTGATGTTTTTCAGAAAGAATAAATTTACTGCCTGGTCATAGGGAACAACAGCACCTACATTCTCATTAAATCCAAACGGATTCAATTCTGTAAGATATCCGGAAACTTGATTGTAGACCGATTTATATCTGTTTACACCGTCTGACAGTCCAAAATACTGCATAGCATCTGCATAATTAAATACTTTTGATCCACCCATGTTATAAGTTAAACCGCCTTTTGTACCTTGTTGTCCTTTAAACATTTTATACCAGTAATCTGGAGTTTCCATTTTATAAGTATCTGTAATTGCTTGAGAAGCTCTTACTCTCCAGTCGTCATAATTTTTCATTTGGTTTGAAGCCGTCAATGCTGATTTCAATATATTAGAAACAATATCAGGATTTTTTACTGCCCATTCTTTAACACCAATAAGTGCTGTTGGCATTTGGTTGTTGAATTCTTTTGTTGAAACAATATCTACAAATCCGGAAAGTTTATCAAAAACTGTTTTATCTCCAGGTGTCCAGGTTGCACAGCCATCGATCTTTCTGTTTACGGATTTTCCTGTCAATTTTCCGTTTATTACTTCTTTCAAAGTAACTGTCCATCCTGTTGTCTGAGATTTAATCAATTCTTCAGCCGATTTAATATAATCATCATTTTCAGATGGATAGATATTTACCGCTTCAGCATCATAAGTCGCCGGATCCGGGTTTACTTTCAATCCGTTAGCAAAACAATAATTTACAGTTGTAACCCAGTCACCATCTCCCAGAACCGCAGAAATAACAGAACCTTTCATAGATTTTGGATCTGATTTCCAGTTTGGCGGGCCGATTAATTTATCTTCACCATAACTCATACCGACAACACCCATAACCTGCAGGTGATATTTATCCTTTCCGTATTTTTCGTCTAATGATTTTTGAACAGAGCTTATATAAAATGGCGCACCATCACCCATAATCATAACAGCAAAAACACTTTTATCTGAAGTTGGAAAAGCTTCTCCCTTATCAAATTCTTCGATAAATTTCATCTGCATGTTACGCAATTCCGATAACCAGTCCTGACGAATAATTTCAAGATTAACTCCATTTTTTTCCATCAAAGATCCTTTGGTCGTTTTTGGCCCACCATTAGAAACGATAATTCCGGATTGAGCATTCCAGGCATATCCTCCAATTCTCACTAAAGGTTTACCTGAAACTTCAGAAGAAATATCTGTAGATGGAATCGCAATTTTTTCTGCATTAGTTACATTATTAACGTCCGTTTGATTAAGATCTATTCCATTTAATTGCTTTGAAACTGCGGTTTTAATTCCAGGAGAGATATAATAAACTCCTGCTAAAATTGCTCCTATCGCAACTATAACGATTATGAATTCAGAAAACGTTGTTAACTTTTCTGTTCTTAAAATTTTTCCCATTTTATTTTTAAAATTTAATTTGTTTATTAGAAAATATCTCCAAAACCACCACCTGATAATTTATCATCTTTGGTCATTTTATAATTTGGACTTGTATATTTTGTTGAATCCGGAATTGTATTATCCCCCGTTTTAATTTCATCCGCCAACGAATCTAATCTTGAATACAGTTCATCGTTATCTACAGAATATTTAGAAGTTAAAGCATCAATATCAATTAAATTCTCCGATGTTTTTGCAATATCCAGGGCAATTGTCGAAGTTACTACTTCTAAAGCATATTCTAATTCCCAGTCTTTTGTAAACAGCATGGCGCTTTTAGCACTTTCCGTTGCTTCTTTAGCATTTCTGGCAAACTCATATTCTTTTTGGAGCATCTTAACAGTAACATCAAAGTCAGCAATTTTAATGTCAATTGCTGTTCCGGCCAAAGTTAATTTTCTATCCATTTTACCAAGAACATTGGCACGAACACCATATTTTTGAATAAAACTTTTACTTTGTTCATATTGTGTTGAAACTCTTTGTGAGTCACTGAGCTTTCTGGCTAATTCACTTTGTAAAGCCACATATTCATCTGTATCTTTTGCAGCAACTCCATTAATTTTTACCATTTCATCCATGGCTGATTTGAGTTTTTCTGACTGACGCTGTAAACTTAAAACATCTTCCTGAAATTCTTTAGCTTCTTTCTCAGACTTATTAGCTTCAATTTCCATTTCATTTTTAAGTCCTTTTAGCTTGGCTTTTGTGTTTTTAAAGACCTCACGGTTTTTAATCATCTTTTGTTTCTGCTCTTCCAATTCATTAAAAGGATTACTTTGAATCAATGCCTTATGAATATTTTTTGTTGCGAAACGAAGCGCTTTCATAATTACTGGTGCCATCATAACTAAAAACACCAAAAACACACCTGTCGCAGATAATGCGATAGCCTGTCCAAGCATTGTAAACAGTGGCGGAATAATATATGTCCAGACTAAATATCCCCCAACACCTAATAAACCAAGTGCTAAAGCCAAAAACAATGACTTTTCCCCTTTTTTAAGGGCTCCGGATTTTAAAGCAATTTCTCCTTTTGATTCATCAAAATGTTTTAAAATTGGTAATGTTAAAAGGGTGCTTTTTTCTTGTTCGTATCTACTATCCATTGATTATAAATATTGATTAATTCCTGTTATTACAGTATTGATTGATGTTAATATTTTTTGTTTTGCTAAATTGTTGGCATCCATTTTTAATTGAATTTCTGAAAGCTGCTCCATATTAACCGGATCAATTTTTTGAAGTTCTGTTTTTTTAGATTCAAGATCTTTCTGAAGTTCTATAATTTTCGCTTCTAATTCAGAAACACTTTTAGACAAATTATATTTCTCTTTAGTAATATTATTTTCTAAGTCTGATTTTTTTGTTTTACCAATTGTATCATATTTGGTATAGACTTTTTCAATTTCAGCCATATAAAAACTTCCTTTCTGTAAAAGAAATTCTTTAGTTAAATCTGGTCTAATTGTTTTACCCATGGTAAAAGCCATCTGATAACTCTGCGGATTTGTAACTCCTACAGCTAAAACGGATTTATATAATTCAAAAAAATCAAAACCTGATTCATTTAATGATTCAAAACCTTTATCATAAACTTCAAAGATTTCATTTAAAAAAGGATTCGTCAGTGAATTAGTTGGAAATGATTCAGGAATTTCAGTTGGAAATTTATTTTCTGTTGAGGATTGAACGGATGCTGAGGATTGAATATCTTTTGATGCATCCTTATTTGAAATCTCATCATTTATAAAGAGACTTTTCCAATTAAAACTTTCTTTTGCCATTGTTTTTCAGAGTAAAAAATTTTTTTTTAACGCTTCTATCTGCTATAATACGCATTTGTGTTAAAAAGTACTAATTTAAGTATAAATATATCTGTTTTTAAATTACAAATCTAATATAATTTATTGCGTCAGTTTTATTTCATCTAATATTTTTACAAAATGAAATCCTTTTGGCTGATAACCTTGATTATAATAAAAACGATGCGCATCGAAATTACCTGTAAAGGCATCCAGAACAATACTGCTGCAGTTTAGATATAATGCTTTCTGCTCAATATAATCAGTCAAAAATTTTCCTATTCCTTTAGAGCGATGTTCAGGGCTAACTACAAAATTATCAATTTCGAGATATTTGCCCGTCCACAATTTTGTAGCTGACCAGCATCCTGTAATCCCCACACAAATTTCATTTTCAAAAACGACAATCTGGGTATAGTTATGCGGTATCATTTCTAAAAGATAAGCTCTGTATTTCTCTAAGGAAAGTTTTGGATATAGAAATTGCATGATTTCAATCTGAGCCAACATCTCCTCAATTTTGGTTAACTCTTTGATCGTAAGTCCCATTTGATTTAAAAATTAGAATAAAATTATATTAATTATTTAATGCTAAAATACTATTTATCATTATATATCTTTTAAACAAATTCATGTTAATTCAAATTAAATTTATGTTTATCAATTAGTTAACCTGTTAATTTTTAAAATTTTATTAAAAAAATGAAATATCACTAAATATGGGTATTGTACGTATCCAGTTATTTATAAATCTTTGCAATGTAAAAAAAACGATTTTTATAAGAGTGATTTCAAGATTATAAAATATAAGGGAATAATTTAGCTGATATGTAACCCTTACAAAAAACAAAGCATTGGGATGATAAAGCTATTGTTCCTTAAAACAAAACAAAGCACCGGGATTGATACAGCTGATATGTAACCCTTACAAAAAACAAAGCATTGGGATGATAAAGCTATTGTT
>NZ_JBDTTP010000036.1:0-39255 GCF_039930565.1 Flavobacterium sp. | reverse complement strand
AGTCTAAACCTAAACCGTCTCCAAACAAAGGATCGTTATCAGCAATGTCTTCGATGGCGATATCTTCTAAGTTTAGTGTCGTGATGATTTTGTTTTTTAATTCTTGTTTTAATGCTTCCATGATTATTTATTGTATAATGTATTGATCGTTTCGTTTGTATAATTCTCGTTTTCTTCCTTACTGATGAGACAAAGAAAAGCTTTGTAATCGTCATTAAAAAATTCTACCCAGCCACAGAGAACCAAATCTGCTTTATCTGAATTCAGTAATATATTGGAATAATTCCACATAAACTCAGTATTGAAAGCATCAAATATAAAGAAAGAATTTTCACTTTTCAGCTGATGGCGGATACTTATTTCTCCCAGACAAATATTGGGCAGCGTATAAACAAAAACCGCCGGACTCGGATAATAGTTTTCTTTGTCTGAAATCGATTCCTGATATTTTACATCGGTATCTAAACTCGATGATTTATTGGCCAAAACCAAAGCGATATTATTTTCCTGCTCGGAAGAAGTAATCGGACTCAAAAGCAATTCTGATCCTAAAAAAGCCAATTTGCTCAACCCATCCATTTTGAAAAACTTCGGGTATTGCATGTCAAAATTGCGATAGGCTTGTTTAGAGAAATCAGCGAAATTGGTGGGTTCAATTTTGAATACAGAAGTTCCGTTTAAAACAATTTCGTTGTTTTGGATTGTGCAATAGGATTGTATGTGGGTTTTTTGAGTCATTTTGGCCATCATTGTAAATTCAAAAGAGGTAATGAATCTTAATTGATTTTTAATATTTTAAAGCTTTTTCCCTCTTTTAGAACATTCCCGTAAACTTTTTCTTCTCCAATATCTTTTTTAATTGCATTCTCTAACTTAAGTAAAGTTTTTTCTAAATATTCATAATTAACAATCAAGACTCTTTCTGTACTGTAACCAAAACTTCTTTGAATAGTGTCCAAATCAGGTGCATGTCTTTTTTCCCATTCTTTCCCAACAAGTACTTTTTCTATTTCTAATAATCTTTTTTCAATTTCAGGATGGTCATTTAAGAAACCATTTGCTATTGAATCTGCAAATTCTTGTAACTGAGGTCCTGCAGTTTCATTTAGAATGATTGCGTCTTTTATTTCAGTAACGTCATCTAAATCATCGGCATTCATAAAATTAGTTAGATGAAGGCCTTTTTTTATTACTCGTATATCAGCAGTGGTAACTAATATTGCACAGGATAGATCAATGTATTTTCCATTATAATATGTTCTATCAAGACAGCTTTCAAGGTCATTTTTCAAAAGATGAGGCATAGCGAAACGAAGCTGAAAAACACCATGCTTCGCTCCATTTGTATTCCATTTCCATCATTTGAAAGTTCAATGCCATTAACACAATATCCTATTTCTTTTTCAAATTGATTTACTCCTTTATAACCAATTCTAACCGGAACTAAATCTTCAGTTGAATTTATTAATCCAGTTGGTACAATATCATTTGGGTAAGGAGAAAAAATCCAAGAAGTTCCAGGCTGTCTATATTTACATTCAATAAGCATTGATAATACAATAAGTCTGTCATCATTATCTAAGCATTTATAAGATCTTAAATCAACAGAAAATTCGGTTAATTCATTTTTTTCATTAGGTCTGATGTATGGATATTCACCGAAAATAGAATGACCTAAATTATCAAGAATGTTAGAAGTTACGTATTCTAGTGGTAGCCCAGTTTTTAAAAAACCAGTTTTCCATTTATTGTTAGAGGTCGTTTTTTTTTCCATTTTAATTTTCTACTTTTTTAATATTTGGCTTTACTTCACTTTCTCAAAAATCACAGCCGTATTACAACCCCCAAATCCAGAAGCTGTTTTCAGAAATATTTCAATATTCGCCGCTCCATTTCTCTCAATAACATTTATAGATTCACTAACCCCAATTTCATCAAAACCTTTCGATTCAAAAAGCAGATTTTGATTGGCAGATTCAATCGCAATTACGGTTTCTAATAATCCCGAAGTGCCTAAAGTATGGCCATAAAATCCTTTCAAACTATTGACTGGAACATTTTGTAAATCTAAACGATTTAAGGCAATCGCTTCCATTTCGTCGTTGAATAGAGTTGCCGTTCCGTGCGCTGAAATATAATCGATTTGATCGGAATTGATCTGCGCTTCTTTCATCGCATTTTGAATACTTCTAAACAAACCTTCGCCTGTTTTTGAAGGTCCGGAAATATGATTGGCGTCGTTTATCGAACTGTCTCCAATCACTTTTATTTTAGCATTTCTGGCTTCCGCCGAAACTAAAACTGCGGCTGTTGCTTCGCCTAAACTTACGCCGGTTCTGTTTTTAGAATACGGTTTACAAGGCAAATCGCTCATCGCCTGAAAAGCATTAAAACCGGACAAAACAAATTGGGATACTTCGTCGCCGGCAACAACAAAAATGTTGTCATAAAGTTCGGACTGAATCATTCTTTTGGCAACGGAAACGGCTAAAATGCCGGAAACACAGGCATTTGAAACGACAATTGGCGTTGATTTAAATCCGAAGAAATCGGTAATATTTTTTGCTAAAACATTCAAATGTGCGTTTTGAAAATTGGCTTCAGAATTCTCTTGTAAAGCCGTAACATTTCCTTTTGTGGTCGAAAGTATAAATGCCGTTTTCGAATTTAATTCGATTCCGGAATTTTTGATAATCGGCGCTAAAGCCAGAATCATCATTTTTTCTAAACGGGAATATTTTGTATCAGTACTTATTTTTTCAAAAGCAGTGTTTATTTTTTCATTAGAAATTACAGAAGCATAAAACGGATTTGGCATCAAAGAAATATCCTGATGCAATTGAATTCCGGAATCGCCACGCAAAATCGCTTCGATATTGGATTCAACATCAAAACCTAATGGGGTGATACAATTGGTTTCATTTATATATACTTCTTTTAACATTTTATAATTTAAAATTTTAAAGGTTTTACGCAGATTAGTGTAGATTAAAGCAGATTTGAAAAGATTTATATTTTTAATTAATGCTAATTTGTGAATTGCTTCGCCAATTCGTTATCGCTCGAATTGTGACTAAAACTTTATCTCAACAACCCAACTTTTCGTTTCCATTCCTCATAAAAAGGAGGATTCGTCAGCATCAAATTACCTTCTTTATCTAAAAATACCTGAACGGTTTCTCCAGTGCAGGCAACTTCGCCTTTTGCATCAATTATTTTAAAACGATAAATCATCTTGGCAGCGGGCGTATCGATAACGGTTGTTTCAATTGTAACGACATCTCCATAACGCAAAGACAATTTGTGTTCGCATTTTGATTTTACAATGGGTGTTGTGTAACCTGTATTGCCAATATCTAAATAAGTAAGTCCGTGTTGGCGTCCAAAGGCTTCTCTTCCATCTTCAAAATAGGTAATATAATGTCCGTGCCAAACGATTCCGAGTGGATCAGTTTCGTTAAAACGAATTCTGATTTCATGCGAAACGGTAAGTTGCGTGGCCTCGTTATACTGTTCTTTTCTTTTTGTCATAAAATAAGGCAATGGAAGTTGTGATTATAAAGAACAAAAATAGCAAACTTATTTTTGGAATGATTTCGACAAAAGAAACGTTGCGCAATAACACATCATAAAAAGATTCTAATGCCCAATTCATAGGTGATGATTTGGCAATGAGCTGCATGATTTTTGGCATTACAAAAATCGGAACCCAAACTCCTCCAATGGCAGCTAAAATGATGACACTTGTTGCGCCAAACGGAGCCGACTGTTCTTGCGTATTCGCAATAGTGCCTAATAAAATTCCGAACCCGATGGCAGCAAAACCGGAGAACAAAGCTACTACACTCATTAAAAGCCAATGCCCTTCTATATTTAAAGGAGGCAAACCAATATGCGGAAATAAAAATATTGCGACAGCGGCCATCATATAAAACTGAATCATACAAATGGCAGAATAAGTAATCGTTTTCCCGATAAAGACAATTAAATTAGAAACCGGATTAGTCCTTAATCTAATAAAAGTTCCCTGTGTTTTTTCTTTTACTATATTAATAGATAAGGGAATAACAATAAAAAATATAGCAAAAAGGGTCCAGGCCGGAACGTTGTGCTGTACCGAATTGGGTAATATTTCTTTATTATTTATTTTCGGAATTATTTCTTTGAACTTGATAAAGCTTTTTTGTTCGAATTGGGTATTTTCTTCGCCGAATTGATTTTGAAAAGTAGTATAAATAGATTTTGTTTCAATTTGAGAAATCATTTTGTCAATAGAACTCATCACAGAATTTTTGAAACTCATTTGAACCGCCGGATCAAAATACAATTTCACTTCTTTCTGATGTAAAATTTTTGAAGTTTTCGTTTGGGAAATACTATCTCCTAAACCCATTTTACTTACGATATTCTGTACATTCTGGTCAATTTTGGATTGCAAATCAGCACTTAGGTCTTTTGGAATTATAATGGCCAATTGAAATTTTCCTTTGTAAACATTTTCTCTGGCAACTTCTTCCGTAATAGGCTGATTGTCGATTTGAGTGACAACGCTGAATAATTGACTTTTTTCAAAATTATCAAAAACAGTTTTCGAAACGGAACCTTTGTCATTGTCGACTAACAGAATCTGAATTTTGGTATCGCTTACGGTTTTAAAAGTGCTGTCCTGAATTAGTGTAACCGTGATTACAAGAACCAATGGCATGATAAATAAAATGATCAAACCGCCTAAATCCCGTTTAAGCAGTAAAAATTCTTTTACGACAGACATCCAAATTTTATATAGCATCTCGAAAGTCTTTACCGGTTAATGAAATAAAAACATCTTCGAGATTTCTCGCCTTTTCAACAGACGCAATCAAAGTTGACGGCGTCCCTTGGGCGTAAATTTGTCCCCGGTCTAAAATGGCAATATTGGTGCAGAAATCTTCGGCTTCAGCCAAATGATGCGACGTATAAATAATCGTAGTTCCGTTTTGCTTTAAGACTTTTAAATAATCCAGAATGGCATTTTTCGATTGTACATCTACACCAACCGTTGGTTCATCCAAAAACAAAACTTTCGGATTGTGCAGGATTCCGGCAATCAAATTCACACGGCGTTTCATTCCGCCAGAAAAGGTTTCAATGCGTTTGTCAGCAAATTTTAAAAGGCCTAAAAGTTCTAAAGTCTCGATGACTTTTTCTTTCAGCTCCGAACCTTTCAATCCGTACATACTTCCAAAATAATGCAGGTTTTCACGAGCTGTCAAAGTTGGATACAAAGCATATTCCTGAGGAACAACTCCGATAATTTTTTTGATTTTGGAGGAATGATTTGCATAGTTTAAATCATCAATCGTAAAATGTCCTGAGGTTGGTTTTACCAATCCACAGAGCATGGATATTAAAGTTGTTTTTCCGGCACCATTCGGACCTAATAATCCAAAAATCTGGCCTTCATTTATGTCCAGCGACACGTTGTTCAAAGAATACATTTCTGCATCTTTGTACTTTTTCGAAAGGGATTCTATTTTTATAATGGGTTGCAAAATATCTTAGCTGATCGCTTTTTTTAGTTTTTTGAAAAAGATTTCTTCTCGATTGGCAATGCCCAAAAGTTCATCGGCAATGGCATTATAAGCGTCTTCTTTGGCGCTTCTGTTTTTATAAATTCGGGAAGCTTCTACGGCAAAATCGCGCCATGAATCTCCAATTTGAGTCATTTCTTTAGAAAGTAATTTCAGTTCTTCATTACCTAAAACAACCGAAGCTTCCTGTAAAAAGGCCGCATAAATAAAACGAAAACCACCGCCACCGGTTCCAATTTCTTCCTGCATGCGCACCATTTGTGCCAGATAATGATTGGCTTTTCTAACGCCATGTTTTACAGGCCATTTTCTAATTCTTCTTGAAACTAATCGAATCCCGCGCACGCCAACAATTGGCATTGGTGCCAGCATATCACGGCACGTATTTTTGATTCCTTTAATGATAGCACTTTTAAAATCAACATTCTTTGGAATCTGAATTGGGTAATACATCTGGCCTTTTGGTGCAAATGCTCCTTTGGCAAAACGTACTTTGTCTAATTCATCATGGGTTAAAGTTGTAACGGTTTCCATCACAGGATCACTGATTAAATAATCGGTTTCGGTTTTTCCGTAAACGACTAAATTATGTGCGTTGAAATGAAAGCGGTATTCATCAGGAAAATAACTCAAATTGTAAACGCCTACTTGTAATCCGGTTGGAATATTGTTTTTTAGATTTTCATCTAAAGCCTTATTGGCACTTATGACAGATGAAAATTTTTGTCTTTTTATTTTAAGATTTAAACGGCTTGCTACTTTGTTGAAAATTTGTCCTGGCAAAGTCCTGTAACTGATTGCCGGCGCATGATTTACTTTTATAAAAGGCAGGTATACAAATAAAAGCCCGGAACCAATTCCGAAAATCATCGGTTCGCTGATGTTCAGTCCGCTGTTTTTTAACAGGTTAGAAGCCACTCCATTTTCGCAATGGGCAGATTGATGATGGGTGAATTTAGTTTCCATTAAACTGTTTGATATTCTTTAACTCGGCTATTGAAATGTCAAAAGCATCGGCATATTTCTGTAAAATCTTGTCGTTCAATTTAGCGAAAATTACTGGTTTAAAATGTCTTTTTACGCGCCATTTCCACATGTCAACATACCCTGCAAGTATCGTAAGATCCATTTTATTGAGTTCCATATAATAACAAATCGGACTCCATTCTCCAATTTGGACTTTAAGTTTCGCTTCTTCTGCACGTTCTTTTATATCATCGATTGCGTTCGAAAGGGCTATTGCTTTTGGTTCCCAGCCCGTGCTTAAAGCCGTTGTATAATTACCGTTTTCATCGGTTGCATATACTAATTCCTTGAGATTTTTTTTGCTTAAATTTCCATCGTGCTGAGGTACATTTTCTTTTTCCATGACGGTTTTTATTTCAATTAGAATTATGTTGTCGCTGAAACCGTCTTTTGAATGAACAAATTAATTTCACATTCTAAAAGTAATTGGTTTTCTAATAAACTTTTGCAGCTCATAGTGCACAAGGTATAATCGTCGCCAGCAAATTTCGAAACCAAAGTTGCTTTAGTTGTTATCGTATCACCAACTTTTGGCAGCGAATGTATTTTTACATTTTTTAAAGCGCTGATAAAACCAATAACGTTGACGTTCTCATTTTCTGTGCCGTCATCCTCAAAAAAATATTTTTTTCCAACAATTGACGAACAGGTCTGCGCTGTATTTTCGATTAAACCTGCTTCTGTAAAAGTGTTTTTATCGACAAAAATATTATCTTCTTTGATAAAAAAGATGGTTTCTACGAAGTTGGCATCGATATCTAAAATCAAATCGACCATGAGCATTGGAGCTCGATGAGGTAAATAATTTTGGATGTCAATTCCTACTATCATATCTCTTGTTTATTTGGCTAAAACAGTTTTCATTTGTCCCCTTGCAATTTCTTCATTATTCGAAAAAGTCACAATGTCAACTAAAGTGATTCCGCCAAATTCCTGTAAAATCGTAATAGTTGATTGAATGGTATCGTTTATTTTTGGCAATTTTTTAATTGCGATATCTTTAATCGAACCAATGTAACCTGTTGGAGCAATTTCGTTTTTCAAAAAAAACTGATAACCGGTATGTAAAGCGACAGACTGCGCCATGTGTTCGATTAAGCCTGCTTCCAGAAAAGTATTTTCTTTTAAAAAAATATTCCCGTTTTGAATTTTCAAACCTGCACTCAATGAAGTTTCAGAATATGAAAATAGACGATCTACCATTACAAAAGGAAACTTTTGCGGTAATAAATCCCCAACAGCTTCTTTTTCTAAAAGTATTGTTGTTTCCATTAGCAAACAGTTAAATAAGCGTAAGCAAAAGAAAATCTTCCACTTTCAGGAACTGATAATAAAATACGATCGCCCTTTTTTAATTTTCCTGAATTCATTAATTCTTCAACAGCGATATAAATAGATGCCGATCCCACGTTTCCAACTCTCAAAAGGTTCATAAACCATTTTTCATCAGTAATTACAATTCCTTTTTCATTTAGGCCTTTTTTCAATCCATCAACAAAAAAATGAGAAGAAACGTGTGGAAGAAAATAATCGATTTGATCTGCGGTAATATTATTTTTTGACATGGCTTCACTCATACTCTGAACGCCTTTTGGTAAAATAAATTCGTCAAGCAATTTTACATCTTGTTTTACGGCAAAAACAGATTCCTTTAACCATTCTTCCGGGGTAAAATCGCTCCATGGTTTTATTTCGCCGTTTTCTAATTTATCACCGCCGGCGTACATACAGGTTTCTAATTCGAAAGCATACGAAAAGGATTCCATCCATTCGACTTTTAATGAAATTCCATCTCCGGGTTTATTTTCCAATAAAAAAGCACCTGCTCCGTCAGACAACATCCAGCGTAAAAAATCTTTTTTGAAAGCAATAATAGGCTGTTCTTCAAGGTTTTTTAAATTGATGATTTCATGATTATATTTTTGAGCCGAAAGCCAGGTCGAAACTTTTTCAGATCCTGTACAGATGGCATTTTTAGAATTCCCTGATTTTATCGAAAGAAAACCATATTTTAAAGCGTTCATTCCCGAACAGCAAATTCCGGTTGAGGAATTCAATTCTACCGATCGGTTTTTTAACAACCCGTGTACCATGGCTGCATGTGAGGGTGCTATGACATCAGCTGAAGAAGTTCCGCAGGACAGCACTTCTAAGTCCTGAGCTGTAAAATGTTCATCAAATAACTGTACAACAGCATTTCGGGTTAATTCAGCATTGTTATGGGTACTTTTTCCGGTTTTATCCAAAGCATAATAGCGGCTTGTAATTTTATTATTGCGTAAAATAATACGTCTTGCTTTAGAAGCATTGTCATTTATCAATCCCAAATACTCTTCCATTTCATTATTCGAAACAGCTTCATTGGGCAAATACTTTGCTGCTTTGGTTATATATACTTCAAACATAATTTAATCTCCTAAACTCCCTGATAATATTGAGTTTCTTTTTTTATGGTTTTTAGCTTAAAAGGATAGGTAATAAGGTGCAATATATACACTATTGGCGAGATTAGCCATATTGCAAGGAATAAATAAACGTAAAAGATTTTCAGAAGCAATTTCCTCTTTTTTTGATTTTTATAAATCAAATTAGACCATTTATTAAAAATTTTATTGGCGGTTTTGTCAACCGTTACCAAATAAGGGCTGATACGTACAGCATCAATGGCAACTAATTTTGGTTGGAGATCGTTTAATTCATTTTGATTGAATTGAGAAAGAATGGTTTCGCCAAATTTTGTTGATTCCTGAATGTCTTTTTCAGAAACCCCAGGCAGAGGAAAAAAGCCCAAATAGTTCTTTTTTACTCCTGAAAACATCCATTTTACAATTGTTATAACACTGATTAAGTTGCCTGCACGATCTACTAAGGCTACATTTCCAACCAATTTTGCATTGGCATCTTTTAATAAAACCTTGATTTTTTCCTGTGCCATAATCCACATATTTCTGGATCCGTTAATGGTAACAACAGGCGTGTTCTCTAAGATTTTTTTTCCTTCAGCACTTTTTAAAAAAGAATTTATTGGAATTGATGGCGATAAATACCAAACCTGGTAATGAAGAAGTACCAAATCAAATTTTGTGTTTAGAATTTTTTCATGAACCGGTTTTAAAGTTGTTGGAACCTGTAAAAAGGTTTCCGGGAAAGCATCAAAAAATGTGGTTTTATTCCAAGGAAAAGGAAATGGTTTTTCTAACTGTATCTCATGAAAAGTTACCGTTATTTCCTCTGAATGTAAGAATGGTTTTGAAATATTTCGTGCAATCGATTCTAATTGACCTGACTGAGAATAATAAACAACAAGAACATTTTTCATTTAGGTTTCTGACTTTGGTTTACAGCAAAAATAAGTAAATTATTTAAACGAATTTCCTGATTTTATCTGTCCGTTTGGTATGTACCCAATCCGGCCAGGTTGAAGCATCTTCAGCATCGTAAATTCTTATTTTTTGATTTTCATCAGCAATCATTAAATCATCCGAAGTACAATTTAAAATTGAGGCTGCAGCTGCAATTCCGGAGTAGGTTGCCCCGGTCACTCCATGTGATAAGGTACAGGCACCACAGAGATGTAAATTTTCTATTTCGGTTTTGTTTTTAAAAGAAAATGGTCCCACCTGATTTAAGGTTTTCTCAGTTCCGTACACATTTCCGTTGGTTGAATTGATGTAAAACTGATTGGTTTTTGGCGTTCCCAATTCCACCTGAATAATATGATTTTTGGCATCCGGAATAATTTTTTCTATATTATTCATGAATTTCCCGATCACTTTTTCCTTAAAAAGGGCATATTCTTCAGTATGATAATTATCAGAATCTGAAAAATCAGGAACATGTTCATAATTGACATACGTGACAATTTCAAAATTATGATAACGTCCGTTAAAACTTGGCGGATCTTTGAGTGTTGTACAACTCATAAATAAGGAAGGAAATGAATCGCCGGAAGTAATAGTGTCGCTCATTAATTCCTCAAAATTGTCATCGTCATTCTCATCTTTCATCATCCAGAAATTTCCTGAATCAATTCCGTAAAGGGTAACATCCATATCTAACGTCAAAAATAGAATCAGGGAAGTAACGGAGTATTTTGTTTTCTGTAATTTTTTAATAAGCGATTGGCTCAAATGTTTTTTTCCAATCATGTTGAGATAGGTGATAGAAGGATCTGCATTTGAAATAATATTTTTGGCAAAAATCTGTTGCCCGTTTTCTAATTGAACGCCAATTGCCTTTTTATTTCCGATAATAATTTTTTCGACATTTTGCTTTACCCGAATTTCTCCGCCATGTTTTTTAATTCCGTTAGTCATCGCCTTTACAATACCGCCTCCGCCTCCCATTGGATAAAAACCGCCATCAAAATAATGTCCCATTACCGAACAATGAACAGGAAAACAGGCTCGGTTTGGTGAAAGTCCGTGGTCGCCACACTGAATGTTCAAAACTGCTTTCAGCATAGGGTTTTTAATGTGCCAGCCTACCACTTTTTTTAACGGAAATAAAGCAAATTTCCCAAAATGTTTGGTTCTGAACGGAACGGTAAGTTTCTGCCAAAGGCCTTTTAATTTAGGGATCAGCTGAAGTTCCTCGTTAACTTTTTGTACTAGAGTAAGATATTCCCGGATGTTTTTTTCTTCGGAAGGGAAATAGGAAGAAATCCTGGTTTTCAGATTTTCAAAACCCGCAGGCAAATCAAAAGTTGCATCGCCTATTAAACAATGCTCATAAGCATTTTTGTTCATTCTGAAAAAAACCAGATCATTTGCAATTCCAAGTCCGCGGTATAAATCATTGGTAGATTTTCCTTCATCCACAAGTCCCACATAATGAACTCCTGGACTAAAACGCTGTCCGTTTAAGGTAAAACTATGACTCCAGCCACCGGGAACATAATGCTGTTCAAGTACCAAAACTTTTTGTCCTGCTCTTGCCAGACAAATTGCAGTCGCCAAACCACCAACACCTGAACCTATGATAACCGAATCAAATTCTTCCATATTTTAATTTGTGTTTACTAAAGTAGAAAAAGAAAGTACAGTTTAAGAAGGATTTTCGTTAATCTTTTTGAGTTCCCCAAAAATCAAAATAGTTGAACCATTGCAGTGGATATTTCTGTAAAATAAATTCAACACTTTTTATGTATTCTTTCAGTAAGCCTTTTTCATCACGATGTTTTACAGAAGCCTCTCTGGCATATAAGTGATAATGCAAATTGGGTTCTTTCATCACATAAACAAAAACCACAGGAACTTTTAATCGGGAAGCAATTAAAAAAGGACCGGCAGGAAAGTGAGCTTCTTTGCCCAGAATTTTTTCAGAAAGGGATTTGGTACCTTCAAAATAACGGTCGCCTGTAAGACAAACTAATTCATTTCTGGCCAAGGCTGCATTGATTTCAAAAATATGGGATAAATCATCTTTGATAATGATGAATTTTACCGAAGGTTTCTGTGCAACGCTTTCAAGGTAATTTTTGATAGCAGAATGTTCCAGATCGGTTGTGACCAAATTGATTCGGAAATCTAAATCAATATCACCTAAAAAATGTTCAGCAATTTCGAAATTTCCAACATGAGCGCTAATCAAAATACCGCCTTTTTTTTCTGCTAAAAGATTTTTAAGTACTTCAATTCCATCAAATTCATATGTAAATTTATTTCGCATTCCTGCAGAAATGGAAATTTTATCAATAATGGTCTGTCCAAGAGTATAGTAACTTTTGAAAACCATTTTTTTGGATTTCAGATAAGAATAGTGCTGCCTTTCCTTAAAGTAATAAAAAATAGCACGGTTGCTTTTTTTAAGAAAAATATAATAATACGAAGCAACAAAACAGAGTAAAAAATAAGCAGACTTTATACCCGCTTTCTGAATCAAAAAGACAAATATTTTATATCCTAAAACTGTTCCTTTTGATTTGCCATCCCATTGACTCATTAAGCTGTTTTTGCTTTTATTTTAGTTTCTATAAGGTCATAGAAATTTTGAAAAGTAGCAATTCCAACAAAATCAACTTCAACTAGTTTGACCCCAAAATTAGCTTCGATTGAAACTACAAGGTCAACATAATCTAGGCTGTCCAGTCCAAGTGTATCTTTTAAATTAGCTTCCGGTTCAATTTCATCATTGTCAACTTCAAATTCATCAACCAAAAAACCATTAATTTTTGTTATAATCTCTTCTTTATTCATCTTCTAATTTAAACTTTTTTACTACCAATGCAGAATTGGTTCCTCCAAACCCGAAGGAATTGGACAAAAATATATCAAATTTTTTGTTTAAAGTAGTTTTGACCAAATTTAATTTAGCAGCATCATCATCAGGATTTTCTAAATTGATGTTGGGAGCTATAAAATCATTTTGCATCATGATGATAGAATAGATAACTTCGCTGGCACCGGCCATCCAGCATTCGTGGCCTGTCATCGATTTTGTAGAGCTTACGGGAGGGTTGTTTTCTCCAAAAACTTCATATATCGCCTTGGCTTCATTTTCATCTCCAACCGGTGTTGAAGTTGCATGTGCGTTGATGTAGCCAATATCTGATGCTTTTAATTTTGCATCGTCAAGAGCTCTCTGCATCGCTGTAGCAGGGCCTTCTACATTTGGTGTAGAAATATGTCCTCCGTTTGAAGAAAATCCATAACCAGAAACTTCGGCAATGATAGTGGCACCACGAGCTATTGCAGATTCGTAGCTTTCAAGTATTAAAGTTGCCCCACCACCACTTGGAATTAATCCGTCGCGGCCAGCATCAAAAGGTCTTGAAGCTTTTTCAGGTTCATTTTCCCTATTGGAGAAAACACCTAAACCATCAAAACTGCTCATCGCAAATTTATTGATTTCCTGAGCCCCTCCGGTAATAATAATATCCTGAAAACCGCTTTTTATTAAAAAATAAGCCAGTCCAATTGAATGTGAACCGCTTGCACAGGCAGCACTTATAGTAAGATTGATGCCACGGAGTTTAAAAATAGTCGAAAGATTCATCGTAACCGTAGAATTCATCGATTTAAAAATCGCACCTGAACCAATTAAAGCAGTGTCTTTTTTCTCACGGACAATGTCTGTTGCCTCAATGATCGCTTTTGAGACACTATCATTTCCATACATAATTCCAACTTCGCGATTGTCGAAAAAGGCATCGTCGATATTGGCATTTTTTAAGGCTTCGATAGTGGCCATGTACGCATATTCGGTTTCTTCACCAATGCTCATGCGTTGTCTTCGGGTCAGTAAATTTTTTAAATCCGGTTTTGGAACCATTCCTGTCAAAGCCGACTGAAAACCAAATTCTTTTCTTTCAACATCAAACTGAATACCAGATTTTCCATTATACAATGACTGCTTAACTTCCTCCAATGAAGTTCCGATGCAGGAATAAATTCCCATTCCAGTAATTACAACTCTCCTGTTCATCTTCTTTTAAAGTAATTTTTAAGAATAAATTCCACCGTTTATATTGATAATTTCTCCTGTAATATAGCTTGATTTTTTTGAAATCAAAAAGCTTACCAAATCGGCCACTTCTTCAGCTTCTCCAAAACGATTTACCGGAATTAGTTTTAATAGCTCCTTTTCGTCTAACTGGCTTGTCATATCGGTTCTGATAAAACCGGGTGCAACAGCATTAACTGTTATATTTCGTTTTGCCACTTCCTGGGCTAAAGCTTTAGTTGCTGCAACAATCGCGCCTTTTGCAGCAGAATAGTTGGTTTGTCCCGCTGTTCCTTTTACTCCGGACACAGAAACCATATTTACGATTCGGCCATATTTATTGCGTAACATTTTCTGAATAAAAAACTGCGTAACATTAAAGAATCCGTTTAGGCTGGTATTCACAACACTATTCCAGTCTTCCGGAGACATCCACATAAATAAACCGTCTTTTGTAATTCCGGCATTGTTTACGATAGCTTCAACAATTGCTTCCGGATTAGCTTCCTGCCATTGTGTTAACGTTTTTTGGACTTGATCAAAATTAGAAACATCAAAACCTAGAATTTCTCCGGTTCCGCCTAATTTTTGTACTTCCTGAAGCGTTTCTTCGGCAGCAGTTTTATTTGAATGGTAATTAATCAGAATATGATAACTGGCTTCAACGGCTAATTTTTTACAAATAGCACTTCCAATTCCTCTTGAACCACCCGTTACTAATACACATTTCATATATGTGGAATTTATTTTTTATTGGTCATAAATGGGATCGCTTTTTACTTATTGGTTTTGTCAAGACAAAATTATTATTAGCGATTTCATATATGTGGAATTTATTTTTTATAGGAAATAAAGATTATTTTTTTTTCTTAGATGCTGGTTTTGTTACTGCTTTAGTTTCAGCTTTTGGTTTTTCAGCAGCGGCTTCATTTGTGTTGCTTTTTTCACCTGCTTGAGAAAATAGTTCAGCGTTTTCAAACCATTGATTGCCCAATACAGTTCCGTCAGGTTTAAGAAACCCCCATTTTCCTTCGTTTTTCACTCTTGCAACACCATCAATAAATCCTTTATCCTGTTGTACAAAAAGGGCTATGAATCCGTTTGCAGTAATGCCATATTGAGTTGGGATTACCAATTTACCTGCTTCATTGATGAATCCCCAGTTTTTTTCTTTTACCGGAGCCAGTCCGTTTGCAGCAAAAACTTCAGCATCGCTGTAAGTTGGCGGAATTACGAATTCAGCTTTTGGATTGATGTAACCCCATTTAGACCCTACACAAACCGGAGCTAAATTTTTATAGAAAGCTTTTGCTTTATCATAAATAGGAAGAATAATCCAATTCCCTTTTAAGTCAATAAAACCGATTTTGTCATTCTTTTTGGCATAAGTCAAATCCTGATTTTCAAAGTCCCAGATTTTTTCAGCGCCGTCAACCGGAATAAATTTTCCTGCGCTTACAATTCCAAAAGTTTTGTCTTTTCTTGCCCAGGTTGTATTTTTAAAATAATTGCCTATTTCATCGTAAGCAGGCTCTACCAATTCTTTACCGCCCGTATTAATAATTCCCCATTTTTTATTGCTTTCGACTCTGGCATAACCATTTTCGAAAGGTTTGATCTGATCGTATTTTGGTTCTAAAACAACAGTCATTTTCGAATTGATTAATCCCACTTTATCAGCTTGTCTAAAAAAAGCAACTCCTTCATTAAAATCAAATAATTTGTCTGTTGCAGGAGCGTTTAAAACTTCTCCTTTAGTATTGATATATACCCAGTCCTTCACTTTTTTGACAATGGCAACCCCGCTGTTAAAATCTTTTGCATCATCAAAAGTTGCCGGAATTACTAATGTTCCTTTCTTGTCAATAAAGCCCCATTTTCCATTATCCTGTATGGCAGCTAATCCTTCAGAAAAACTTCTGGCAGCTTTATACTGAGGTTCGATTTTAAAAGATCCGTCTTTAGCAATATATCCGGATTTACCATTTTTTTTAACTAAAGCCAGTTCCTGACTATTAACAAATTGAATAAATACTAACAATAAAAAAAGCAATGATTTTTTCATAGGTTTAAAATTCAAGATTAATAATTTATTAATGTTAACTGTTGATAAGGTAATCTTTTACTTGCTGTACAAATGGATACATTACCTGATCTTCCTTAAATACAGGGATTATATTTCTTACATCATCATACCATTTTTTGGTAACCGATGAAATTTTATCTTTTTGTTCTAAATAATCAATTGCCTGAACAATAGTAATCATTTCGATACTTAAAACTTCAAAAGCATTTTCTATCACTTTTGATGTAATAACCGCAGCATTTGTTCCCATACTTACAATGTCCTGATTGTCATTGTTGTTTGGAATACTGTGAACGTACATTGGGTTGGACAACATCTGGCTTTCTGCAGTTGTTGAGGTCGCGGTAAACTGAACACCCTGCATTCCAAAATTAAATCCTAATGTTCCTAAATTGACAAATGGAGGGAGAATTTCGTTGATTTTTGAATTCAGTAAATAATTCAATTGACGTTCTGCCAGCATCGTTAATTTGGTAATTACGATTTTCAGTTTGTCCATTTCAAGCGAAATATAATCGCCGTGAAAATTTCCTCCGTGATAAACGTGTTTGTTTTTTACGTCGATAATAGGATTGTCGTTTGCCGAGTTGAATTCGTCTTCCAAAATAGAAGCCACATTATTAATTGTTTCTAAAACGGGTCCCAAAATTTGAGGAACACATCTTAAAGAGTAATATTCCTGAACTTTTTCCTTAAAAATTTCTTCGGTATTTTCTCCGGAATATAAATGGTCTTCCCTTTTTCGAATTAAAGTACTGTCAGAAAGATTTTCTCTCATTCTTAACGCCACTTCCTGCTGACCTTTATGACGTTTGGTTTGGTTCAATTCTTCAGAAAAATGATCATCATAAGCCTGAACCAATTCATTTATGGCACACGAACATTTTAATGACCAGTCTAATAATTTATTGGCATGATGTACATTTACAACGCCAATGCCGGTCATTACAGATGTCCCGTTTATTAGAGCCAGACCTTCCCTGATTTCTACCTGGATTGGTTGTAAACCTTCAATTTCAAAAACTTCGGAAGTGGGTCTTCGTTCTCCCTTATAAAAAACTTCGCCTTCGCCAATTAAAACCAAGGCTAAATGCGCTAATTGTACTAAATCTCCACTTGCCCCAACACCACCGTGTTCAAAAATTAAAGGAGTAATGTCTCTATTGATGAGTTCTGCCATTAAGTAAATTACAGATGAATGAACACCCGAATTCCCTAATGATAATGAGTTTAAACGAGCCAATATTGCTGCTTTTGCACAAACCGGACTTAAAGGTTTTCCTGTACCTGAAGAGTGGCTTCGGATTAAATTATATTGCAGCTGAATCTGGTCTGACTCCTTAATTTTATATTGTGCCATTGGTCCAAAACCAGTATTTACACCATATATTATTTTATTTCCTGAAAATTCTTTTAGAAAATTAAAGCTTTCATTTACACGATTAAGCACTAAATCACTGATGACTACTTTAGTATTTCCAAAGATAATAGACTTAAATCCTGCTAAACTTAAATATTCATTAATTGTACTCATTTAACCTGTTTTGATTGTGCTAATTTAATTTTATTTATCAAAATAAATGTAGTTATTTTGATGGAGGCAAATGTAAGTTAAATAAATCATAACATTTCTATTATGACACAGGAGTTTGTAGATGTATTAATCATAGGCGCAGGACCATCAGGATGCGTCTCGGCGTCCTATCTTCATAAAAATAATGTAAAGATAAAAGTGGTCGAAAAAACAAAATTTCCAAGACTTGTAGTGGGCGAAAGCCTTATTCCACGAGTAATGGATCATTTTGCTGAAGCAGAACTTTTTGAAAGTCTCGATGCCATGAATTTTGAAAAAAAATTAGGTGCCCGGTTTATCAGAGGTGAAGAAATTTGTGTTTTCGATTTCAGTCAGAAGTTTGGCGAAGGGTGGGATTGGACCTGGCAGGTTCCAAGAGCTGATTTTGATAACACCATGGCGCAGGAAATTATCAGAAAAGGAATAGACCTCGAATTTGAATCGGAGGTTTTGGAAGTTTCTTTTGAAGAAAAAAATTCTAAAACGATTGTAAAAGATAAAGATGGAAATCTGAAAGAAATACACGCTAAATTTATTATCGATTCCAGCGGTTACGGCCGCGTTTTACCACGACTTTTAGATTTGGATACCCCATCACAATTAGATCCGCATTCCTCAATATTTACACATGTAAAAGACATTAACAGACCAGAAGGAGAGGAAGGAACTCAAATTTCATTCGATATTCTGGAGACCGAAGTCTGGTTATGGGTAATTCCGTTTTCGAACGGGAATACAAGTTTGGGAGTTGTAGGGCCAACGGATTTCATTAATTCATTATCAGAAAACAAAGACAATGCCGAAGCTTTGCGAAATGCAATTCAGCAATCTGATTATTATATTAAGAGATTTGAAGGAACGGAGTTTTTGTTTGAGCCGGTAAAACTGGAGAATTATTCAAGAGCCGTAAAAAGAATGTACGGAGATGGTTTTGCTTTGACAGGAAACAGCTCAGAATTCTTAGATCCGGTTTTTTCATCAGGGGTTGCTTTTGCTACAGAATCAGGAATGTTAGCGGCAAAATTATACCTTAAAGAATCGAAAGGAATTGAAGTGGATTGGGAAACCGAATTCACAGGTTACATGAAACGCGGAATTGCGGTTTTTACCACTTATGTGAAAGAATGGTATACTGGAAATCTTCAGACCTTATTTTTTCATCAGCCTGAAAATTTAGATGTAAAGGAAAAAATATGTTCTGTTTTGGCAGGTTATGTCTGGAATGAAGATAATCCTTTTGTAAAAAAACATGACCATGTGATCAAAAATATGGCGTATTTACTCAACATGCAAAAAGAACAAAGCCCTAACTATTAGGGCTTTGTTTTATATTATTTGTATGCTTTTTTAGCAATCAGTTTAGCAAGGGATTTTGCTGTTTTAGCATAGCCTTCACCAATTCTGGATTCGTTGCTAAAATTACTTCCCCATTGGTCCCCCGGCGCTTCTTCGCTTGTAATTTCAAGTAAGACATTGGATTTATTAGCTGTCTCAACAAACTTTAAATTGGTTGAAACTTTAGCAGGCTGTTTCATAATCGCAGCATCCCAACCCGGATATACCCAGGTAGTTTTTACAATCAAGGTATAAGGACTATTTAATCCTTCCTGAAAATTCAGGTCTTTTTTCTCTTTTTGCAGTACAACGTTTATTAATTCCAGGAATTTGGGAGTCCATATTAATTCCTTGGAAGAATACCATTTCTTTTGCCAGATAGTACCATTTCCTTTGTATTTTTCGTTTAACTCGGCAGTCCTTTCTTCCACATATTGCTTTTCGGTTTTATTCTCTTTCATCATAGTGAAATTACTATAATCGAACTCAATATTAATTTCTTTTTGATTTTTGATAAAATCAAAATTGCCCTTAACAACATTCATGTCCTGAGCAAAAGTAATCCCTGTAAAAAGCAGCAATGCAAATACTATTTTCTTCATAAAAATGGTTTTAGGTTAAGGTTCAAATGTAAGTTTAAAATTTTATTCTTTATGAAGAATTATCCTAAAAATATTCCACTAAAGAAAAAAAAATTACAAATTAGAATGAATTTTTTTCTTTCGGAAGTTTTTAGATTTTACTGTTTTATGATCATCAGTAATCATCAGACAGCTGTAATCAGGATATTTGGCAAGTAATTTTAGTCCTTCTTTTTTACCCAAAACCATTAAAGAAGTACTGAAACCGTTTGCCATTTCAGCACTTGGTCCAAAAACTGTAACACTGCTGAGTCCAGTAGAAGGATATCCGGTAGCAGGATTGATGATGTGAGAATAGCGTTTACCATTAAAAACAACGAATTTTTCATAACTGCCCGAAGTGGTTACCGCGCCATTGTTTATCGGAATCACACTCACTAATTTTTCAGTATCAAATGGATTGGTAATGCCAATATTCCAGGGTTTACCATCAGGCTGTTTTCCCCAGGCAATCATATCTCCGGAGGCGTTTACGATTCCTGCAGTTATTCCTTTTGAAAGCATTAGATCACGGGATTTATCTGCAGCATAACCTTCCCCTAAAGCGCCAAATCCAATTTTCATTCCTTTCAATTTCAGGAAAATGGTGGATTGAATACTATCCAGAATAATATTTTTGTAGCCTACTTTTTCTACTGATTTTTTAATGGCTTCATCAGAAGGCATTGCCGTCATTGATCCGTCAAATTTCCAGATTCTGTCCATAGCCGCAAAACTGATATCAAAAGCACCATTTGTAATTTCAGAAAAATAAAGGGCTTTTTTCGTTAATTCAAAAACTTCTCTGTCTACTTTTATGGGTTTGATACCCGCATTTTGGTTTACCGTTGATACCTGCGAATCTGATTTCCAGTCAGATATCAGATTTTCTATTCTTGTGATTTCTGCAATAACGATGTCTATATTTTCTTCTGCGATTAACGAATCTTTTGCTACGATTGTAATGTCAAAACGACCGCCCATCAACATTGTTGTTCTTTTTCTTAAAGTTTGGCTATTGCTTATAAAACTGCCAATCAGTAAAAAAATAAATATAAATGTCTTTCGTGTGAAGATTGGATTTACAGTCATATTTTTATTTTAAAAATTTAATAGCAGTCGGTCAGGAAGTGACCATTGGCTTTATAATCTGAAATACTGCTATTTGCTTTTTCCAGACAAAGGGAATCGAGAACTGACTCAACATCCTGCTGCATCGCAAGTGAACCACAAATCATGATGGTTCCGCCTTGTTTCAGCAGATTGACAAAAAAATCGGAATCTCGTTTTATCAAATCCATTACATAATAATGGTTTTCTTCACGGGAAAAAGCCAGCTGGAAATTTTTTAACTGCTTTTTTTCAGTCATTTCTGCTGCGAATTTTTTATAACCCAGCGTTGTTTCTGTTTCTTTACGAAAACCGCAATATAAATGAACGTCTGTTTTTTTCTTATTCTGTTCGATCATCCCCAAAAAAGGAGCAATTCCGGTTCCGTTGGAAATCATAGCAATAACGGGTGCTTTTTTGGGAAAATGGAAAGACTTATTATTGATAATTCGTGCCTTTATAACCGATCCGGGTTCAACATTATACAAATAACCGGAACCTAAACCGGAAGGATGCAGTTTTACCACTAATTGAATATTTCCTTTGATTTTACCTATAGAATAAAGACGTTCTTTTGTGTCGTTTGCCGGATATACTGCCAGAAGATCGCCTGAATTAAAGGGTGTTCGCATATTGGTACGAAGTGTCAACAAAAAAGTCTGATCGGTCTCGGAAATTAAAGTTTTGTCCAGCACCATCATTTTTTTCAGACCTTTTGGAACGTGATTGTAAACCGATGGAGTAGTAGAAAGTGCAATTCCTGTTTTCTGGCTCCATAATTTTACCCAATTCACAAATTCATCGGCAGATTTATCATTTACGGTTTGTAAATCCAAAAAGCGTTCCGACCAGTTTTGGGTTTCCAACAGTAAATCAATTTCACGTGCATAGGCACAAAAATCAGGATAGGCGTAAGAACCAAAACCAATAACAGAAAACTTCACATTTTGTTTTTGTGGAATTTTATTGACAAGCGATATAAATTTACCAGCATTCGAAGGCGGATCACCTAATCCGTGTGTTGAGGTGAAAATAATGATATGTTCTGCTTTAGAAAAAACAGTGTAATTATTTAGTTGCGTGATAAACGCCGTATGATCTTCGGCAAGCAATTGTTTGTGTATCGAATTGGCGAATCTTAGCGAACTTCCATTCTCTGATCCCACTAATAAAATAAACTTGCTTTCTTCTGCTTTGTATTTATTTTTGATTCGGCTTGACCTTCTTTTAAGGGTCATGGCAAAACCGGAATATATAAAATAAAGGATATTCAAAGATGCTATTCCAAGGATAAAAGCCCAAATACTATTGGAACGCCCGGTATGCAGATCAAGACTTAAATTAGACAAAAGAGTGGTCATTGGAAAAAGAGTTTCACTCACTATGGTTCCGGAAACCTGATCGACTTCAATTTCCCGGTCTTTTAATTTGATGATGTAATATTCCTCCGGATCGTCTGAGAAAGGGAACTCTATTTTTTTAACATCAGCGAGAAGCGTACTTTTAAATGCCGAAATCTTGTTTTTTGAAACAGGAACTGCTGCAGTAATTTCACTTTTTTCCGAATTTGATTTTTCCATGAAAAAGTTAAACCTTTCCAGAGATAAATAAGTGCCCGAAACAGCAATAATCAGAATGGGAACCAAGGCAAGTCTTCCTAGTACGACATGGTAATACTGAACTACGTATTCTTTGATAACTTTCGAAAAGAAATTACGTAAACCTCTTTGTCTGTTAATTACTAAGGCAAAACCAGAAATCGAAATCAGTATTAAAATAAAAGAAATCAATCCAATAAAAAACCGTCCTGTTTCTTTAAGGAATAAAGAGCGGTGAAGAGCCGTAACCCATTGGATGAATTCGGTTTTTTTTATGGGTGAACCTAATGTTTTTCCCGTTCTTGGATCGATGTAGGCATTAATATCTTCGCCTTCTTCATCAATACCCTGCAGTGTTACAAACTGATTGTGGTCAACACTTAGTTCTGTTATTTCAGGATATGCTTTTCTTAGGGCTGGCAAGGTTTCTTCCAAAGTTATTTCGCCGAAATTTTCTACACGGTAAGGCTGTGTTTTTTCCTGAATCGCATCTACCGAAAGAATAACTCCGGTTACCGATGCCAATATCAAAAATAAAGACGAAAAAACAGCCAGAGCCAGATGGGAATAACGCCAAAAAGAAAGAGTCATTGAAGATTTTTTTATTAAAACTACTTAAAAAGAATCTGCGAAAATCTGGAAATCTGTTTGACATAGATTTCCAGATTTGCGCAGAAAAAGTTCAAAATTATATTTTATTTAATCGTACATAGCGAATATATCCTTTGCCTTCTGTTTTAGCAGCAAGCCCTTCTGTAGTTAACGGAATCTCGATATCATTTACATAATATTTCTGGTCTTCAACAGCTGTTTCAAAACGTAGTTTATATCCTTTGTTGATTTTAGAATCTTCAATCTCTATTGTAGTAATGCTGCGATCTCCTCCGGTTACGGAAGCTCCTGTTTTTGCACTGATATTGGATGGTTTTTTAGAATGAAATTTATGCCATTCCTTAAGGGTATTGTACCATTTTTTATCGTCGCCCATTACGTAAAGTGTTTTTTCGTATTCTCCCTTAGAGTTGATAAGCGATACTACCACATAAGCACCTTCGCCCATATAATTGGACATTTGAAGCATACATTTATATTTACTTTCTTGTGCATTTGCCTGAAAAGATAAAAGACACATTAAGGCACTTACCAGACTTATTTTAATTATTGACTTCATTTGGATACTATTGTATTTATTGTATTGACAGATTGCCTCCGGGCATTTAGAACTTGGGTAGCAATTTACAGGATTATTTTAAAAACTCAACAGATATATTATTTTTGGTCAGCGACTCATTTTCTTTTGCCAAGGCATAAGCACTTTCGTCAAACTCGGTACTAACCTCTTTTTTGGCATCAATAGAAACGAGATATTTCAGAATAGCGTCATCTTTAGAAATCATTGCCGCTTTATGTAAAGCCGTTAAGCCGTCTTTGTTTTTAGCATTCACATCTATTTTTAAATCAGCAATTTTTTTCAATAAATCCAGATTGTTTTTAACGACAGCAATATGGTATAAAGTACTGCCATCTTTTTGCGGGGCAGCTAAATTTAATCCTTTGTCCTGAAGCAATTTTACTTTCGCTTCAAATGGGTCTTGTTTAGTTGCGTTAGCTTCCGGGCCACGACCTGCAGGTCTGTAAGACTGCACCAGGTAATATCCTAAATTGTTTCCTTCTTTGTCCAGAATATTTACATCTGCACCTTTATTTAAAAGAAGAGAAACTGCTTCCGGAGTTCCGTTTTTAACAGCTGCTGTTAATGCAGATTCTCCTTTATTATTTTGTGCATTAATGTTTTTTGTAATGGGTACTAATAGTTCAATTGCTGCAATATCTTTCGCTGAAGCAGCGTTGATTAAAGCTGTATTTCCTTCAATATCTGCTTTATTGCTGTCTACACCTTTAGCTAAAAAATAGTTGATATTTTCTGTTTGGTTTGGTTTTGTTGCCAGAAAATGTAATACTGTTTCACCTGATTTACTAGTGGTTGTCGGTTTTATTTTTAAATCTTCTACCAGATATTTATAAGTTTCCAGTGTGTTTGATTCTCTTCTTGAACCCTGAGCAGCAAAAATAAGTGCATTATCAGTATGCTTAACGCCTTTTTCCAATAATGATTTCAATAAAAGAATATTACCAGTTTTGGCTACATAGTTAAATGCAGTATTTCCGTTATTATCAACATCTTTAATCGATAATCCTTTAGAAACGAAATAATTAGTTAAAGTTAAATCTTTATCAGAAGGAATTGCCATCAGTAAAAGATTGGTTCCGTCTTTGTATTTTTTCTTTGGGTCAATGCCGGCTTTAAAAAAAGCTTCATAAACCGCAGTGTTTTTTTGACCGGAATTCGCTGCCATTACAATAGGAGTAGATCCGTGACTGTCTTCTAAATTGATATCCGATTTTTTACTTATTAGATATTCCACGATTTCTACATTGCCTTTATTGGCTGCCCAGTGAAGATAGATACGATTATCATGGGTCGATTTGCTAACATCATTACCTTTTTGTTCCAGTAAAAATTTTATGGTCGCAGCAGGAGCGTCGTTATTGATGGCCATAACAGCAGGATCAAATGATGTTGCGTTGAGTTCTGATGGATTATAACCTTTAGCAATTTCAGCTTTTACTGTGGTTACATCCGGAGAATTTTTCCAAAAAGCCTGATCCAAAAGTGTGTTTTTTTGTTGTGCATTAGCAAATAGAGTAATGACCAGAGCAAAACAAATAAAAATATTCTTTTTCATAAATTTTATATTAAGTTTTATAATAAGACAACTTAGCTGTGTTTTTTTGCATTATTTAGAATAAATAAAAATAATACAAAGATAAAAATTAATGTTATAAAATCAACTCTTTGAACAGAATTAATCATTCATTTTCCTAATGGCTGCCGATGAATAAAATGATGTAAGGAATTAGGAAATGTAACGAAAAAATTAACTTTCATTATTCAGTGCATATATCACTATTTTGTAATTTTGCAAGATGTATGCCTTAGTCGATTGCAATAATTTTTATGCTTCCTGCGAACGTGTTTTTCAGCCGAAATTCAACGGAAAACCTGTTGCGATATTATCGAACAATGACGGCTGTGTGATTTCGAGAAGTAATGAGGCTAAGGCTGCAGGAGTTCCTATGGGGGCGCCGGCTTTTAAAATCAGGGAATTGGTAAAAGAAAAAGATGTAAAATTGTTTTCCTCCAATTATCCGCTTTATGGTGATTTAAGTAATCGCGTTATGGCTATTTTGGGACAGTTTACTCCTAATGTAGAAATTTACAGTATAGACGAAGCCTTTCTGAATTTTGATGGACTTAATGTTTTGGATTATCATGATTATGGACTTCAGATGAAAGCCCGTATTCAAAAATGGGTGGGTATTCCGGTTTGCATTGGCTTTGCCGAAACCAAGGCGTTATCAAAAGTAGCCAATAAAATTGCTAAGGAATTTCAAGCAAGAACCAAAGGAATTTATGTAATTGACACTGATGAAAAAAGAATCAAAGCCTTAAAATGGACAAAAATTGAAGATGTCTGGGGAATTGGTTATCGTACAAAAAAGAAAGTAAAACTCCGTAATATCCATACGGCTCTTGATTTTATCAAGCCTGAACACGAATCCTGGATTAAAAAAGAAATGGGCGTTATTGGTCTTCGTTTAAAATATGAGTTGGAAGGTAAATCGGTTTTGGATTTAGAAGTCTTACCGGACCAAAAAAAGAGTATTGCGACGACCAGAAGTTTTCCAAAACAAATTTCGGATTTTGATTTGCTTCGCGAACGTGTTACTACTTTTGCTTCGGTTTGTGCCGAAAAATTACGAAAGCAAAATTCCTGCTGCCATACTATAATTGTCATGCTGGTGATTGACAGGCATACCATAAAATCATCCAAATATTATTTTAATATGGCGGTAACGCTGCCTTATGCAAGCAATTCAACTTTGACAATTTCGAATGCAGCTATAGAACTACTGAAGAAATTGCACAAAGGAAATGAGGGAATCAGGTTTAAAAAAGCGGGTGTCGTAGTAACCGAATTAATTGAAGAAGATAAAAAGCAATTTCAATTATTTGAGGAAGAAAATCCAAAACATCTGGCCTTAATGAAGGTTATGGATCAGCTGAATGAAAAAATCGGGAACAGAAAAGTAAAACTGGCTTCGCAAAATCTTAAGCTGACCTGGAACATGAACCAGAATCATCTGTCTCCTAAATATACAACCGATTATAAAAAACTTCTTGAAATACGATGTCTTTAAAAAAAGAACAAAAGCTTACGTTTTTTAAGCCTGATTTCGAAAGTGAAATCAGGACTTCTTATATAAAGGAAGGCGTTTCGGCTGGTTTTCCATCGCCGGCAGCTGATTTTATGGAAAATACGATTGATTTAAATAAAGAGTTAAGTGAAAATCCGCTGGCTACTTTTTATATCAGGGTTAAAGGAAATTCCATGATTGATGCCGGAATCAACGATAAAGACGTTTTGGTGGTTGACCGAAGTTTAGAGCCTCAAAACAATAAAATTGCTATTTGTTTTATTGATGGTGAATTTACTGTAAAACGAATTCAGGTCGAAAAAGATTGCCTGTATCTCATGCCGGAAAATCAAGAATACCAACCCATAAAAGTCACCGAAGAAAACCAATTGATTATTTGGGGAATGGTAACGTATGTCATAAAAAAAGTCTGAAATCAACGAATTTGTTTTCAGACTTTATAAATTAGTATTACTTCTTTTTCTTTTCTTCTAATTTCTTTTCTATTAGTGCAATAATTTTATTTGTAGTGGCTTCCTTATCAAGGTATTTTAGGAAAGCTTCATATCCGGGATCTAAAGTTTGATAAATTGAATTTGGATCGTTTACAACATGATTTTTATCTTTTGTAATTTCTATTTCCCCCATTCCAGTTAGTACCCAGTTTATATTCAGATTAGGATAAACCTGCATAATCTTTTTTAAAATATTCATCCCAAGAGATCTCGAATTCATTAAAATAGGGTGTAATGAAGTGTATAATATATCATTTTCTATACAAAACTGCCTCAGGTTAACTTCCTTGCTTTCAATGTAGTAGCGTAATCTCTCGCCTTCTGTTTGCATTTTTTTTAAATTTTTGTATTAAAAATGATACAATATATTAATAAATGATATATATTTGAAGTAGTTACTTCGTAGTAAATACATAGTAAAAATACAATAATTATATGATTCAAATAAAACTTATCCATGATTACAGCCGGACAAAGGAATAAAATGAAGAAAGTGTTTAAAACAGGCTATTCAAAAGAGGTTCAAAAGCTTTTGGCAGAGAAATCGATATGGAATAAAAAAGGGTTTCCGTTCAGCAATTCTTACATTACTCATGTTTTTAATGGTAGAAACAATAATAATGATATTGAAGAAACAATAATTGAATTATATCAAAAAAGAGTATATGAAACGGCAAAAATCACATTGAGGAGAAAAGAAATTTTCGGCAAAAAAACATAGAACGTAACTTCTACTTTTATTAAATATTAAAAGTAAAAAAACAGAGAAAACAAAAGGAAGTATAAAATCTAATGATGATTAATTACAAGTTATAAACCAAAATCATTCCCTAATTATGGCAATAATAAAAAATGAAAGTTTAGGAAATATAGGTTACTTCTCAGATGAAAAAGGCGCCTTGACGAATTTTATTTTTGAAATTTTATCAGTGGAATACAATGACAATTTGTACGGGTATTTCCAAATAAAAATTACAAATGATAATTCAAAATTTGTTGTAATCAGTAACATCAGTATTTGTGGTCTTTTTTTTCGGGCTTTTCAGGCAAGATTATTAGAAGAGGGTTTTTACGTATGCTATCCGAATTTAAACCATGAAATTGTATTGGATATATTTAGTTTTGAATTTGATTTATTTAGAAACAGATTCACAAATACAATTATGAATATGAATTGATTCCGTAAATTAAAAAAGTCTGAAACCAAACGAATTGATCTCAGACTTTTTAATAAATTGAAAAATATATTTTACCAGAACTTAATATATAAAGCGGCTATAATCAATAATGTAATTACAATTAACACCATTGTTTGTGGTTTTACTTTAAACATTTCTGTATCTAACTCGAATGCTTTAGGATTCACTTTTGGTCCTGCGAAACTTATGGCAATCATAAGAAGCATGGTAAATACAAATGACAATCCCATACAAATATGGAAAGGGATTTCGAATCCGCCTTTTCCGTTTGGCCAGGCAGTGTACAATAATGTTTCATTTCCGAATAATGCAGGAGCAAATTCATTAAATAAAACAGATAGTAAGAAACCTGCAATTACACCTACAATAGCAGCTGTACCAGTTGTTCTTTTCCAGAACATACCAAGGAAAAACATAGCAAAAACACCAGGACTAATAAATCCGGTATATTTCTGGATGTAAGTAAATCCACCAACACCACCAATTCCAAGAACGTCATTCCATGTAAATAAAACAGCTAAAAGCATCGCTGCAAAAACGGCATATCTACCAATGTTTACCTGATGTCTGTCACTGGCATTTTTTTGAATGTATTTTTTGTGAACGTCTAACGTATAAATTGTAGAAATACTATTTACTTTTCCAGCTAATGATGCTACGATCGCAGCAGTTAAAGCGGCTACAGATAATCCTTTTAGACCTGTTGGCAAGAATGTTAACATGGCTGAATAGGCCCCGTCTTTTCCACCAACTAAGTGCGGTAAACCACCATTTTGATATAAAACATATGCTGCAATACCTGGCAACATTACGATTAATGGCATAATTAATTTTAATAATCCTGCAAACAAAATACCAGTTCTGGCTGTTTGTAAATCAGCGCCCAAAGCCCTTTGCGTAATATATTGGTTACAGCCCCAGTAATTAAGGTTGATAATCCAGATACCTGCCAAATACGACATTAAACCTGGAAAAGTCAGATATTTGTCAATTTCCAATTGTGTAGAATTAGCCGTAGGCCTGTCAATTATCATTCTGAAATGTTCCGGTGCTTTATCCATCAATACATTGAAACCGGCTATCGCATCCTGACCAAAACCAAAATACTGTCCTACTGTTGTTAAAGCAATATAAGAAGTAACCAAACCTCCAATGATTAATACGGCTACCTGAATTACGTCAGTGTAAGCAACAACCTTCATTCCTCCTAAAGAGATAATTAGGGCAAAAACCGCAAGAGCTACCATTATGGCATGTAAATATTCCCCACCTGCTAACCCGTTGATGGCAACAGCTCCTAAATATAATATAGAAGTAAGGTTGACAAAAACATATAAAAACAACCAGAAAACCGCCATGATTAAAGCAGTAGATTCGTTGTAACGTGTTTTTAAGAATTGTGGCATGGTGTAAATCTTATTTTTAAGATATACGGGAATGAACCAAACAGCTACAATAATTAAGGCAATAGCAGCAAGCCATTCATAGGCAGCAACAGCAATTCCAAGGAAGAAGCCCTCACCACTCATTCCGATAAATTGTTCTGCCGAAATATTTGAGGCAATTAACGAAGCCCCAATAGCCCACCATGTAAGTGTTCCTTCTGCAAGGAAATAGGCCTTAGCATCGTGTTCGTTTTTTTCGCGTTTGCGATAAATTGTATATCCATAAATAGATACTACGAGAAAATAGATAATAAATACTGCATAATCTGCAAAAGCAAGTTTCGAGCTCATTGGTTAGTAATATTTGAATTAATATAAGTGATTTTTATAAAGTTTTAATTTTGGTATTGTTGTCAATATAAATTTTTTACGGCTACGAAACTAAGTAATTTATTCTTTTAATTAAGAAAAAATACGATATGTATTTTAAATTTGCCATTTTTTTATTAAATTGAAAATCAAAAATAAAGTAAAAATAGTTACGAACAATAGAAATAAATGTATTCTTTACATTTGTAACAAAAATAAATAATTTCTGTATTTTATTAAAATGTTATTTTCTGATCTTTTGTTCCCATCTCCATGCACTTGCAATAGCGTCTTCAAGGTTATATTTGGTTTTCCAGCCCAATACATTATTCGCTCTGTCAGTATTGGCGTATGCTTCTGTAACATCACCTTCTCTTCTGCCTACAATTTTATACGGTAGTTTTTGTCCGCTTACTTTTTCAAAAGCAGTAATGACTTCAAGGACTGAACTTCCGGTTCCGGTTCCTAAATTGAAAATTTCTAATTTGTCTGTATTTGTTTTGTTGACTAATCGCTGCATGGCAATTACATGTGCTTTTGCTAAATCTACAACATGAATATAATCTCGTACACATGTTCCGTCTATAGTAGGATAATCGTTTCCGTAGATAGATAATTCTTTTCTTAAGCCAGCACCGGTTTGTGTAATAAACGGCACTAAATTTTGCGGAACTCCAAGCGGTAATTCGCCAATTTCATTTGATGGATGCGCTCCAATTGGATTAAAATAACGCAATAAAATAGCATTCAGATTACTTATTTTAGTCACATCAGTAATGATTTCCTCACCAATTTGTTTGGTGTTTCCATAAGGGGACATCGCTGGCTGAATTGGTGTTGCTTCTGCAATTGGCATTACTTCGGCCTGACCGTAAACCGTACACGAAGAACTGAATATAAAATTTGCTTTTGGTTTTTCCTGTAATTCCTGCAGGATATAAACTAATGAGTTTATGTTGTTTTCATAATATAACAATGGATTCTGAACACTTTCGCCCACAGCTTTTGAAGCCGCAAAATGAATAACTCCTGAAACATCAGAATATTTTTTAAAGAAATCCTGAACAGCAGTTTTATCTCTTAAATCAATTTGTTCAAAAAGCGGTTTTTTGCCTGTAATGCGTTCGATGCCGTCTAAAACATCGATTGAAGAATTAGAGAGGTTGTCAATAACAATTACTTCAAAGTTTTCGTTTTGAAGCTCAACAACGGTGTGGGATCCGATAAAACCTAATCCGCCTGTAACAACTATTTTCATTTCGTTTTTTTTAATAATTCTTTTTTCTAACAGCAACCTGTATCAATTCTTTTTTTTTGGCTTTATAATAAAACCATAACTATATTCCTTGCTATTTAATCGATATTGTTCATGTGGTAAAGCACCCCAGCTATTATCGCCACCAACGCCTCTTTGTGCAAAATCGACACAAACTATAACCTCATTACGAGGTGTTATATCGCTGCTATGCTGTTGCTTTTTAATTACACCCGGGTCAAAATCTTCAGGATAATTATGCAATGCACTTACTCCTAAAGATTGTAAACCGTCTATTTGGATTCCGTTTCCTGAGTTGTTTGTTAGCGTCAACCAGCGAACATCTGTTTTATATCCATTTTCCTGAGGACGCGCATACGGAACATATTGGTCTGCAACTTTACTTTTGTAGACACCTTTAAGTGAAGCGGTATTTCTGTCGGAATAATTTTCCCAGGGGCCTCTTCCATAATAACTGAAATTATCGAAGTCTTTTTTGAGAGAAAACAGCATTCCAAAACGCGGTATTTCTGGTAAAGAAGTGTTACCTGCTTTGAAAGAATTGAGCACCTCTAAACTTCCATCTGCATTCATCGTATAGACAATTGTACTTGTAGAAGCAACATCTCTTAAGGAAAGAGTAGCTATGACACTTGTTCTTCCGGCTGTTTCTTTTATTTCTATACTATTCAAATTTGTAGCTTTTCCGGCTGTTCTCCAGATATTACTTTTAACCTGCATATTATTTCCGAAGTCATTATCTACAGGTGCACGCCAAAAATTAGGAACTGGGAGTTTATTAAAAAACTGTTCACCTCCGGATTTATAATCCTGCATCAAACCTGTTTTTTTGTTTATTGTCACTTCAACCCCAGAAGCACTTAGTACAATAATATCTTTAATTTCTTTAACGACAGAATTTGTTTCTTTTGGAGTTGTTTTTATGAAATATTTACTTTCGCCAATTGAAAACTGTTCTCTGGCTACTTCAAAATTTTGAGGTAAAACTTCGCTGCCTTTTCGGGTGTAAGCATACATATTCAAAAGATATTCTACACCATCTTTAGTAATCAATTTTGGCAATCCTATTTGTACTTCCTTTTTGGATTGAGGTGCGAGATTCAACTCTATTGTTCCATTTTTTATAACTAAGCCATTTTCTAAAACCTCATATTTGAAAATAAAATTATCAAGATTTGTATACCCAAAGCCATTTTCTACTGTTATAATTCCTTTTTGCAGATCAGCCGCTTTAAATCTAATATCCTGATATACTTTCTTTACTTCAAAAGCACCTGGATGAGGTTTTCGATCTGGCCAGACTAAACCGTTATGACAAAAATTCTCGTCGTTTGTATAATTTTGGCTGCCCATATCTCCTCCATAGGTCCAGTATTTGCGGCCTGCTTCATCTACTCCTTCAAATCCCTGATCTACCCAATCCCAGATAAACCCGCCCTGCATATTGGTACTACTGTGGATGATATCCCAGTATAGTTGAAAATTACCGCTGCTGTTCCCCATTGCGTGAGCGTATTCACACATAATAAATGGGCGTTTTACATCTTTGTGGCTGGCATATTGTTTCATATACTCAATGGTGGGATACATTGGGCAGACGATATCCGTGTTTTCTTCTTCCATGGCTTGTTCAAACTGAACCAAACGCGTTTTGTCTCTGTTTTTAATCCATTTATACGCATCATGAAAAACAGTGCCATTTCCGCATTCATTTCCCAATGACCAAATAATAACAGAAGGCTGGTTTTTGTCACGCTCTACCAAACTGTAGATACGATCCATGTGAGCAGCATGCCATTCTGGTCTGTAAGCGGGATGATTGGCAAAGTCAGAAATCCATGGAAGAGAGCCCATGCCATGACTCTCGATATTGGCTTCATCTACCAGAAACAAACCATATTTATTGCACAATTTTACCCACATTAAATTATTTGGATAATGACTGCACCTTACCGCATTAATGTTCAGTTCTTTCATTAATCTGATGTCCTTCATCATGGTTTCTTTATCCTGATAGTGACCTGTTTTTGGATTATGTTCATGGATGTTTACACCATGGACCATAATGCGAATACCATTGACTAATAATTGTCCGTTTTTCAATTCTACTTTTCTGAAACCAATTGATGTACTAACGGTTTCTACAAATTTTCCATTTTCATCATTAAGGGTCAGTAATAAGGTATATAAATTAGGAGTTTCATTATTCCATAATTTAGGTGCTGTAACATTCTGATTCAGTGTGATTGATTCCGTTGCATCGGCACTTACATTTAACTTTGTAGTTTTTGTAAAAACAATTTTTCCTGTTTCGTCAACCAATTTAGCAGTAATTGTCTGGTTGTTTTTTGCAGAAGAATTCATGTTTTGGACTTTAACATCAACAGACAAGCTTCCATTTTTGTATGAAGCATCTAAATCCGGACGAGCAAAGAAATCGGCAATTCGGGTATTTGCAGTACTAAATAAATACACATCACGGTCAATTCCTGATAAACGCCAAAAATCCTGGTCTTCTAAATAAGAGCCGTCGCTCCATCGGTACACTTCAACAGCAATCTGATTTTTCCCTGCTTCTACATATTTTGTAATATCAAATTCTGCAGGGCTTTTTGTATTTTCACTGTATCCAACTTTTTCTCCATTTACCCAAACATACATGGCTGAGGTTCCAGCTTCAAAATGGAGGTAAACGCGTCGATTATTCCAGTTTTCCGGCAATTCAAAACTGCGTTTATACGATCCGACTGGATTATCGGCATGATCTATAAAAGGTGGGTTTTTAACAAATGGATAGGTTATATTGGTGTAAATCGGAATCCCGTAACCATTTAATTCCCAATTAGCGGGAACGCTCATTTCTTTCCAATTTGTGGTATTGAAGCTGTTTTTAAAAAAATCTTTTGGTCTTGCGTCTGGAGTTGGGGACCAATTAAATTTCCATTTTCCATCTAAACTTAGAAACCATGGAGAACGGGTATAATCATCTGCAATAGCAGACGGATCATCAGCATAAGGTAAAAATGCTGCCCTGGCAGGTTCTCTGTTTATCTGGAATATTTCCGGATTTTCCCAATCGTTAGTCGTTGGCTTTTGCTGTGCGATTATAACCAGTGTGAAAAAGATAAAAATAGAATTTAATAAGATTTTATTTTTCATGTCTAATTAGCTGTTTTTCTTTACATCATGCTTACTATTTTGGATAATCTATTTTTTTTTATAATGTATGTCTGATTGTTCCCTTAGTATAGCCGCACTTTTTTCCGGAGTGATATCACGTTGTGACTCACCCAGCATTTCGTAACCTACCATAAATTTTTTTACACTAGCAGAACGTAACAATGGCGGGTAAAAATGCATGTGAAATTGCCATTCTTCATGGTTTTCCCCATCTGTAGGAGCCTGGTGGATTCCTGATGAATAGGGGAATGACGTAAGGAATAAATTATCATATTTCGTAGTCAGCTGTTTCAGAATAACAGCATAGGAGGTAACTTCTTCAGTAGTGAAATCAGTTATTTTAGTTACATGTCTTTTGCTGATAATCATGGTTTCGTATGGCCATATTGCCCAAAAAGGAACTAATGCTGCAAAATGTTCATTTTCGATTACAATGCGATCTTCCTTTATCAATTCAGCTTTAAGATAGTCCTGTAAAAGATTGCGGTTATTTTTATGGAAATATGTTTTAAGATTATTTTGTGTTTTTTCAACCTGAGTTGGTAATGATGACTGGGCCCAGATTTGTCCATGAGGGTGCGGATTGCTGCATCCCATTACACTTCCTTTGTTTTCAAAAATCTGAACATGGTTGATATAGTCGATATTACCTAAATCAGTATATTCTTTTTGCCAGGTACGAATGATATTTTCGATACCTTCAATTTCCATTTCCGGTAAAGTAAGGTCGTGTCTTGGCGAAAAACAAACCACTCTCGAAATCCCTCTTTCCGGCTGTGCTTTAAAAAAAGTTTGTTTGATGTCATCTTCATACATGATTTCATCCTGCTTCATAGCCGCAAAATCATTTTCAAAAACAAACGAACTTTCATAATCAGGATTATTCATACCGTTTGCACGAATATTTCCGGGACACAAATAGCAGGTTGCGTCGTATTTAGGTAGTTTTTCAGTCGAAATAGTTTCGTTCTGGCCTTGCCAAGGACGTTTTGCACGATGTGGTGAAACCAAAACCCATTCGTTTATTAATGGATTGTAGCGTCTGTGCGGATCTTCGTTAATATCAAAATTTCTCATTCTTAATTGGTAGTATAAAGTGATGTTCCGTTAGAGATTTTCACATCATAAATTTTTAAATCAATTTCAAATGTATCAAAATAAAGGCTAGTAAACGCTTCTTTAACCCTGTTTTCATTCCCTTTTTTGATTAAAGTAATCGCACAGCCTCCAAAACCGCCACCCATTAAGCGCGAACCAATTACTGCTTCTTCTTTTTTACCCTGTTCCACTATAAAATCTAATTCGGCACAACTCACTTCATACTCTTTTGATAATCCGTCATGGGTATCAAAAAGCAATTGTCCTAAAAGTTCGATGTTTCCGTTATCCAAAGCTTCGCAGGCCTTAGTAACACGAAGAATTTCCTTAACTACAAAATGTACTCTTTTAAAAACAATTGCACTCATTTTATCCTGAAGACTCAAAACCTGTTCTTCTGTACAATCCCTGAACGTTTTGATGTCCGGGAAATGATTTTTGATGATCGAAAGTCCTTCTTCGCACTCTAATCTTCTGTTATTATACTCGGATGTAAAAAGCGAGTGTTTTACATTACTGTCAAATAAAACCAATGAATAATCTTTGAAATCGGCATTATGATATTCAAATTCCAAGGTGTTGCAATCTAATTTTATTACTTTGTTTTCCAGACCATGAACACTCGAAAACTGATCCATAATACCACAATTAATACCAACCCAGTGTTCCGCTTTTTGTCCTAATAATGCAATATCCTGTTTTTCAATTTTTAAATCGTAAAGTTCTTTTATCCCGAAAATCATTCCACATTCTAAAGCTGCCGAAGAAGATAAACCGGAACCAACCGGAATATTACTGCTGAAAACACAGTTGAAACCTTCAAAGGAAAAACCATTATCCTGTAATTGTTTGATTACTCCCAAAATATAATTGGTCCAAACCACATCACTTAGTTCAATTTTTTGATCCAGGTTGACTTCAAATTCTTCATCTAAATCGATGGCGATAATTTTGGATGTTTTTGAATTGCTTTTCTCAAAGGCAAAACAAATTATTTTATCAATTGCTGCCGGTAAAACATAACCGTCATTATAATCTATATGTTCTCCGATAATATTAATTCTTCCAGGAGACAGCACAATTTTTTGAGGAGAAGAACCAAATGATTTTTGGAAAAAAGATTTGGTATTTTGTATTAAAATGTCATTCATTATTTTGTAATTGAAGGTATATTATTTGTCTGTTTTATGAATTGTATCAACTAAATATTAGTTTTATTTTAATGCTTGTTATTGTTCATACAGATTATGTTTTAATATATTCTCTAAATATCGGAAAGCATACTACAATATTTTCAAAATGAAATTCAAAAATAAAAACATATTTCAAATATACATACCAGTACCTACCAGTTTTTGTATATTGCCAATAAAATCATTTTTTATGAGCATAATCTCAATTCAAAATAATGTAGGATTACCAAAATATAAACAGATAATTCTTTCTGTTGAAAAAGCAATCGAAGAACAAAAGCTGCTAAAAGGAGACAGGCTGCCTTCTGTAAATAAAGTGTGTCTGGCTTTTTCGTTGTCCCGGGATACGGTTTTGCAGGGATATGATGAGCTTAAAAAAAGAGGTATTATTTATGCTATTCCTGGTAAAGGATATTATGTTAAAAGTGTTGAAACCAGTATTAGGCAGAAGATTTTTTTGCTTTTTGATGAACTCAATATTTTTAAGGAAGACATTTACAATTCGTTTTTAAAAAATATTGGAAAAAAGGTACAGGTAGATATCTTTTTCCACCATTTTAATGTGCCTGTTTTTAAAAAATTAATAAGTGACAGTAATGGCAATTATAACAAATATATTATAATGCCTACCAATTTAAAAGATATCGCTGATTCCGTAAGAACCCTACCAGTAAGTGATGTAATCATATTAGACCAGACAAATACTAACTTACAAGAGTATCCTGCAATTTATCAAAATCATCAAAAAGATATTTTCGAAGGACTTTCTAAAGCAAAATCAAGACTTAATAAATATAAAAAACTTATTCTGATTTTTCCTGGATACAGAGAACCTTTAGGTATGAAAACCGGATTCGAAAGCTTCTGTAAAGAAAATAATTTCGATTATACCATACTTGCTGAATTTACAGATTATCAAATCAGCATTGGAGATTTATATGTTATTCCAAATGACAGGGATTTGGTTAGTGTAATTGAAGAAGCAAGAAATCATAATTTACAATTAGGAATAGATTTTGGAATTATATCTTATAATGAAACCCCTTTAAAAAAAGTAGCAGCAAATGGAATCGCAACCATTTCTACTCATTTTGAACTTATGGGAAAAATTCTGGCAGAAATGGTGATTAAAGGAAGAAATGAACAAATTGAAAATAAATCTTCTTTGATTATTCGTGATTCATTATAGTAATTTTTAACTTTCGACAAGCTTCAGGATGATTTTCATTTAAAGAAATTGAGACTTAATAAATTTTTCAGTAAAAAAGCAACAATTTTTATTTTGACATTATAATTTTACTTACATTTGTAAATGTGTTTTACACACTTATAATAAATTATTTCAATTATTAAGATGTAGTAAGTAACTCACCAATTAATTGTGATGAAATATATTTCTCCACAAATGTTTGCTTTTATCAAAAGGTAGAATTATCAAATAGAGTAATTTTGGTTTTTTTATAGTTTTTATTGAAGAAAAAAACCTGAAAGATTTCTTTCAGGTTTTTGTTTTTTCAGGATAAGTATTACTGTTATAAATTCAAAACAAAGTCGTTTAGTAATTTTTCTTCATATTTTTCTTTGTTAAAAGTGTATAGGTAAGAACCTTTACGCGATGATTGCATGTCTTTTTCTTCCAATTTAATTAAAATCTCCATCGAATTTATTTTACTGATAAAATTACGCTTGTCTAATTCCTTGCTCAAAATAGCCTCATAAAGTTCAAGAAGCTGGCGCATAGTGAATTTTTCAGGAAGGAGTTCAAAGCCAATTGGTTTGATTGAAGTCCTGTAACGCAATCTTCTAATAGCATGTTTAACCATTTGATTATGGTCAAAAATTAAATTGGGCGCATCTCCTACACTAAACCATTGTGCATGATAATTTTTGATTAATTCAGTATTATGATTTTCAATATTAATTAACGCATAATACGAAACTGAGACCGTCCTTTCAACCGGGTCACGATCAATTTCACTATACGAGTGCAGTTGTTCCATATAAATATCATGAAGTCCGGTATAAGTGTTCAGGACCCTGATGGCTGCATGATCTAATGTTTCATCACGTCTGAGAAATCCACCCATTAAGGACAATTTCCCTTTTTCAGGTTCAAAATCTCTTTTTATTAATAGTATTTTCAAACCTTCATGGTCGAATCCGAAAATGATACAATCGACTGCCAGTAAAACTTTATCAGCAGAACTATAGCTGTTTAACATATAATAATTTTTAGGTAAATATATGAACTTACCGGATATGTTCATAATTGTTAATGTGAATATGACGCTTAATAAAAAACCAGAAAACAGATGTTGAAGGTATTTAATTCTGATTCCATCAAAATCAATTTAATATAGTGTTATACCCGTTGGGTGAAATTATTTAAGAGAATAAAAAAAGATTAGATATTGGTCAA